>CALVAD010000061.1 GCA_944325495.1 uncultured Bacteroidales bacterium | reverse complement strand
CATAATTTGTATAACCGCCGTGTGCTGTAGCGAATAAAGCGGATCTGTTCGTATCGCCTAATGCATATAACGCCGCCGCTTTTGCGTCCTCAATAATAAAATCCGCTCCTTGTTTTATAAGCGCAATAGAACTTAAATAAGCTTTGGATAAAGTTTTTGCTTCATCGCTTACTACAGTTTCCTCGATAAAATCATCGTTATTGACGATATCTTCAATACCAAGCTCATGCTTATATTCATGACTAACCTTTGAAGACCAGCGCTTAAACACGAAAGTATTATCACCCTCCACCACGGTATTTTCGTCGGTATAAATATCGTCGTCAGACCATAGCAGAGCTATATTTTCCTTAGGATCAACTTTATGAGAAGCAACTACCAAGGTCTTATTTTTAAGATCGATATCCGCTTTTGAACTAAGAATAAAACGATTATCCCCGACATCTTCATAATTATCGGATACTTTGATGTTTTCATTATTGACCGTAAGTTTTAAAACTTTAAATCCGTCAATGTCTTCTACCCGCACGTTACCTTCTGCGCTAATAACGTTTCGAGCATTTATAGGTTTAGTCCCGTTATAGCCTCCGTAAACATTTTTAAGCTTCATACTGCCTGACAAAATAACGATATTGGCGTCAGCCGCTTTTCCTTGTCCGCCGTAAACGTTGCCTGAAACCTTGGCATTTTTAACCAATAAAGTATTATGAGATGCGCTGATACCGCCTTTTCCGCCGTAGACATCATTAACAGCAGCGCCGTCAAGCACGTTAACGTAGTTAAAATCCGCTTTGCCGTTTTCGCTGTAGCCGCCTGCTGCAGTATGAACCGTACCGCTTAACTCCATATAGTTGTAGCTTGCAGATCCATTTTTCGAAAGACCTGCATAAGCGGATCCTCTAACATCGGCACCTTTTTTTATCCGCAGCAGATTGCCAAAAGCTTGAGATTTGCCGGAGCCTGCAATAACAGACTCTGACACATGTGCCCCTGAATTTAAAGTAACCGAATTATTAAGCGCTTTGCCGCCGGCACTTTCACCGCCTACTATACATGTAGCCGTGCCTGCAACATCTACGGTATTGTATGAAACATCATCGTTTTCACTTTTAGCACCTATGACATTTTGAGCTTGAGCTCCCTCATTTACGGTCACGAAATTAGATTCGGCAGCCCCGTTTTCAACATAAGCACCGTATATAGTTGCAACTGTTGCTCCTGAGTTTAAAATAACGCCGTTATATAAAACATCACCGTTTCGTGCATAGCCTGCATAAGAGGCCCCTTTAACTTCTCCGTTTATTTCCACGTAATTACTTTGAGCTCCGCTAAATCCGTAACCGCCTAAAACATTGCCAGACACCGTGCCGTCAATCACGACGTCATTGCTGTCAGCAGGCGCATTTAGCGCGTAACCGCCAAAAACATTTTCTTCCACTTTAGCGCCTGTCGTGATTGCAACACTATTACTGCGGGCATATCCATTTGCCGTCGTATAGCCGCCAATAACAATTTTTGCCTGTCCCTTTACGGTTAGCGTGTTATACATCGCAGAAGCCTTGGCATTAAATCCGCCTATAGCGTTACGAACAGCTCCTTTCTCTAAAATCGTCAGTTCATTGTCGGTGACATTAAGTGAATTATGTGAATATCCGCCAAAAAACCATCCGTCTTCAAAAGAAGATAGAACATTCACTTTATTGTAGCTTACGGTATTCCCGTCATCTAAAGTCGGACCGAACCATTCTCCGCTTCCTCTAGCAGGATTACTGTCTGCAGAATATGCCTTATCTTCACTATCAAAATTTAAAACTGCAGCCTGAGCTGCCGTACTTAGTGCAAGCGAAACCGCGATCGCTAAAATCTTTTTACTTCTTTTCAAAATAACTCCGAATTTTTTTATATCCACCTCTCATCTTATGCCTACATAATCAATTCTTTTATCAGTTGCGCTTTTTGCGCAAGTACTCGTTAATTTTCACCGCGGTTTAAAGTAGACCTTACACAAACCGTTTTAACGGCGGGGAGGTCTCGGGAATGGACGCGGCGCCGGCTTTACATGATGAAACATAGGAGGAGGTGCTTTATGCATCGGCCTTTCGATACGATGCGGCCTTGGCGGCATATGATCATAATGAACGGTACAACCGCTTAAAAACAATGTAGCAATGCCGATACCGATTACTGCTATTACTTTACTTTTTGACATATTCTTTCCCTTAAAAAATATTTTCTTTAATTATGGGAAGCAATGCTTAGCGGCAAATTAGTATCAGCAGATCTTAAGAGCTAACTGCTACATATTCCTTTTCTTAATTTATGTGACTTCAAGCGCCAATTCTTATGTCATAACTTTTAATTCCCCATTTTTCTTCTAAACTAATTAATGACACATGTGTCATTAACTGGGGTTACCCATGACCGAAAACAAACGGGAAAGACGCAAAGATGCACGGCCTAGCGAAATTCTTAATGCCGCTGCCGATAAATTTTTGACTAACGGTTTTTCCAAAACCACTTTACTTGATATTGCCAAAGCTGCAGGCATATCGCGCAGTACTATTTATCTTTATTACAGAACCAAAGAAGAGCTGTTTTTACAGGTCGTACGCGCCACAGTTAAAAATCATTCAATCGCGGTTCAACAAGCTCAAACTACCGATAGTCAAGACGTTAAAGAAAAGATAAAAACTATTGTTAACCTTATCTATACCATCACGGGTGATGAGCGCTATTTAAAATTACTGCTTATTTTCATTACCGAAAGCGCCAATAACCCGTTTTTAAAACAAATATTTTTCTCTGAAATCTTCGGCAAAATCACGCTGCCTACTAAAAAATTGCTTATAGACGCCAGGGAAACGCAAAATTTAAGCGACATAACTTTAACCATGATCGCCGGATCGTTTTTTATTTCATCTCTTTCATCCATGATTTTAACGGAAAAAGAAAGTTTTCTGCCGTCACGTCTAACCTTAAAAGAAGCACTGCCTAAACTGCTTTTAAACAGTTTGCTTCAAACTCCTTTAAAAGACGCTAAGGAGTAATCATGAAAAAGAAAATCTTAGTTTGCTTATTTCTAATTACCCTCATCCTTTTAGGTATCGTTTTATATCTTAATCAAGATAAAGAGTACCGAGGACTTAAAGCCTACGGCAACGTCGATATCAGAGAAAGTTCGCTTGCCTTTGAAATAAACGGCAAAATTAATGCGTTATTTTTTGATGAAGGACAAAAAGTCACAAAAGGAGAAATCCTTGCAACATTAGATACTAAAGCCTTAGAGCATGAAAAAAACATTAAATTATCTTCCTGCAAAGGACTTAAAGCACAATTGAATCTGCTTGAAAACGGATATAGAAAAGAAGAAATAGATAAAGCGGAAGCTGAAGTAAAAGCACTTGAAAACGAAGTCAAGCTTCAGGAAAAGACATTTGCAAGAACCGATAATCTGTATAAAAAAGACGCCGTCAGTGCTCAAACGCATGACAGCGATTTCTTTAAGTTAAATGTTCTAAAAGAAGATCTTAATACGGCAAAAGCTAATCTTAGCTTACTTAAAAACGGTTATCGCCAAGAAGAAATAGAAGCGCAAAAAGAAGCTTATCAAACCTGTCTTAACGAACTTGACTACATAATCTACAAAATCAAAGAGCAAAGCGTCATTAAAGCTCCCTATGACGGAAAAATACGTACCCGCAATCTTGAGCTCGGTGATATGGCGTCAGCTCAAACTCCGGTTTTCACCCTATCGCAGCTTAATCATAAATTCGTGCGCTGCTACCTTACGGAACTGCAGCTTGTTAAGGTAAAAACCGGCAATAAAGTCTTAATTGAAACCGCAAACGGCACAACAATTTCAGGAAACATTGCAGTTATAAGCGATACGGCGATGTTTACTCCTAAAACCGTACAAACAGAAGAATTACGACCACAGCTTGTTTATGAAGTACGCATTGATGTTGCCGATCCTGATGAAGTACTGAGACTTGGACAAAGCGTCAGCGTAATCTTTGAATAGAGTGAACTGCTATGGCGCAAATCAAGCTTCACGACCTCTATTTTTCCTACCAAAAAGAAGGTAAGGACAAAGCCGTATTCTCAGGAATGAATCTTAAGCTTGAAGGGAACCTAATCAGTATCACCGGTCCTGACGGATCAGGC
Organism: uncultured Bacteroidales bacterium; assembly: GCA_944325495.1. Lineage (GTDB taxonomy): Bacteria > Bacteroidota > Bacteroidia > Bacteroidales > UBA932 > Cryptobacteroides. The sequence goes on along the minus strand of CALVAD010000061.1, from coordinate 10 downwards.
AAAAGCACTT
>CALVAD010000060.1 GCA_944325495.1 uncultured Bacteroidales bacterium | reverse complement strand
CATGTCAACATCGGTACAATTGGCCATGTTGACCACGGTAAGACCACCCTTACCGCTGCCATCACCAAGGTGCTGGCGGCACAGGGTCTGAGCGAAGTCAAGTCTTTCGATCAGATCGACAACGCTCCCGAGGAGAAGGAGCGCGGTATCACCATCAACACCGCTCACGTAGAGTATGAGACCGCCAATCGTCACTATGCGCATGTCGATTGCCCGGGTCACGCCGACTACGTGAAGAACATGGTTACCGGTGCAGCCCAGATGGACGGTGCGATCCTCGTGGTTGCCGCCACTGACGGCCCCATGCCCCAGACCAACGAGCACGTGCTTCTCGCAAAGCAGGTGAACGTGCCCAAGATGGTCGTATTCCTCAACAAGGTCGATCTCGTTGACGACGAGGAGATGCTCGACCTCGTGGAGATGGAGGTTCGCGACCTGCTCAACAAATATGATTTCGACGGCGACAACGCCCCCATCATCCGCGGTTCAGCCCTCGGCGCCCTCAACGGAGAGCCCAAGTGGGAGGAGAAGGTGATGGAGCTCATGAATGCAGTCGACGAGTATATCCCCCTTCCTGTACGTGACAACGAGAAGCCTTTCCTGATGCCTATCGAGGACATCTTCTCAATCACCGGACGTGGAACCGTGGTTACCGGACGTATCGAGACCGGAACCATCCATGTGAACGACCCTGCTGAGATCGTCGGATTCAGCGACAAGCCCAAGCAGACCGTAGTCACCGGCGTCGAGATGTTCCGCAAGCTCCTCGACCAGGGTGAGGCCGGAGACAACGTAGGTCTCCTCCTCCGCGGTATCGACAAGAAGGAAGTAAGGCGCGGCGAAGTTATCGCCAAGCCCGGCACCATCACTCCTCACAAGCACTTCCTCGGACAGATCTACGTCCTGAAGAAGGAGGAGGGCGGACGTCACACTCCTTTCCACAACCACTACCGTCCCCAGTTCTTCATCCGCACGCTTGACGTTACCGGAGAGATCACTCTTCCTGCAGGCGTCGAGATGGTAATGCCCGGAGACAACGTGGAGATCGACGTAATGCTCATCACTCCTGTAGCGCTCAACGAGAACCTTCGTTTCGCTATCCGTGAGGGCGGACGTACCGTAGGAGCCGGTCAGGTAACCAAGATTCTTGACTAATACTCCAGCCGGAAATATGGCGAGTGCCACCAATGATGGCACCCGCCATAATTAGGGGAATAGAACAAGGGTAGTTCAGCGGTCTCCAAAACCGTAGATGTGGGTTCGAATCCTGCTTCCCCTGCAAAATATCAAAGGTTACGATTTGGTAATTGTTTAACAGACACCGCATTTCCGCTTCCATCCTGGCGGCGTCCATTAAATGTAAAGATGAGAAGGTTTATCAATTTCTGCAAGGAGTCGTTCGAAGAACTGACCAAGAAGACAACGTGGCCTACATGGGCGAAACTCCAGAGTTCCGCTCTGCTTGTCATTGTCGCTACGGTCATCCTGGCAGCATTGCTCTGGGTTGTCGACTTCGCGTTCCAATCTCTGATGACCGGAATTTACACTCTGTAAATCTTAGATTCAAATGGGCGAAATGAAATGGTATGTCCTGCGCACAGCAGGGACCAAGGAAAAGAAGGCTGCCGAATACCTTGAGAAGGAAATCGAGAGGAGCGGCCTTCAGGACGAAGTTGCACAGGTGCTCGTTCCCGTAAAAAAGGAGATAATCACGAAGAACGGGAAAAGAAAGGCAGTCGACAAGCTGCTTTTTCCCGGTTATGTGCTTATCCAGGCCGAGCTCAGCGCGAAGCTTGAGAACATCATCCGCAACATGGTCCCCGGCATGTCCGGTTTCCTGACCGAGAAGAAATCGGCCAATGGAGCCCAGTTCGAGAGGATACCGGTACCCCTTCGCGACGAAGAGGTGCAGAGGATACTCGGAAATCAGGACGAGAACGCCGACAGCGCGGCGGAGACTGTTGTCAACTATGAAATCGGGGAGTCAGTCTGCATCACCGGAGGTCCTTTCAGCGGCTTTACCGGAGTGGTGGACGATATCCTCGAAGACAGAAGCAAGATCAAGGTCATCGTGGAGATTTTCGGTAGAAAGACTCAGGTGGAACTCAGCTTTACACAAGTAACTAAAGTAACTAAAGTTTAAGTATTATGGCAAAAGAAGTTACCGGATTCATCAAGCTCCAGATCAAAGGCGGAGCAGCCAACCCAGCACCTCCGGTAGGACCGGCACTCGGTTCCAAAGGCTTGAACATCATGGATTTCTGCAAGGCTTTCAATGCAGCCACGCAGGGTCAGGCCGGGAAGGTTCTTCCCGTCGTGATCACGGTCTATTCTGACAAGTCCTTCACATTCGAAGTCAAGCAGCCGCCTGTAGCGGTATCGCTCAAGGAAGCAGCCAAGATCAATGCGGCTTCCGGAGAGCCTAACCGCAAGAAGGTCGCCACGCTCACCTGGGATCAGATCAGGACGATAGCAGAAGGCAAGATGCAGGACCTCAACTGCTTCACGCTCGCATCCGCGATGCGCATGGTGGCAGGCACTGCACGAAGCATGGGAATCACCGTCAGCGGAGAATTTCCCGAGAACCTTTAAACTCCACACGCATTATGAGCAAGTTGACAAAAAACCAGAAGGCAGCCGCCGAGAAGTTCGATTCTCACAAGCTGTATACACTCCTTGAAGCGTGCCAGACCGTTAAGGACATCACCTACACCAAGTTCGACGCATCGGTCGAGCTGGCGGTCAACCTCGGCGTAGACCCGCGCAAGGCCAATCAGATGGTGCGCGGAGTCGTGACTCTTCCCCACGGAACGGGAAAGGAGGTGAAGGTCCTCGCACTCTGCACCCCCGACAAGGAGAACGAAGCCAAGGAAGCGGGAGCCGACTATGTCGGACTCGACGAATACATCGAGAAGATCAAGGGAGGCTGGACCGACGTCGACGTGATAGTCTGCACTCCTTCGGTCATGCCCAAGATCGGTGCGCTCGGAAAGATTCTCGGACCCCGCGGACTGATGCCCAACCCGAAGACCGGCACCGTCACGATGGAAATCGGAGCCGCTGTCAAGGCCTCCAAGGGCGGCAAGATCGACTTCAAGGTCGACAAGGCCGGAATCGTGCATACCGCAATAGGCAAGGTATCCTTCAGCGCGCAGCAGATCTACGAGAACGCGGCTGAAGTAATCAGCGCGATCTCGAAGCTCAAGCCCCAGGCCCTCAAGGGAACCTACATGCTCGGAGCGTCGATGTGCTCGACCATGAGCGCCGGAATTAAAATTGATCTCAAGGCATTTCTCAACAGTGCTGAGTAAAAATTCAATACTATGAAAAAAGAACTTAAAGGTCAGATTATTGAAAGCATCTCAGCGCAGCTCCAGCAGTATCCGAACTTCTACATCACGGATATCGCAGGCCTGAATGCAGGACAGACAAGCAAACTCCGCCGCGAGTGCTTCAACGAAGGAGTGCTCCTCACCGTAGTCAAGAACACCCTGTTCGCCCATGTGCTGAACGGGCTTGAGGGCGAGGTGAAGACTCTCACCGAAACTCTTGTAGGCAACACCGCGATAATGTACACGACGGCACCCGCAGCGCCCGCGAAGATCATCAAGAAACTCCAGCGCGACGGCTTCACCAAGCCGGTGGTCAAGGGAGCCTATGTACAGGAATGCGTCTTCATTGGCGAGGACAAGCTCGACCAGCTCGCAGCCATCAAGACCAGGGAAGAGCTCATCGGCGACATCATCGGTCTCCTCCAGAGTCCCGCCCGCAACATCGTTTCCGCTCTTGAGAACGCGGCGGAAGGAAAGGCCGAGGACGAGAAGATATACACTGCAACAGCAGCCGCCCCCGCGGCTCCCGCTGCCGAGGCCGCGCCTGCCGCAGAGGCGGTGACGGAGGAAGCAGCCCCCGCAGCCGAAGAGGCTGCAGCACCGGCGGCGGAAACCAAAGAATAATATTAACAATTAAAAAACATAAATTATTATGGCAGATGTAAAAGCCCTTGCAGAAGAGTTGGTAAACCTTTCTGTGAAAGATGTTCAGGAACTTGCTAAGGTTCTGAAGGAAGAATATGGTATCGAGCCTGCAGCTGCTGCAGTTGTAGTTTCAAGCGATGCAGGAGCCGGCGCAGCCGCCGAGGCTGAGCAGACCGAGTTCGACGTCATCCTGAAGTCGGCAGGTCAGGGCAAGCTCAACGTGATCAAGGTCGTAAAGGCCGAGCTCGGACTCGGACTCAAGGAGGCCAAGGATCTTGTAGAGTCCGCTCCTGCGGCAGTGAAAGAGAAAATTTCCAAGGCGGAGGCCGAGGCTCTCAAGGCTGCTCTTGAGGAAGCCGGTGCAGAGGTTGAGATTAAATAATTTCTCCTCTCCCTGCCAGGGGACAAACAGGTTTAGAGCCGGGACAATAGGCTCTAAACCTTTTTTCCGTATTTAATTTTTCTCATTTCCAAAGGCAGAATATGTCACAAAAGACCCACAACAAGCGAATAAATTTTGCAACTTCAAGGATCCTGGAATATCCTGATCTGCTGGAGGTGCAGCTGAAGTCTTTCAAGGACTTCTTCCAGCTCGAGACCACCCCGGAGAACAGGAAGAACGAAGGCCTTTTCAAGGTGTTCCAGGAAATTTTCCCGATCGAGGACACGAGGAACAACTACAAGCTCGAATTCATCGACTACTTCATCGATCCTCCCAAATACACGATCGAGGAATGTCTCGACAGAGGGCTCACCTACAATGTGCCCCTCAAGGCAAAGCTCCGCCTTTCCTGCACGGATCCCGATCACGAGGACTTCGACACGAGAGTACAGGACGTCTATCTCGGGAACATCCCCTACATGACTCCTGCGGGGACATTCGTGATCAACGGCTCGGAGAGAATCATAGTCTCACAGCTGCACAGGTCGCCCGGAGTGTTCTTCGACCAGAGCATGCACGCCAATGGAACAAAGCTCTATTCGGCCCGCATCATCCCCTTCAAGGGCTCGTGGATAGAGTTTGCAACGGACATAAACAATGTGATGTACGCGTACATCGACCGCAAGAAGAAGCTTCCGGTCACTACGCTGCTCAGAGCCATAGGCTTCAACTCTGACAAGGACATCATCGACATCTTCGACCTTGCCGACGAAATCACCGTCAGCGCCAAGGAACTTGAAGCCAACAAGGGCCGCAAACTGGCCAACAATGTTCTCAAGACCAAGTTCGAGGACTTCATAGACGAGGACACGGGAGAGGTCACCCCCGTGGAGCGCATCGAAATCATTGTCAAGAGAGGCGAGATTCTCGACGACGACACGATCGCCGCCATCCTCGACACCGACGAGAAGACCATCCTCCTCCAGAAGGACGAAGTGGGCTCAAACGAATACGCCATCATCTTCAACACTCTGCAGAAGGATCCGACGAATACCGAGATAGAGGCCATTAACTACATCTACAAGCAGCTGCGGAATTCGGAACCGCCCGATGAGAGCACCGCAAGGGATGTAATCGACAAGCTCTTCTTCTCGGAAAAGAGATATGACCTCGGCAATGTGGGCCGCTACCGTCTCAACAAGAAGCTCAATCTGACGATTGACCCCGACGTGCGCGTGCTTACCAACACCGACATCATCGAAATCATCAAATACCTGATCCAGCTGATCAACTCGAAGGCCACGGTCGACGACATCGACCACCTCTCCAACCGCCGTGTACGCACCGTGGGAGAGCAGCTGGCGAACCAGTTCAGCGTAGGACTCAGCCGCATGGCCCGCACCATCAGGGAGAGGATGAATGTCCGCGACAGCGAGCAGTTCAACCCCATCGACCTCATCAACGCCAAGACGCTGTCGTCGATGATAAACTCCTTCTTCGGCACGAGCCAGCTCTCGCAGTTCATGGACCAGACCAACCCTCTCGCGGAAATCACGCACAAGAGGCGTCTTTCCGCGCTCGGCCCCGGCGGTCTGAGCAGGGACAGGGCCGGATTCGAGGTCAGGGACGTGCACTACACGCATTACGGAAGGCTCTGCCCTATCGAGTCTCCTGAAGGACCGAACATCGGACTCATATCGTCGCTCTGCGTATACGCGCGCATCGACGACCTCGGATTCATCGAGACGCCCTACCGCGACGTGAAGGACGGCAAGGTCGACCTCTCGGCCGAAGGCTGCCACTACATGAGCGCCGAGGAGGAGGAGAACAAGCTCGTGTCGCTGGCCAACGTAAGGATGGATGACGACGGCAACATTCTCGAAGACCGCATCCAGTGCCGCCTCGAGGCCGACTTCCCCGTGGTTACCAAGGACCAGGTCGACTACATGGACGTGGCTCCGAACCAGATGGCGTCGGTCGCCGCCTCGCTCATCCCCTTCCTGGAGCATGACGACGCCCACCGCGCATTGATGGGAGCCAACATGATGCGCCAGGCCGTTCCGCTCCTGAGGCCCGAAGCCCCCATCGTGGGAACAGGTCTCGAAGAGAGGGCCTGCATCGACTCCCGCACCCAGTTCACCGCGGAACGCAGCGGCGAGGTCACCTATGTGGACGCCAACGAGATACGCATACGCTACGACCGCACCGAGAACGAGAACTTCGTGAGCTTCTCTCCCGAGGAGACCACCTACAAGCTCCCGATCTACCGCAGGACCAACCAGAGCACGACCATCACCCTCACCCCCATCGTGAGGAAGGGCGACAAGGTCGAGAAAGGCCAGGTCCTCACCCAGGGCTATGCGACCCAGGACGGGGAGCTCGCTCTCGGACGCAACCTCAAGGTCGCCTTCATGCCCTGGAAAGGCTACAACTACGAGGACGCCATCGTGCTCTCGGAGGAGATGGTCAAGTGGGACATCCTCACTTCCGTGCATGTCGACGAATACCTGACCGAGGTGCGTGACACCAAGCGAGGAATGGAGGAGCTCACCGCCGACATCCCCAATGTCAGCGAGGACGCCACCAAGAACCTCAACGAGAACGGTATCGTCCGCATCGGAGCGCATATCGAACCCGGCGACATCATGATAGGAAAGATCACCCCCAAGGGCGAAAGCGACCCCTCACCCGAGGAGAAGCTCCTGAAGGCCATCTTCGGCGACAAGGCCGGCGATGTCAAGGACGCTTCGCTCAAGGCGAACCCTTCGCTGAGCGGAACGGTGATCAGGACAGCCCTGTACACCAAGCTCTCGAAGGAGACCGGGAAGAAGAGCGCCTCAAAGACCGAACAGAAGACCAGGCTCGAAATGCGTCAGGCGGACTACGACCGCAAGGCGGAGAAGCTGTACGCCGACTTCATCCAGAAGCTCACCATTCTGACGAAGAACAAGAAGAGCGCCGGAATCACCGACCTCTATGGCGTGGAGATACTCCCCAAGGACAAGAAGATCACGGTCGAAGTCCTCAAGAGCATAGACTACAACAACATCAACTCCAACAAGTGGACAAACGAGAAGGAGACAAACGAGCTTATCCGCGACCTCATCAACAACTACTGCATCGCCCTCAAAACCGAGCAGGCGATATGCAGGCGCGAGCTTGACAACATCAAGGTAGGCGACGAACTTCCCAACGGCGTGATGCAGATCGCCAAGGTCTACATCGCCAAGAAGCGCAAGATCACCGTCGGCGACAAGATGGCCGGACGCCACGGCAACAAGGGTATCGTGGCCAAGATCGTGCGCAGGGAGGACATGCCGTTCCTTGAGGACGGAACTCCCGTGGACATCGTTCTCAACCCTCTCGGCGTGCCTTCGCGAATGAACCTCGGTCAGATCTACGAGACCGTTCTCGGATGGGCCGGAGCAAGGCTCGGGCTCAAGTTCAGCACCCCGATCTTCGACGGTGCGAGCATAGACGAGATCTGCGAGTACACAGACAAGGCCGGAGTTCCCAGATTCGGCAGGACCCGTCTGCGCGACGGCGGAACCGGAGACTACTTTGACCAGCCCGCCACGGTAGGCGTGATCTACATGATCAAGCTCGGCCACATGGTCGACGACAA
>CALVAD010000059.1 GCA_944325495.1 uncultured Bacteroidales bacterium | reverse complement strand
TGGAGTGTATCCGGTGCAGGTTAAAAACCAGACAGATTATTTTCGAAGTTCAATCTGCAAGGAGGCAGGTTCCCTGCCCTTATTGCGGGACTTTTTCATCAAAAGTGCATTCCGTCTATCAGCGTGAGATCCAGGACATTCCGCTGCAGGACCGGCAGACAATACTTTTATTAAACACCAGAAAGATGTTCTGCATGAATCCTGCCTGCGGCCATAAAACATTCTCTGAAAGATTTGATTTTATTGCTCCAAAAGAGAGAAAAACCAGGCGGCTGGTGAATAAGATCCTGAAAACATCTTCCAAATTAAGTTCTGTCAGTGCTTCCGCTTTACTGAAGGAAGATTCCATAAAGGTCTGTAAAAGCAGCATCTGTGATCTGCTTAAAAAAAATGCCGGCTCCTGTGGATAAGTCCGGCGTCACAAAGATTTGTGTGGATGACTTTGCGTTCCGTAAGAGATATTCCTACGGGACAGTGATGGTTGACCTGGAAAGCCATAGAATTATTGATCTCCTCGATTCCAGAGAAACCGGTAAGGTTGAGGAATGGCTGAAATCTTATCCAAATATCCAGGTTATTTCCCGCGATGGCGCACAGACGTATGCTTCTGCAGCGGCCAATTCCCATCCCGGGGCATTACAGATCAGTGACCGTTTTCATCTGCTGAAAAATCTGTCCGGCGCAGTGGAGGAATATATGTACAGGCTGTTCCCTTCCCGCCTGGCTGTCCCTGCTGTTTCACAAAATCCGGAAATGCAGGCCCTTTATGATACCAGGAACCGCGCGGAAAGGATACTGTTTGCCCGAAAAAAACGCTCCGAAGGCTATACGGTTAATGATATCGCGCTTCTCCTTCATTCTTCCGTGACAACCATAAACCGTTATCTTTCGATGCCGGAAGATAAGATCCCGGAAAAGAAAGAAAACGCCCGTGAGCGGCAGCATCAGGAGCAGATTCTGAAAAAGCAGGCGAAAATCGATGAAGTCCGCAGGCTTCATTCAGAAGGACATTCGATTGATGAGATCAGCCGGATCACCGGCCACGCAAAACGGACTGTCAAAACATACCTGAAAGAGGACTGTCCGCTCATAAATGGGCACTATGACAGAAGACGGCCGGGAAAGCTGGCACCATATGAGAAGGAGATCATCGAACTGCGGTCCAAAGGGCTGACTTATGCCAAGATCCATGAACATATCGCTCAGAAAGGATATACAGGCACGATTGCCTCCCTGAGAGTCTTTATGCAGAAGGAACGAACACACCAGAAAAATATTTCCCCAAATGAGACTGTCCCTGTTGAGTACATTTCCCGCAAGACCATGTGTCAACTGATCTACCATGAACTGGAGAGTGTGAAAGGGATCACGGCAGAACAATATGAGGCAGCGATTCAAAAGTATCCTGTACTCGGCCAGTTATATACACTGCTAAAAGAATTCTACCGTATTGTATTTTCCAGAAAAAGTGAGGAACTGGATTCCTGGATGGAAACGGCAGCGGAGCTGAAGATAGATGAACTGGACCGGTATATCAACGGCCTGCGAAACGACCTGAGAGCTGTAAAAAATGCGATTATCTACCCCTACAACAACGGCCTGGCTGAAGGCAGTGTAAATAAAATCAAACTTACGAAACGAATTATGTATGGACGGAATAGTTTTGCTTTATTAAAAGCAAAACTACTCATAAACGAATATTTTCATCAAATCAACTAAATCTGGAAAGAACCGTATACTTTACATTCCACTATGTTTTCTATTAATCGCGGCAGCATTTCAGGCAACGGCGGTTGATTTCGTCTTTACATTCCACTATGTTTTCTATTAATCATTTTTGACGCCGCAGACGTTCTGTTCATGGGGGTTCTTTACATTCCACTATGTTTTCTATTAATCCCGGCGTGTTCAGCAGCGTCCCTGCTGAAAATACCACTTTACATTCCACTATGTTTTCTATTAATCCTCGGATGCCACGTAATCGGCCTGCGCTTATTTGTCTTTACATTCCACTATGTTTTCTATTAATCCCAGACGGCGCTTGAAAAAGCGATAGAGGCAAACTACTTTACATTCCACTATGTTTTCTATTAATCCTCACTGACGATGAAGGGAATTAGGCGTTTGCGAAACGCCACAGCCCGCATAAAATCAGGCTTTTTTCTTTGTTAAAACAGAACAACTCCTCACAGGTTTGTGGTAAAATTGAGATGTCAAATAACAATTCACCATATCCACCTGAAAGGAGTTGTACCTATATGATACCATACAATCAGCTTTCTTTGGCAGATATTTTTGCAGTTTGCCAGGAAATTTATGAATCCGACAAACCCCAGTTCCTCTCCCTCTTACAACAGCACATTGACCTTGATGAAATTGTTCCTGCCTCCTTCCGGAAGCATTTCTATGCATCCACAGGAAGATCCCGTAAATACCCTTTGAATGCTTTTTTATGGGCGCTCATCATCCAGCGGTTCTTTTCCATCCCAACGGATTCCCTTCTCCTTGTCTTTCTCCGCTATTCTCGCCATCTCCGCGAATTCTGCGGCTTTGACAAGGTTCCTGACGCCTCTAAAATTACCCGTTTCAAACAGGACTTCCTTGATGACATCCAAACTGTCTTTGCGCGGCTTGTTGATCTTACTGAGCCAATCTGCCAGGAAATTGACTCTGCCAAAGCCGACATGGCGATCTTTGACTCCTCCGGCATTGAAGCATGGGTAGCGGAAAATAACCCCAAGTATGCAAACCGCATTATTAAGCAACTCAAAGCTTATTCGAAAGCCATGCATTTTGATGACAGCTATGATCCCTACAAGGCCGCTTACGCTTCCATGCCCTCTCATTCTTCCTCAAATCCTGACATTAAGCAGCTTTACATTGACGGGCATTTCTGTTATGCCTATAAATTCGGCATTGTAACCAACGGCTTGGGCATTATCCGCCATATCGACTTTTACAACAAGGATTTCTTTGGAAAACATCCTGAAATCGTTATTGAAAAGAAGCCGGATTCCCCTGATGAGGATAAATCTGTCCATGATGCCAGACTGCTTATTCCCACTTTAAAGGATTTTTTTGCCGCCCACCCGCTCATCAATCCCAAAACTTTCCTCGGTGATGCCGCTTTCGATTCTGTCATGCTTTATAAGGAACTTCTTTCCGGCAATACCTTTGGCACAGATGCCGATGGCAATGGCATCCATTTTCAAAAGGCCTATATTCCGCTGAATTCCCGCGCTGGGCTGGAAAATAAGGATTATTCCCTGAACCAGGACGGCATTCCCTGCTGCCCCAATGATGCTTCCCTTCCTTTGAAACCGGAAGGCACCAGCAAACTCAAAAGCGGCGTTACCCGTTATAAATTCAGCTGCCCAAACATCAAATGGGAAAAAGATGCTTCTACCGGGAAATATCACCGTATCTGCCATTGTGACAATCCCTGTACATCTTCTCCCTGTGGGAGAATGGTGTACATCTATCCGGAGAAAAACCTCCGGATGTACCCAGGCACCCTGCGTGGGACTGCTGAATGGGAGGATACCTATAAAACCAGAACCACCGTGGAACGCTCCATCAATCACATCAAAGACAGCTTCGGGCTTGCCGGGCGCAAAACCCGGAACGAAAAAACGCTTCACGCTGACTTGCTCCTGGCAGGAATCACACAGCTGATCGGTGTAATTCTTGCTGATAAGCTCCACCAGCACAAATACATCCGGAGCCTGAAGCCCCTGGTCGCATAGGGTTTTCCTCTTTCATAAAGGTTTTCCACGTTCCCCCTCTATAAGTGCGCTCTTTTTTCACAAATCTTAACACTCAACCATATATTGCAGTGCCTCCCCTATCCTTTCAGCCGTAAAATCATAATCTGCCCAACCCAGGTATGCTTTAGGGTGAAATTATAAATCCGTTTCGCAATTACCTAGATGAAGGGAATACAGTATATAACAAACTTTACATTCCACTATGTTTTCTATTAATCGGCTGGCTCGTTCGCGGAGGCTGCGGGCCTGGATTGCCTTTACATTCCACTATGTTTTCTATTAATCCCCGCAGTCAGGCAACGGAACAGTAGTCAATCCGCTCTTTACATTCCACTATGTTTTCTATTAATCGGCCGTGGCTGAAGCGTGCAAAATATATAAAAGTACTTTACATTCCACTATGTTTTCTATTAATCCGGCAACATCAGTACCTTTTACTGCAATCGTTCCATCTTTACATTCCACTATGTTTTCTATTAATCCGGATTAACTTCAGGAAAAACGGATATGTGGATATTACTTTACATTCCACTATGTTTTCTATTAATCGATTCCTGTCATTGTTGGCGTAACTGGAGCTGCCCTCTTTACATTCCACTATGTTTTCTATTAATCTAGCGGCGAAAGCAGGACTGCGGCGATGCATTTCAGCTTTACATTCCACTATGTTTTCTATTAATCGGGACAGCAGAAAAGCAAGGCTATGTCGATTGAAGAACTTTACATTCCACTATGTTTTCTATTAATCTTTCCGGGCCTCTGGCCGTGAAAGAGAGGTTGTTACTTTACATTCCACTATGTTTTCTATTAATCCGCTGCGCATTGAAACTCTCCAATGCGGCGGAATATCTTTACATTCCACTATGTTTTCTATTAATCTAT
>CALVAD010000058.1 GCA_944325495.1 uncultured Bacteroidales bacterium | reverse complement strand
GGACTGGGACGTGGGGGGTGCCTGGGTCATCCCCGGGCTGGTGGACATCCACACCCACGGCGCCGTGGGAGAGGACGTGAACGCCGCCACCGCCGCCCAGCTCAACGGCACCATCGGCCACTTCTTCGCCAGCCAGGGCACCACCGGCTGGCTGTGCAGCGTGCTCACCGACACGCCCGAGCAGACCCTCTGGTGCCTGGACCAGGCCAAAGCCGCCATGAAGGAAGAGGGCGACTGGGCGCAGATTCTGGGCGTGCATCTGGAAGGCCCCTTCCTGGCCAGCCAGTACAAGGGCGCGATGCCCGAGCACCTGCTGCAGAAGGGTTCGGCCGAGCTCTTCGCCAAGTACGAGGCCGCCGGCGAGGGGGCCATCAGGTACATGACCGTCAGCCCCGAGGTGGAGGGCGTGCCCGCCATGGTGCGGGACATCGCCGCCCGGGTGAAGGTGGCCATCGGCCACTCCGGCGCGGAGTACGACACCGCCATGGAGTGCATCGCCAACGGCGCGGTGAGCGCCACCCACACCTTCAACGCCATGCGCCTGTTCCACCAGCATCAGCCGGCCATCATGGGCGCGGTGCTGGAGAGCGACGTGTACTGCGAGGCCATCTGCGACGGGCGGCACCTGCATCCCGCCAGCGTGCGGCTCCTGCTCAAGTGCAAGGGCTGGGACCGGGTGGTGGCCGTGACCGACAGCATCATGGCCGCCGGCCTGCCGGACGGCAACTACAAGCTGGGCGTGAACGACGTGGTGGTGGAGGACGGCGACGCAAAGCTGGCCTCCGACGGCACCCGCGCCGGCAGCACCCTCACCACCGGCCAGGCGCTGAAGAATCTGGTGAAGTTCACCGGCGAGGGCCCCGAAAAGGTGCTGCCCCTGCTCACCGAGAACCCGGCGGACCTGCTGGGCCTGCCCCGCAAGGGCCGCATCGCCCCGGGGTGTGACGCCGACTTCGTGGTGCTGGGCGGGGACCTCACCGTTCTGCGCACCATCGTGGGCGGGCGCACCGTCTACACCGCCGAATGACCGCCCCGCTGACCCTGGCGCTGGTGGGGCTCATCTCGGTGGCGGGCAGCTTTGTGCAGGCCTCCACCGGCTTCGGCTACGCCGTCACCGTGATGGCTCTGTGGCCGCTGTTCCTGCCCTACAAGACCGCTTTGGTGGTGGAGCTGCTGGCCGCCCTGGCCCTCTGCGTGGTCATCGCGGTGCGCTACCGCCGCTCCATCAACTGGCGGCAGCTCATCGCTCCCTGCGCCGCCTCCTTCTTCACCAACTGGCTGGGCCTGCAAATCATGTCCGGCAGCCCGGACACGGTGCTGCGCCGCCTTTTGGGCGCCGCGCTGATGGCGCTGGCGGTCTACTTCATCTTCTTTTCCGAAAAATTCCGGGTGCGGCCCACCCTGGCCGCCGGCCTCATCGCCGGCGGGGTGGCGGGCCTTTCCGCCGGCATGTTCAGCATCGGCGGGCCGCCCATCGTGGTCTACTATCTGGCCGCCTTCCAGGACAAGAAGGAGTACACCGCCACCACCCAGATGTACTTCATCCTCACCAGCCTGTGGCTGGTGGCCCAGCACCTGTGGATGGGCAACGTGGACGCGCTGGCGCTGCAGTGCACCGGCGCGGCGCTGGCGGGCCTTGCGGTGGGCACCGCCGCGGGCCTCGCGGTGTTCCGCGCCCTGCCGCTGGAAAAGATAAAAAAGCTGGTCTACGCCTTCATGCTGGTGATGGGCTGCTACATCCTCATCACCGGCTGACCCCCTTTTGGGAAAAACCACTGACTCCCCGCCCTGCGGGGAGTCTTTTTTCTATTAGTATGAGGCTTTTTCATACTCGCAATTGCCGCCGCCGTGCCGTATAATGAAAACTGGAAGAGATTGTGACCGCGGCGCTGCGCCGCGGCGGAAAATAAGGGAGGGAAGTGCAATGAATCTGAATCTGGATGCTGACCTCGCCCGGCGCATGGCCGCGCCGGGAGACGTGGAGGCGGCGCTGGAGTCCGCGAAGGCGGAGTACCGCCGGCTGGCGGCCCTGGGCAGCGAGGACAAGGACTGGCCCGTCACCGGCTGGTTCCACTGCGCCGAGGCCGCCCAGCAGCTGGACCTCATCAAAGAGAAGGCCGCTGAAATCCGCCGGAACGCCGAGGTGTTCGTGCTGGTGGGCGTGGGCGGTTCCAACCAGGCCGCCCGTGCCCTCATCGAGGCGGTGAAAAAGCCCGGCGGCCCCGCTATTCTTTATGCGGGCAACACCCTGTCCGCCCACGGGGTGGCCGAGGTGCTGAAGGCCATCGAGGGCAAGAGCGTCTACATCGACGTCATCGCCAAGAACTTCGAGACCCTGGAGCCGGGCAGCCACTACCGTGTGCTGCGCGCCGCCATGGCAAAGCGCTATTCCAAAGAGGAGATGGCCAAACGGGTCATCCTCACCGGCACCGTGGGCTCCCGCCTGGAGGAGATCGCCAAAGAGAACGGCTGCACCTTCCTCCACTTCCCCCGCCGGGTGGGCGGGCGCTACTCCGCCTTCACCCCGGTGGCCCTGCTGCCCCTGGCGGTGGCGGGCCTGGACGTGGACGCTTATCTCGCCGGCGGCCTTGCCATGGAAGAAGAGCTGGCCAAGACCGAAGGCGGCCTTGCCGCCGA
>CALVAD010000057.1 GCA_944325495.1 uncultured Bacteroidales bacterium | reverse complement strand
GCATGGACGAGACCGGAACTCGGTTCAGCCATATCTGTCAGCGACACTGGAGCGTTCCGTCAGGCGCTGAGGGAGGCTGCCGACGCTGAAAGCCCGATCCAGATTTCAGTCGCCTATAACGGCGGAGTGCCTTACGACATGGGCAAGATGGATGTCGTGGGTCCGGTCGAAGTTTACGGCGAACAGACCCTTGACGGAGCAAGCCCCGTGGTGCTCGGCTATTTCGAGATGGCCGTTCCCGGCACCACCTATAACTATACTGACTGCACTGATCCGCAGAATCCCGTTCCCGGAAGCGTCGAGGACATTTTAGGCGCCACTTTACTCAAGGTCGAGGCTCTGTCTCTGGACGGCAACGGCTATGAGTATGGCAGTCTCATCAGCTTCGGAGCCGCTTTCCCTGCCGAGAGCGTAGTCGAAGTGTCTGTGAAGAACAATGAAATCACCGGATATGCGAAGGGAGTGTTCTCCATTGACAAAGATTCGAACGTCAACTTCGGTGAGATTCGTTTCGAGTCAAACATCATATCCGACACCCAGGGAAACGGCGGCGACGGCTTTGACATTCGCACGGAGAACAGCATAAACAGCATAGTCTTCAGGAACAATACGATAACTGACGGCATGCGCACCTTCTTCCGCATTGACGCGGGAACCATCGGTTCGTTCGAATTCTCCAACAATACAGTGAACAACCTGTGCTTTGGCACGAGCAACAACGACGGACTGCTCAAGCTTGGCAACGGACCCAAAGGCGACGATGGGGACGCGGCGAGGACTGTCACGGTGACAGGCACTTATATCCTCAGGGACAATCTGTTCCTGAACAACAACAACAGCGAGAGCAATACCGTGCTTTTCTCGACCAAGTGTACGGCTCTTCCTACTGAAGTGTCAGGCAACTTCTTCTACAACAACTCTCCCAAGTTCTTCTATACAGGCGAATCCGGAGAGAAGGCGAACAAGGAGTTCCTTCAGGAGGACGCAATCGCTGACGGAGGCGCGATGCTCAATGCCGATCCTTGCTACGACAGCGGGAAGGGCATCTTCAATGTGACAAGCCAGGCGGTTCTTGCTGCCGAGGCTGGTGACCCGAGGTGGCTGGAGGATTATGTTCCCGAGCCGGACAAGCCTCTCGAACCCGCCGTGTACGGCGCCTATTGGAATCTCACTGACACCGACACCTTCGATGACGTGATCGATGCCTCCTGCGTGCGCGGCAATCTGAAGTTTATCGTGAAGTCCAACCCCATCAACGTGACCGAAAGCGGCTTCGAGTTCACTGCCGAGCCTACGTTCGATTTCAACGGAGTTCCCGACGACTGCGCCGTGGCGTTCCTCGTCGATGGTCCGGGATCCGTGATCCTTTCTTCAGTCGCTTCCGAGTCCGGTTCCGGCAATGACCACATCACCGTGGCGCTCGGTCCCGAGGACGGATCGTCGGTTGAGGTTCATGGAGCCGTGTATGCCGGTGAGGAGGGTGCCAAGGTCGCATTCCCGAACATCCAGGAAGGAGAGCGGCATCTGGTTTACCTCTATGGCTGCGACCCGATCGTGATGACCCAGCTCTCATGGGTTGAGGACACCAATACCGGCGAGGCTCCCGTGCTCGAGACTCCGACGAACCTCGCTTTCTCCGACGGCAACTCCACGGTTGACGACACCTTCGAGGGTGACGTCACTCTGACCTGGGACGCCGTGACCTACGCGGGATCATATACCGTGACTGTCACCGGCCCTGACGGAGTTCCGACGGAGAGCAGCGTGACCGAGCCTTCGTTCGTTCTCACTCCTTCTACCATGACTCCTGGTGACTATACCATCACCGTTCAGGCCATCCCTGCGGAGACCGACCTCAGCCGCGAGCCTTCCGAGGTTTCGGAGCCCGTGACGTTCACGGTGAAGGAGACGCTGAAGATCAATTATGTGGAGAAGACTTGGGGTAACGATGACTTCCTCTATCTCCAGAACAAGTTCGGTACGGACCAGAACTTTACTCCTGAATGGGAAAGCTTCGTCTACAACAACCTTGAGTATTATGCAGGTAATTCAATCAGGTTCGCCACGTCCGACAACCTTGCATGCTTCCAGTATCCGGGCAGCAGCAACAATCCTCCGACCAGACGCTACCTGCGCTTCCTCGTCGGCGGTTCGGGCACGGTCACTGTGACTTTCGATGCCACGAGTGCCGGACGCAATCTTTATGTGATGGTCGACGATGTGGTTGGCCAGCCGCATGAAGCTCCCAACACTAGTGAGGAAGGAGTGGAGAGAGGCTCTTTCTCCGAGAAGGTGACCGCTTCCGCCGGCAGCGAGGTTATTCTGTTCGCCGATGCCTCCCTGCGTGTGTTCGAGATTACCTGGACTCCCGATCCTACCGGTGAGATCTACGACGAGACTGCGATCAATGAGGAGTATCACGCCGACTTCTCGGATGCGACGAAGTTCCCGGCAGGTGACTATGAAGAGGCGAAGCTCGTTGATAAGATAAGTTATGTGGGGGGCTCTGGAAAGAAGATCACTTTTGATCCGGAGAGCAAGAGAGTCAAGTTCAACGGAGGCCCTGATCTGGACGAGAACGGCATTCCCGAGAACAGATATGCTTCGTTCA
>CALVAD010000056.1 GCA_944325495.1 uncultured Bacteroidales bacterium | reverse complement strand
CTGCGGCGTCGGAAAGGACCAGTTCAGCGAGGAGGCGTAGGTTCCGGGAGATGATATCACGCGGCTGACGCCGTTGTGGGAGGCGATAATTTGGGAAAAGCCTCCCGCAACGGCGTCAGCCGCGTGGTTTATATTGCCGAACGGCTTCTACCTCCGGGTGTTGGTCTTGAGGTAGTCGAGAATCGTGAAGCGCTTCTCTTTGGTCGGGGCTCCGGGCGCGGCTTCGACGGTGGTGATGGCGAGGGATTTTTCTCCGAGCACCTGCCGCGAGAGGAAGGCCATGATGTCGTGGAGGTTGTCCTTCATCGGGATGCCGGCGATCTCATGGCTGGCGTTCGCCACGATGTGGAAATCGTAGGGGCTGTCGATGCGCTCCAGGCTTTTCACTATGCTGGCGGAGCCCCAGAGGCCGCCGAGTCCCGCGATATGCGCCTTCCGGTAGGGCACTGTGGTGTCGGCGTTGCCGTGGAAGAGCATGATGGGGCCGGGGCGGGAGTTCCAGTTGAGTTTCTTCTTGCTTGAGATGGCTCCGGCGAAAGACACTACGCCCGCGAAATTGAAGTCCTCTGGCAGGCGGGCGACGATATATCTGCCGTTGCAGATGTCATATTCGGCCTGCAGTGCCGTGATCGCTCCAGCGCTGGAGCCGCTGGCCACCATGAGCGTAGGATCGATGTTCCATTCGTCGGCGTGGTCTATCGCGAAGCGGGCCGCGTCACAGAAATCCACCACGGCGGTGTCGATGGCTCCCTGAAGCACCTCAAGGAAGTCGACGGGCGACTTGATGCTGTCGGTGTCGAGCTCCTTGAGCATGGTGCGGTAGTCGGTCGAGAGCACCACGAAGCCGTTGCGCGCGAGGAACTCGAAGTATGGCATGTGTCCTTCGTAGGCCCTGTCGCCGGTGTAGAAGCCGCCTCCGAAGGCGAACAGCACTACGGGGCGGGGCTCTGCGTCTTCGGGAGCGGCGGTTTCGTATTTGTCGAGATAGAGCGTCCTGCCGCCTTTCTCGGCGAAGGCGATGGTCTCCTTGGTCACCGGAGTCAGGCTGCCTGCCGCCGTCTGCGCGAGGGCGGGGAGGCCGAGCAGTGCGGCCGTGAGTAGAATTGTGAATGTCCGTTTCATATTTATTCTGTCGTTGTTTTTTCCTGATTGCCTGCGGCGGCCGGGTCGTCGGTGTCCCTGTCGTCCGCGTCGCCGGAGGATGCGTCAGAGTTTGTCCTAAGGTATTCCCTGGTGATCTCCAGCAGGCGGTCTCCGTATTTCTCGATGGTCTTCTTGCCCAGCCAGGGGATGCGTGAGAGCGCATGCAGGTCGGAGGGCAGCAGGTTGGAGATGCCGAGTATCGCTTTCTGCTGGAGAATGAGGTAGACCGGAACACCCTGCGCGGCGGCCTCCTCGTTGCGGAAGCTGACCAGGCGCCGGTAGAGTCCGGGGTGCAGTATGTCCGAGGGGACGCTGAATTTTTCGGGCTTTTCCGCCTTTGGGCGGGGCTGTTTCTCCTTCGTCCTGGCCTTTGTGGCTTTCCTGCCGTCGTCAAGCGAGAGGACGGCGCGCTGCCGGAGGTATGAGGCGGTGGTGAATCCGTTCTCCATCACGAAGTCGAGCAATGCGATCTTCGTGTTCAGCCGCGCGGAAAGATCGGCCGCGTATTCCTTGAGTTTCTTCTTGGATTCCTTGTTGTCGGAGTCGGTGAGCGGCTCGCTGAAAACCTCCGAAAGCTTCTCCAGCTTCTCCTTGAAGTATGCGGCTCCGGAGCTGATTCTGCCGTGCAGCCGGGAGTCGGACGCGTAGTCTTCCGCCGCTCCGACCAGCTGGGTGTACTGGCGGCTGAATTTCTCCGCCACATCGGCCACTTCCTCGTTGAACTTCCAGCTTGCGTCGTGGTACGCCTGTATCTGCTGCGGATAGAGTTTGAGGAATTGCCCGCCCGCAAGGAAGAGATAGCGGTTCAGCGCCTTGCGTATGTCTTCGAAGCCGAAAAGGTCGGAGAGCTGCTCGAGAAAGTACGCCCTGCGCAGGCTCTGCAGACGGCTCTCGTCGGGAAAGGTCTGCCGAGCGTCGCGGGTGAAGCTGTCGACAGCTTTGTCGTATATCAGCGACTGCCGGGTCAGCGGCGCGCTCAGCACCAGTCCTTCGAGGGTCCGGCAGCGGCTCAGGGCGACATAGGTCTGACCGTGGGTGAACGATCCGCTCACGTCGATGAGCGCGCGGTCGAAGGTCAGCCCCTGGCTCTTGTGGACCGTGATGGCCCAGGCGGGCTTCAGAGGGTACTGCCGGAAGACGCCGTCTATCTCTTCGCGTATCTCCTTGCTGTCCTTGTCGAGTTCGTAGCGCGCGTTGGTCCATTCCTCCTTCTGGAGCCGGACGGTCTCGCCATTGTCTCGGCAGCGGACTTTGATTCCGTCGTCGGACAGCTCCGTGACCTCTCCGAGCATGCCGTTGAAGTAGCGGTGCCCGCCGGAGGAGTCGTTCTTCACGAACATGACCTGCGCTCCCTGCTTGAGGGTCAGTTCCATGTCGGTGGGGAACGACGCTTCGGGGAACTTGCCTTCGGTTTCGGCGATGAAGGTGAAGGTATCTCCCGGCAGTTTTCCGAGTTCCTCGTCGTTGATCTGCCGGGCCTGCCAGTTGTGGGTCACGAGGCGGACGAAGCCGTCGCCGGGATGCGGCCGGAATCCGGGTATGTATCTGCCGTTCAGCGCCTCAAGCGTCGCGTCGTCGCAGCGGTTGTCGCGTATGCGGTTGAGCAGGTCGAGGAAGCGGGCGTCGCTCTGGCGGTAGACGGTTTCCAGCTCGACGGTGCAGTATTCGCTCTGCCGGAGCGCACGGCTGGAGAAGAAGTACGGGGTGTCGTAATATTCTTT
>CALVAD010000055.1 GCA_944325495.1 uncultured Bacteroidales bacterium | reverse complement strand
TTTATGAAACTGAAGACACTGATTTTATCCGTTCTCGGGCTGTGTTCGGCCTTCGGCCTGTCCGCCCAGGACACCGGATGGTACTCTCCGGTCACCGAAAACAAGCCTTTCGTGCGCTGGTGGTGGCTGGGAAGCGCCGTTGACAAGGAGGGCCTGACCTGGAACCTCGAGCAGTTCGCCAAAGCAGGAATAGGCGGATACGAGGTGACTCCCATCTACGGAGTCAAGGGCAACGAGGCAGGCGACATAGACTACCTCTCCCCCGAATGGATGGAGATGTACAAATATCTTGTCTCCGAGTCCGAAAGGCTCGGGCTGGAATGCGACATGAACAACGGCACGGGCTGGCCTTTCGGCGGCCCGCAGATCAGCGCCGATATTGCGGCCCAGAAGATGAAGGTCACGGCTGACGGAGTAGAGTCCGTGCAGACCGGCCAGAAAGTCAAGAGAGCCGCCCCCGGAGGTGAGGGCTGGGTCATGGACCACTACAACCCCGAAGCCCTCAAGACCTATCTCAAGCGTTTCGACAAGGCTTTCGAGGAAAGCGGAGCCGAATGGCCCGACACATGGTTCAACGACTCCTACGAAGTCTACGGGGCTGACTGGACTCCCGGATTCCCCGAATATTTCAAGCAGAAGTACGGTTACGACATAGTGCCCTACCTGATGCAGAAGCCGGAGACTCCGGCGGACAGGAACGCAGTGGCCGTTAAGCCCGAACCCTCGGAGCTCAGCGACTACGACAGGGCCATCATGGACTATCGCGAATGTCTGGGCGACATGCTCATGGAGAATTTCATCGACCCCTGGATTGAATGGTGCCATTCGCACGGCTCGCGCGTGCGCAACCAGTCGCACGGCTCGCCCGCCAATCTGCTTGACGTCTACGCCAAGGTGGACATCCCCGAATGCGAGACCTACGGACGCTCGGCCTTCGACATCCCCGGACTCAGGCAGGATCCCATAATCCGCCCCAACGACGGCGACATGGCCGTGCTCAAGTTCGCCTCCTCCGCGGCGCATGTCAGCGGCAAGAAATACACTTCATGCGAATCCCTGACCTGGCTTACCGAGCATTTCCGCACCTCGCTGAGCCAGTGCAAGCCCGAGCTTGACCAGGCATTCGCCGCCGGCGTGAACCATGTATATTTCCACGGAGCTCCCTACTCCCCGGCCGGAGCGGAATTCCCAGGATGGATGTTCTACGCCTCCATCAACATGTCCCCGACCGGAGGCATGTGGAAGGACGCCCCCGCGCTCTTCAAGTACATCGAGCGCTGCCAGGCTTTCCTGACCGCGGGCGAGCCCGATTCGGACTTCCTGCTCTATTTCCCCGTGTATGACATCTGGAGCACCTCCACCGCGACTCCCTACATGATGTTCGACATCCACAGCATGGACAGGAAGATGCCCCAGGTCAAGGAAGCCATGAACGCGATTCTCGCCGCCGGATATGACGCGGACTACATCTCCGACACCCAGCTCCTCGAACTCGAGATCAGCAAGCCCGTCATCGTTCCCGACTGCACCTACATGCCCGTCGAGACCGCCCGCAGGCTCGTAGAGCTCAAGGAACAGGGCGTGCCCGTCTACTTCGTCGGCGGCGTGCCCGAGGATGTGCCCGGCCTGCACGACCTCGCCGCACGGCGCAGGGAGTTCAGGAAGGCTGCACGCAAGTTCGGCAAGCCTGTCAGCATGGAGACGGCGTTCGCCGGCGTGAAGCCCGAGGAGTTCAAGAGCAAAGAGGGCGGAGTCATGATACGCCGCACCAATGAATGCGGAGGCTGGAACTACTTCGCCGCGATGCTCAAGGACAACAGCGTCGACGGTTGGGTGAAGCTCGGAACCCCCGCAGTTTCGGCCATGCTCTACGACGCCATGACCGGCGAGTCCGGCAAGGCTCAGGTGCGCACGGCGGCCGACGGCTGCGCCGAAATCAGGCTCCAGCTGCTTCCCGGCGAGTCAGTGCTGATCAAGACCTTCCCCACCGAAATCGACGCCCCCGCATGGAAATATGTCGCCTGCGAGGGAGACGCGATCCCCGTGAACAGCGCCTGGAACATCAGCTTCCCCGAGAGCGACCCCGCGATTCCCGGCAACCATTTCACCAACAAGGTGACCGACTGGACGAAGCTCGACATTCCCGAGGCGAAGATCAATCACGGCACCGCCCTCTACTCTTCGGCCGTCGCCGTCACCGACCCGAAGGAGTATGACGACTGGGTTCTCGACCTCGGCGATGTCAGGGAAAGCGCCAGGGTGTACATCAACTGCGAGTATGTCGGCACCGTATGGGCCGTTCCGTTCAGGATCAGCATAGGCGAATACCTGAAGCCCGGAATCAACCTCGTCGACGTCTATGTCACGAACCTCCAGTCCAACCGCATCGCCGATTTCGACAGGCGCGGAGTCGAGTGGAAGATATTCAAGGACGCCAACATCAGCACTCTCGGAGGACCCGCATACTTCGGCGACTGGGCGGTGGATCCTTCCGGCCTGTGCTCCGAGGTCAATCTGATTCCCGTGACCTACGACCTTCCCTCGAAGGACGAGGTGATCGCCCAGGCGCGCAAGGTCAACGACTATTTCATGAACAAGTTCGGCGATCCGTCGAAGGTCGTTCCCTTCCCTTCCCGCAACAGGGTCTACGACGGCAACATCTGGACCCGCGGAGTCTATTACGAAGGCCTGCTCGCGCTCAACGAGGTAGACCCCCAGCAGCGCTATCTCGACAACACGATGGAGTGGGGCGACTACTACAAGTGGAACATGCGCAACGGCCAGACTCTGACCCGCAACGCCGACAACTACTGCTGCAGCCAGGCCTACATCGACATGTACCGCATCTACAAGGAGCCCAAGATGATCGAGAACGTGGCGAAGTGCATGGAGAACATCCTCGCGAGCGAGGACGCGGTCAGCGACTGGGACTGGATAGACGCGATCCAGATGGGCATGCCCGTGCTCGTGAAGTACGGCATCACCACCGGTCAGGACGCCTATCTCGAGAAGGCATGGGAGATGTACAAGTGGTCGCGCGACCAGTTCTTCAACGAGAAGGACGGCCTGTGGTGGCGCGACGCCGACTTCTG
>CALVAD010000054.1 GCA_944325495.1 uncultured Bacteroidales bacterium | reverse complement strand
GAGTCCGCATACGAGATTCATCGCCGTAAGAAAATCAGGAATGTACTTCCTCAAGCTCATCTGATTCCGAGCTTCTTCTTCAGATCCTTGGTGAGCGCATCCTTGTGAATCATTATGTCGAGGGTCTGGTTCTTCACGAAAGCCTCCGTGGCATACCAGATTCCGTCATATTTCCCGGTAATTCCCCATGAGTTCTTGACCATGTAGTATTTCTTGCCGTCCTGGTCCGTGGCTATGCCGAAGATCTGCATTCCATGATCATCCGTGACCGTCTTGTTGTCGAAATCCGTCTGGCGAGTCTCCTGGCTGGGCACCCTCTCGACTATCGCGGCTGTCTGAGAAGGCTTGTCCTCCTCCTTCCCCACCCAGCGTTCCTGGTCCGAGCCGGCGGTCTCCGCCTCGGTGTCGACGAGTATCGCAAGCCCGTTGCGGGTGAAGCCCGGATGGCTCACGTCGGTGGCCCATGCAATGGTGTACCCGTTCTCGAGAGCGTTGTCTATCACTGCCATCATCTCATCGACAGGCACATTGTACATCTCGTCCCAGCGCCAGTTGTCGGCGACTTCGAGAGGGAACCAGGTATAGAATGGATGATGAGTGTAGGAGGTCAGGGTTATGTAGTCTTCGGGGACTATCTTGAGGGCGTCGCGCCAGCCCGCGGGCGTGTATTCCACTCCGTCGACGGTGAAAGTCTCGGGATATTCGCCGAGATAGGCGTCGAGTATCGCCTGGAAACCAGCTTTCCACGCGGTGGTGAGGGTTCTGTTGGGGTTCTTGGCAACTGCCGACACATAGCCGAGCAGCACGGCGTCGAGCTCGGACTGGGCCGGCAGCTCGGTGCCGTAGTTCATTCCGGTCATGTCGGCGTCGGGCACGATTCCGTAGTCCCTGATCACGTCGAGCACATCCCCGGCCTGCGAGCCGGCTCCGAAATTGAGCTTGCCGTCAAGCCTCACATATTTCTCGGCCCTGTCCATGTAGGAATGGGACACGACGAAGAATTCGGAGAAGTCGGGATAGTCGAGCGTATCCTTGATTCCGTTGAGCCTTATGACTTCGGACTCGAAGAATCCGAGGGTGGAATAGGCCCAGCAGGTGCCGCTGTTCGCCTGGTCCTTTATGGAGGTTATGGGATTGGCCTTGACCGTGGTGAAGGTGTAGTCGAGCTCCGATACCTTCGGTGCTTTCTGGGCGAAGGCGGCCGCCGCCGTACCGAGCAGCGCGGCCGCAAGGATAAACTTTCTCATATCGCTGTTGTTTTTGTCATTCTCCGCATGCGCGGACCGCCGAACTGCCGCTTGACGGACGCGTTCGACGGCCTGTGCGTCATTACAGATTACAATTATAGCAATTTTTCCGCAATAGTCCCAATCGCGGCATGCTGTCCGGCAGCGCAGTCTCCTGCCGAAGAGGTTCCGCTTCGCTCCATCGATGCTTCGCATCGCCCGCTCACAGCCGCGGGCGGCTAGCCTCTTCGGCAGGAGACTGCGCTGCCGGACTCTTCTATTCTATGCCGACCTTCTTGAAGATATAGTCGACGTTCTTGAAGTAGTAGTCGAGAGTGAAGCAGCCGTCGAGCTCGTCCGCGGAGAGCAGGCCCGCGACCTTGGCGTCGGCGGCCAGCAGGGTCTTGTAGTCAAGCCCCTCGGTCCATGCCTTCATCGCTATGGGCTGCACGGTGTCGTAGGCCTCCTCACGCGACAGGCCCTTGCCGATGAGCGCGTTCATGACCCTCTGCGCGAAGATCACGCCGCGGGTCATGTAGATGTTCGAAAGCATCCTCTCGGGATAGACCACGAGGTTCTCGAGTATGCCTTTGAAGCGGTTGAGCATGTAGTCCAGCAGCTCGGTGGCGTCGGGCAGGATGATGCGCTCGGTCGAAGAATGCGAGATGTCCCTCTCGTGCCAGAGAGCCACGTTCTCGTAGGACGAGCACATATATCCCCGCATCACGCGAGCGCAGCCGCAGATGTTCTCGCTGCTGATGGGATTGCGCTTGTGCGGCATCGCGCTGGAGCCTTTCTGTCCCTTGCGGAAGGCTTCCTCGGCCTCGCGCACCTCGGTGCGCTGGAGGCTGCGGACCTCCATCGCCATCTGCTCGAGAGTCGACGCGATCACCGCGAGGGTCGCCAGATAATAGGCATGCCTGTCTCTCTGGAGCACCTGCGTCGAGATATTCGCGGAATTGATGCCGAGATGCTCGCACACATAGTCCTGAATGAACGGAGGGATATTCGCGAAATTGCCGACCGCACCGCTCATCTTCCCGGCCTCGACGCCGGCCGCCGCATGTTTGAAGCGCTCGATGTTGCGCCTTGTCTCCTCGTACCACAGCGCCCATTTGAGTCCGAAGGAGGTTATGTCGGCATGCACTCCGTGGGTCCTGCCTATGCAGGGCGTGCCCTTGAACTCGACGGCGCGGCGGCGGAGCACCTCCAGGAAGTCCTCGAGATCCTTGAGCAGTATCGCGTCGGCCTGCTTGAGCAGATAGCCGTTGGCCGTGTCGACCACATCGGTGGAGGTGAGTCCGTAGTGCACCCATTTCTTCTCCTCGCCGAGCGTCTCGCTCACCGCGCGGGTGAACGCAACCACGTCATGGCGCGTCTGCTCCTCTATCTCCTTTATCCTGTCGACGCTGAATCCGGCGTTGGCGCGTATCTTCTCGACATCCTCGGCCGGAATCACCCCGAGCCTGCTCCATGCCTCGCAGGAGAGTATCTCGACCTTGAGGTAGGCGGCGAACTTGTTCTCTTCGGTCCATACGTCCCGCATGACCTTGCGTGAATATCTCTCGATCATGGCCGGCTATCTTTCAAGGAATGACAATATCGAACTCTCTATGCGCTTCTCCACGTCGCCGTCGGCGGCGGGGACGAACTTCTCGCCGGTGATGTGCTCGTAGAGCTCTATGTACCTGTCGGTGATGCCCGCCACGACCTCGTCGGTCATCTCGGGCACGGTCTGGCCGGCAAGACCCTGGAAGCCGTTCGCCATCAGCCATTCGCGCACGAACTCCTTGGAGAGCTGCTTCTGCTTCTCGCCGCGCGCGAGCCTCTCCTCGTAGCCGTCGGCGTAGAAATATCTTGAAGAGTCCGGAGTGTGGATCTCGTCCATCAGCAGAATCCTCCCGTCGCGGCGGCCGAACTCGTACTTGGTATCCACGAGTATGAGGCCCTTCTGCGCCGCCATCTCGGTTCCGCGC
>CALVAD010000053.1 GCA_944325495.1 uncultured Bacteroidales bacterium | reverse complement strand
GCAGCCGGCACAATAATTTGGATATATGAAAAGCGAAAAGGAAAAATGCCGCTGCGGCGAACTTTACGATGCGAATCATGATCCCGGACTGCTCTCCGAGAGGAGGAGATGCAAGCGGCTCTGCTCCGAATACAACAGGCAGGCGCCGCTCTGCTGCGAGGAGGCCGACTCCATCGTGCGCCGTCTTCTCGGCAGGACAGGGGAGCGTTTCCTCATCGAACCGCCTTTTTCCTGCGACTACGGCTACAACATAGAGATTGGCGAGAACTTCTATGCAAACATAAACTGCGTGATCCTCGACGGGGCCGAAGTCAGATTCGGGGACAATGTCTTTATCGGACCGAACTGCGCCTTCTATACGGCCGGACACCCTCTTGATGCAGGACAGCGCCGGCTCGGACTGGAGTTTGCGCGCCCTATTTCCGTCGGCAGCGACGTATGGTTCGGCGGCAATGTGGTCGTGCTGCCGGGCGTCACCATAGGGGACCGCTGCGTTATAGGAGCAGGGAGCGTCGTGACGCGCGACATTCCTGCAGGATGCCTCGCATTCGGAAATCCATGCAGGGTCATCCGGAAACTTTGACTATTTTTGCACCGATCAAAACAGTGTCTGAATGAAAGTCATGAAATTCGGCGGGACTTCCGTCGGAAACGCAGAAAGAATAAGGAATGTGGCGGGGCTCGTGGCCGAATCCGGCCGCAATCTGGTAGTCGTGTCGGCTGTGTCCGGAACAACCAATGCGCTCGTGGAATTCTCCGACTACCTCTACAACGGCAACACAGAAGGCGCGAAGGACGTGATCTCCCGTCTGGAAGCTTTCTACGACTCTCTCATCGGGGAACTCTACCGCACCGCCGACGCCGCAGGGAAGGCCGGAAACTATGTGCATGAGGTCTTCGGATACCTGCGCACCATGTCGCGCCAGCTCTTCACCACGGCCGAGGAGAAGGTCGCGCTCGCCCAGGGAGAACTGATCTCCAGTCACCTGCTCTGCTGCTGCCTCGAAGAGATGGGAGTGAAGGTGCGCCTGCTTCCTGCGCTTGATTTCATGAAGACCGACAGCCGCGGCGAGCCGGACACCGACTATATGCGGACCGAGCTCAACGCCCTGATGGAGAAGTACCCGGATGCGGAGCTTTTCGTGACCCAGGGCTTCATCTGCCGCAACCTTCACCATGAAATAGACAATCTGATGCGCGGCGGTTCGGACTATACCGCTTCCCTTGTCGGGGCGGCGATCGGAGCCGAGGAGATACAGATATGGACCGACATCGACGGCATGCAGAACAACGATCCGAAGATAGTCGAGAACACCGCTCCGGTCCGCCATCTGCACTTCGACGAAGCCGCCGAGCTCGGATATTTCGGGGCCAAGATTCTCCACCCCACCTGCATACAGCCCGCGAAGTTCGCCGGCATCCCGGTGCGCCTGCTGAACACCATGGCGCCGGCGTCGCCCGGAACTCTCATAGACAATGTGCATGACCGCGGCAGCATCAAGGCCGTCGCAGCCAAAGGGAACATCACCACCATCAGCATACGCTCGTCCAGGATGCTGCTGGCACACGGCTTCCTGCGCCGCGTGTTCGAGATATTCGAGAGCTGGCAGACCTCCATCGACATGATCTGCACCTCCGAAGTCGGAGTTTCAGTATCCATAGACAATACCGCGCATCTTAACGAAATCGTCCATGACCTGAAGAAATACGGCACGGTCTCAGTCGACATGGACATGTGCATAATCTGCGTCGTCGGGGACATGGACTGGGAGAACGTGGGCTTCGAGACCCGCGCGATGGAGGCAATGAAGGACATCCCCGTGCGCATGGTGTCCTACGGCGGCAGCAACTACAACATCTCCTTCCTCGTGAAGGACGAGGACAAGGTCCGGACGCTGAGGTCGCTCAGCAAATGCCTTTTTGAGAAATGCTGAAAGGTTCGTTCCCCATAGAGAAGTTCGGCGGCCTCAGGACCCCGTTCTACTATTATGACCTTGGCCTGCTCAGGTGCACCCTCGCGACCGTCAGGGAATGCGCGTCGCCGTCTCCGGAATTCAGGGTCCACTATGCCGTCAAGGCCAACGCCAACCCTGTGCTGCTCGCCGAGATAGCCGCGTCCGGCCTCGGAGCCGACTGCGTGAGCGGGGGAGAGATCAGGGCGGCGCTCGACGCAGGGTTCAAGCCCGGAAGCATAGTGTATGCCGGCGTAGGCAAGAGCGACGCTGAGATAAATTTCGCGCTCGAAAACGGAATATCGAGATTCAATGTGGAGTCCGCCGCCGAGCTTGAGGTCATAAACGAGCTTGCCCTGAAGGCCGGGAAGAAGGCTCCCGTGAGCCTGAGAATCAATCCCGACATCGGTGCGCACACCCATTCCAACATCACCACGGGACTGGCCGAAAACAAGTTCGGAATCAATTACGAACAACTGGAGGAGGTGCTTCGGCTCGCGCTCAGCCTGTCCGCCGTCGAATACAAAGGACTGCATTTCCATATTGGCTCCCAGCTTCTCGACATGATGGACTTCGTGGCTCTGTGCAACCGCATAAACTCCCTTGTCGACGAGCTCTCAAGAGCCGGGCTGCCGGTCGGCGACATAAATGTCGGCGGAGGACTCGGCGTCAGCTACGAACACCCGAACCTGCTTCCCGTTCCGGATTTCAAGTCGTATTTCGACACTTTCCGCCGCCACCTGCGGCTTCCCGCCGGGACTCCGGTACATTTTGAGCTCGGAAGGAGCATAGTCGCCCAATGCGGCAGCCTCATCGCGCGCGTGCTCTATGTCAAGCAGGGCACCACGAAACAGTTCGCGATCATCGACGGCAGCATGACCGAGCTGATCCGTCCGGCGCTGTACAAGGCATATCATAGAATAGAGAACCTGAGTTCCGACGAGCCCGAGGAAGTCTACGACGTGGTGGGGCCTGTGTGCGAGAGCTCGGACGTGTTCCTCAAGGCGGCACATCTCAACAAATGCCGCCGCGGCGACCTGCTCGCCATACGCAGCGCCGGCGCCTACGGCGAAGCCATGGCCTCGCGCTACAATTGCCGTCCGATCCCGGAGGCGTTTTTCGAAAAATAATACGGCATCATGAAAAAATTATTTCTCATTCTGATTTTCGCGTTATCCGCTTTCCATTACGCTTCGGCACAGCTTCCGCTGCCGTCTGTCAGCCTTGAGCGGCAGAACGGGGAACCAATTGACGCTGCATCATTGGTAGATGGTGAAATCCCTACGGTGATGTATTTCTGGTTCTATGAAAATTGCCGGCCATGCATCCTCGGTCTCGGTTGGATATATGAAGCGATGCCTGGATGGCTGAATGAAGCCGATTTCAGGATGGTAGCGGTATCTATTGATTATTCGGAATCTTTAGACAAGGCAAAAGCGATTGTCGAGGAAAAGGGCTGGTCCTCCAGGATCACTTTCGTTTATGATGTGAATCATGAACTGGCCGACACATTGGGGCTTAATGGAGGTCCGGCTTCACTGGTCGTTGACAAGAACGGCATCATGCATCCCTGCACTTTTGGATATGAAAAGGAAAACGGGATAGTGGTCGGTGTATATGAGGACAAGATCTTCGAAAAGATCAAGGAACTTGCCGCCGAATGACATCACAAAAG
>CALVAD010000052.1 GCA_944325495.1 uncultured Bacteroidales bacterium | reverse complement strand
GATTCGCATCGTAAAGTTCGCCGCAGCGGCATTTTTCCTTTTCGCTTTTCATATATCCAAATTATTGTGCCGGCTGCACCCCTTCCGCACCGATCAGTCAAATTTCTCCAGCAGCGGCCCGAGTATGCCGACCAGCTGGTCGTTCTCTATCAGGAAACCGTCGTGGCCGAACACCGAGCTGATTTCGGCATAGCGGGCATGACGAAGCTCCGCGACCGTTGCCTTGCCGTGCTTCGGAGGGAAGAGCACGTCGCTGTCTATGCTCACCACGAGGCAGTCGGCCTTGATCTGCGCAAGCGCCGCCTCCACTCCCCCGCGGCCCCGTCCGACATTCTGGCTGTCGAGCATCCATGTCAGATACCAGTAGCAGTAGGCGTCGAACCTGTCGACCATCTTCTTTCCCTGATAGCGCTGGTACGAACATGCGCGGCCCGCGAAAAGCGTATCCTCGTCCGGCTCCTTCTGGGTGAGATTGTAGCCGTCGAAAGTCCGGTAGGAAATCAGAGCCATGGAACGGGCGCAGGCCAGGCCGGCCTTCGCGGCATCCAGGCTCCGCGCGGCAGCGAACTCGGGATCGGCCTCCA
The DNA here is from genome assembly GCA_944325495.1 of uncultured Bacteroidales bacterium. GTDB lineage: Bacteria > Bacteroidota > Bacteroidia > Bacteroidales > UBA932 > Cryptobacteroides. Next base: position 3,793 of record CALVAD010000052.1, on the reverse strand, counting down.
GGGCCATGCGCTGCGACTCGTTGAACGCCGTCATATAGGGCGTAACGCGGGTCGAAGTAGCGAGGAACACGGCGTCCGACACCATGTCCGGCTCCATTATCACCCATTCCAGAGCCTGGAAACCGCCTATCGACGGACCTATCATAAGGTCTATGTGTTCTATTCCAAGATGTTTGCGCACGAGGATGTTCGCCCTCACGACATCGCGCACCGTGGTCTTCGGGAAATCCAGCATATACGGCTTTCCGGTCGCCGGGTTTACGGACGCCGGAGAACTGGAACCGTAGGGCGAGCAGAGCATGCCGGCGCATACGACATAGTATTTGTCGGGATCGAAGAGCTTCCCCTTCCCCACCGTCTGCGGCCACCAGTCCTCGGGGTTGGAATTTCCCGTAAGCGCATGGCATATCCATATCACCGTCTCGCCCGGACGGTATTCCCGTTCGGATGTGTGATACACCAGTTCAAGCCTCTCCAGCCGCCCTCCGGCTTCGAATTCGAAGGGCTCGTCTATTACTATCTTATGACATTTCATTTCCTTGGATGATCTTTCTCAAACTCTGCCATCCGCTCCTCGAGCAGCGGATAAAGTTCCTCGCGCATGCGACTGCAGCAACCGCGCACGCCCTGCTGCTGGCTTCCGGTGGTGGACAGGCTGATGCAGCTGACGCCGTAGTGCATCAATTCCACGACGAGTTCGTCTCCGCTCAGCCCGTCGTAGCCGACCGTGAAGAAGAAACCGTCGCCTACAGGCCGGCTGACATCATTTTCGTAGACTATATGGAAGCCGTGGCGCAGCATGATTTCCTTGATCCTCCGGGTGCGGACGGCATATTCGGCGGTGTCGGCGACGAAGTCGAGCTTGCCCTCGCACGAGAGGTTCAGCATCTCCGCATAGCCGAACTGCGTGCTGTAGGTGCAACCGCTCGTGATCATATAGAGTACTGACGAGGTCAGGGTGACCCCGAAGACTCCGGCGTCGTCGTATCTTTCGGCAAGAGCCGGGTACTGACGCCTGAAAAGGCGGTTTCCTATGCAGACGAGGGCTATTCTCTGGCCGGCATAGCTGAATATCTTCGATGCCGAGAGCATCAGAATGTAATTGTCGGTATATCTCGCGACTGTCGGCACGAACGGCGCCTGGAAAGGTCTTCCCAGCTCCCGCCGGTAATCCATGCAGAAATATGCGAGGTCCTCCATCACTACGGCGTCATATTCCGTAGCCAGCTCTCCTATGACCGCCAGCTCCTCCTCTTCAAGGCAGGTCCATGCAGGATTGTCGGGGTTGGAATATATGATCGCCGCAATGTCGCCCCTTGAAAGCTCCTCCTCCAGCTTCACGCGCAGCCGTGCGGCGCCGCGCCAGGAATAGATGTCGAAGCTGCGCCAGCGTATGCCCAATACGCGAAGCTGGGACTTCTGAATCGGGAATCCGGGGTCGATGAAGAGCACCTTGTCCTTTCCGGGGATGCGCTGCGTGCAGGCCGCGAAAGCCGCGAAGGAGCCTTCTACGGAGCCGGTCGTCGGGATGCAGCACTCGGGTTCGATGTCGATGTCGACGAAAGCCTTGACGAAGCGGGACGCAGCCTGCTTCAGACCCTCGTATCCGGCTGCCGGAGGGTACTGCGAGCATATTCCCGAATCGAGGGCGCGCTTCTCCGCCTCCACTCCATAGCGGTTTATCGGAAGTCCTGGTGAACCCTGGTCCATTCGCACGAAAGGGACGCCGGTCTTCCTCTCCAGATACTGGGCCGCAAGCAGAATCTCGCCTATCGTGGCAGTGGAAAGATCCGTGATATTGCAGCGGGAGCACGCCTCCCTGACAAGTTCGTCGCTGAACAGCTTCATTCCCTTTTGGTTTTGAAATCCTACGAAGATTGCCATTTCTTTTGAAGAAAGCAAGAATTTCCCTACTTTTGGACTTTCGAAATCATAGCACGGAAATGAAAGTCATCAAGTTCGGCGGCACATCGGTAGGCACGCCAGACAGCATGCTCAAAGTTAGGGATATCGTAGCTTCGCGCCCGGAAGCCCCTATAGTGGTGGTGTCCGCTCTCGGCGGAGTGACCGACCAGCTCATACGCTCGGCACGGCTGGCAGAGGAGGGGGACCCGGCTTTCAGGGACGAGATAGCCGCAATGCGTGAAAGGCATGTCTCGATGTGCCGGGAGGTCGTGCCCGCAGGCCGGCGTTCGGAGGTCGAGGCCGAACTCAACATAATGCTGGACAGGCTTTCCAGCATCTGCGAAGGTATTTTCCTGCTCCAGGTGCTGCCTTCAAAGACGCTCGACGAGGTGGTCAGCTTCGGGGAAAGGATGTCCTCGCAGATCGTCAGCGCCGCAATTCCGGGAGCGGAGCTTTATGATTCGCTGGCGTTCATACGCACCGTCGCCCAGAGAGGAGAGAACGTGGTGGACATGGACGCGACATGCAGGCTCATCCGTGACGCCTTCGGCAGCTCCGTCAAGGCGCCGGCGGTGGTTCCGGGCTTCATCGCCCGCGACAGCGCGAGCGGGGACATCACCAACCTCGGCCGCGGCGGCTCCGACTACACGGCCAGCCTCATAGCGGCCGCGCTTGATGCGGAACTGCTGGAGATATGGACCGACGTAGACGGATTCATGACCGCCGACCCCAAGATAATCAGGACTTCATATGTGATAGAGGAGATGAGTTACGCCGAGGCGATGGAACTCTGCAACTTCGGCGCGAAGGTCATCTATCCTCCCACCCTGTACGCCGTATGCGCCAAAGGCATCCCCATTCTGATAAAGAACACGTTCAATCCCGACGCACAAGGCACGACGATAAGGAAGGAGGCACGCCGTGACGACCGGCTCATAAAGGGCATATCCTCGATTGACGATATCTGTCTGATCACGCTTTCCGGCACCTCGATGGTGGGCATCGTCGGCATCGACAGCCGAATCTTCAAGGTCCTCGCCGAGGAGAACATCAGCGCCTTCCTCGTCAGCCAGTCCGCTTCGGAGACGGGAATCACCATAGGGGTGAGCCGCCGCGACGCCGCCCCAGCCGCCGAGACCATCAACCGGGAATTCAGCCTCGAGATAGAGAGCGGCGCGATTTCCCCGGTGCAGGTGGAATACGAACTGGCCGCCGTGGCCGTGGTCGGCGAGAACATGAAGTATCACGCCGGTATCGCCGGGAAGCTTTTCGGCACTCTCGGACGCAACGGCATCAGCATAATAGCCTGCGCACAGGGCTCCTCCGAAAGCAACATCTCGTTCATCGTGGACAGGAAGAACCTGCGCAAGGCCCTCAATGTTATACACGACAGCTTCTTCCTCTCGGAATATCAGGAGCTCAACCTCTTCGTGTGCGGGGTCGGGACCGTAGGAGGGAAACTGCTCGAACAGATAGCGGCGCAGCGCGGCAAGCTGATGGACGAAAGGAACCTCAAGATAAACATAGTCGGCATCTCCAGAAGCAGCCGGGCGGTCTTCGACCGCGAGGGAATCAGCCTGGACGGCTGGTGCGAGAAGCTGAAGAACGGAATGGAGATCGACCCTGCGCGGCTGCGCGACGAGGTCGTCGGCATGAACATCTTCAACCCGGTGTTCGTGGACTGCACCGCCAGCGCGGAGATCGCAGCTCTGTATGAGGACTTCTTCACGCACAACATCTCCGTCGTCGCGGCCAACAAGGTCGCCGCTTCGTCGGACTATCCGGTCTACCGCAGACTGAAGGACACCGCGCTGCGCCACGGCGTGAAGTTCCTGTTCGAGACCAACGTGGGAGCGGGACTCCCGATAATCAACACGATAAACGACCT
>CALVAD010000051.1 GCA_944325495.1 uncultured Bacteroidales bacterium | reverse complement strand
TAGCTCTGGTAGTTGATGTCGAAGTCCTTGACTATGTCGAGAGCCTCCTCCTGCACCACGATCTGGTTGAACATCATCGCGCCGCCCCACATGCCTCCTCCGGGAGACAGCTTGCGGTCGAACTGGGCCACCTTGAGGCCGGCCTTCGCCAGATAGTATGCCGCCACGATGCCTGAAGGCCCGCCTCCTACGATGGCCACGTCGAGGTCGAGGTTCCTTTCAAGCTTATTGAAATAGGTGCTGATGATACCCTTTGAAACGCTTTTCTCAATCATTTCAGTGTGTGTTTAAAATCCGGAAGGCAAATATACAAAACTTGCCCGAGCTATGGTATAGCAATTTCGGATGACTGACCGCTGCGGCTCTCATTCGCGTCCCTTCATAAGCCAGGAGGCGAGACCAAGAGCGAGCATCATGCCTGCAAGCACGATGGTCAGGGTGTCGCTGTCGCATATTCCGCTTATCAGAATCGCGGTCAGGAACAGCGCTATCTGGATGGAGAATATGATTTTGACATAACGGGCTGGTCTTGGCTCGGCCTTGCCGAGTGATACGAGCACGCGTCTGACTATGGCAGCAACGATGAGGCCGCAGGCGGATGCGATCTCGATAATTTCGAGCCATAGCGGCATGGATGATACCAGTATTCCCGGAACCAGCAGAAGCAGCCCCGCTTCGAACAGAAGAAAATACGTCCTGTCGTTCTCCGCGTCCTTCATCCGCTGCAGTGATTCGAGGTCCTTCGGTGTCAGTTCTTTCATGACGAAAAATTTTTATTAATGTCATGTTCGGGGGCCATACCGCCTCCTGACAGGCTTGCCGCCCGCGGCAGTGAGCGGGTGATGCTGCGAAGCTTAGCGGAGAAGCATCAATGGAGCGCAGCGGAACCTGTCAAGAGGCGGTATGGCTCCCGAACATATCATAAACTCAGTCCTTTATGACCGTCATTGCGCCGGTTCCCGCTCCGTTGGCGCGGTAGTGATGGGCGTAAAGCGACTCGATCTCGACCACGGGCGACTGGAAGCGGCCTTCCTGCGTCACGAAGAACTCCTCGGTCACGCTGGTCTTCTCCTCGGGATAGCTTTCGAACCAGTATTCGGTCCTGTCCGCCCTGACGCTGCGGTAGCCCTGGGGAGTGAAAGCGCCCCACTCGGGCACGGACAGCGGACGCATCATCCAGCCGTAGTGACCGGAAGTCTGGTCCACGGGCGTCAACGCCGCGCTTCTGGGCACGCTGAGCCTTACGAAGCTGCGGTTCTCCTCATTCCATATCTTGTATATGGCGGTAAGCCTGTCGCCGACGTGCAGGGTGTCGCCATCGGCAAGTCTCTCTCCGTTCATGTAGAATTCCTTCTCGACGGTGAAGCCGTTGCCGGCCGCGCGAACCGCCTCGAAAGGCAGCTCCCTCGTGGCCGTCAGTGCTATCACCCTCGTGGCCAGCGTCTCCTCCGAGCCTTGCATCACCGTTGCGAGCGCCTCGATGTATCCGGGGTCCGCCTCCCATTTCTGCGTCTCCTTCTGGACCATTATCCAAAGCCTTATTCCTTCGGCGATTTCGGTCCGGCCGCAGCTCTCCATGAGCTTGCAGAGCATCGAGTGGGCGTAGAGCTCGCTTTCGAGCAGACCTCTCCACGGCATCACCGCGTTCGGATAATAGAAGCCTCCGCTGACATGCTTCTCGGCATATTGCGACAGGGACTCGATGTCGCGCGCAAGCGAGCCGGAGAGCCTGCGGCCGGTCATCACCGTGATGCCGAGCTCCTTGGCCAGACGGATTCCGGCGTCGTCCGAGAGCAGTGCATGCAGGGTCGACAGCCTTCTCGCCTTGGCGAAGACCAGGCCGTTGAGGCCGGCCTCATCCGAAGGCACGAGGTATTCGCGCACTGCCTTCCTGAACTCCCTGAGCTCCCTGCGCGTCAGATCGCCGGTATCCAGAGCCACGGAAGGATAGAGCGCGCGTACATGCAGATACTGCGCGAGGCTCAACCCTCCGCACCAGAGCGGGCGGATCTGCCTGCTGAACATCTCCATGTCGAGATAGCTTACCGCCGCGGGCAGCAGCCTTGCTATTTCCTCGGGGCAGGCGGCGCCCATTCCGCTGAACCTTTCGAGCAGCACGGCGGTGATTATCGGTGATGAATTCATGCCGGCGAACCAGCCGAAGCCTCCGTTGGAGTTGGCGCATGCGGCAATCTTTCCTGTGAGTCCGGCTTTCTGCTCATCGCTGAGCTTCTGAACCTGCACGCCGTCGAGCGAGCCGAGCAGATTGTCGGCCCATAGTGCCGCGGAGAGGCTAAGCACATCTTCGTCTTCGGGATACAGCTCTTTCGGAATCGCTTCCCCGAGCATCGCGCGTATGGATATCTCCTTCACGGAAGCCGTCCCGCCGTTGGCGTTCTCGAACATTCCGCGCAGACTGGCGATCAGCGCATCCTTGTCTTCGCCGGGTCGGTACAGAGCCGAATGCGCCTCCGTGATTGTCTGCACGGGTTTCTTGACGGGAATGCTTACGAACACAGCGTCCGAGCCGTATTCCGCATCGTCGGGGATGAAGCTTACCAGCAGCCCGAGCGTGCCGGTTGCCGGGGCGTCCAGAGCGAGGCTGAATTCCGCGCTTCCGCCGGCCTCGACCGTAAGGCTGTCGCTTCCGGACTTGAGCACGGCGGCGGTCTTCACATCCGCACCGTCGAGGAAGCTGATGCCGATTTTTCCGCTGACCGCGGAGTCCAGCATGTTGGATATGCTCACGCGGGCGTTCCAGTTGTCGGATTCATAGAGATACTGCGGCTGCACGACGGCCACCTTGACAGGCAGCGTGACCGTCATCTCGCGCCGCAGCGTGCTGTTGCGGAAATTCCTGTCGTGGGCGAACAACTGCACATAATAGAGCGACAGCTTGTCGGAGGTGCTGAAGTCGAAGCGTATCTCTCCGTCGTCGTCGGAGCGCAGGAAAGGCTCCCAGGCGATAGTGCTCTCGAAATCCTCGCGTATGTGCATGTCGGGCGCAGGGGCGGATCCGCTCGTTCCGAAGCCCACGACCGCGGATTCTTCGAGAACCGGGCCTGAATCCATGGCCAGGTCAAACAGGACGGCTTCCGGGCTGGCCATTGCCGAATTGATTCTCGCCATTCCCTTCGTCATGCCTCTCGGCCTCGGGTTCATGCCGCCGCTGCCGTTGACTCCGCAGATGCTGCTGTAATCGACATCCTCGTCCGGCTCGCGCCATGGACGCACATTGCTCCAGACATTGGACATGAAGTTTTCGGTGCCGGCGTCGAAGACGGTGGCGGCGCATTCCACTCCGGGTTCCGTCCTGATGATGAAGCTGTATGACTTCGAAGGAGAAGTCGTGTCAAGGAATCTGGTGAATTCGAGCGGAAGCCCCGCAGCCTCGTCTCTGAAATCGAACTCCCGCGTGTAGCTGAAGCTCCGCTTGTCGCGGAAATAGAAAATTTTTATCGCGAGCAGGGCCGGATATCCGGATTTGCGTTCGAACCTGATGGTTTCGAGCGAGCCCTCGCGGCCGCTCATGCCTCCGAGATAGACCATCTTGCGGTCAAGCAGACGGTTGCCGTCGCCGTAGAGTTCGGCCGTAGCCCATACGGGGCCGCATGTGGCTCCCATCCGGAGCGAGAGCCCCTGTTCCGCGCTTTCGAGGATGAAGCTCCTGACACCTGGCGCGTTGAGGGCCTTGCCGGCTGAAGGCGCATGGAAAATCAGCACGCTGTCGCGCGAACTGAACTCCTTTCCGTCGTGCGCTTTCGCCCTGATGCTGACATTCAGCTTGTAGAGCCCTGTGGCGCCGCCTTCCAGCATGAAGTCGACCTTGCCGGGTGCCATGCTGCCTTCCTTGAGGATCTTCCCTTCGGAGGACAGACTGTATTCCACGACGGCGTCGGGTCGTCCGCAGCCGTCCTCCGTGCCGAGTTCGAAGCGGGCGACATCTCCGGTGAAGATATACCTGCTTGTGCGGAGGTAGGTGCGGCTGTCGTCGCCTTCGAGTTCGAAACTGCCTTCAGCGGCGTTAAGCGCTTTCATCTCAAGAGGGATGTCGGAGCGGACATACAGACTGGTGTCGAATTCCCTTGTCTCGCCGGTGGCGTCGCTGACCTTCACGCTGACGGCATAATGGGCGTATCCGCGTCCTGCCTGACTGTCGAACGCGATTGTGAAATTGCCGTCCGTATCAGTCGTGAGAGGTCCTGATGCCATGGCTTCGCCGTCGCATGTGACTTTGTAGCTGATGTCCGCCGCTCCGAGGCTGTGGCCGGAGTATGCCCTTATGTTCCCTCCGACCTCGATGCGGTCGCCCGGAAGATGGAGCATGTCATCCTCCGCCCATGTGAGATTGAAGCTGGGCAGCACGAATTCGTCCGCCAGCACATGCTCCGAGGCGAGAGTCCGTCCCTCATGTTCGATGAGTATCGTGTAATATCCTCCCAGGCGGCTTTTCCGGAGCACGAAGCTGCCGGCGGCGGAGCTGAACTCTCCGGTGGCGAGCTCCGTGGCCGAGAGTTCCTTGTCTTCAGGGTCGAGCAGTCTCGCGGTCAGCCTGATTCCTTCTCCGGCAAGCCTGTGGCTGTAGTCGCCGCGGTAGAGTATGGTCTTGAAATATACGGTTTCACCGGGGTTGAACGCGCTGCGGTCGGTGAGCAGCATGCAGTGAAGCCGGTCGTCGGCGGGTTCAGCCTCGGCGACTGC
>CALVAD010000050.1 GCA_944325495.1 uncultured Bacteroidales bacterium | reverse complement strand
ACCTACATCGAGAAGGACCTGAGCATCAACGACCAGATAGAGAAACTGCGCCTCAGCGCCGCCAGCGCCCTGCTTTCGGGCAGGCGCGACGTGATAGTCATATCTTCGGTCTCCTGCCTCTACGGCATAGGCAACCCCGACGACTTCCATGAGCAGACGGTAATCGTGCGCAGGGGAGAGCGCCGCAGCCTCACGGGCCTGCTCTACAAGCTCGTGGACGCGCTCTACAACCGCACCGAAGTCGAGTTCAAGCGCGGCACTTTCCGCGTCAGGGGCGACACCGTGGACGTGTTCCTCGGCGGCTCCGACAATGCCGTGCGCATAGAATTTTTCGGCGACGAGGTCGACGCGCTGAGCGTCATCGATCCGGTGACCGGTGCCCGCATCGAGGACATCGACGAGATAAGCATATATCCCGCGAACAACTTCGTGACCACCAAGGAGCGCAGCATCGCCGCGGTCTCCCATATTCAGGACGACCTCGTCAGGCAGATGCAGTTCTTCGAGGAGAGCGGCCGCGAACTCGAGGCCAAGCGCCTCAAGCAGAGGGTGGAATACGACCTTGAGATGATCAAGGAAATGGGCTACTGCCCCGGAATCGAGAACTATTCCCGCTACTTCGACGGCCGCAAGGAGGGCCAGCGTCCGTTCTGCTTGATAGACTACTTTCCCAAGGACTTCATAACCTTCATCGACGAGAGCCACGTGACCCTGCCGCAGATACATGCGATGTACGGCGGCGACCACTCCCGCAAGTCCATACTCATAGACTACGGCTTCCGCCTGCCTGCCGCAGCCGACAACCGTCCGCTCAAGTTCGAGGAGTTCGAGGCTCTGACCGGCCAGAAGGTCTATGTGAGTGCGACTCCTGCGGACTATGAGCTCGAGAAGTCCGGCGGCCTCGTGGTGGAGCAGGTCGTGCGCCCCACGGGCCTGCTCGACCCTCCGATAGAGGTGAGGCCGACGAAGAACCAGGTCGACGATCTCGTGGAGGAGATCAGGAAACGCAGCGAGAAGGATGAAAGGGTGCTCGTGACCACGCTGACCAAGCGCATGGCCGAGGAACTCGACGACTACCTTCGGAAGATAGGCATACGCGTGCGCTACATACATTCCGACGTCGACACCGCCGAGCGCGTGGAAATCATCGAGGACTTCAAGGGCGGACTTTTCGACGTGCTCGTGGGCGTCAACCTGCTCAGGGAGGGTCTGGACATCCCCTCGGTTTCGCTCGTGGCGATACTCGACGCCGACAAGGAGGGCTTCCTGCGCACGGGCAGGGCCCTCACGCAGACGGCCGGCAGGGCCGCGCGCAATGTCAACGGACTCGTGATAATGTACGCCGACTCCGTAACCCCCTCGATGGAGCAGACCATCCGCGAGACCAACCGCCGGCGCAGCAAGCAGATAGCATACAACAAGCTGCACGGCATCACTCCGCGTCAGATAGAAGTCAGACAGAACATACTCGCGAGCGAGCTCACCCAGCAGTCCTCGAAGGGCAGAGGCCCGGTCGGCGGCACCACAGGGCGCTACAGCGCGGCCAATTCCTACGACGATCCGACCTATATCCCCAATCCTTCGGATCTGGGCAGGGGATCCGTCTCCGTCGGGCTGGGACATGCATCGCAGCGCAAGGACGGGGCCGCCTTCGTCGACGGCTATGTGACGGCCGACCTCGCGGCTGTGCTTCAGGACCCCGTGATACGCTCGATGTCGCGCAGCCAGATAGAGAAGATGATAGAAGAAGACCGCCGACGCATGAAGAAGTCGGCGGCCGATCTCGATTTCACCCAGGCCGCGAAGTATCGCGACGAGATGTGGGCGCTTCAGGAATATCTGAAGGTCTGGAAGGACAAATAGTCTTTATTTGACCTTGCTGTCGCAGTAACGGCAGCGCACGGTGCCTCCCGCGCTCACCTTGAATTTCGGCTTTACATGCTCGTTGTTGCAGATGCACTTCACGTTGCCGCAGCGCAGGCCTTCGTCCGCGACGCTTTCCTCTGCGGCGGGCATCTGGTGCTCCGGGTCGTCCTTCCACTCCAGCAGCTTGCATATCAGCGCCATCCTGACGAACTTGCCGTTCTCCACCTGACGGAAATATGCGGCCCTCGGGTCGTCGTCGACCTCGGTGAGAATCTCGTTGACTCTCGGCAGAGGATGCAGCACGGCCATTCCGGGCTTGCCGAGCGCCATTCTGCGGCAGTCGAGCACGAAGCTGTCCTTGACGCGCTCGAACTCCTCCTCGTCGAGGAACCTTTCCTTCTGAACCCTCGTCATGTAGAGCACATCCAGCTCCGGAATCGCGGAGTCGAGGTCGTCGGTCTCGCGGTAGGCTATGCCCATGCGGTCGCAGACATCCTGCTTGATATAGTCGGGCAGGCGCAGCTCGTCGGGGGCTATTAGAACCACCTTGATTCCGCTGTAGCGCGACAGAGCCTTGATCAATGAGTGCACCGTGCGTCCGAAGCGCAGGTCGCCGCAGAAGCCTATCGTGATGTCGTCGATGTGGCCGAGCTCGCGCTTGATCGTGAGCAGGTCGGTCAGGGTCTGGGTGGGGTGGCTGTGGCTGCCGTCGCCGGCGTTGATTATCGGCACGCGTGCGACTTCGCTGGCGGCGAGGGGGGCGCCCTCGATCGGGTGGCGCATCGCGATGATGTCGGCGAAGCATCCCACCACGCGTATGGTGTCCTGTACGGTCTCGCCCTTGCTCACGGACGAGTTCTTGGCGTCGGAGAATCCGAGCACGGTTCCGCCGAGTTCGAGCATGGCGGAAGTGAAGCTGAGCCTGGTGCGGGTGCTGGGCTCATAGAACAGCGTGGCGAGCTTGCGGTGCGCCATCCTGTCCTGGTACTTCTCCCTGTGGGCGATGATGTCTTCGGCGAGGGCGATTATCTCGTCGGTCTCCTGCTTGGTCAGGTCTGTGGGGTCGATCAGATGTTTCATAGCGAATTGCGGAATTCTATGATTTTCTCTTTCCATTCGGGTGCGATGTAGCCTTCCTCGGCCGCGACTTCCACGAGGGTGTCGAGGTTGCTGAGCGAGTGGTTCACGACTCCGGCGGCGGCCATCCTGTCGAGGCCCTTCTTCATGCCGTAGGTGAAGATGCTGACTATTCCGAGCACCTGCGCGCCTTCCTCCCGGAGCGCCTCCACTACGTCGAGCGCGCTGCCGGCCGTCGAAATCAGGTCTTCGACCACGACTACTTTTGCACCCTTTTCCATCCTTCCCTCGATGCGGTTGTTGCGTCCGTGGGTCTTGGCTTCCGAGCGCACATAGCCCATGGGCAGGCCGAGTATGGTCGCGGTGATGGCGGCATGCGCGATGCCGGCCGTCGAAGTCCCCATGAGCATCTCGCATTCGGGCCAGTATTCACGCACGAGGGCCGCGAGGCCGTTCTCGACTTTCTCCCTGACGGCCGGAGCCGAGAGGGTCAGTCTGTTGTCGCAGTAGATAGGGCTCTTGATGCCGCTTGCCCAGGTGAACGGCTCCTCGGGGCGCAGGAACACCGCTCCGATGGACAGAAGCTCCTTGGCTATGCTTCTCTGGATTTCGCTGTGTTGCATATCGATTATCTGTTCAGAAATTCCTTGACGCATCTTCTGTATGCCGCCACGGGGTTGTTCGCGGCTGTGATGGGGCGGCCTACGACGATGAAGTCGGAGCCGTTCTCGCGGGCTTTCTCCGGGGTCATGATGCGCACCTGGTCGTCGGCCGCGGCGTCCGGGAAGCGTATTCCCGGGGTCACGGTCAGGAAGTTGCGGCCGCATGCCTCCTTGACCATCGCGGCTTCGCGAGCGGAGCATACGACTCCGTCGAGTCCGGCCTCGCGTGCGTTCTGCGCATATCTGACTATGACTTCGTTTATTCCGGCTTCGATCATCAGCTCCTTCTGCATCTCCTCCTCGCTGGTCGATGTGAGCTGGGTCACTGCCACGAGCAGCGGTCTGGTGCCGTCGGGGCGTGTCAGGCCTTCGAGGGCGGCCTTCATCATCTCGATGGTTCCGGCGGCGTGCACGTTGCACATGTCGATGTCGAGTTTCGAGAGGGCGCGCATGGCTTTCCTCACGGTGTTGGGGATGTCGTGGAGCTTGAGGTCCAGGAATATCGGGTGGCCCCGCTGCTTTATCTCCCTGACGATGTCGGGGCCTTCGCTGTAGAACAGTTCCATGCCTATCTTCACATACGGCTTCCTTCCGCTGGCGGACACGCCGAATCTCTCCAGGAACTCGAGGGTTTCTTCTCCGCTGCTGAAATCGCAGGCGATTATGACGTCGTTTCTGTTCATATTAAATAGTATTTATTCTATTCGTCGTATCGTTGTTGCGGTTGAATATATGCGTTCTCCGAGGTTCCGCTTCGCTTCATCCCGCCGCTGGCGCGGCACCCGCTTACGGCCGCGGGCGGCCAGCCTCTCCGAACGCATATATTCAGTCGCGAAGTTGTGGCAGCATGTTATGCGATTGAGCAGTTTCAAGTCTGCCGCATCTTCGGAAATCTTCCGGGGAGCCAATGCCGCCTTGCAGCCATCTGCTGCTGACGACAGAAGCCGGAATGACCGTCTGTGGGAGTTCAGCAGGATGAGTCTGAAGAGGCTGGCCGCCCACGGCCGTGAGTGGGTGCCGCGCCAGCGGCGGGATGGAGCGCGAAGCGCGGAACCTCTGAAGACTCATCCTGCTGAACTCATCAATCATACCGCTCCTATCAGTTCTTTCAGCGAGCTGACGCCGAGGCTTTCCATGAGCGCGGGCAGGGCGGCGATGATCTCGGGGCAGGCCCAGGGGTTGCGTATGTTCTCGGCCCCCACCTGCACGGCGGTCGCGCCGGCCATCATCATCTCGACCACGTCCTCCGCGCTTGCGACCCCTCCGCAGCCCATGACCGGAATGCGGCACGCGTGCGCCACCTGCCACACCATGCGCAGGGCGATGGGGAATATCGCTCTCCCGGAGAAGCCGCCCATGCCGGCGGCGACCACGGGGCTGCGCCTCCGTATGTCAATGCGCATGCCGAGGAAGGTGTTCACGAGCGTGAGTCCGTCCGCTCCGGCCTTCTCGCAGGCCTTGGCGATCTCCACTATGTCGGTCACATTGGGGCTCAGCTTTACGAACACGGGCTTGGTCGTCACGGCCTTGACCGCCGCGGTGACTTCGGCCGCCGCCTTCGGGCTTGTGCCGAAGGTCATTCCGCCGTC
>CALVAD010000049.1 GCA_944325495.1 uncultured Bacteroidales bacterium | reverse complement strand
GTGTAGTCCTCAAGGAAGGAGCAGCCTCCGGGCAGTCCCTGGTTCATCACCCAGAGCGTGCGGTAGAGAGCGGCGGATTTCCAGTCGCCTTCGGCGCCGAAGCCGTATCCTTCGGCCATCAGACGCTGCGACGCGAGACCGGGTATCTGGTCGAAATGGCTGCCGTCGGTCTGTCCGAGGTCGTCGAAATTCGTAGTGAAGCCTTTGGCCCCCTTGTCCTTCAGAATGGCCCGCAGGGCTATCTCGGCCCTGGCGGCGTTCCATACGACTCCGTATTCCGCAGTCCGGCCGTCCTCCAGGGCGGGGTCGTGGTCGTACAGCCTGAAATATTCCTCCACCAGAGCGCGGACCTCCTCGTCCTTCACGCGGGCGTGGTACTCCATGAGCTCGCTCACGGGGCAGTAGTCCACATGGTAGCCGAGACGCAGTTCGGCCTCGACCTTGTCGCCGTCGGTCACGGCCACATTGTTCATCTGGTCGCCGAAACGCAGAATCAACATGTCCTGGGCGTCTGCCCACGCCGCGCAGACACGCATCCACACCGCTATCTTGCGCAGAGCCTCGTCATCCTTCCAATGGCCGACCACGACCTTGCGGCGCAGGCGCATGCGGCTGCATATATGGCCGAATTCGCGGTCTCCGTGGGCGGACTGGTTCAGGTTCATGAAATCCATGTCCATCGTGTCCCACGGAATCTCGCTGTTATACTGGGTATGGAAGTGGAGCAGAGGCTTCCTGAGCTGCTGAAGCCCGTGTATCCACATCTTCGCGGGAGAGAAGGTGTGCATCCATGTGATGACCCCTATGCATCTGGCATCATTGTTCGCCGCCTTGAATATGTCCTCGACCTCCCTGGACGAATTGGCCGTCCCCTTGTAGACCACTTTCACAGGCAGCTTCCCGGATTCGTTGAGTCCGTTCACCATCTCCGTGGAATGGCCGTCGACCGCGACGACAGCGTCGCCTCCGTAGAGCAGCTGCGCTCCGGTGACCCACCAGATTTCATGATTGCTGAATGTTTCCATAATGATAATCGGTTAATTGTTATTATTCATGTGATTTTTTCTGTCCGTAATATGCGTCGGGCCCGTGCTTGCGGCTGTAGTGCTTCTCCACGAGCAGGGGATTCATGGTCGTCTCCGGATTTATCATCAGCGAGACGAACGCCATCTTCGCGCACTGCTCCATGACCTTGGCGTTGTAGACCGCGTTGTCGGGGCTGGTGCCCCAGGCGAAGGGTCCGTGGTTCTTGACGAGCACCCCGGGAGTATGGTCGGGATTGACGCCCTCGAAGCGGCGCACTATCACATTGCCCGTCTCAAGCTCATAGTCCCCTCCCACCTCTTCGGCTGTCATGTCGCCGGTGCACGGTATGTCGTTGTGGAAGTAGTCCGCATGCGTGGTGCCGATGTTCGGGATGTCCCTGCCGGCCTGCGCCCATGCGGTAGCATAGGTCGAGTGGGTGTGGACTATCCCCCGGATGTTCGGGAAAGCCCGGTAGAGCACAAGATGCGTGGGCGTGTCGGACGAGGGATTCAGATCCCCGTCCACCGTCTTTCCGCTTTCCAGGTCCACCACCACCATATCCTCCGGCTTCATCACGTCGTAGGCCACGCCGCTGGGCTTTATGACCACAAGACCTTTCTCCCGGTCGATGCCCGAGACATTGCCCCAGGTGAAGATCACGAGTTTCTGCCGCACAAGTTCGAGATTCGCCTCGAACACCTTTTCCTTAAGTGATTCCAACATATCTTAACAGTATTTGAATCCTCATGCTACCAGAAATATACATAGAACAGAGCGCAGAGCGCCACGACTCCGAGCGACGCCACGATGTCCCACTTGTTCCAGCTCTTCCTGACGGACTCCCTGTACTCCTTGGTGAAAGTGATTCCGGCCACCTGTTCGGCGCTGGGCTTGGGCGTGAACATCGATATGATGAACATGGCCACGATTATGAACGCCAGCAGCCAGACTTCGAACACGAGCCAGTTGGTCTGCCAGAACCATGAAGTGGCATCCCAGAACGCTCCCTGCATGTCGGCCCTGCCAGAATCGGTGATCACGTTCGTGACAAGCCTGAGCATGCCTATGAGGAAACCTCCGATAAGCCCCCATTCGCCGGCCTTGGGCGTAATCCTCTTGGAGAATATTCCCAGGGCGAACACCGCCACCATCGCCGGGGCGATCAGCGACTGGATGTCCTGGAGGTAGGAATACAGATTGCCCATGTTCATCATTATGGGTATCCACGCCACGCCGAGCAGCACCACGACGACGGTCGCGATACGGCCGACAAGGACATAATGGCTCTCGCTCATGCCCTTTCTCTTGGGCTTGTAGAAGTCTTCGGTGAACAGAGTCGCGCAGCTGTTGAAGAAGGCCGCGAGGGAGGTCACGAGAGCGCAGATGAATCCGACGGTCACCAGACCTTTCACACCCACCGGCAGCACGTTCTTCACCATCATCGCGAAGGCGCCGTCCGTATCGTGCGTGTTGGTTATGTCCATCTGTATTCCGCTTCCGGCCTTGACCGACAGGGCATATGCGACCATGCCGGGAATCAGGAACATGAAGACGGGGAGAATCTTGAAATAGCCTGCGGCTATGGATCCGCGGCGCGCCCTTGCCATGACCTTGGCGTTGTCCTCACCTTTCGTCTGGCCCAGCACCCTCTGCACGATGTGCTGGTCTGTGCACCAGTACCAGAAGCCGATGATCGACGCTCCTATGAACACCACATAGCCGGGGAACTGGGCGTACATCGGATCGGCCGGGTCGGTATGGAACATGTGCGTGGTGCCGAAGCCGTCATGCGCCGCGTTGCAGACATCCATCATCTGAGTCCATCCCTGGACTATGCTGCCGTCGCCTAGCATGCCCAGACCGAGGAAAAGCACCAGGAAAGAACCTATGATGAGTATCGGGGTCTGTATCGCGGAAAGCGTCATCACGCCCTTCATTCCGCCGAAAATCGTGAATATCGCGGTTATCACTATCAGGCCTATGGCTCCGTACCAGAAGTCGAGACCTATCAGATACTCGAAGAATATGCCTCCGGTAAACGCCGTCACCGAGACCTTGGTGAGTATATAGGCGACCAGCGTGATTATGGAGAGCCACGAGCCCGTCCTCTGGGTATAGCGGAACTTGAGGAAGTCCGGCATAGTGATGATCTTGCCCAGCCGGCTGCTGAGGAACTGGTAGAAAGGAACGAAAAGCCAGCCGAGAATCAGTATCATCCAGCCCTGCATCTCCCAGTGGGCCATGCCCACGCCGTCCTTGGCTCCGGTCCCCGCGAGGCCCACGAGGTGCTCCGATCCGATGTTGGCAGCAAAGATAGCGGCGCCGATCACTATCCAGGGTTCTCCCTTGCCGAAGAGATAGTCCTGGCTGTCCGCCCCCTTCATCTTCTCCCTGTCCTTCTTGACGGACCGCCAGATGGCCCACACTATGGCCAGAATACCGACGGCTATCACCACCCAGTCCAGCCACAAAAGTTCATTTGAACTCCAATCCATGTTTCTTAGTGTTTAGATTTATTGTACGGTGAATTTGAATATGGTCTCGCTGCTGAAGGTCTGGCCGGGCCTCAGGACCACGGACGGCCAGCCGGGCTTGTTCGGGCTGTCCGGATAATGCTGGGTCTCCAGGCAGGCCGCCGCGCGCTTTCCGTAGACCTTGCCGCTCTTCCCGGTCTGCGTGCCGTCGAGGAAATTGCCCGAATAGAACTGTATGCCCGGTTCTGTCGTGTAGACTTCCATCGCTATGCCGGATTCGGGGCAGCTCAGCACCGCCGCGACCACACCTATGTCACCTGCGCCGTTCAGCACCCAGTTGTGATCATAGCCGTTGCCGTTCTTAAGCTGCTCGTACTCGAAGTTGTCGATGTCCCTTCCTATGAGCTTGGGGGTGCGGAAATCCATCGGAGTCCCCTCGACCGGAAGGATCTCTCCCGTGGTCATGTAGGTGTCGTCGACGGGGGTGAAGCTGTCGGCGTTGATGTAGAGCAGATGGCCGGTGACGGGTTCCGAAGGGTCCCCGGAAAGATTGAAATACGAATGGTTGGTCAGGTTGATGACCGTAGGCTCGGTGGTGACGGCCCCGTATTTTATGTCAAGGGCGTTGTCGGACCTGAGCGTATATGTCACCTTTGCGGTGACCTCTCCCGGGAAATTCTGGTCTCCGTCGGGAGAATGCATGGTCAGGATAAGCGTGCTGTCGTTCGGCTGCTCGGCATCATAGACCTGATACTGCCATCCGGCAGGTCCGCCGTGCAGGCAATGTCCGAAATTGTTCACCGGAAGCTGGATTCTCTCGCCGTCGATCTCGAACGCGCCCTTGTTTATCCTGTTGGCGTAGCGTCCTATCGCGGCTCCGAAATCCGACTGGTTGTTCGAAGGGAAATAGTCGGAAGCCTTACTGAAACCGAGGACCACGTCACGGAAATCGCCGTTTCTGTCAGGCACCGTCAGCGAGACTATGCGGCCGCCGAAATTGGTGATGCAGGCCTCCATCCCCGCCGTATTCTTAAGAATGTAGAGTGCCACAGGCTTCTGTCCGTGAAGGGAATCGGAGTATGAAGCCGCGAAATCGTCCGGATCCAGCCCGGACGCGGTCAGGTTTCCCCGCCCTTGCGAACAGGCGGCAAGCGCAGCCATGGCCGCGGCGGCGCACAGCGTCAGCAATTCAAGTTTTTTCATGTTCTGGGACAATATTATGGTTATTAATCTTGTGTCAGTCCTATGCAAGCGGTCTGCGGCCGTATGCAGCCACAAGTTATAAAAAATATGATAGATGCCCAAGCAAAGATTGACAAAAACGATTGCCGGTTCTTTCTCACGAGCCCGGGTATCCCCTGATCCGCCCGGCCGCCGCCTCCGTCACATTCCCCTGCACGCTGATCCATCGTACATAAACACTAACATCCCTGCTGCTCCATCTTCTTGCTCTCTTTGTCCAAGCTTTTTAGTAGACCTCATCCTGTCGCTTGCGAACTTAAACAAGACTGTGCGGTCCCTGCCTCCATTCCTTTGACAGTCAATCCGTTGCATTTCCTTACCGCACATTCGTCCGGTTTCTGAAGCCGATCAATGTGCACCGTCTCCCGGCAAATGCGCCTCCGATGGGCCTGCATGGCCGATTTCCGAATCTCCGACGCACAAGCTTTTTTCAATCCGCTTCCGCCGGGATGCCGTAAGGTCTTTCCCGTGGTCAACGAGGATGGCGCTCTGCTTTCCGACGCGGAGGAGACCTGGGCGGACGGGGCGTACATACAGACACTGACATTCACAATAGGTATTTAAAAAAAAGATTTTATGGCAACTACCAAGAAAGGCTACTGCAACGGCAGCGACATGCTGCTCTACGTGGACGGCAAGGCCGTAGGACAT
>CALVAD010000048.1 GCA_944325495.1 uncultured Bacteroidales bacterium | reverse complement strand
GGATCGAGCATGCGGCGCATGCCGTAGATATACTCCTCGTCGCAGTTCATCGCGAGGTGGAACCAGGTGTTGCGCTCGACGGCTATCTCCATCGGAGAGCGGCGCAGGGCCACGAGCTCCACTTTCCTGACCTTCTGCTGGGTGTTCTTTATCGCCTTCAGATTCCTGCTGCAGCGGCGGAGAGCCTTCAGGTCCTCATTCTCCAGACCATCAAAAATCGTCCGGTAGTCTTCGGAGACATTGCGGAGCACATCGGTCTGGACATCGATGAAGTGCTTTGACAGAAGCTGCCAGACCTGCCGGGGATCGCTGTTGCTGACCATCTGCTGCTCTATCGTATTGTCAACCTTCTCCTCCTTCTTCTCGAAGCCGCGCTTGCTCCTCCAGAGAAGGAAGACCACGAGACACATGAAGGCGGCCATGGCAATGAATCCTCCGAAATGCATTATCAGGCACACGAGACCGCAGGCCACGAAGGCTATTCCGGCAGTCATGAACCAGCCTCCGATCACGCTCACCACTCCGGTGATGCGGAACACGGCGGTCTCGCGATTCCATGCCTTGTCGGCGAGGCTGGAGCCCATTGCGACCATGAATGTCACATAGGTCGTGGAGAGAGGCAGGGTCAGGGTGGTGCCCATTATTATGAGGAGAGCCGAGAGCACGAGGTTCACGGACGCGCGCACCTCGTCGAAGGCCGCACCCTCCTCCATTATCGCCTCATCCTTGTTGAAGCGCGAGGCTATCCAGTTCTTCACGCTTCCGGGGACTATATGCTCGAACACATTGCCCACGTTCTGGGAACTGCGGACCAGAACCCTCGCCACGGGAGAAGAGCCGAACATCTCGTCGCCCTCGCCCTGACGGCTGAGGTTCACGCTGGTCTTGATCACATTGTGGGCCTTCTTGGAAGTCGCGAGCGCGATCACCATGATGACTCCGGCTATCAGCAGATATATCATCGGGCTCTGGGCGCTGCCTTCGAGCGAGGTCATCATGAAGGCCTCAGGGTCACCGCCGCCTCCGTGCATGAGGTAGTCCTTCAGCGAATCCAGGGCCGCGAGGGGCACTCCGATGAAATTCACGAGGTCATTGCCCGCGAAGGCCATCGCCAGCGCGAAGGTGCCCGCAAGGACTATGATCTTGAACACATTGACTTTCAGGAAATAGAGTATTTCCGAAAGAATGGTCGTAATGACGAATGCCGCGACCAGTATGATCGTGGTGTTCGCGGCAATCCACTGCCTGAAGTCCTCATGGATGAAAGGAGAATCGCCCAGACCCTTGATCAGGATGAAATACGCGAGCGAGGTGAAGGCTATGCCTCCGAAGATTCCTATCGTGTAGCCGAGCTTCCTCTTATAGTTGAAGGAGAATATCACTCTGGCGAGCCACTGCACTGCCAGACCCGCCACGAAAGCTATCGCCACTGACACGAAGATCGCGATTATGACTGTCAGGGCCTTGTTGCTGTTGAGCAGCATGCCGAGAGTGAGGTCCCCGTCGCCGCCCATCTTGAGCAGGGCCATAACGAAAGAAGCCCCGAGCAGTTCGAATACCAGCGAGACCGTTGTGGAAGTCGGCATTCCCATGCTGTTGAACACGTCGAGCACCACCACGTCCGTGACCATCACCGCAAGGAATATGGTCATCACCTCCTTCAGGTTATAGTAGGACGGCTGCAGGATTCCGTGCCGGGCTATGTCCATCATTCCGGCACTCATCACCGCTCCGATAAGGACTCCTGCCGAAGCGACGATCAATACGGTTCTGAACCTCGCCACCTTGGCCCCTATCGCCGAATTGAGGAAGTTGACTGCATCGTTGCTTACACCGACAAACAAGTCGAACACCGCCAGAACAAGCAGGAATCCGACTATCACATAGAAAATTTCGGTCATAATCTCGGTGAAATAAATCTGGTGCAAAGGTCGACATATCATATTACAGGAAAGTTAAGAATTGTTAAGAAATTGTTAAATCCCGCCGCTGCTGAAATGTTTGGATTTCCAGTAATCCGGGTAGCCGCCATTATCATGAATTCCGTATATTTGAACTTGGAATTAATTCACTGACCAATGTCTAAGGTATATTTCACAGATTTCCGCTGCAGGACGGACGAAGGCCCTGCGGACAAGCTCAAGAGACTGATCAACGCCGCCGGAATAGGCAGCATCGACATGGACGGCAAGTTCGTCGCGATCAAGATGCACTTCGGGGAGCTCGGCAACATGACTTTCCTGCGCCCCAACTATGCGAGGGCGGTCGTGGACGTTGTAAAAGGACTCGGAGGCAAGCCCTTCCTGACCGACTGCAACACTCTCTACCCCGGAAGCCGCAAGAACGCGCTCGAACACCTCTATTGTGCATGGCAGAACGGCTTCACTCCCCTCGCCGCCGGATGCCCGGTCATCATTGCCGACGGCCTCAAGGGCACGGACGACGTCGCGGTGCCTGTCGCGGGCGGTGAATACATTAGGGAAGCCAGAATCGGCCATGCCATAATGGACGCCGACATATTCATCTCGCTCACCCACTTCAAGGGGCATGAGATGACCGGGTTCGGCGGGACCATCAAGAACATCGGCATGGGCAGCGGCTCGCGCGCAGGCAAGAAGGACCAGCACAGCAACGGCAAGCCCGTAATCGACGGGGATCTCTGCCGCGGATGCCGCAGGTGCATGCGCGAATGCGCGAACGGCGGACTCGAGTTCGACGAACAGAACAGGAAGATGACGGTCAACTACGAAAACTGCGTCGGATGCGGCCGCTGCATAGGCGCCTGCAACTTCGACGCGATACACTTCGCGCAGGACGCGGCATGCAAGGAGCTCAACTGCCGCATGGCCGAATACACCAAGGCGGTGGTCGACGGCAGGCCCAACTTCCACATTTCGCTGATATGCGACGTCTCCCCGACCTGCGACTGCCATTCAGGAAACGACACGCCGATAATTCCCGATGTGGGGATGTTCGCGTCATTCGACCCTCTCGCGCTTGACCAGGCATGCGTGGACGCCTGTCTCAGGCAGACTCCGCTGCCCGGCAGCCAGCTGACCGACGAGATGGCGCGTCCCGGCTTCCACGACAGGCACGACCACTTCGACAACACCAACCCGAACACGGAATACAAAACCTGTCTCGAACACGCCGAGAAGATAGGCCTGGGAAGCAGGGAATATGAACTGGTGACCGTCAGGTAGAGACGTGTCCGCCTGACAATGAAACCGGCAGGGCCCTTTCGGTGTCCTGCCGGCATTCGTTAAAATGTTGTTTTGAAATTTGTCAAAACAGCTTCTAAAGACTGACCGCCTCCTGCTCCACTGGCAGGCAGCGCCGGTACCGCTCCATATATTCGTTGAAGCCCGCCACATCCTCCGCCCGGGGATTCAGCTGGCTGCTTTCGCAACCCGCGAACACCTTCTCGTCGAGGAAATCCGGCAGGCTCTGGCCGTCCTCCCGGTTGACAAGATACGAAGCCAGCAGCGCTATGCCCCATGCTCCGCCTTCACCGGCCGTGGACATCACCGATATCGGAGAATTCAAGGCTGCGGCCAGTATTCTCTGTCCGACACCCCTGGTCCTGAACAGTCCGCCATGGGCGGTTATCCTGTCGACGCTCACCTGCTCCTCGCCGAAGAGTATGTCGTTGCCGAGCTTCAGCACTGCGACCGAGGCATAGAGATGAGAGCGCATGAAATTGGCCAGGTTGAACCTTGCATCCGGAGCACGCAGGAAAAGCGGTCTGCCTCCTTCCTCGACTCCGGCCACCGGCTCGCCCGAATAATAGTTGTACGACAGCAGGCCGCCGCAATCCGCATCCCCTTCCAGCGCATGGTTGTACAGCAGGCCGAAAAGGCTGTCGAGGTCGGTCTTGCCGCCGGTCAGTTCGCCGAACTCCCGGAAAAGCCCTATCCAGGCGTTGAGATCGGATGTGCAGTTGTTGCAATGCACCATCGCCACGGGGTTTCCGTCTGGAGTCGTGACCATGTCGATCACGCTGTGCGGACGCGACAGGTCCTTCTCGAGCACTATCATCGAGAACGACGATGTCCCGGCCGACACATTGCCGGTACGCGGTCTGACGGCGTTCGTAGCCACCATTCCCGTACCCGCGTCCCCTTCGGGCGGACAGAGGGGGATGCCGGACCTCAGCCGTCCGGAAACATCCAGCAGAGCCGCACCTTCTACCGTGAGGCTGCCGGCGTCGTCTCCGGCCATGAGGACTTCGGGCAGGATGTCCCTGAGCTTCCAGCTGAGACGGCGGCCGCTTACCAGAGCATCGAACTTCTCCATCATGACCTCGGAATAATTCCGCGTGCCCTGGTCGATGGGGAGCATGCCGGAGGCGTCACCTATGCCGAGCACCTTCCTTCCGCTGAGCTTCCAGTGGACATAACCGGCAAGCGTGGTGAGGCTGCATATCTTGTCGACATGCGGTTCATTGTCAAGAATCGCCTGGTAGAGATGGGATATGCTCCAGCGCAGCGGTATGTTGCAGCCGAAGAGTTCGGACAGTTCCGCCGCCGCCCTGCCGGTGTTGGTGTTCCTCCAGGTACGGAAAGGCACGAGTATTCCGCCTTTCTCGTCAAAGGCCATGTAGCCATGCATCATCGCGCTCACGCCTATGGCGGCAAGGGACTCGATGTCGACACCATAGTCCTCCGAGACATTCTTCCGGAGATCGGAATAGCAGTCGCGTATGCCGTTCCAGACCGATTCGAGGCTGTATGTCCACAGGCCGTCTGTAAGACTGTTCTCCCAGCTGTGGCTGCCCTGGGCGATCACATCGTTGTTACCGTCGATCAGCACCGCCTTGATGCGGGTGGAGCCGAGCTCGATGCCGAGAACGGCTCTCCCCGAGGCGATGCAGGATTTAGCTTCCTGGTTCATATCAGCAAAGCGACTTGTTGAGCAGGTAGTAGACCTCGTTCATACGAAGCTCCTTCTTGAATTCGGAGATGCTCGTATGCTCGTCGATATGGACCATCTCGATGCCGGCTATCTCGGCATAGTCCTCCCAGTATTCCGCCGTGAGATCGTAGGAGAAGCATGAATGATGGGTTCCTCCGGCAAGTATCCACGCACCGGCGCCCACTTCGAAGTCCGGCATGGGCTTCCATAGCGCGGAGGCCACGGGCAGCTTGGGAAGCGGCTTGGGCTCGATACATTCGACATCGTTGACTATCAGGCGGAAACGGTTGCCCATGTCGACCACCGTCGCCGTACAGCCCTTTCCGACCTTGGAGGTGAACACCAGCCTGGCGGTGTCGGCCTTGCGCACTCCGATTCCGAGGAAGTGGACTTCCAGACGGGGTTTCCGCGCGGCTATCAGCGGGCAGACCTCCAGCATGTGGGCCTGAAGTATGGAGCTGTCCTTTCCGTTGAAATTCAGAGTGTAGTCCTCAAGGAAGGAGCAGCCTCCGGGCAGTCCCTGGTTCATCACCCAGAGCGTGCGGTAGAGAGCGGCGGA
>CALVAD010000047.1 GCA_944325495.1 uncultured Bacteroidales bacterium | reverse complement strand
GTCAGTTTCGAGGAGCTGGAGCAGATATATTCCATAGCCCGCAAGGTCAACGGCCTGCTGACCGACATCTGCTCGCGCGCGGGTCTCAAGCTCGTGGATTTCAAGCTGGAGTTCGGCCGTGACGCCGAGGGTCGTATCATGATCTGCGACGAGATAGGCCCGGATACCGGACGCTTCTGGGATGCGGCGACCGACGAGCGGCTCGACAAGGACCGCTTCCGCCATGATCTCGGGTATATCGTGGCCTCCTATCAGAAGGTCCTCGACCGTCTTGCGGCTGTCGCGGACGAGAACTGCCGGAGGACGGCGGGAATGCAGGCCGGATGCGCGTGAAACGAAAATTGACTGAACATATATGGCCAAGACTTACGAAAATGCAGGTGTGAACCTCGAAGCCGGCTACGAAGTGGTACGCCGGATCAAACAGCATGTCGCTTCCACCGTGCGTCCCGGCTCCATGGGAGGCATAGGTTCTTTCGGAGGCATGTTCGACCTTTCGGTTCTCGGAATCAGGGAGCCCGTGCTGGTCAGCGGCACCGACGGAGTGGGCACCAAGCTCAAGATCGCCTTCGCGATGGACAGGCATGACACGGTGGGCATAGACGCCGTGGCGATGTGCGTCAACGACGTGCTCGCGCAGGGGGCCGAACCGCTGATATTTCTGGACTATGTCGCGATAGGCCATAATATTCCCGAGAAGGTCGAGGCCATAGTCGCGGGAGTCGCCGAAGGCTGCCGTCAGGCCGGCTGCGCGCTGGTGGGCGGAGAGACCGCGGAGATGCCTGGCATGTACGCCGACGGGGAGTACGACATAGCCGGCTACACGACCGGGGTAGTCGAGAAGTCGAAGTTGATCGACGGTTCGAAAGTGAAGGTAGGCGACGTGCTGGTGGGCATCGCCTCCTCGGGCGTGCATTCCAACGGCTTCAGCCTCGTGCGCAAGATAGTTTCGGACAACGGCCTCTCGTACACCGACCCGGTGCTCGAGTTCGGAGGTCGTCTTCTCGGCGACGTGCTGCTGACCCCCACGCGCATCTATGTCAGGCAGGTGCTTGAGGTGATCCGCAGCTGCGATGTGCACGGGGTCGCCCATATCACCGGCGGCGGCTTCGACGAGAACATTCCGCGCGTGCTGCATGAGGGTCAGGGCCTTGAGATACATGAGGGCGGCTGGGAGATTCTTCCGGTGTTCCGCATGCTCGAGAAATGGGGCGGCATCCCCCACAGGGAGATGTTCAACATCTTCAACATGGGCATAGGCATGGTGCTCGTGCTCGACGAGTCCGAGGCCGGCGCGGCGATACGCATTCTGGAGTCCCGCGGCGAGAAGGCTTCTGTGATAGGGAAGGTTACGGCGGAGCCGGGAGTAAACATAATCATGCAATGAAACACAGACTGGCTGTATTCGCGAGCGGCGAGGGCACCAATTTCGAGGCCATCGCCGATGCCTGCGCCGACGGGCGCATAGACGCCGAAGTCGTGCTGATGGTCTGCGACAAGCCTGCGGCCCCCGTGGTCAGCAAGGCTGCGCGCCGGGGGATCGACAGCTTCGTGTTCTCGCCGAAGGACTATGCGTCCAAGGCGGAGTACGAGACGGAGATAGTGCGCCGCATGGACGCTGCGAAGGTGGAGCTCGTATGTCTTGCGGGCTACATGCGCATACTCTCGGACGTGCTTCTGGACGCCTACGAGAACCGGATAATCAACATCCACCCTTCGCTGCTGCCGGCTTTCCGCGGGGCGCATGCGGTGGAGCAGGCGGTCGAGTACGGAGTCAAGGTCTACGGAATCACGATACATTATGTGAATTCCGAGCTTGACGGCGGGAAGATCATAGCCCAGAAGGCTTTCGAATACGACGGAAGCGACCCGGCGGAGGTGCACAGGATAGGGCAGAAGATAGAGCACAAACTGTATATTGACACGATAAACAAACTGTTAGGGAAATGAGAAGAGCATTGGTCAGCGTAAGCGACAAGACGGGTCTGGTGGATTTCGTCAAGGGACTGAAGAGCCTCGGATGGGAGATAATCGCAACCGGAGGCACCCAAAGGCTGCTGGAAGACAGCGGAGTGGCGACTACGGGAATCTCTGATGTCACGGGTTTCCCCGAAATACTCGACGGAAGGGTCAAGACCCTGCATCCCAAAGTTCATGGAGGCATACTCGCGCGCCGCGACGTGCCGGAGCACATGAAGACCCTCGAAGAGAACGGAATCGGCACCATCGACCTCGTGTGCGTGAACCTCTATCCTTTCAGGCAGACCATCTCGCGCGAGGGCGTGAGCATGGAGGACGCGATCGAGAACATCGACATCGGCGGCCCTTCGATGGTGCGCAGCGCGGCCAAGAACTGGAAGGACGTGACCATAGTCTGCGACCCCGCCGACTACGGGAAGGTGCTCTCCGAGCTTGCTGAAAACGGCTGGACCTCAGACGACACGCGCCTGAAGCTCTCAGCCAAGGCCTACACCCACACGGCCGAATATGACATGTGCATAGCTTCGTGGATGAGGGAGAAGGCCGGGCTGAACGAGAAGCTCTTCCTCGAATACGATCTCGTACAGCAGCTGCGCTACGGGGAGAACCCCCACCAGAGCGCGAAGTTCTACGGAGCTTCCGAGCCTTGTTCCTACGCGCTTCCCTTCGCGCGCCAGATACAGGGCAAGGAGCTTTCCTACAACAATATACAGGACGCCAACGCCGCGCTTTCGGTGCTCCGCGATTTCAATGAGCCTTTCTGTGTGGCCCTCAAGCACATGAACCCCTGCGGCGCTGCCGTGGGCAGGACCATAGAGGAGGCCTGGCAGGCCGCCTACGAGGCCGACAAGGTCAGCATCTACGGCGGAATCGTGGCGGTGAACCGCGAGCTGACAGCCGAGGTGGCCATGGGCATGAAGCCCATATTCCTTGAAATAGTGATAGCTCCGTCGTACACTCCCGAAGCGCTTGAGATTCTCTCCCACAAGAAGAACCTCAGGGTCATGCAGGTGGACATGACTCCCGACAATTCAGTGCAGATGCAGTATGTGGGCGTCATCGGCGGCATGCTTGTTCAGGAGCAGGACAAGGCCGTGGAGACGGTGACTCCGGAGATGTGCGTGACGAAGCTGAAGCCGGACGCCGCTCTGCTTGCCGATCTGGAATTCGGCTGGAAGATAGTCAAGCATGTGAAGTCCAATGCGATAGTCGTGGTCAGGGACGGGCATACGATCGGCGTCGGCGCAGGCCAGACCAACCGCGTCGGCTCCGCCGAAATCGCGCTCAAGGAGGCGCAGGCGGCCGGGTTCACCGAAGGGCTGGTGCTCGCTTCCGACGGTTTCCTGCCTTTCGATGACACCGTGGCCCTCGCCGCCCAGTACGGCGTGACCGCAATCGTCCAGCCCGGAGGCAGCATACGCGACGAGGACTCGATCGCCAAGGCCGACGAACTCGGAATGACGATGCTGTTCACGGGAGTCAGGCATTTCAAGCATTGAGCGCGCTCCGCGCCGCCGGTGCTTTTACCAAGGGCATGCATGCGGTCGCCGCGGAGCGGCAACCGGCAACTGCGCTGTTCGATTGCTTTGCAATCTCCCTGACGCTCCGTTGCGCCGCTGACGCGGCCGGGTGCCGGGAATTAAAGTTAGGGACGCCCGGCGTCGGGAACAGAAACTGGCCATAGCGGCCGATAGCGGGTGCCGGGAAATGAAGATGAGTTGTTTTTAGGTGATGCAGGCCGGGCTTGGCTGCCCCTCGTCGGGGGTTCGCGCTACGCGCTCATCCCGCCGCTGACGCGGCACCCGCTATCGGCCGCGGGTGGCCAGCCCCCTCCCGAGGGACAGCCAAGCCCGGCCCGGGACCGGAATACAAGAATATAAAGACAAAACGCAATATGAAGAAAAAAGTTCTCGTAGTCGGAGGCGGCGGACGCTGCCATGCGATAGTGGACGCGCTGAGCCGTTCGGAGCAGGTGGAGAAGATATGGTGCGCTCCGGGAAACGCCGGAATAGCCGCACAGGCGGAATGCGTTCCGATTTCCGACACTGACGTGGCCGCGCTGAAGAAATTCGCCCGGGAGAACGAAGTCGACCTGACTGTCGTGGGTCCTGAAGCTGCTCTGGCGGCCGGAATCGTCGATGAGTTCAGAGCGGCCGGACTGAAGATATTCGGCCATACGCTCTCCGCGACCAGAATAGAGAGCAGCAAGGAGTTCGCCAAGGAGCTGATGGAGAAATACGACATCCCGACAGCCTCCTGGCGCAGCTTCACCCGCTACGAGGAGGCCCTCGACTATGTGAGCTCGCGGCCTTTCCCGGCAGTGCTCAAATACGACGGACTCGCCGCCGGCAAGGGAGTAGTCATAGCGGCAGACCTCGTCGAGGCCGAAGAGGCCCTGAAAAGCATGCTTGTGGATGACGCCTTCGGCAAGGGCAAGGTCGTGGTCGAGGATTATCTCGAAGGTCCGGAATTTTCGTTCATGTGTTTCGTCGACGGCGCAAGAGTCTATCCCATGCCGCTCTCCCAGGACCACAAGCGCGCCTTCGACGGCGACAAGGGCCCCAACACCGGCGGAATGGGAGCCTATACCGGACTTCCGTTCATCAGCGGGGAGGACAGGGAGTTCGCATACAGGAACATAATGTGCCGTACCGCGGAAGCGATGGTCAGGGAAGGCTGCCCGCTTTCGGGCGTGCTCTACGGAGGACTGATGAAGACGGCCGACGGCATCAAGGTCATAGAGTTCAACGCCCGTTTCGGCGACCCCGAGACCGAAGTCGTGCTGCCGCTGCTCAAGAGCGACATCTACGACATCTTCGACGCCGTGGCCTCCGGACGCGAGGCCGAACCGCTCAAATGGAAGAAGGCTGTGACCCTCGGAGTCGTGCTGGCGTCGAAGGGCTATCCCGGAAAATACGACAAGGGCTGCCCGATCGTACTCGGGGACATGTCCGGAGTCAGACTGTACCACATGGGCACCGCCATGAAGGACGGCGCACTCGTGACCGCAGGCGGCCGCGTGATGATGGTGGTTGCCGAGGGGGTGGATCTGCATGTGGCGCACGACAAGGCATACGAGGCCGTGGAGCGCGTACACTGCGACAAGCTTTTCCATCGCGGCGACATAGGCCACTGCGCGCTCGATATGGGCCTGGCCCGCATAATCGACGGGAACGCTGTCTCGGCCGCCGTCAAGGACCGTGTGAAGGCCCGTGTCCCCGAGCTTGAGGCCGAGTACGGCCGCAAGCCCTGCCTCGCCGTGATAATAGTCGGTGAGAATCCCGCAAGCCAGGTCTATGTGCGCAACAAGGTCAGGGCGGCCGCGTACACCGGCATGGACTCCCGGCTCATCGAACTTGACGCCGGCATATCCGAGCAGGAGCTTCTCGACAGGATAGCGGAACTCAACGGAGACGCCGCCGTGGACGGAATACTCGTGCAGCTTCCTCTGCCGAAACATATCGACGAGTCCAAGGTCATATACTCGATAGCGAAAGAGAAGGACGTGGACGGTTTCCACATCCTCAACGTCGGTTCGCTCTGGGTCGGCACCGACTGCATCAAGCCATGCACCCCCAAGGGCGTGATAGAGCTCATAAAGAGCACGGGAGTCGACATAAAAGGCAAGATGGCCGTCGTCGTGGGCCGCAGCAACATAGTAGGGAAGCCGGTGGCGAAGCTGCTGCTCGATGAGAACGCCACGGTCACGATCGCCCACTCCCGCACCGCAGACCTTAAGGCCGCGACCCTGCTCGCCGACATCCTCGTGGTGGCAGTCGGCCATGAAAATACGGTGACCGGCGACATGGTCAAGCCCGGTGCCGTGGTCATCGACGTGGGCATGAACCGCAACGCCTCCGGAAAACTGGTAGGCGATGTCGATTTCGAGTCCGTCTCCCGCGTGGCCTCATGGGTGACCCCGGTTCCCGGCGGAGTCGGCCCCATGACCATCGCGATGCTGATGGAGAACACCATAGACTGCTTCCTTGCCAGAGAAGGGAAGAAATAGGCGATGTCGGAATACAGATATACTTTCGCCAAGCTGCTCCGCGACTGGGCGCTGATAATCGCGATGCTGGCGGGTATTTCCGGATATCTGGTGTACATGGCCGTTCCCGTCCTGCATCCCGCCGGACCCGTGCTGAAGAAAATCATCGACATGCTGCAGCCGCTGCTGATTTTCATGATGCTCTTCCTGAGCTTCTGCAAGATCGAGCCGCGTCAGCTGCGTCCCCACAAATGGATGCTCTGGCTGCTGCTGATCCAATGCTGTTCCTTCGCGGCGCTTGCGTTCCTGCTGGTCCTGGTTCCGGACATTCCCCTGCGCGACGGCTTCGAGGCCGCGATGCTCTGCATGATATGCCCGACGGCCACCGCCTGTGCCGTGGTTACCGGCAAGCTTGGCGGGAACATGGCCGGCGTAGTGACATATACAGTGCTGATAAATGTCGCCGTGGCCCTGCTCGTTCCGCTCGTGGTGCCGGTGCTGCACCCCGTTGAGGGCGTGACCTTCTTCAGCTCGTTCAGTGCGATACTCTGGAAGGTGTTCCCCATGCTCGTGATGCCGTGTCTCGCCGCCTGGGCGGTGCGCCTGCTTCTGCCGAAGCTGCACGCCTGGCTGCTCAAATATGTCGGCGTGTCCTTCTGGCTCTGGGCCGCGTCGCTGACCCTTGCCGTACTGATGAGCACCCGGGCCATAGTCCACAATGATTCCGGCCTGATCGTGCTGCTTGAGGTCGGAGTGGCGTCGCTGGTCACCTGCGTGCTGCAATTCTGGCTCGGGAAAACGATAGGCTCGCGCTACGGCAGCCGCATCACGGCCGGACAGTCCCTCGGGCAGAAGAACACAGTGTTCGGCATCTGGCTCGGCTATACCTTCCTGACCCCTGTCGTTTCGGTTGCCGGCGGCTTCTACAGCATCTGGCACAACTGCTACAACACCTGGCAGCTCTACCGCAAGCGCAAGGCGGACGAGGCCCGCGCC
>CALVAD010000046.1 GCA_944325495.1 uncultured Bacteroidales bacterium | reverse complement strand
TGGGTCCAAAAATGAAAAAAGGGGCTCCGAAACGGAGCCGAAAATATAAAAAGATGAGTTCGATCGGAAAAATTACAGGGACAGTCTGCCGATTGACTCATAATGACGGAATTAAACGACAGTCCCTAACATAGTCCGGATTGTGTGATCTGCGGGCGGAGCCCCTGCCGTCAGGCAGCCCGTCAGGGGCTGTCACACAATCAAGGGTCGGATTATGTTACGTAGATGCCTCCTGTATGCAGCCGACTGAGCGGACTTGTCCGGGAAGTGGGGTGCTTTGGATATTCCGCTCTGCAAGTCTGATGTCTGAGCGGACAGAAGTGGACGGCCGGAGGACGGCCACGGAGGGTAGCGCAGTCATCAATCTTGCGTTTTGAGTAGCTTGCGGAGTGAGACCGATAGTGGATATACCAACATACCATAAAAGAATATCTCAGGAAATGAATACCTTTGTAGTAAAAGAATGATATGGAGAATGACACAATAAATATCCGCGAGTATTTTCCTTCGGACAAAGAAGCAGTGTTAGAGTTGATGCGGCTAAATACTCCACTGTATTTTGCATCGGAGGAGGAAGCAGACTTGAGCGAATATTTAGACAACGAAAGGGAATACTATTATGTCCTTCTTTCCGGGGTGGAGATAATCGGCTGTGGAGGTATAAATATAGCAGACAATGGTACAAGAGGTAAAATCAGTTGGGATATCATACATCCTGACTGGCAAGGACATTCCCTTGGCTCGTTGTTGTTAAAATATCGTATTAATGTATTAAAGTCCATGGAAATCGACCGCATTACAGTAAGAACATCTCAAGTGGCATATCAATTCTATCAGAAACAGGGATTTATATTGAAAAGCATAAAGAAAGATTATTGGGCAAAAGGCTTTGATATGTATGCTATGGAGTATGCTCGCTGGTAATGTAATCTATTGATACTTTACATTACATTTATCAGCAGTCCATGAATTGATGAAATTCCGAAAGTAATCTTGAAATATCCACCTTGTTTTCATCTTCGAAGAAGTTTGCTTGTTTGCAAGGATGCCAGTTTCCTATAACTTCACCATTCTGTACAATAACGGGATAGAAAATGCCATTTTTGTTGTAGGCTTGTCGGCAGAACTGTTCTGCGATCGCATGATGGCGGCTCTTGTAGCCTATCAGGTATTCGTCATAGGACGGCAGCAACAGGATTTTCTTACGGCAGCCTCTTGTCCTGCAATCATGATGTATATAATATATATCATCGTTACGGTGTTCTGCCGTCAATTCACCGGCAATGGAATTTATGGCATTTTTACATTCACCTGTGCTGAGGTTTGTCCACCATGCAAAGTCTTTCAATGTGGCCGGTGAATGGCTGCGGAAATACTTTCTTGCAAGCAGGATTACCGATTCTTCCCGTGAGGGTTCGTTTGCTGATGGTATCCGTCCGTCAATCAGAGCGTATGTGTTTTGATTGTCATCAAGATGTCCGCTGCATATCAGTCCTTCTGCTTCAGCCATTTGAAGAAATTTGGTCATTGTATAGGCATCACTGGAAAGCCCTAGTTCCCTTAAACTGGCAATAATGGCTTCTCTGGTCATGGATTGTTGCCCGGCAAGTGCCTGACAGATGAGGTCGCAGGGGTGTTCAAAATCTTTTTCAGAAATGCCTTGTCCGTAATATCTAATGGCCTTCTTGTTTTTGTCGGCACACAATTTCAGCATCCAGCGCAGATCCTCAGCTGCTACCAACTGCCAAGTACACCTGAATAAGTGCGTCCTGACAACTTGTCCTGAATCATAGGCTTTACGGAATGATGACATTGAGGGCGATTTCAGGCGAATGCCGACCGCCCAGCGCATCATTGTGTATTCCTGGGCCTGCAGCATCCCCATCCATGAGACCAGTTCATGGATGTCTGACATTTGCGGATTGACCAACTGCTGATTCAATAGTCTTATGTTCGATATGCTCATATATCGCTTTTTGGGGAAACAAAGATACTTGTTTTGTGTCGTTATTCGCAAATGCAGCAGGCATCATGCCTGAGATTGTCATTGGTATGAAAAGTTTTGTTTTTCTTGCTCAGGTGATTATCGCCGGTGTCCTGATTATCAATCTTATGTCCAGGATGTCGGTACATTGAGATTATATATCCGCGGGCCATTTGCGGGCAGGTGCCGCGAAAATCATTGCCTGAATATCTGTTTGAATTATAACCGGAAAGCTTATATTTACATTCGAAAGACGGTTTCACATAAAACCGCCTCAGCCCGGGCCGCCATGGCATCATGCGTTCCCGCGCCGGAAGTTAAAGGAAACATTCAAGCATTATAATACAGTATGAGACACGAATTCCATCAAATGATGCTGCTGTGCGTCGCGTTTCTTTTCACCTCCTGTGCCGAAGACCGGCAGCAGGGCGCTGAACGGGTCGGGAGTTTCCCTCTGCAGGAGGTGCGGCTGCTCGACGGACCTTTCAAGCATGCCCGCGACCTCGATGTCAAGGTATTGCTGCAGTACGACACCGACCGCATGCTTGCACCTTTCCGCAGGGAGGCCGGCCTTCCGAAGAAGGCCGAAGTCTTCCCCAACTGGGCCGGCATGGACGGCCATGTGAGCGGACATTACCTGAGCGCCCTGGCGATGGCGTATGCGGCGACTGGCGATGAGGAATGCCGCAGGAGGGCGGAATACATGCTTTCCGAACTCGCCGAGTGCCAGGAAGCCAACGGCGACGGCTATGTAGGCGGCATTCCCGGAGGAAAGACCGTCTGGGACAAGGTCAGGGCCGGCGACGGAGCCGCGGTCTCGGAGATGTGGGTTCCCTGGTATAACCTCCATAAGATGTACGCCGGCCTGCGCGACGCCTGGCTGTACCTCGGGGATGACAGGGCCCGCGGCATGTTTCTCGACTTCTGCGACTGGGGCCTCGGCGTCATAGCCGCCCTTGACGACGAGCAGATGGAACTGATGCTGGACACCGAGTTCGGCGGGATGAACGAAATATACGCCGATGCCTACGCGATGACCGGAGACACCGGATATCTCGATGCCGCCAGGCGCTTCTCGCACAGGAAGCTGTTCGACAGCATGGCGCGCCGCATCGACAACCTTGACGACATGCACGCCAACACCCAGGTTCCCAAGGCCGTGGGCTACCAGCGCGTCGCAGAACTGAGCGGCGATTCTGACTACGCCACAGCGGCGGAATTCTTCTGGGAGACCGTGACGCGGAACCGCACGCTGTCGTTCGGAGGCAACAGCCGCAGGGAGCATTTCCCGTCGGCCGCCGAGTGCCGTGAATATGTCGAGGAGCGTCAGGGACCCGAGACCTGCAACACCTACAACATGCTCAAGCTCACCGAAGGCCTGTTCCGCATGCACCCCGACTCCCGCTACGCGGACTACTACGAGCGGGCCATGTTCAACCATATCCTTTCCGCCCAGCATCCCGGACACGGAGGATTCGTGTATTTCAGCTCCGCACGCCCGCGCCATTACCGCAACTATTCCGCGCCCAACGAGGCCATGTGGTGCTGTGTGGGTTCAGGGATGGAAGACCATGTGAAATACGGGAAATTCATCTACAGCCATAGCGGCAGGGATCTGTATGTCAACCTGTTCGTGGCCTCCGAACTCGACTGGGAGGAACGCGGTCTGCGCCTGGTGCAGGAGACTGACTTCCCCGCCTCGGAGAGCAGCAGGCTGACTCTCACCCTCGATCGGCCGGAACGCTTCGCACTCAGGCTGCGCTACCCTTCATGGGTGGAGGCCGGAGAGCTGTCGGTACGAGTCAACGGCAGGGAGTGGCCGGTAGACGCCGCACCCTGCTCGTATTTCGAGATCGAACGCAGATGGAAGAGCGGCGACACCGTGGAAATCCTGCTGCCCATGCATTTCTCCGTGGAGGCCATGCCCAATGTGCCGGATTATATTTCCGTGCTGTACGGGCCCGTGGTGCTTGCGGCGCGCATGGGGACCGAAGACCTTGAGGGGCTCGTCGCCGATGACGGCAGATGGGGGCATATAGCATCCGGCAGGCTGCTGCCGCTCGACGGAGCTCCCGTGATAGCCGGCACGCCGGATGGCGCACTTGCAAAGCTGCAGGAGGCAGCCGCGCCCGTGGACGGCAAGCCGTTGCATTTCATCTGCGAAGGTCTGTTCGTTCCCGAAGAGTACCGCACTCTCGAACTCGAGCCCTTCGCTGGAATCCACGACTGCAGGTATTCAGTCTATTTCCGCTGCGACGGAGACGCCGAATGACTCCGGCCGGTGCTACCAGAGCACCAGCACCGCACCGTCGTTCACGGCGATGTCGAGCGGCTTCCTGAATCTGCCGTCTTCCCTGACAAGACTCCCGCCGGCCGTATGGATCGCCGCCGCATTCTCCTTCCCGAGGGCGGCGGCGATTTGATTGACATCTATCGTGAATTTCTCCTCGGCCGCGTTTATGGCACCGACATACCAGATGTCTCCGCTGCGTCTCGCGATGACGGCGCTGCGGGCGGGGGCGCCGGCTATATACCGGGTCTCGTCCCAGACGGTCGGCACGTTGCGCATGAATTCCAGGGCTTCCGCAGGGGCGTCCGTCAGATTGTTGGGAGCGAGCGCGAAATTCTGTATCGGATTCTGGAAAATGACCGCGGTGGCGAGCTGGAAGGCGTCGGTCGTCCTTCTCTGGGAACCGCCGATCTTGCCGTCCGCTCCGGGTCTGCCGTTGGCGCGGTCGAGCCTCGTGTTAAGGAAGGTGCCTCCGAATTCCATGCAGCCGACCGCGTTCCGTATGAACGGATGCAGGGTGGCGTTCACGGCCTCGATGTCGCATTCGCTCTGGAGGAACACGAGATTCTCGGACGCCCTGACGGCCTCGCTGCCCACATAGTTGGGGTACATCCGCTCCCAGCCGCGCGGCAGCGTGCATCCGTGGAAGATGACCATGAGTCCGCAGTCGTCGGCGTCGCTGAGTATGCTCTCGTAGAGGCGCATGGTCTCCTGCTTGTCTCCCCCGAAGAAGTCGACCTTGATTCCCCTCGCTCCTATGCTCCTCAGCCAGCGCATCTCCCGCTTGCGGGCTATGGGGTCGCACATTATGTTCACCGGACTCTGTGAGATGTCGTTCCACCAGCCGCTTGACGAATACCAGAGGAACAGCGACACATCCTTGGACTTCGCGTAGCGCGACAGCTTCTCGATTCCGTCCCGGCCTATGGTCTGGTCCCAGAAGGCGTCGACGAGACAGTACGGCCAGCCCATTTCGGAGGCGAGGTCTATGAATGCGACCTGGTCGTCATAGTTCACGCTCGGGTCCTGCCACAGTATCCAGCTCCAGCTGCTCTTGCCGTAGCTGTAGTCGTGGACGCTTTCGTATCTTGGCTCCACCACGTCGAAGGCTATCGTAGTCTCGACTATGGGCGCGAGGTCTCTGCCGACCGTCAGGGTCCTCCACGGCGTGCATCCGGGCAGCGCGAACGCCGGTTCGGAGGTGCCGTTTCCGTTGTTCTCCTCGGGCATGGGGAAAGCCAGCCTGTAGCCTTTCCCCGTCTCGTAGTCGTCGAGTCTGGATGCACAGTATCTGCTGTCCACGCCGGTCTCGCTCACGAGCACCCAGCCTCCCGGTGTGTTGAACAGGCAGGGGAAGGTGAAGCCGTGGCCGAATTCGGACTTCTCACCGAGCGGCGCGGCGTTTCTGTAGTATTCCTCGTAACTGGGCTTCGACCGCTTCCAGCCGACCATGGGATCGCTCTGCGGGCACATATAGGTCGTGGTACCCTGCGGGAAATCGAAGCAGGTCAGCTCCTCCATGACCCTGATGCTGCCGGTCTCCGTGTCTCTCGGAATGCGGTAGCGGAAGGCGACGTCGTTGTCGCTCAGATGCCATTCGATGTCGAACAGGCGTCCTTCCGGAGTCTTGAAATGCGTGATGTAGCTTATGGCGTCGTGGCTCACATGCGAGGTCTTGGCACGGTCGAGCCGATAGTCGACCCTGACCTCCTCCCTGTCCATTCCTGTAAACAGGAGTCTGTCATAATCGCAGTCCTGTGCTTTCAGGCCCAGCGATGCAGGTGTGAGCATGGTTTCGCCGTCGTAGTCCACTGAATAGAGGACAGCTCCGTCCGGTGAGGATTCGAGTGTGACATTGAGCTTTCCGTCGGGTCCGGAAAGCACCGCGAACGCAGCGAGCAGCAGGGAGAGAATATTTGTCATGACGTGCAGATGTTAAAAATTATGCAATCATGCAAATATAACAATTCCATGGCTTTTCGCGGTTCAGCTCACCTCACCGCCGTGAGCTCGGTGACGCTGACGAGCTTCTTGCGCGCCCATACTTCCTGGCGTACCATGCCGATGCCGCGGGCGTACCAGGTGCGGGTGTCGTTCTTCGCGTTGGCCATCATGGTCTTGACGGTGCTTTTCTCCTCCACGACATAGCAGTCGAAGGTGCCGGCGGGCGTGGTGACAGTCTCCTGCGCCACCACCTTCCTGTCCTTGCAGCTGGCCTTGGTGGAGACGAACATGATCTTGACTTCGACATTGTAGTCCGGCAGCTCCATGCCCACCGAGAGGTCCGCGGGGATGCCGCGGCATTCTCCGCTTACGGTCACTTCGTCCATCATCTTGTCGACCTCCGCCATGTCGGCTTCGTCGGCTCCGGCCATCGAAAGCGACTGCTTCACCATGTCGCCCAGCGACTCCTCCATGGCGGCTGCGAAGTCGGAGATGACTTCGTAGTTCTCGAATTTCATGGGCTCTGCGGCGCTGACCGTCAGAGTGTCGCCCGGGTATCTGACCGTGGAGATCACTTTGGCGCCTCCCTTGCGGAAATCTCCGCTGAAGCCGGCTATGGAATCGGTCGTGAACATCAGCGTCTCACCGCTTTTGCCGTCGCGCTGCACATATTCGAGCACGGTGCCGGCTTTGGAAGGGAAAAAGGGTTCCGGGGTCTGTGCGGACGCCGCGGCCTGTGTCATGGCGGCCGTCGAAAGCAGGATCAGGAATGTTTTCATTGCAGTATAAGGATTTAGTCGTTTTCGTCAAGCTGGAAAATGTCGTCCGTCGCCTTGCCGAAATAGCGGGCTATTTTCAGCGAAAGCACCGTCGATGGAACATATCTGCCGGATTCTATGGAGTTTATGGTCTGGCGGCTGACTCCGACGGCCTGCGCCAGCTCCTGCTGGGTGATGTCCTTTATCGCCCTCTCCACTCTGACGCTGTTTTTCATCTGTCCGCTCTCCTGACCGCGCGCATCGTAAGGTTGAACTTGAGAATGTAGAGCACGAACACGAGGAAAATCGCGGCGAAGGC
>CALVAD010000045.1 GCA_944325495.1 uncultured Bacteroidales bacterium | reverse complement strand
CGCGAGCAGATGTCGGTCAGCAGGCCGTTGACCTTGCGGGCTATGGAATATATCTGCTCCAGCTCCTCGAAACTGACTATTCCGAGAGCCACGGCCTCACTGTCGTTGACCATCGGATCCCCGAGCTCGTCATTGTTGTAGTTGAGGTCGAAGATCACCGTCCGGGCCTTCGTGCCGTCCGCGATGCCCAGCCTTCCGGCTATCGAGCCCGCGAAATAGTTGCGGACCTTGAGCTCCAGCGGGATATTGCGGCTCTTGCGGCACAGCTGCTCCCTGTCCCCCAGTTCCGAGATGAAATGAGTGTGCACTCCGTTCTCTTCGAGCCAGGCGAAAAGCAGCGAGGAAATCCTGTTGCTGACCACCCCCTTCTCCGGGAAAACCGCCTTCTTGATGTTGTTGTAGGCGGTCGCCACGTCCTTGAAGTGGAAAATGACCCGCTCCGGATCTTCGGTGGCATAGACCCGCTTCTCGTTGCCGTCGAAAAGCAGCTCGCCCCTGACAATTTCTGAATCGGTCTGTGACATATTATCGTTTGCGGAAATATCTTACGGCATTCTCGAACAAGGGCTGTTCCAGGTCCTCCGGAATATTCTTGAAGAGATTGCGCTCGTAACGTTCGGTATGTCCCATCTTGCCGAGTATCTGGCCGTCGGGGCTGATTATGCCCTCGATGGCGAAGCTCGATCCGTTGGGATTGTACGGAGATTCCATGGTGGGGGTCTCCGTCAGAGGATCCACATACTGGAAGGCGACCTGCCCGGCCTCGAAAAGTTCGCGCGCCAGCTGCTCGCTCACCGTGAACTTGCCCTCGCCGTGGCTGACGGCCACCGCGCACAGGTCGCCGGGCTTCATCGAGGAAAGCCAGGGGGACGCGTTGGAAACGACCCTCGTGGTGACCATCTGCGAGATATGCCTGTTGATGTCGTTGCGGAAGAGCGTGGGCGACTCTCGGGTGACCTTGCCGAGCCTGCCGTAAGGCAGCAGACCGCTCTTGACGAGAGCCTGGAAGCCGTTGCATATTCCCAGGATGAGCCCTCCCCTGTCGAGCAGAGCATGGATTTCGGCGGCGACGCGCCCGTTCTCCAGAACATTGGCTATGAACTTTCCGCTTCCGTCCGGTTCGTCGCCCGCGGAGAAACCTCCGGCGAGCGAGAGGATGTCGCATTCAGCGATGTTCGAAGCCATTTCCTCAATCGAGGCCAGCACGTCGTCGCCTGTCAGGTTGCGGAACACACCGAACCTCACCTTGGCTCCGGCCTTGCGGAAGGCCTTGGCAGTGTCGTAGTCGCAGTTGGTTCCCGGAAACACGGGTATGAACACCAGCGGGGTCTCCTTCGCATGCAGCGGACGACGCGGCTCCGGCGTCGAAACGGGCCTGACGCCGTCCATGCGGCGCAGCGCCTTCACGGACTCAGCGGAAGCGACGCTGACCGCGGGATAGATACGCGAATAGCGCTGCCCGTTGGCCTCCATGAGACTCTCCAGGGAGAGCTTCCGGCCGTTCACGCGCAGATTGCCGTCCTCGCCTCCGGTCACCTCGCCAAGAAGCACGGCCGAGGGGAAATCCAGCTCCGTCTGCGACTCCACCACGATGGAGCCGTAGCTCCAGTCGAAAAGCTCGTGCTCGTCGAGCCTGACATCCACGCCGAACTGATTGCCGAAGGCCATCTTCGCAAGCGCCTCGGCGACGCCGCCGAAGCCGACGGACCAGGCCGAGACAATGTCGCCCGAGAGTATCTTCGAATGCACGAAGTCCCAGTTGGCCTTCAGCGCCGCGACATCGGGCATGCGGTCCGCAAGCGGGGTATGCTTCACGAGATAGATACGGTCGCCCTCCCATTTGAACTCCGGAGATATGGCGTCGGAAGCCTTCATGGTCGTGATGCCGAAGGCTATCAATGTAGGAGGCACGTTTATGTGCTCGAAGGTGCC
Source organism: uncultured Bacteroidales bacterium (assembly GCA_944325495.1). Taxonomy (GTDB): domain Bacteria; phylum Bacteroidota; class Bacteroidia; order Bacteroidales; family UBA932; genus Cryptobacteroides. The sequence goes on along the minus strand of CALVAD010000045.1, from coordinate 5,418 downwards.
GCTCATCGAGTCCTTGCCGCCGATGGACGGGAGGCCGAACGCGAGCTGCATCTTCAGGGCGCCGAGCAGGGCGCTCAGGGGCTTGCCCCAGCTGCGGGGGTCATGGGTCATGCGCTCGAAATACTCCTGATAGGAGAAGCGCATGCGCGACCAGTCCCCACCGGCGGCGACCACCTTGGCGCAGGCTTCGACCACCGAATACGCGGCTCCGTGATAGGGGCTCCACTCGGTGATGTAGGGATTGTAGCCGAAGGCCATGACGCTTGCGGTGTCGGTATATCCGTCCGTCGGAAGCTTCTGCAAGGAGACCTGGGTCTCGGTCGACTGGGTGGATCCTCCGTAGGGCATCAGCACGGTCGAGCGGCCCACGGTGGAGTCGAACATTTCCACGAGGCCCTTCTGCGAAGCCACGTTGGGTTCGGAGAGCACATTCTCGAATTTCTCCCGGAGCGTCTCCCCGGCGGGTTCGCGGCGGAAGGGGTCCCGGTCCTCGACGGCGGCTATGCACGCGGTCGCGACATGCTTCGCTCCGGCGCTGTCGATGAACTCGCGGCTGATGTCGGCGACGAGCTCGCTTCCGTTGTACATTCTCATCCTGCCGCGGTCGGTCACATCGGCCACATAGGTGACCTCGACATTCTCGCTGCGGCAGTATTCTTCGAATCTTTCCCTGTCGCCGGCCTCCACGACCACCGCCATGCGCTCCTGCGACTCGCTGATAGCGAGCTCGGTCGAATTCAGGCCGCTGTATTTCGTCGGCACGCGGTCGAGATATATGTCAAGTCCCGGGGCGAGCTCGCCTATGGCAACGCTGACGCCTCCGGCGCCGAAGTCGTTGGACTTCTTGATGAGCTTCGTGACCTCGGGACGGCGGAAAAGGCGCTGCAGCTTGCGCTCCTCGGGGGCGTTGCCCTTCTGCACCTCGCTTCCGCAGGTTTCTATGGAGCTCTCGGTATGTTCCTTGGAAGATCCGGTGGCGCCGCCTATGCCGTCGCGGCCAGTCCTGCCGCCGAGCAGCAATATCACATCGCCGGGAGCGGGGCTTTCGCGGCGCACGTTCTCCGCCTTCACGGCCCCGACCACGGCTCCGGTCTCAAGTCTCTTGGCCACATAGCCGGGATGGTAGATCTCACGCACGCAGGTGGTGGCGAGGCCTATCTGGTTGCCGTAGCTCGAATAGCCGGCCGCGGCCTTGCGGCTTATGACCCTCTGGGGCAGCTTGCCCGGCAGGGTCTCGCTCACGGGCGCCGTGATGCCTCCGGCTCCGGTCACGCGCATCGCCTGGTATATGTACGCCCTGCCGGAAAGAGGATCGCGGATCGCGCCGCCCAGACAGGTGGACGCGCCGCCGAAAGGTTCTATCTCGGTAGGATGGTTGTGCGTCTCGTTCTTGAACTGGAGCAGCCACTTCTCGGTCGCTCCGTCCACGTCCACGTCGACATAGACGCTGCACGCGTTGTTCTCCTCGCTCTGTTCCAGGTCGTCCAGCAGGCCCTGCTTCTTCAGATACCGGGCGCCTATGGTCGCCAGTTCCATCAGGCACAGGCGCCTGTCCTCGCGGCCGAGCTCGACGCGTATGCGCCTGAACTCGCCGAGCTCCGCCTCAAGCTCTCCGCGCAGGAACGAATCTTCGACGCTGATTTCCTGAAGCTCGGTGGTGAAGGTGGTGTGGCGGCAATGGTCGCTCCAGTAGGTGTCCAGTATGCGGAGCTCCGTCTCGGTGGGGTTGCGCCTCTCGGCGCGGAAATACTTCACGACTTCGGCGAGGTCGTCGGCGTTCATCGCGAGACCCCATTTCGAGCAGAAGTCCGCATATTCGCCGGGCTGCATGTCAATGAAGCCGTCGAGCGACACGAGCGGCTTGACGTCCACCTTGTCGAACGGACGCAGCACGCCGAGGTCCTTCGGCCTGGACTCCACGGCGTTGATATAATAATGCCTTATCTGGGCGAGGGCCTCCTCGCCGAGGTCGTCGTCGAATATCAGCAGGCGCGAGCTGCGTATCTGCACGTCGGCGGAAGGGTCGATCAGGTGCACGCAGTCGACCGCCGACGAGGCGCGCTGGTCGAACTGCCCGGGTATGTATTCCACCGCGAGATATTTCCTGCCTTCGAGCGGGCATTCGTCGGCGACCGTGTCGGTGACCGTCTCTCCGAACACCGTGTAACGGCATTTCTCGAGCAGCTCGTCGGAGAAGCCAAAAAGGTCGTAGACATTCAGCAGCCTGAGGCTGCGCAGCGACAGCGAAAGATTTTCGTTGAATTCGTTCCTGAGGCTCTCGGCCTCCACGCGGAACTCCGGATTCTTCTCGACAAAGATTCTGTGGGCGCCCATCATATTTCAGTTTCGAGAACCTTGTCCGCCTGTTTCTTTCTGAACTCCTCCAGCTTCGCCGCGAGAGTCTCGTCCGAGAGCGCCAGCATCGACACCGCGTAGAGAGCCGCGTTCTTCGCCCCGTTGATCGCCATCGTGGCCACGGGAATGCCGGACGGCATCTGCACTATCGACAGCAGGGAGTCGAGACCCCCGAGGGCCGAAGTCCTTATGGGAACTCCTATCACGGGGAGGGTGGTCATCGCGGCGGCCATGCCCGGAAGATGGGCGGCCCCGCCGGCTCCGGCGATCACGACGCCGACGCCTCTCTGCCTGGCCGAAGCCATATATTCACGGAAAAACTCGGGGGTGCGGTGGGCGCTGATGACCTTCTTTTCGTAGGGAACCCCGAAATCGTCGAGGGTGCCGCAAGCGGCGGACATTACGTCCCAGTCGCTTCCGGATCCCATGATAATGCTGACTTTCATATATTATATTGATGTATGTGCCAACCCGGCGTCTGCCTCCTTCCAACGAAAGCACAAATGTACAACATTCCTTTACGCCCTGCAAATGAAATTATCGACATTTCCTGTTGAAAAATATATTCTTCATTTACGCCGAATTTGGCTATTTTTGTAAAAATACCGCGCAATGAACAACGATCTGCTTCTAAAGGGCGACAGCTCCGACATCCTTATCCGCGACGGAGCCGTCTTCGGACGCGGAAACGATTTCGAACTGCGACCCGGCACAAGAATCGTGGACACGCGCGGCCGTCTCGTCACCAGAGGTTTCACCGACATCCACGTACATCTCAGGGAGCCCGGTTTCGCTTCCAAGGAGACCATACGCAGCGGCACGGAGGCGGCGGCGCACGGAGGTTTCACGACCGTGTGCGCGATGCCGAACCTCAACCCCGTTCCGGACTGTCCCGAGAACCTCGGAAAGGAACTGGAGATCATACGGCGCGATGCCCTCGTCGAGGTCCTCCCCTATGCTTCCATAACCAGGGGGCGCAAAGGCCGGGAGCTCGTGGACTTCGCGGCCCTCCAGGACAGATGCGTGGCGTTCTCCGACGACGGCAGCGGAGTGCAGGACGGCGAGGTCATGCTCGCCGCAATGAAGGAGGCGGCAAGGCTCGGCTGCATAATCGCCGCCCACTGCGAGGATGAATCCATGCTCGACGGCGGATATATCCACAAAGGCCGCTACTGTCTGGCCCACGGACACAGGGGCATCTGTTCCGAAAGCGAATGGAGGCAGATAGAACGCGACCTCGCGCTATGCGAGCAGACCGGCTGCCGCTATCATGTCTGCCATGTATCCACGGCGGAAAGCGTCGCGCTGATCCGCGAGGCGAAGGCCCGGGGAGTGCGGGTGAGCTGCGAGACGGCGCCGCACTATCTGCTGCTCTGCGAGGACGACATTCAGGAGGACGGAAGATTCAAGATGAACCCTCCCCTCAGGACCGCGGAGGACAGGGACGCCCTCGTGGAGGCTCTGCGCGACGGCACCATAGACGCGATAGCCACCGACCATGCTCCGCATACTGCGGAGGAGAAGTCCAGGGGGCTCAGGGGCAGCGCAATGGGGGTCACGGGGCTCGAAACCGCATTCCCCGTGCTGTACACGGGACTTGTCCGCAGCGGGAAGATTTCGCTCGAAAGGCTGCTGGAGGCCATGTCCGCAGGCCCCCGGAGAATCTTCAGGCTGGACAACCCGCTGAGCGAGGAGGAGCCCGCGGACTTCACCATAATAGATCTGAACGAGAAATACCGCATAGACAGCCGCGAGTTCCTGTCGATGGGACATTCGACCCCGTTCGACGGGATGGAGGTCTGCGGACGCATCACCATGACCATCAAGGGAGGCGAAGTCGTATGGGAGAGATGAAGACTGTTTTCACGATAAACGACAACAGGGAGGTCGCCAGGAACATCTGGCGCATGGAACTGGCCTGCGGCCGCAGACCGGAGATGCGCGCCGGGCAGTTCGTGGACATAGCCGTGGACGGCTTTTTCCTGCGCAGGCCGGTTTCGGTCTGCGATCTGACGGACGACGGACTCGTCCTGTACTACCGGCTGGCCGGCGCGGGGACGGCCGAAATGTCCCGCTTGCACGCCGGCGACAGACTCGAGCTGCTGACCGGGCTCGGCAACGGATTCAACACCGGAGCCTGCAGGTCCTCGGCCCTGCTGCTCGGAGGCGGCATCGGCTCGGCCCCCCTGCTGCTGCTCTGCCGCGAACTTGTCCGGCTCGGAAGGAAGGTGACCGTGATACTCGGATTCAACACCGCCGACGAGATCGTGCTGCTCGACGAATTCCGCGCGCTCGGCGCCGTGACGGCGGTTGCCACGCTTGACGGAAGCTGTGGCACGAAAGGCTTCGTGACCGACGTCCTGAAGGACCGCGCACCTGAATATGACCGTTTCTACTGCTGCGGTCCGCTGCCGATGATGCAAGCCGTATGCACGACGCTGCCCGGCCCCGGAGAGGCCAGCCTCGAAGAGCGCATGGGCTGCGGCGCCGGCTTCTGCTACGGATGCAGCAGACTCATGAAGGACGGGGCGAGGAGAATATGCAAGGACGGACCTGTATTCGACAAGGAGGACATCATATGGTAAACGACCTGTCAGTCAATCTCTGCGGCATCAGACTGAAGAATCCGGTGATACCCGCCAGCGGCACCTTCGGCTTCGGCACCGAGCTCGAGGGAATGTTCGACCTCAACATGCTCGGAGCCATTTCGCTGAAAGGCACGACGGAGAAGGCCAGATACGGCAATCCGACCCCGAGAATCGCCGAATGTGCGGCCGGCATGATCAATTCCGTCGGGCTCCAGAACCCTGGCATAGACGCACTTGTCGGCGAGAAGGTACCGGCTCTCCGCAGGATATACTCCGGCCCGGTGATCGCCAACATCAGCGGATTCTCGGTCGGAGAATACGCCCGCTGCTGCGCCAGGGCGGACGCCTGCAAGGACATAGACATAATCGAGGTGAACATCTCCTGCCCCAACGTGCACGACGGCGGAATGACCTTCGGCACAAGCCCGAAGGCGGCGGCCGAAGTCACCGCGGCGGTCAAGGCCGTGACGACCAA
>CALVAD010000044.1 GCA_944325495.1 uncultured Bacteroidales bacterium | reverse complement strand
ATGTCCTACGGCCTTGCCGTCCACGTAGAGCAGCATGTCGCTGCCGTTGCAGTAGCCTTTCTTGGTAGTTGCCATAATTTTGATTTGAAGTTTATGTTTGACAATTAAATACCTGCCGTGAATGTCAGTGTCTGTATGTACGCCCCGTCCGCCCAGGTCTCCTCCGCGTCGGTCAAGCCGACGGAGCGGGCCGTGAGGGTGTTTCCCTCACCGTCCTCGTAGACAGCCTGAAGCCCGTCGAGAGCAGCGAGCACGGCTTCCGCAAGGCCGACTCCCTCCGCATAGCTGGAGGCGTAGCACGCGACTTCGACCGTGGCGGTGTCAGGCCCTCGCGAACCTTTCACGGCAGCATTCATCACCGCCGCCCTGCGGTAGCAGACATACGGGAGCTGCGCCCCTTCCTCGCTGACCACCGGAAAAACCTTGCGGCATCCGGCAGCCTTCAGTCCTTCGTCTTCCGAAAGGATGTCGTATATCAGCAGCCCCGCGCTCAGGACTGTCAGACTATGTGATCTTGCAGCCATACTTCTTCGCTGTTTTCATCGTGTACGCCCTGACGGCCTCGTGCAGTCCGTCGGTGACCTGCGGAGCCGCCTGCACTTTCGTGCGCGCCATGAAGCCCATAGCCGGCATCCTGCCGCGGTAGGCGCCCTTCGAGCTCTTCGACCTCCGCCTCTTTCCCGACATGGGGTCGGAACCGGCCAGCCAGCCTCCTCGGTTCCCGGCGGTCCGTCTCGTGTATCTCGGCTCTGTTCCGTCCTCCGCCCAGACCAGGACTGGGACGCTGAATCCCCTGCGGTTGGTGTAGTAGCCCTTGGCCTGCCGTCCTCCGCCCTGGTTCCCGCTTCTCGCGGCCCTCCCTTTCGGGCTCACTGTCACGGTGAACTGCGGCTTCTTCTTGGAGACCACGACCCTGATGCACGACTCCAGTTTCCGGTTGGACCTCATCTTCGATCGCAGGTTCCCCGCGGCGATTTTCCTGACCTTGTTGCCCTCGGCGCGGAAGGCGCTTTTCAGAGCCTTGAGCCTGTGCTTCTCGTCCATTTCGCCGAAGAGCTCGCGCAGTTTTCTGTCGTCGTATTCGAACGTCATGTCCCTATCCGTTTACCTTCGAACATATGAGCCTCCGCAGGCCCTTCATGCGGTTCCGTTCCACCGCCTCGACCGTATAGGCATCGCCTTCATGGATGACCCTCCACTTCGCGGCCGCCGGATGCGCCTCTCGGACGATCACCTCGAGGTGTACATCCGGGAAGATTTCCGAAAGCTCGGGCGACAGTGTGCCGCTTTTCCACCTGACTTCCGCCCTCACGCGACCGTATTCCATGTACGAGGTGGTCTCCGCCCCGAAACCGTCCGTGGAGACTTCGGGGCGCAGGAGAGTCACCCAGTCGTTGAGCAGGCCCGCTATCATCCCGCATCGAGTTTCTGGAACCGCTTGACGAGCACGGAGACGGAATCCGGCACCTGCGACATGTTCACCGATGAGACGCTCTCGCGCTGGTTGTACCAGTGCGCGGCGAGCATCAGCACCGCCTGCACGAACATGCTCCCGCAGCCCATGGCGGTGATCTCCTCCTCCGTACGCCCGGCATAGGAGAGAACGGTCTCCCGTGCGCCTTCGAGGTACTGCTCAAGGAGATCGTCGTCGTAGCTGCCGTCGTCCGCCCTCGCGTGCCGCTTCAGCAGTTCAAGGTTGAGCCCGGATGCCATCTTCCGCTTCCGCTATACTGTTCCGCCTCCGTCTTACTCGTCGCTGTCAGGTGCGGCGGACACTTCCCCTATCATGAACGCTTCGGGGCGGAGTGTCTTGGTGCCGTAGTCTGCGTTCAGCACGAAGTCGACCGCATTCTTGCGTGCCTGGCTGTAGGGATCCACGATGAAGCTCATCTGGCCGAAGAGCCCCATGGGCTGATACCTCCAGTCTCCGAGACCGATGTACTCGGTCGTGCCGTTGCGCATGCAGTTGGTGGTGAACACCGGCAGTCCGCACATCATGCCGTTCTCGATGACGGGCTTGAAGACCCCGCTGGCATTGACGGGCTCGCCTTCAAGGATGGCCTGCATACTCTTGGTCATGGTCCAGCACAGATGCTCCCCGTCGATGCCGGTTTCGAGCACCGCTGCCTTCATGGCGTTGAGTTCCTTGAAGGTGGGCACCGGGGAAAGGGTCTTCTTGGTGGTGAGCGCCGCCACGAAGGGCCCCACGAGATTTGTCGCCCCGCTGACCTTGGTCGTGGAGAACAGTATCTTGTTGATGAGCCTCGCCACTGCCGCCGGCATCAGCTCGCGCACGATGGTCTCGATGAGCCCGGAGGTCTGATTGATGGTCTCCCGGCTCACGGGAATCGCGATGCCGATACGCTCGGGGGATGCGGTGAGCTTGCTCAGCTCGATGGTCGCGTCGGTAAGAGCTACGCCTTCGCCGACTATCGAAGCCTCGACGGCCTCGTACACTGGCCACACATATTCTCCTGCAAGCCCGGTAGGCATAGAGAGTCCCACCTTGTGCAGGATGAGGCCCTCCTCGAGAGGCTTCAGGACATCCTGAATCTGAATGGGGATGATTCCTCCCGCCGCGGCGTCGGAGACCATCACCATGTCGCGCACGAGACGGATTTCCGTCTGCCTTCCGGCGGCGACGTTCTCGCGGATCACCTTGTCCGCGTCGATGCGGCTGCGGTCATCAAGCGCGGCCTGGGTGGCCACGGCGCGCATTCGCATCTCGAGAACCTGGTTCTCCCTCAGGAGCGCATTGTACTCCGAGGTCTCGGTCTCGGTGCGCTCTCGCTTCTCCTTCTCGCACAGGTCGGCGATCTGGCCTATGCGGTCGCAATTCGCCTGATACCTGTCAAGCAATTCGCGGGTGTTGATGTAGTTCTTGTTCATTTTATTGAGTGTTGGAAGTTTCACGAAAAGTTTCAGAGTTTCACCACTCTGTCTCGCTCGGCCCGCATCTCGCACACCTGCCTGCGCCAGGCGTCATCCGGCTGTACGGAGGGCGGGACGCCCGGAAGGGACACTCCCGCCTCCTCGACCTCACGCCTGGTCACCGACGTCTCGGTGTAGGCCGGATCGGCAGCCAGCGTGAAGTCATAGACGGTCTCTATCCTGTGGACCCTGCGCAACAGGATGTCGTTGCCCCACTGGTCCTTCTCTCCGCTGCGCTCGTAGGACACGCATCCCTTGGAGGTGTCCTCGCTGGTCGAGTAGATGAACGAGCATCCCGCGAGGTCGCCGCGCGACACGGCTTCGAGCGCCTCGTCGCCGAGAGGTGAGTTCGGCGCCTCGAAACGGAAGAGCACTCCCTTGTCGTCAATCTCGTAGGAGAGCGTGCCGACACCCATGTTCGACCGGGCGAGGATTTTCTCGCGGTTGTGGAACATCGTCATCTTGATGTCGCACGCGTCCAGGGTCTCGCGCGTCACGCACCCCGGTTCCAGCACCTCGTAGTACGCGTCATACCAGTCGCACAGCATTCGGCTGCGCACGCCGAAGAGCAGCGCGTACCCCTCGATGGTGCGGCTTCTCTTCCCGTCTTCCGCCTCCCTGACCCGCAGGGGTCCGGCGAAGGCAATCTCTCTTCTGATGGGTTCTTTCATACAGCATTGTCTGTCAAATCGCCGTCGCTGCCGGCGCCTTCGCGGACGAGGGCGTCGAGCGGCTTGAGGTTCGCGGAGACGAGCACCCTGTCGCCTTCCGGGACCTCCGGCTTGTTCTCGTATCTCCTCCAGTCGTTTATCGTGTAGACCCCGGAGGCTATGGTCTTTGTCTGGTAGTCCGCCCTGCCCGAGAGGTCCGTGGCATAAAGCGCACGCCTGTCGAACTCGAATTTGAAGCGGTGGTATCTGTGCGGAGCCACCAGCTTGCGCAGCAGCTCCTTCTCTATCTTGGTGAGAAGCGGATTAAGCGTCTGAGAAAGGAAGTCGACATTCGCCAGCTCGGCACTCTTGTAGTTCGTCGCGCCGTCATCGAACACATAGGAGGGCGGGACGCCGAAGAACCGGCAGATCTCCCTCACGGAGAACTTGCGGGTGCTCAGGAATTCCATGTCCACCGAGCTCAGCGAGAGCTGCTGGAACTGCGCCTGTCCCGGGAGGTTCACAATCCTTTCCCCGGCCCTGAACCTTTCGTCCAGCTTCTGGGCCGATGCCTTGAGCTCGTCGTCCCTGTATTCCCCGAACCCGCGGACGGAGGTGTCGTTGGTCAGCAGTCCGCGGACATTGCCCCCGTTGGCGAAACGGTTGAGAGTCTCGCTGTCGCCCGAGCCGGCTATGCTCATGGTCATCCGGGCGAAGCTCAGCACAGAAAGGCCATTCTTGCCGTCGAGGCTAAGGTTCTTCAGGTGGATGACGTCGCGCTCCCCGAACACGCCGCCGATTCCGTTGTCGATGTCGGAGACGGTGTAGGTGCCGGACGTGGAGTCATAGGCCACAGATCCCGGCGAGCAGAGCACCAGCTTCTCGATCTCCCCGAGGTTCACGAGGCTCCATACGGGAATGATGTAGGCGTTGCCCCGCAGCAGGATCTGCCTCACGGCCTGGTCCCAGAAGTCGAAAGCGTTGTAGGCCGTGTCAGGCTCCACCGCCAGCAGGCGGGACAGTCTCGAACCGTCATCCTCACGGTAAACGCCGGAGGACGCACGCTTCAGATATTTGAGAGGAAGGGCCGCCACGCTCCCTCCGAGGACCTGCACGCATCGGTACACCGTGGCAATCTGCAGGGCCTGCCAGCTGCTCCCGACAAGCGGAACCGTCCCTCCTGTCCTCACCGTGGACTGGGCCGCCGAGGCGGAGACGGCAGGACGAGCTTCCTCGCGGCGCGGGGAAGATGAAAGGCGGGAGCGTATGGAACTCAGAATACCCATGAAAAAGGACCTGTCTCTATATAAACGCCCGCAACGCGGAAAGTGGAACCACTTTCATGGGGTTTTCAGATAAAATTTTTCGATTTTTTTATGAAAAGTTTTCAACAACCCCGAGATCCGCGGCGTTCAAGCTACCCCTCGTAGTCTATGAACAGCCTCATGCACATCAGCACGGTGATCACGCCGTCTATCTTCATGAACAGGCTCCGCCTGACAGGCTTGACATTCTCCAGCTTGTCCTCGTCCAGTACGGCGTTCCCGAAGCAGAAGGCGTTGATGGGGTTGTCGTTCAGCCTGACCTTGCCGGTCTTCGCGCCGTGCTCGAAGCTCTCCACGGGAGCCGTGAAGTAGCCGTAGGTCTGCCGCACAGGGCGCAGCACGTTCTTCGCCCCCGCCGCCGACAGCATGTTCACCACCTCCTGCGACTTCCACGGGTCATATCCTATGAGCAGAATGCAGAGGTGACGGTTGGCGTGCAGGATGAACTCAACTATCACCCTGTAGTCTATTACGTCGCCGGGAGTGAGCGTGAGATGGCCTTGCTCCACCCACACGCGGTACAGGGCCTCGTTGGGGTGTCCGGGCAGAGCCCCCTCCGGGAAAAAGTATGAAGTATGGAACGCGTAACTCCTGCCTTTCGCATCATATATCCCGAATGTGACGGCGCTGAAGTCGTCGCTTTCCGAGAGATCTATCGCACACATCGCCGGAGGCCTGCCGACGAAGTCCTCAAGACGCGTGGGGCGCATCAGGGACTTGACGAGTTCCGGAGATATCCAGCTTCGCCTTTCGGCGACCGCGAACACATTCAGCAGCTTCGTCCTGAACGCCACCATGTTCTCTGCGGAGAGCTGCGCCTTCTCCCATTCGCCGGCGTAGAAGTCCTCGCGGACAGTCACTCCGATGTGCGGCTGCACCTTGCGCCATGTGGCGGGGTCGCCCTCGTCGTCGTCCACGTCCGGCATGAACACGGCCGCGAACATGGAGTCGGAGACGGTCTCGCCGCGCAGCACACGCAGCACGCCCTCCAGCTCATGGGCGAAAGGGCCGTCGACGACATCGCTCGCAGTCGTGGTCACCACGGTGAGCGGCTCGCTCCTCGCTCCCATGGAAGTGGTGAGCACATTCTTCAGCGCGGCTCCGTCCTTGCCGGCCGTGTTCCGGGCCTGCGCGTACTCGTCCATTATGACCAGCGATGCGTTGAGTCCGTCCTTGGTCGTGGCGTTGGACGAGAGGCACTGTATGAGCGAGGCCCGCTCGCCGTTCCTGAAATTGATTTTCTCGCGGTTCACGCGCAGGTGCTTCTCTCCCGGGTCTATGTCCCGCATGATCGAACGGATCTCGTCGAAGCAGATCTTCGCCTGGTCATAGCTGTTGGCCCCGATGTACGCCTGGGCGTTGTTGTCGCCGAAAAGCAGGTCGTGGATTGCCAGGGCGGCCACGGATGTCGTCTTGGCGAACTTGCGCGGCACGAAGAGGTAGGCTGTACGGGTGAGCCTCAACCCGCGGAAGTCCCGCAGCCCGAAAATGCTGCCGAAGATGAAGCACTGGACGGGAGTAAGGGTATACCGGGTCCTGCCGGCGGTGCCGCTGAACCGCAGCGACTCGTAGAACCGGAAGAAGCGCCTCACCTTTCCGGAGTCCCACCGCCAGCGGTCCAGAAGGGAGAAGAACCGCCTGACGCCGAGAAGTTCGTAGAGGTTGTGGGCATCGGGATTACGCATCACCCCGTCAAGGTATTCTCCGATTCGGGCATCGGCCGCCAGCGCCTCCGCGTGCCCGTCGAGCAATGCCGCGCGCCCGGAGGAGAGGTCCTCCGAGATTCCGGCCTTCATCCGGCGCAGGCTGTCCTTGTCCGATTCAGTCATCCTTACCCATCTCGTTCATGAACATCGCGAAAGAGTCAGCCGCCTCCGCCTTGCCCTTCTTGGACTTGATGTTCATCATCAGCAGATCGAGCCCCTTTGAAACCACCTTGCTCTGCTCGCGCAGCTGGAAGAGCAGCGGGTGCGGCTTCTCCCTCGGGTCGCCCTCCCTGGAGTACTCCGTCACCGTGACGGTCTCCGCCTCCAGCAGGGCCTTCCGTATCTTCCTGAACACGACGATGTCGGTGGCCACCAGCTCTATCTGGTAGCCCTGGGTGCCGTCGTAGCCTCCTGTCTTCTTCAAGACGCCGCGAATGTAGCGGCTCACGTTCCTGATTTGTTTTTCTCCTTCGCTTGTCATATTTCCTTTCCGATTTGTGCAAAACTTTTCAGAAATGCCCTGTTTCTCAAACCCCACATGCCCGGCAGCCCCGCAGAGGGCCTATTTTCAGCCTCGTGCGTAAAGAATTGGCGGCGAGGTTTGGGAGGAGGGCCCCTCCCTTGAAAATTACCCGCCCCCTCCTCCGAAGAGTTTGTCTATTGCCTTACGCACCTGATTCTCCGCTCTGCGCCGCGCCAACTTCACTCCCGACCTGCCGAGTTCCACGTGTTCCTGCAGATGGCAGGCATGGCACAGGCTCTTCAGGTTGGCGGAATCGAACATCAGCCGCTCCCGCTCGGCGTCGTTCACGGCGTCTTCCACCGGGACTATGTGGTGTACTTCCGTCGCGGCGGAGATCCGGCCCTCCGCACGGCACCGCTCGCATGCCGGATCCGCGGTCAGTTTGTCCCGGCGCAGGCGCAGCCACCTGTCCGTGTGTATCAGCCTGCGGTATGTCGCGTCCCTCTTCGTCATCGTCTTCTCCTTTTCGGCACCGGACGGCCGAACGGCTGCGGCTCCCAGTCCATGAACTCTCCGAACATGTCTCCGATCTCCGCTCGGAGCGTGACGCCCCGTCTGTCCTCCTCGTCCAGTCGCCATGCAAGGAACAGAATCACAAGAGCGTGCAGCATCTGGTACACCGAACGGAAGCCGTAGTCGTCACGTATCCGCTCCAGCTTTCTCCAGTCCTCGGGGCTCACCCTCGTCGATATGCGCTTTCCTTTCTCTGACATAAGCCGTCCGGCTACAACTCTACCATCCGAAGTTCTACCCTCGGGTTTCTTCTGTCTATGAACTTCCGCGCCACGATCTTCACGCAGCGGTTGTCGTTGCGGATTGCGCCGCCTTTCTGAAGACAGTCGAGCAGCACCTTCAGCGAGTTGTCCAGGTCATGGCCCATGGTCGTGAAATACACATCGACATACAGCTCGAACAGTCCAGCTATGCCGAGCTTGCGGTAGTGGCCCATCTGCATATAGAAGCTCGTGGCATAGCGTACCAGCGTCTCGGAACGGGCAAGGGTCCCGTGACCGCCGATGTTCACTATCCGGTAGCTGTTGCTCTTGCTGGGCACCTGGCCGAAAATGGTTATCGGTTCATGCTCTGTCATATCTTCTGCTTTCCTCCATGATGAACATACCTAAAACGGGAGGTCGTCCTTCACCTCGCCGTATCCTCCGTCGGTTCCGCCGGGTGCTGTCCTGCTTCCGTGCGCCGCAGCGTCAGGTGCGGAGAGCAGCTGAAGCTCCT
>CALVAD010000043.1 GCA_944325495.1 uncultured Bacteroidales bacterium | reverse complement strand
CCGCTCCTGTCACGTATGCCGGCGCGTCGTGCCGTCTTACCTGGCTTCCTTGGCCTTCGCGGCCATCTGCGCCTCGTCGTGCTTGATCACCTTGGCGTCGATGTAGAACACGATCTCCTCGGCGATATTGGTCAGATGGTCGCCCGTGCGCTCCAGCTTGCGGAACACCGAACTCAGGCCGAGGCACAGCGGGAAAGCGTTCTGATGCGCTGCGGCGTATTCGGCCAGTATGCCGGTGGAAGCCTTGTTGATCCTGTCCAGCAGGTCGTCGTTGTCGGTCACGGAGGTGGCTTTCTCGGCATTTTCCTCGCGCAGTGCGGTCTGAAGTTCGCCGAGCATGTCCAGCACGGTGGCGAACATGATCTTCAGCTGCAGCTTCTCCACGAGTTCCGGGTCGAGACTCTCGGTCCCGCAGTCGCGCACGAAGCGGGCGATACCGTCGGCATAGTCGCCTATTCTCTCCAGGTCGCTGTTGATCTTGAGCATGGCGAGCACATAGCGCAGGTCGACCGCCACCGGGGTGTAGAGGGCTATGAAGTCCTCCACGTCACTGTCGATCTTGAGCTCGAACGCGTCGACGCGCCGTTCGCGCACCATTATCTGCTGCGCGATGCCGCGGTCCATGTCCAGCACGGCCTGCCGCGCCTGCTCCATCTGGTTGCGGACGAGGGTCCACATCTGGTCCACCTCGCGTCCGAGGTCTTCCAGTTCCGTCTCTATGAATTTTACCATTGCTGTTGTTGTTTTGTCTTGTTGTCGGTGCCCGGCTGCCGAATCAACCGAAGCGGCCGGTGATGTAGTTCTGGGTGGCCTCCTTTCGGGGGTTGGTGAATATTACCTTCGTGTCGTCGTACTCGACCATTTCTCCCATGTAGAAGAACGCCGTCTTGTCGCTGACGCGCGACGCCTGCTGCATGTTGTGGGTCACGATGACAATTGTCACTTCCTTGCGCAGCTCGCATATCAGTTCCTCGACCTTGGCCGTGGAGATGGGGTCGAGCGCCGACGCGGGCTCGTCCATGAGCAGCACGGAAGGGGAGACGGCCATCGCGCGGGCAATGCACAGGCGCTGCTGCTGGCCGCCCGAAAGCGCGAACGCGGAGTCGTTCAGCTTGTCCTTGACCTCGTTCCAGAGAGCGGCTCCCTTGAGAGCCTCCTCGACTCTGTGGGTGATGAATGCCTTGTCGCGTATTCCGTTGACTCTCAGTCCGTAGGCTACATTGTCAAAGATGCTTTTCGGAAAGGGGTTCGGGCGCTGGAACACCATGCCGACCTCTTTGCGCAGTTCGTCCACCTGCACTCCGGGGGCGTAGATGTTCTTGCCGTCGATCAGTATCTCTCCGTCGAGGCGGGCTCCCGGGATCAGGTCGTTCATGCGGTTGAACAGGCGCAGGAAAGTAGATTTCCCGCAGCCGGACGGTCCGATGAACGCGACGACCTTGTTCCGGGGTATCTCCATCGAGATGCCCTTCAGCGCATGGAAGCTGCCGTAGTGGAAGTTGACGTCTCTGGCTTCGATTTTTTCCATATGTTATTTCATTTTCAGTCTGTTCTCGAAATATTTGCGCAGCAGGCCGGCGAGCAGGTTGATTACCAGCACGATGATGATAAGCACGAGGGCCGTGCCGTAGGCTATGGGCTGCTGGGCCTCGATGTCGGTGCCGCTGGTCGATATCACATAGAGGTGGTAGGGCAGGGCCATGCACTGGTCGAGTATCGAAGTCGGCAGCTGAGGGAAGAAGTAGGCGGCGCAGGTGAAGAGTATCGGCGCGGTCTCGCCGGAAACCCTTCCGAGCGAGAGGATCAGGCCGGTGATCACGCGCGGCATCGCCATTGGCAGCACGACTTTCCAGATGGTCTGGAGCTTGGTCGCTCCGAGCGCGAGACTGCCTTCGCGTATGCCGTCCGGAATGTCCTTGAGCGCCTCCTCGGTGGTGCGTATGACCAGGGGCAGGGAGAGCAGACCGAGCGTCAGCGAGCCGGCGAGTATGCTGTCGCCGAAGCCCAGGTATTTGACGAACAGCGCCATGCCGAAGAGTCCGAAGACTATCGAGGGAACGCCGCTGAGGTTGTTGGTCATCAGCCGTATGAACTTGACCACCCAGCCTTTCGACGCGTATTCGTTCATGTATATTCCGCTCATGATGCCGACAGGGAAGGCGACGACCGCGCTGCCGAGCATCAGCAGCAGCGTGCCGACTATCGCCGGGAAGATGCCTCCGGCGGTCATTCCGTCCTCAGGGGCCTTGGTCAGGAAGTCCCAGCTCAGCACTCCCGCGCCCTTGACGATGATGAATCCGAGAATCGCGAACAGCACCGCGACGATGAACAGGCTGAGAATGCGGAATATCGCGAACGCGGCTTTCTGGGATCTGCGCTTGCGGAGACTGTAGCCTGCCGGATATTTGGGGTTTCCGCTCATGCTAATTGTATTTTGCCTTGTTGCGCGCCGAGATGAACTCCACGCACAGGTTGATCAGGAAGGTGATGAAGAAAAGTATTACGCCGAGCAGGAACAGCGACTGGTAGTGCGCTCCTCCGGCGGGGGCTTCTCCGAGTTCGGCGGCTATGGTCGCAGGAATGGTGCGCAGCGGCTCCAGTATCGAGTGGGGCATCACGGCGGCGTTTCCGGTGACCATGAGCACGGCCATGGTCTCTCCGACTGCGCGTCCTATTCCGAGCACCACTCCGGACGCTATCCCGGACATTGAGGACGGAATCACGACCTTGTAGATGGTCTGCCACTTGGTCGCCCCGAGAGCCAGGCTGGCTTCGCGGAGCGTTCTCGGGCAGTTGCGCATGGCGTCCTCCGCCACGGTGACTATGGTGGGCAGGGCCATGATGGCAAGCACGAGGCTTCCGGCGAGTCCGCTTTCGCCGACTGGCAAGCCGAACACACGCTGCAGCATGGGCACTATGACTATGAGTCCGAAGAAGCCGTAGACCACCGAGGGGATGCCGTTGAGCAGCTCGATGACGGGCTTCAGGAAATTGCGTATGCGGGGCGACGCCACCTCGGACATATAGACCGCGATGCTGATGCCGAATGGCAGGGCGAACAGAATCGCGAACAGGCTGACCCACAGCGTGCCGAGCAGCAGCGGAAGCATGCCGAAAAGCGGGGCCGGGGTGGCCGTCGGGAACCATTCGGAGCCTCCGAACACTTCTCCCGGGGAGATGGAGCTGTCCTTGATGAAGTTCAGTCCCGAATCTTCCGGAATCATGCTTTCAGGCACGAATGCCACCATTCCCGGATTGGCGGCCACGAGACCGGAGATCAGTGCGCCGGCGTTTTCGTATTGCGCCCCCAGCTGTTCTTCCGAGAAATGTTCATCGGCGTCTTCGAGCCTGAATGTGGATATGGGCATGTCCGCTCCTCCCAGCTCCTTCCAGTTGGTCACATCCTCGTCGAACACGGCCTTGATCTCGGCGGCATTCAGCTCCCTGACGGGATTTTCACTGTTGAGGGCGAGCACATAGCCTTCCTCTATCACCGGTTCGCGGAACAGTCCGGCGCCCTCGGTGAAAAGGAAGCCGATAATCAGCAGTATGACTATGCTGGTCACGAAGCCGCTGGCGGTAAGCAGCCACCTGACGGCCTTTTCGAGAAATCTTTTCATTTTTCTTCGTCTTTTACCGGCACGAAGCCCTGTTCGAGCACGGATTCCTGGCCCTCCGGAGAGAGCGCGAAGGAGATGAAGGGGCTTACTTCGGCCTCCTTCCTGGAATCATAATAGTAGTAGAGCGGCCTGACGATGGGATATGAACCGTCGGAGGCTGTCTCCACCGAAGGGAAGGCGTAGTGCCGGCCGCCGTCGTATGAGACGGCGAGCGGCTTGACATACCGGTTGAGGTAGGCGAGCCCGATGTAGCCTATCGCGCCCTTCGTCTGTCTGACCGACTGGATTATGGCTCCGGTGGCCGGCATCGAAAGTATGCTGCTCATGTAGTTCTTGTTGTCCAGCACGCTTTCCTTGAAGAATTCATAGGTTCCGGAGGAGGTTTCGCGCGAGTATACGACTATCTTGCAGTCTTCGCCGCCGACTTCCTTCCAGTTCGTTATCTTGCCGCGGAATATGGCTTCCAGCTGCTCGCGCGTGAGGCTGTCGACCGGGTTCGAGGGGTTTACGACCACCGCGAGGGCGTCGTAGGCGACTATGACCTCCCGGGCGTCCAGCCCTATTTCCGCAAACTTCATTTTCTCGCTGAACTTGATGCGGCGGGAGGCCATCGCGATGTCGGTGGTGTTCTCGGGCAGCGCGGCTATCCCCACTCCGCTGCCGCCTCCGGTCACGATGACTTCGGCTCCGGGATGTTCATTGAGATAGATTTCTGCGAGTTCCTGTGTCAATGGAAGAAGGGTGTCGCTGCCCTTGACGCGCTGTGCGTGGCCGCTTGCCTGGAGGCATATTGTCAGAAGGATCGAAAATACGAGTTTTTTTCCTGTCATAGCTTCAAGCTTGAAGTCCTGATTGCCCGTTTCCGGCTTTCCGCCCGCAAAGGTAGGCAGCGGCCGGAGCTTCCACAATATCGGCGTGTCGTTTTAATCAATTGGTAATCATCCGTTAACAATTATGTAACATATTATATCGCCCCGCGGCTCTTTGCGTATCCTGAAGTATTCCTTATTTTTGCGTGAAATGGACCGTCCGGTATTCCATATAGTCGTCATCACGCCGCCGCAGTTCCTTCCGGGGGAGGTGGAGGCGCTGGCGGTCCTGCTCGGAGGGCTGGACTGCTGCAGGGTGCATCTGCGCAAGCCCGGATCGGCCGAACTTCAGATGCGCGGGCTGGTGGAGGCGCTGCCGGAGGAATTCCGTCCGCGCATTACGCTTCAGGATCACCTGTGTCTGGCCCCGGAATACGGTCTCGGCGGGGTGCATCCGACATCGCGCTTCCCGGATGTCCCCGAAGGCTGGAGCGGGCTCGTGAGCCGTTCCTGTCATTCGCTGGAGGAGCTTGCCGCATGCCGGGATGCGGACTACCTGTTCCTGAGTCCGATTTTCGACAGCATTTCAAAAAAGGGATATATGTCGTCGTTCACGGATCCGCAGCTGAGAGCTGCGACGGGAACGCTGATCGACAGCCATGTCTATGCTCTCGGCGGGGTGCGTCCGGAGCATTTCCCGTTGCTGAAGGAATACGGCTTCGGAGGTGCGGCGCTGCTCGGACATGTCTGGAGGGACTGCTCGCCGGAGGGTATCAGGAGGGTCATCGACGAGATTGTAAGGTATATCTGAATATGTTGCAGTTCATTACTCATAAGGGCGGAGGCCATGACGAACTGTCGGGGGCCGAAGCGGTGCTGAAAGGCGGCTGCAGATGGGTGCAGCTGCGCATGAAGGAGGCTTCCGATGAGGAATTCCTTTCCGTCGGGCGACGGCTGGCGGAGATGTGCCGGCATTATGGTGCCAGGCTGATACTCGACGACAGGGTGCATCTGGTCGGGCCTCTCGGCGCTGACGGGGTGCATCTGGGCAGGAACGACATGCCTGTGTCCGAGGCACGACGGCGGCTTGGAGGCGGGTGCATAATCGGGGCGACCGCAAACTGCTTCGAGGATATCGCGGCTGCGGCCGGGCAAGGAGCGGATTATATAGGGCTGGGGCCTTTCCGCTTCACGCAGACAAAGCAAAAGCTCAGCCCCCTGCTGGGGCTTGAAGGTTACAGGAAGGTGATGTCGGAATGCCGGGATGCCGGCATAGGGCTTCCTGTCGTCGCCATCGGCGGCATCACTTCTGAAGATGTCGCGCAGATAATGGAGTCCGGAGTCGACGGAGTGGCGGTTTCAGGCGCATTGCTCAGGGCTCCGGACACGGAGGCCGAGACGCGGCACATCCTGTCGGAACTCGGCCGCTTCGATACTTCCGCCTGGCTTTCCGTGCAGCATTGATTTCTTTTCCGGAATTATTCGTATTTTTATCTCCCGACTAAATCATAGAATATGACAAAGCGCTTGACGAAATCCCTTGGTGACAAGAAGATAGCCGGAGTATGCTCCGGAGTGGCGAAGTATTTCGGCATTGACCCGACGGTGGTGCGGATAGCATGGGCGTTGCTTGTCCTGCTGTTCGGTGTAGGAATATTTCTATACCTCGTATGCTGGCTGCTGATGCCAGACGACAGCAGCATCTGATTTCAGGCCTCTTTTTCCTGCAGTGGCCGGAAGCCGGAACGAAGTCGTGTTGTTAATCGGATGTTCGGGAACGGCTTCGTATCCGGAGTCCCGTTCTATCAGAAGTCGGCGAAGTTCTCCTTGAAGAATTTCCACGCCTTGTCGGGGAAAAGCTTTATGCAGTTCTCGAGGATGAATTCCTCCGAGACATATTCGTCTATCAGTTCGTAGCGCTCCACGATGACCCTTCCCTTTTCGGTCAGATAGGCTTTCAGGAGATCGCCTTTGCGGTTGTAGTCGTTCATGCGTATCATGGCTTCCGCCAGTCTTTCCTGCGGGACTTCGAATCCCGCGAGGGCGAAGATCCTGAGCCATTTGTCCTTCGATACGTTGATGTAGACGGCTACGTTGTGGCCGAAGTCCGAGTCTGCCGACAGAAGGATTCTTATGTCTCCGTCGTCGTCGATTGAATTGGCTATGCCTGCCTTGTCGCACAGCTGGCGGATCATGCTGATGTTGATTGAGTTGATCATGGGATGGTGTTTTTTGTGGTTGCGTTCTGGCCTGCAGGCGGCGCCTGCTTCTGCAAAGATAGGACATTTCAGGATTATTCCAAGAGACTCCGGCAGTGTAGCCCGCCATGTTCCGCGCAGCGTCCCGATGTCGGCGGAAATTGATATTTTTGCAGTCGATGAAGGATTTCGCGGCAATAGATTTCGAGACGGCCAACGAATGTCCGAGCAGCGTGTGCTCGGTCGGGGTGGTGGTCGTGAGAGGAGGGGAGATAGTCGACGAGTTCTACAGCCTCATCCACCCGGAGCCGGAGTATTACCAGTGGTTCTGCTGTCGCGTGCACGATCTGTGTGCGGAGGATACGGAGGACGCTCCGGTGTTCCCGGAAGTATGGGCGAAGGTGGCGCCGATGGTCGAGGGGCTGCCGCTGGTGGCGCACAACAGCCGTTTCGACGAGGGCTGCCTGAAGGCGGTTTTCCGCGTGTATCAGATGGATTATCCCGATTATGAGTTCCGTGACACCTGCGCCGCCTCGCGCCGCGTCTTCGGCCTGCTCCTGCCGGACCACAAGCTGCAAACCGTCTCCGCGGCCTGCGGCCATGTCCTTGAAGATCACCACAACGCACTCGCGGATGCCGAGGCTTGTGCGCATATCGCCATGAAGATATTGTGACGGTCCGGTTTAACGACAAACCCCTCGCAGAGTGCTCTGCAAGGGGTTTGGGCGGTGCGGACGGGACTTTAACTTACACAATCAAGAAATTTCATAAGATTGCAATATACTGATAATAATCAAGTTATTACAAACCTACTATATTACTAAATATCATTAAATACCTTTTGCCATTTCAATTATTGGGTGTATATTTGGGTGTTGAATTTCAAATGCACCCAATTATGAATATCAAACGAAACATCATCTTTTCATTGGAAAGCCGGAAGAAGAACGGAGTGCCAATCGTGGAGAATGTCCCTATCCGTATGCGTGTAGTTTTTGCCAGCCATCGCATCGAGTTCACAACGGGCTACCGCATTGATGTCGCCAAATGGGATGCAGACAAGCAGCGGGTAAAGAATGGATGCACCAACAAGCTGAAGCAAAGCGCATCGGAAATCAATGCGGACTTGCTGAGATACTATACCGAAATACAGAACATATTCAAGGAGTTCGAGGTGCAGGGATTCATGCCGACTACCGAGCAGGTAAAGGATGCATTCAACAGATTGCATGACGGGAAAAAGGAAGAGGAGGAACAAGCCCCGGTGATGTTTCTTCCTTTGGAGGTGTTTGACGAATTCATCAAGGAATGCGGCACGCAAAACGGCTGGTCAGATGCCACCTATGAGAAGTTTGCCGCAGTAAGGAAGCACCTTGAAAAGTTTGACAAGGGACTGACTTTTGAATCGCTGGACGAACCCAAGCTGACAAAGTATGTGAATTTCCTGAAAGACACAGAAGACATGCGGAACACATCCATCATGAAACAGGTCGCTTACCTGAAATGGTTTCTGCGCTGGTGTACCAAGAAGGGGTATTGCATGAACAATGCCTATGAAGATTTCAATCCCAAATTGCGGAGCACCCCGAAAAAGGTGATATTCCTTACGTGGGAAGAACTGAACCAACTCAAAAACTATCAGATATCCGAAACGAAGCAATATCTGGAACGGGTGAGGGATGTCTTTTTGTTCTGCTGCTTCACCGGACTCCGGTATTCGGATGTGCATAACCTGAAGAAAAGCGACATCAGGGATGGATATAT
>CALVAD010000042.1 GCA_944325495.1 uncultured Bacteroidales bacterium | reverse complement strand
GACAATCCCAATCTGCCGGAAGACGGCATACCGTACTGGGATTTTGACGCTCCTGATATTCCGGACGCGTTGCGGGATGCATCTGCAGGAGCAATCATGGCCTCGGCCTTTCTGGAGCTGAGCACTCTCGACAAATCCGGCGATTCCGACAGATGGCGCACCCTCGCCGAAAAACAGCTGCGCTCGCTGGCTTCACCCGCCTATATGGCCGAGCCCGGCACCAACGGAGGCTTCATCCTGAAGCACAGCGTAGGTCATCTGGGCAAAGGTTCCGAGGTCGACGTGCCGCTCAGCTATGCCGACTACTACTTCCTCGAAGCTCTCGGCAGACTGGAGAAACTGCTGTAGAAAAATTTGTTTTCTGCCCGCAATTGCCTAAATTGCATTGTGTTAAACTTAAAGAAAGACTTCTGTCATGGAAACTGACAAGACACAGGAAAAGGACCAGGCTAAAGTCGAGGTCAACGAAAACGAGCTTCCCGAAAAAAGAAAAGTCAGCAAGACTTGGGAAGCTGGAAGACCTCCATGTCGTGCAGGCGTCCGGCGTCGAGCCTGACGCGCAGGGCGGTGCGCACCACATGCCAGCCCTGGATTCCCGCAGCCCCGGGATTGATATAGAGCAGATTGCGCTGCCGGTCGTTCATGACCTTGAGGATATGAGAATGCCCGCAGACGAACACGTCCGGATGATATGCGTCGAGCAGCACCCTGGCGTCCTTGTCATAATGGCCGGGCGAACCGCCGATATGCTTCAGCAGGACGCGCAGGCCCTCGGCTTCGATGAACTTTGACTCCGGATATTCAAGGCGTATGTCCTGACCGTCGCAGTTGCCGTAGACTCCGATCAGCGGCTTGAATGCGGCCAGCTGTTCGGCAAAACCGATTCCTCCTCCAAAATCGCCGGCATGCCATACGACATCGACGGGCTCCAGGAATTTCCTGAAACCGTCGCTGAACACGCCGTGGGTGTCACTGATTATTCCTACATACATGCTCCGTCGCCATAAGGTCCGCCGCCCCGGAACAGCTTTGGCTGCCGGTGCGGCATTCCCTGCAAATCAAGATGACGCTAATTCCGTCCCGCGATGTGCTTCTCCCAGGCCCAGGCCGCGGCGAGAGTCTCGTCCACGCTGCGCTCCGCCTTCCAGCCGAGTTCGCTGTTGGCAAGCGAGGTGTCGGCCCAGATAGCAGGAACATCGCCGGCCCTGCGGGGAGCGAACTTCCAGTTGAGTTTGAGGCCGTTGACCTTTTCGAAGGAATTTATGAGCTCCAGCACGGAGACGGGACGTCCGGTGCCGATGTTGAATATCTCATAGTCCTCCTTCATCCTGCCGTCCAGCATCCTGGAAACCGCGCAGACATGAGCCTTCGCCAGATCGACGATGTCGATATAATCGCGCAGGCAGGTTCCGTCGGGCGTGTCGTAGTCGTTGCCGAACACGGAAAGGCACTCCCTCTTGCCTATGGCCGTCTGGGTGATGAACGGCACGAGGTTGTTGGGCACTCCGCGGGGAAGCTCGCCGATCAAGGCTGAAGGATGCGCGCCGATAGGGTTGAAATAGCGCAGGGCTATGCCCCTGACTCCCTTGTAGGCATGCACGCTGTCCCTGAGCACGTCCTCGCATATCTGCTTGGTGTTGCCGTAGGGAGAGGTGGCCGGCTGACGCGGCGTCTGCTCCGTCACGGGAAGTTTCTCCGCCACTCCGTAGACCGTCGCGGACGATGAGAACAGAATGTTGCAGCCGCCCTGGCGCTTCGCCTCCTCCACGATGTTGAGGAAAGACTCGAGATTGTTGCGGTAATACTTGAGCGGCTCGGACACCGACTCCCCGACAGCCTTGAAGGCCGCGAAGTGAATCACGGCGTCGATATGGTAGTCGGCGAAAAGCCTGCCGACGGCCGCGGAGTCGCAGAAGTCCATCTTGACGAGCGGCAGCTTCCTGCCGAGAATGCGGCAGACGCCTTCGTAGTTCGTCTCGTCGCAATTGGACATGTTGTCCGCTATCACTACATCATAACCGGCCTGCGACAGCTCCACCGTCACATGGCTTCCGATAAATCCGGCGCCGCCGGAAACAAGTACGGTCTTTGGCATATTCTGAAGATTGAATTGTTCCTGTCCGCACAGGCCGTAACCGGACCCGAGGAGCCCGTCAGCCCGCATCAAGCCCGAATTTACGAATAATCCTCGACTTTCGGCAGCATCCGGCCGTGAAATTCGGGCCGGATCCGCCCCGCCCCGGCAATATCAGAAGCAGAACCTCAGACCGGCCGTAAGTATGCCGTGACAGCCGAAACCGGCTTCAAGAAAACCGCGGAACCTGGTAACGCCGAAATCTATGCCCACCGGAGACGCCTGGAACGCAAAAGAGACGCTCGTGTCGTTGCCGGACACCCCGAGCATCGCGCCCAACGCTATACGCGAGTACATGCTGACATGCGGAAGGCTGAACCACTTGAACGCCACCGACGGCATCAGCTGGAAGAAGGAATAATTTCCCGAATCGGAGGAGGCGTCCGAATCATAGACCGGTTCGCCGTCTTCATCGGTTCCGGATATCGTCGCAAATCTCATGGTGCCGCCTTCATAGCCGAAGACGCCTCCGACCGCAATGCTCCTGTGGACATAGCGATGGTATTCAACTCCTATGGCGCCGGTGGAAGTGAGTTCATCCAGACGGGCGGCGCCGAAGGTGAAGGCCGTGCCGAACGCGCCTCCGAGCGCCATGGACAGCTGCGTGTAAGTCCCCTGTCCGTAGTAGACGGAGATTTCATTGTCGGGAAGGCTGTAGCCTTGTCTTGTCGTATGCGTCTGCGCTCCGGCCATGGAAACGGAGGCAAAGACGGCAAAAAGTGCAAGTGACAGAAACCTTTTCATGCGAGTCGAATTTTGGTCAGGACCAAATATAGTAAATTCTTCAGAAGACTATGGCCTCTCCCTTGTAGAAGTCGAGCAGCCGGGTCTGGAACAGACATTCGTATTTGGAGCGCACGAAATCCGACTCGGCGCTGAGCCAGCTGTTCCGGGCATCGTTGTAATCGGCGATGTCGGCCTTGCCGGCGCGGTATTTCTCATCGGTCAGTTCGTAGTGCAGCCTTGCGCTCTCGGCGGATTCCAGGCTGCTGGAGTATTTCGACTGGGCGGCCACGGCGTTGTAATACGCCTGCTGTATCTCCTTGTAGAGAGACTTCTTCACGCTTTCGAGCTGGAGCTGCTGGTTTTCGTAGCTGAGCTCGGCGTTGCGCACGGAATTCCTCGTGGAGAAGCGCGCGAAAATCGGAATGCTCAGCGACAGTCCCACATACTGGCTAAAGTTGTTCTTCATCTGGTCGGCGAAACTGTCGGAACTCATGCGGGAGGTCGTATAGTAGTTCGTCCCTATGCCTCCG
This sequence comes from uncultured Bacteroidales bacterium, assembly GCA_944325495.1. Classification (GTDB taxonomy): domain Bacteria; phylum Bacteroidota; class Bacteroidia; order Bacteroidales; family UBA932; genus Cryptobacteroides. The sequence goes on along the minus strand of CALVAD010000042.1, from coordinate 5,081 downwards.
GTAAGCGACAGGCTGGGCAGATAGGCGCCCTTGGCGCGCGCGATGTTCACCTCGGCGTATTCGAGATTGAGCAGCGCCGACTTCACGGCGGGCTTGAGATCCACGGCTTGCGCGTAGATGGACTCGGGATTCTCCAGCAGCTGGAGCTCGAAACTCTCCACCGAAGGAGCGACGATGCCGAAACCTTCGGGTGAAGGCAGCTCCAGCAGCTGGGTGAGGTCCAGCAGCGCAAGCTGGAGGTTGTTCCTCGCCTGGGTCTCCGAGAGCCGGCTCTGCGCAAGTGTGGCCTGCTGGGCCGACACCTCGGCCTCGCTGACCTTTCCGGCCAGCTTGCGGGCCTTCACCTGTTCGAGTAGCCCGGCGTCATGCTCCGCCTGGGCGGCCGCGACCTTGTACATCTCCTGATTGTACAGAATCTCCACATACGCCTGGGCCACGCTGACCCTGATGTCGTCCCGGGCCTTCTCCAGATCCTCGGTCGCGGCGGCGAGCCCGAGCTTGCCGAGCTTGACGCCGTTGTTGATGTCGAATCCCTGGAAAATCGGGATTTCAGCACCGAGACTGAACGAAGTCGAAGTCGTGTTCGAGTTCGTGTAGGTGTTGTCCGCCGTTAGGCCTCGTCCGAACGAAAGGTTCTCCGATGCGGAAGCGCTCACGCCGGGCAGCCTGCGGTTCTTCGCGGTGTTCAGCTCCACCTCCTTCTGCTGCAGGGCGACCTCGCTCTGACGCACGGTAATATTGTTCTCAAGCGCGTATTCCATGCACTCTTCCAGGCTCCATGGGCCGTGGTGAGGCTCCTGCGCCGTAAGGACGGCGGGGAAAGACAGCAGGAAAGCAAATAAAAATTGACGCTTCATGGCCGTTACTCGTTGATTATCCGTATTCCGCGCACCTTGTCGCCGGGTTCCAGTCCCGACCTGACCTCTATGTTGATGCCGTCGCTCAGACCGGTGGTCACAGCCACGCGCTCATAGTCGTCCTCCGCTTTCTTGAGATAGACATAGCAGCTGTCGCCCTCGAACTCCAGAGCGCTCTCGGGTACGGAAACCACCTGCAGCGCCTCCTGCAGCACGATCTCGGCATTCGCGCTGTAGCCCGAACGCATCACGTAGTCGCCGTTCACGTCCACCGCCGCCTTTATCTCGAACTGGTTGGCCCCGTTCTCCTCGACGGCTTTCGGAGCGATGTACTCCAGAGTCGCGGAGGAGCTGTAGCCGGGAAGCGCCCCGACGCTGATCAGCATGGGCATGCCCTCGCGGAGCGAGCCCACCTCCGTCTCGTCGATGTTGCCGTCGAAAATCAGGTCCGACATGTCGGCGACGGTCGCCACGGTGGTTCCGTCGTTCATGGTATTGGCCTGTATCACGGAATTACCGACCTTTACGGGCACGTCGAGAATGAGGCCCGTTATAGTGGAACGCACGAGCGTGGAGCTCTCCGTAGCGTTGGAGGATGAGACGCCGTCGCGGATTACCTCAAGGGCCTCCTGGGCGGCCGCCCTTTCCTCCTTGGCCTGGTTCAGTGCCTGGAGCACCTGGTCATATTCCTCGGCGCTCACAAGATCCTTGTCGTAGAGCAGCTTCTCGCGCTCGTAGTCGGTCTGAGCCTGATTGAGATTGATGTCGGCGAGACGCACGCGCGACTCGGCGGAGCTCAGCGAGCTCATGTCGGGAATGACCTTGAGCTTGGCTATCACCTCGTTCTCCTCGACCTGCTCTCCGGCCTCCTTGTAGATTTCGGAGATGATGCCGTTGATCTGCGGCTTTATGTCCACCTCGTTGCGCGGCTCTATCTTGCCCGTGACCACGGTGGTCTTCCTTATGTCCATGACCGTGGCCTCCAGCTCCTGCCAGCGGACCACCTCCGGACGGGACTTCTGGAACAGGAACACGAAGGTTCCGATTATGACTGCCGCCAGCAGGGCGAGCACGATGTACTTGAAAACCTTTTTCATTTATTCTGTCATTTTATATTATTCGTCTCTCATCGCATCCACGGGCTTGATGTGCATTGCGCGGGACGCGGGCGCAAGTCCGGCAAGAACCCCCAACACGGTCAGCAGCAGGGCGGACACCACGGCGGTCCAGAAGTCCACCTGGAACACGGTGCCGTCGCCGTTGATGACCTCCAGGGCGCCCAGCATGAACACCGAGAACACAATTCCGAGGCATCCTGCGAGCAGCGTCAGGGTAATGCTCTCCATAATGATCTGCGAAAGTATGTCCCAGGGGGTCGCGCCTATCGCGCGGCGTATGCCTATTTCGGTCGTACGCTCCTTGACCGTGACCATCATGATATTGCTCACGCCTATGGCTCCGGCAAGTATGGTTCCGAGGCCGATAAGCAGAATCAGGAAGTTGATTCCGATGAACAGGTTGTCCACGAGCGCGAACATCTCCTCCGTGTTGAGGATGAAAAGCGCCTGCATGTCGTCGGGGGCGAACTTGTGCTCACGGGCCATGATCTCGCGCACATCGTCCTCAAGCGTGGACATGCGCACTCCGGACTTCCCCGTCATGCAGATGACATCCACCACGTTGCCGCGGCTGTAGACTTTCTGGGCCACCGGAAGCGGTACCGTGACGGACATGTCGGCCGACCCGTTGATGCTGATGTTGCCGGCGCTGAAATCCACTCCGACTATCTGGTAATACACCGGCCCGACCTTGATGCGCCGGCCGCAGGGGTCGCCGCCTCCGGGGAACAGGGAGTTGTAGATATGCCTGCCTATCACGCAGACCTTGCGTTCCTGGAGAATGTCGGTCTCGTTGAGGAAGCGGCCGTACTTGATCTTCGGAGTCTCTATTTTCGAGTAGTCGGCATATACGCCTTTCACATTGACGTCCACGCTGTGCTCCCCGTAGACCGCCGTCTGGCCCCAGTTGCTGACTTCCGGAGTCACGGTCTCCAGCCCGGGCACCATGGCCTTGAGCCTGTCCACGTCGTTGTAGGTAAGATCCCAGTAGCGCCCGCGCTGGAAACCGGCGTAGGGCTTCGAGGTGCGGTCGGACACGACGACCGTGGTGTTCGTCGCGAATCCCTCGAAATTGCGGTAGAGCATGTCCTTGACTCCCTGACCGCCGCCCATCAGGAACAGCAGCATGAAGATGCCCCAGAATATGCCGAAACCTGTCAGGAGGCTGCGGCTCTTGTTGCGGGTCAGCGAATCGGTGATCTCCGTGAATGTGTCCAAATCGAATCTCATTCCGCCCTGAGTGCTTCTATGGGTCTGACTTTAGCCGCCCTGCGGGCCGGGAAGAACCCCGCTATCGTGCCGGCGACTATGAGCACGAGGGTGGCCTCTATCGCCACGTCGACGCCCACGGTCGGGTCGACGAATATCGAGATCTGCTCCCCCATTATGGTCGACGACGACTGGCCCACGGTCTTGTCGAGCACCTCGCAGGCGAGCATTCCGAGTATCATGCCTATATAGCCGAAGAAGGCCGTGATGCTCACGCTCTCGGCGATGATCAGCTTGGTGATGCTCCAGGGGCTCGCGCCTATGGCCTTGCGTATTCCGAACTCGTGGGTGCGCTCCTTGACGGTGATCAGCATGATGTTGCTCACGCCAACCACGCCGCTGAGCAGCGTGAACAGCCCGACTATCCACAAGGCGGTCGTCAGGATGTTGCGTCCCTTCTGCATCTGCATGTTCTGGAGAGCCCGGTTCCATATCCATAGCGCGCTTTCATCGTCCGGCGCCGCATTGTGACGGCGGTTGACCACGGCCTTGTAGTCTTTCTCGAAAATCTCATGCTGCTCCTCCGTCTCCAGACCGTGGAAGGTGAAAGTGAGGTCGCCGATCTCGTCACCCGGATTCCAGATGGTGCGCACTGTGCTGAACGGCGCGTATATCATGTTGCTGTTGGTCATCATGTCGGCCTTCGTGACACCGACGACTTTGAAGACCAGACCGTCCACCTTGATGTTTTCGCCGACGAGCCCCGGCACTTCCTCCGGACTGTCGACCAGACGCTCCGCAAGAGTCTCCGGAATCACGGCCACCTTGCGCAGTTCCCGGATGTCATTGGGATTTATGAAGCGCCCGTGCAGCATCTCTATCTTCTCCATCAAGGCCCTTTCGGGGAAACTGCCCTCGATATTGCCGCTGCTGTACCTGTCGCCGTTGTTGATGGTCACGGAAGTGCGGACGGTCGCGGTCACATCGTCAATGTTCCCGGCGAAAATGCCGCTCCCCGTCAGGTCGACGTCGCCTTCGTCAAGCTCTATGGTACGGTTGGTCTCGAAGCCGGCATAAGGTTTTGAGGTCCAGCCGCCGCTGACACGCATCGTATTGGTGGACAGCACGCTGCCGCCCATCATGAACGCATTGAGCACTCCGTTGCCCGCACCGAGCAGCACGATGATCATGAATATGCCCCATGCGACCGCGAAGCCCGTCAGGCAGGTGCGCAGCTTGTTGCGGCGCACGCTTTCGACTATTTCGGTGAAAAGATCCCTCATTTCATTATAGTGTCAGCGCCGAAGCGGGACGCATGATGTCCGCGGTTGTCTTCTATCTTGCCTATGACCCCGTCCTTGATGTGGATTATGCGGTCGGTGCAGTTGGCCACGCCGCTCTCGTGCGTCACGACTATGACGGTCACCCCGTCGCGCCTGTTGAGCTCTCCGAGCAGCTGCATCACTTCCTCGGAGGTCTTCGAGTCCAGCGCCCCGGTAGGTTCGTCGGCGAGGATGATCTTCGGATTCGTTATCAGCGCGCGGGCTATCGCGACCCTCTGCTTCTGCCCGCCGGACATCTCGTTGGGATAGTGCGAGGCCCAGTTGGCGAGACCGAGCCGGTCGAGATACTCCATCGCGAGTTCACGGCGCTTCCTGCGGCCGACGCCCTGATAGAACAGAGGCAGCTCGACATTCTCCACGGCTGTCTTGAAAGATATGAGGTTGAACGACTGGAACACGAAACCTATCAGCTTGTTGCGGTATTCGGCCGCCTGTCTTTCGCTGAGGCCCCATATCAGGTTCCCGTCGATGCGGTATTCCCCGGAATCATAGTTGTCGAGAATCCCGAGTATGTTGAGAAGCGTGGACTTGCCTGAACCGGACGCGCCCATTAT
>CALVAD010000041.1 GCA_944325495.1 uncultured Bacteroidales bacterium | reverse complement strand
TGGGAGATGTACAAGTGGTCGCGCGACCAGTTCTTCAACGAGAAGGACGGCCTGTGGTGGCGCGACGCCGACTTCTGCCCGCCCTACAAGACCCCGAACGGCAAGGAGTGCTACTGGTCGAGGGGCAACGGCTGGGTCGTGGCCGCCTATGTGCGCGTGCTTGAGGAGCTCCCCGAGGACGCCGCCCACAGGGATGTCTACGAAGCCGACCTCAAGGCCATGTGCGAGGCCCTGCTGAAGGTCCAGAGGAGCGACGGCACCTGGAACTGCTCGCTCGCCGACCCCGACGACTTCGGCGGCCCCGAGGCTACCGGAACCTCGCTGTTCATCTACGGCATAGCCTACGGAATCCGCACCGGACTGCTGGACGCCGGAACCTATATGCCGGCTCTCGTGAAGGCCTGGAACGGTCTCAACAGGATATGCATCCACGACAACGGCTTCATCGGCTATTCCCAGGGTTCCGGCAAGGAACCCAAGGAGGCGCAGCCCGCAACCTACGACCGCATCCCCGATTTCGAGGACTTCGGCACGGGTTGCTACCTGCTTGCGGCCAGCGAGGTGGCGAAGCTGGTCGAATAGGCCCCAGACAGCCGTTTTTCAAGACACAGGATACTCCCGGCAGGCATTTTGCTGTCGGGAGTATTTTTGTTTCCCGGAAGAGCGTCCGGAGGCGGTGTAGCCTGCTTCGAGGTTCCGCTGCGCTTCATCGATGCTCCTCCGCTGCGCTTCGGGCATCGCCCGCTCACTGCCGCGGGCGGCAAGCCTCTCTGCAGGCTACACCGCCTGCGGACGGAAAGAGAAGCAATTAACGCCGGAGAATAAAGGATATACCGAAAATTTGGTTATATTTGTAATGATTATGCCTTTTTTGGAATCAACCAACAAAACAAACAAAACTAATACATAGCTATGTCCAAAGAAAAGAAATTCATTACCTGTGACGGTAATCAGGCTGCGTCCAACATCGCCTACCTTTTCAGCGAGCACGCGGCCATCTACCCTATCACACCTTCTTCGACTATGGCGGAGAACATCGACGAGTGGGCCGCTCACGGCAAGAAGAACCTCTGGGGTGAGACCGTAAAGGTAACGGAGATGCAGAGCGAGGCCGGTGCCGCGGGAGCAGTGCACGGCTCATTGCAGGCAGGCGCTCTGACCACCACCTATACCGCATCGCAGGGACTCCTCCTGATGATTCCGAACATGTACAAGATAGCCGGAGAGATGCTGCCCGCGGTGTTCCACGTGTCGGCACGCGCGCTCGCTTCGCACGCCCTCTCCATCTTCGGTGACCATCAGGACGTGATGGCATGCCGCCAGACCGGTTTCGCCATGCTGGCTTCCGGTTCGGTACAGGAGGCCCAGGACCTCGCGGCGGTGGCCCATCTGTCAGCCATCAAGGCGTCAGTCCCCTTCCTGCATTTCTTCGACGGCTTCCGCACCTCGCATGAAATCCAGAAGATCGAGGCCATCGACGAGGAGGACCTGAAGAAGCTGGTCAGCGAGAAGGCTCTCGAGAACTTCCGCGCCCGCGCGCTGAACCCCGAGGCTCCCGTGACGAGGGGAACGGCCCAGAACGGAGACGTGTATTTCCAGGCGGTAGAGTCCCGCAACCAGGTATATGAAGCCGTTCCGGACATAGTGGCGCGCTACATGGGCGAAGTCGGCGAACTCACCGGACGCCAGTACCGTCCCTTCGAATACTACGGCGACAAGAACGCCGAATGCATAATCGTCGCAATGGGCTCCGTCACCGAGACCATCAGGGAGACCATCGACTATCTGGCCACCAAGGGCCGCAAGTACGGCTTGATAACCGTCCACCTCTACCGCCCCTTCTCCGAGAAATACTTCCTCAAGGTGCTGCCCAGGAGCGTCAGGAAAATCGCGGTGCTCGACAGGACCAAGGAGCCCGGAGCCCTCGGAGAGCCCCTGTTCCTCGATGTCAAGGCGCTGTTCCAGGGCAGGGAGAACGCTCCCCTCGTGATCGGCGGCCGCTACGGACTGTCATCCAAGGACACCACGCCCTCGCAGATCATCGCGGTCTATGACAACCTCGACCGCAAGGAGCCCAAGGCCGACTTCACCATAGGCATCGTCGACGACGTGACCTTCAAGAGCCTTCCCACCAAGGGAGAGATATCCATCATGAAGAAGGGCACGACCGAATGCAAGTTCTACGGACTCGGCTCCGACGGAACCGTGGGCGCCAACAAGAACACCATCAAGATCATCGGCACGCATACCGACCTCTACAGCCAGGCATACTTCGACTACGACTCCAAGAAGTCCGGCGGCTACACCTGCTCTCACCTGAGGTTCGGCAAGGCCCCCATCAAGGCCCCCTACCTCGTCAACACCCCCGACTTCGTGGCCTGCCACGTGCCTTCATACCTCGAGAAATACGATGTGCTCAAGGGCATCAAGGAAGGCGGCAGCTTCCTGCTCAACTCCCTCTGGGACGAGGAGGAGACCGTGAAGCGCATCCCCGACTATGTGAAGTCGGTGATCGGACGCAAGAAGATCAGGTTCTACATCATCAACGCCACCAAGATAGCCGAGGAGATAGGACTCGGAGGACGCACCAACACCATACTCCAGAGCGCGTTCTTCCGCATCTCCGGCATCATCCCCGTCGACGACGCCGTGAAGTACATGAAGGACGCGGCCCTCAAGTCCTACGGCAAGAAGGGCGAGAACGTCGTGAACATGAACTACGCGGCCATCGACCGCGGAGGCGAGTATGTCGAGGTCAAGGTTCCCGCGGAATGGGCCGACATCAACGCCAAGTTCGTGAACCACAACGCCAGCCGGCTCGCGACACCGTTCGTCAAGGAAATCGCCGACGTGGTCAACGCCCAGTGCGGCGACACGCTGCCCGTGAGCGCCTTCCTGCCCTACAGCGACGGAACCATGCCCGCCGGCACTTCAGCCTACGAGAAGCGCGGCGTCGCCGTGAACGTGCCCGTATGGGATTCAGAGAAGTGCATACAGTGCAACACCTGCGCGTTCGTCTGCCCTCACGCCGCGATACGCCCGTTCCTGCTGACCGCCGACGAGGCAGCCGCAGCTCCCGCCGGAGTCAAGATCACCGACGGCAAGGCCAACCTCAAGGAATACAAGTACGCGCTCGCAGTGTCAGTCGCCGACTGCACCGGATGCGGCAACTGCGTGGATGTCTGCCTCGCGAAGGACAAGGCCCTCGTCATGGAGCCTTACATGGACCATGTCGACGACCAGGCCGGATTCGACTGGCTCAATGCGAAGGTCGGCTACAAGACTCCGTTCGATCCCAAGGCAAACATGAAGAACTCCCAGTTCTCCCAGCCTCTGTTCGAGTTCTCCGGAGCCTGCGCCGGATGCGGCGAGACGCCCTACATCAAGAACATCACCCAGCTCTTCGGCGACCACATGATGATCGCCAACGCGACCGGATGCTCTTCCATCTACGGAGCTTCGTTCCCCGCATCACCCTACTGCACCAACGCCCAGGGTCACGGCCCCGCATGGCAGAACTCGCTGTTCGAGGACAACGCCGAGTTCGGTCTCGGAATGAGACTCGGCTCAGAGCGCATACGCGAGACCGTGGCCGCCCTGATGACCAAGGGTCTGGACTGCCCCGACTGCAGCGACGAGATCAAGGCCCTGTTCAGGCAGTGGCTGGACGGGCGCGGCGACTACGCCAACACCCGCGAAGTCTGCGACAAGCTCGTCCCCCTCATGGAGGAATGCGGTTGCGAGACCTGCAAGTCCCTGCTCCAGCTCAAGCATTTCATACCCGCCCGCAGCCAGTGGATCTTCGGCGGTGACGGATGGGGCTACGACATAGGCTACGGCGGACTCGACCATGTGCTCGCATCAGGCGAGAATGTGAACGTGCTCGTGCTCGACACCGAAGTGTACTCCAACACCGGAGGACAGTCATCCAAGTCCACCCCCGTGGGAGCCATAGCCAAGTTCGCGGCTTCCGGCAAGAAGATACGCAAGAAGGATCTCGGAATGATGGCCATGAGCTACGGCTATGTGTATGTGGCCCAGGTTGCGATGGGAGCAAGCCCCGTGCAGTTCCTCAACGCCATCAAGGAGGCCGAGGCCTACGACGGACCTTCGCTCATCATAGCGTACTCGCCCTGCATCAACCATGGCCTCAAGGCCGGAATGGGCCTGAGCCAGAAGGAGGAGAAGCTCGCCGTAGAGTGCGGATACTGGCAGCTCTACCGCTACAATCCCGCTCTCGAGGAGCAGGGCAAGAACCCCTTCACCCTCGACTCCAAGGAGCCCGACTGGAGCAGGTTCCAGGACTTCCTGAAGGGAGAGGTGAGGTTCGCCTCGCTCTACAAGCTCTTCCCCGAACACGCCGCCGAACTTCTTGAGAAGACCGAGGAATTCGCCAGAGTCCGTCTTGAGACCTACAAGAGGCTCGCAGGCAAATAAGCTTACAAATCTTTATCAATGAATATGATAAGAAAATTCATCACTTTAATGGCTGCGCTTCTCGGCGCAGTCATTTTGGGATACGGGCAGCAGCTGCCCCAGCTCCCTCAACTACCCAACGACCCCGCGACGAGGGTCGGCAAGCTCGACAACGGAATGACCTACTATATACGTCATAACGACAAGCCGGCCGACCGCGCCGAATTCTACCTCGCCACCAATGTCGGCGCAATCCAGGAGACTCCCGACCAGGACGGTCTCGCCCACTTCCTCGAGCACATGTGCTTCAACGGGACCAAGAACTTCCCCGGCAAGGGCATACTCGACTGGCTCCAGAGCATAGGCGCTTCGTTCGGAGGCAACGTGAACGCGTCCACCGGAGTCGAGCAGACCATATACATGCTCAACAACATTCCCCTGATACGCCCCACGGTCGTGGACACCTGCCTGCTCATCATGCACGACTACTCCCACTTCGTGACCTGCGACCCCGCGGAGATCGACAAGGAGCGCGGGGTGATTCTCGAGGAGAAGCGCTCGCGCAACACCGCCGGATGGAGAATGATGGAGGCTTCGAGACCCTATCTCTACGGCGACTCCAAATACGCCACCTGCACCATAATCGGAAGCGAGGAGAACCTCAAGACCTTCAAGCCCGAAAGTCTCGTGAACTTCTACCACACCTGGTACCGTCCGGACATGCAGGCGCTCATCGTGGTGGGTGACATCGACGTGGACGAGGTGGAGGCCAAGATAAAGTCGACCTTCGCCGACATCCCCGCGGCCGAGAATCCCAAGGCGAAGGATGTGATAACCATCCCCGACAACACCGAGCCCATAATCGGAATCCTCACCGACCCCGAGAACACCAATATCAGCTACGAAGTCTACTGGAAGACCGAACCGACTCCCGAAGAGCTGAACAGCACCCAGATGGGCCTCATGGAGGATATCCTTGAGAGCATCATCTCCATCGTGATGAACGAGAGGCTTTCCGACATCAGCGCCAGCCCTGACGCGCCGTTCATAGCGGCGGGATTCGGCATGGGCGGCCTCACCGAGACCTGCGACGTCATCATGGGCCAGGCTGTCTGCAAGGAGGAGAACTCTCTCTCAGGCTTCGAAGCCCTCATGACCGAAATCGAGAAGATGAAGCGCTTCGGCTTCACCGACAACGAGGTGGAGAGGGCCAAGGCCGAACTGCTCTCGAGATACGAGTCCGCGATGAAGGAGGCCGACACCCGCAAGAACTCGGAGTTCGTCTATCCTCTGATCTACAATTTCTTCGACAACGAGCCCTACATGGAGCCCGCGACCGAATATGAATACGCCCAGGCGATGATGCAGCAGATTCCCGCGCAGCTGATCAACCAGGTGCTCACCCAGCTGATCACTCCCGAGAACATGGTGGTGCTCTACAGTGCTCCCGAGCGCGAAGGCATACAGCATCCGACCGAAGCGGAAATACTCGGCGTGATCACCGGCGTCGAGAACGCCGAGATAGAGCGCCCTGCCGGCGAGGACGTGCCCGAGGCCTTCCTCGATCCTTCGACGCTGAAAGGAAGCAAGGTGAAATCCACCTCCGAAGGCCTCTACGGCTCGACGGTAGTCAAGCTCGCCAACGGAGTCAAGGTCATCATGCTCCCCACCGAATACGAGAAGGACAGAATCTTCTTCGACATCTTCAAGAAGGGCGGACAGAGCCTGATTTCCAACAAAGCCCTCTACTCCTTCGATTCCAACATCTGGGCCCTCTACCAGCAGAACACCGGTGTATCGGACTTCTCCGCCACCACGGTCATGAAGATGCTCTCCGGCAAGCAGTGCTCGGTCAACCCCTACATCGACAACTACAGGCACGGAGTCGGCGGACAGTCCACCGCCAAGGATCTCGAAACGGCGCTCCAGCTCGCCTATCTTTATTTCGCGGATCCCCGCTTCGACCAGAACGAGTACGACCAGGGTATCAACCAGCTCAAGGCCATGCTTCCGAACCTCGAGTCCACTCCCGACTGGAGGCTCAACATAGAGCTCTACAAGACCGCCTATGACAGTCCCCGCCGCTTCATGGTCAGCGACGAAGTGATTGCCAAGGCCAGTCTCGCCACCCTCGAGAAGAACTACAGGAAGCTCTTCAAGGATGCGGCCGGAGCGACCATGATAATGGTCGGCGACTTCGACGTCGACACCGCCCTGCCTCTCGTGCAGAAGTATGTCGGCTCCATCGCTTCCGGAAGGAAGGCCTTCGACTGGAAATATCGCGGCGACGGTCTGGTTAGCGGCCGCAAGGTCAACGACTTCACGACCGTCATGGAGACTCCCATGGTCACCGTGCTTCAGGTCTACAGCATCGAGGCTCCCTACAGCACCGAGGAGGTCGTGAACATGTCGGCTCTTTCGTATGTGCTCGACATGATCTACACCGAGACTCTGCGCGAAGAGGAGGGAGGCACCTACGGAGCGAGCGCGATCTACGGGGTGAGCAACGAGCCTCACGCGACCCGCACTCTTCAGGTCGTATTCCAGACCAACCCGGAAGATGCCGACAAGCTTCGCGAACTTGCGGTCGAAGGCCTCAGGAATGTGGCCGAGAACGGCCCTTCCGCCGACTTCTTCGACAAGACCGTGAAGAATCTCGAGAAGGAGATTCCGGAGAACAAGCTTCACAACAGCTGGTGGAGCAGGTCGCTGCTCGCCCATGAGCTCTACGGCATCGAGGACAACATCGCCGAATACGAGGCGGCCGTGAAGGCTCTTACGCCCGAGAAAGTGCAGAAGGCAGCAGCCGAGATGCTGAATTCCGGCAACTACATCGAACTCGTGATGAGGCCCGCCGCTTCCGAGTAGGCTTGCGCCCCATACATTGCAGACAGAGCCGCCGGACTGCCCGACGGCTCTGTTCTTTTACCGTTAATTCCACCTTCGCGCCCGAGAGTTCAGCCGATTTTTGCAAATTTTACTCAATAATGGTTTTGTATTGCATAAAATAGTGCATATTTTATGCAGTAAACTTTGCTATCGTAAATAAAAATACTAAACTTGCCATCTGAAGAATTACATGATAGATGAAAACTCTCATTCTGGATCAACGCAAAGAACGGGACGAACTGATGTCTCGTCCGTATTTGATGCGCAAGAGCGCACAAGATACGGATTTGTTATTGGACAGTCACCTTATCAAGTTGATAACAGGCCCTCGACGGGCAGGCAAATCCACTCAGGCATTAATGATGCTCCGAAACAAGAATTTTGCATACTTGAACTTCGACAATTATCAATTGCTGGAAGCCTGGGATGCAGATCTGGTCATGCGGATGCTGGATGACGTCTACCCCGGATATGAATATATCCTGCTGGACGAAGTCCAGAACCTCGAAGCGTGGGATTTGTGGGTCAGCGAACTATATAGACGCGGAAAGAATCTTGTAATAACGGGCAGTAACGCCAGGATGCTCAGCAGCGAAATGGCCACGGTACTGACCGGCAAGTATCTTCAGGTTGAAATGCTGCCTTTCAGTCTTGAAGAATTTTTCAATTGGAACAGGCTTGATCTGCATGCACTGAAAGCTGAACACAAAACAGAATCCCTTGTGCTTGCAGATGATTATTTAAGGAATGGCGGTTATCCGGAAGCCGTCGCCTCACGTCAATTGGCCCGCAGTTATCTTGATACTTTATTTGATTCCATAATATGGAAAGATGTTGCCAAACGGCATAAAGTCCGGAATGTGTCAGATCTGAACAATCTGGCGGTCTATCTTGTCTCCAATTTCTGCAATCCTTTAAGTGCTAATGAATTGGCAGAAGCGCTCAACTTCTCCAGTGTCAATACGACCAAAAAGTATATGGACTACCTCCATGAACCATACCTTTTCTATTATCTGTCACGCTACGACAATAAGCTTAAGTTGATGAAAAAAGCTCCAAGAAAAGTGTATGTGGTTGACAACGGGTTTGTAGCATCCAAGGCATTTGCCTTGGCTGACAATCTGGGACGATTGCTCGAAAATCAAGTATTCATAGAACTTATTCGCCGGGGCTATGATATCGAAAAGACTATTTTCTATTACCGCTCACGGAACGACAAGGAAGTCGACTTTGTCCTTCGAGAAGGAACCCGCATACGAAGTCTTGTCCAGGTATGTTATGATATGAGCAGTCCTAAAACGGAAAAGCGGGAAGTGGACAGCATAATTGAATGTGCAGGAGAATTAAAGTGTGACAATCTCGTCATCGTGACCTATAATGAGAAACGCACAATTGAAAAAGACGGTTATAAGATAGACGTAGTGCCTGTCACGGAATTCTAAAGAGACGCGGAAAGCCTCCCTTCAAGCAAGAGTGCCGCGCAGCTTGCGGCTTTTGCAGCGTCAGACTCTGTCACTACGAACCAGAGCCTCCGGACTGACCGACGGCTCTGGTTTTTCTATATACTGCTCTCACTGCGACGATGGCGGCAGGCTGCCTCCTGAGAGGTTCCGCTACGCTTGCTTCGCAAGCGAGCCTTCAATGATGCTCAACCTCCATTTCATTACGGTTGGCAGCTTCGTTGGTTCGATTTGCAAGCAAATCTCCCTGACACTCCG
>CALVAD010000040.1 GCA_944325495.1 uncultured Bacteroidales bacterium | reverse complement strand
GTTTCCTAAACCTTAAATACAGGTTCGATTCCTGTAGGGACTACCAGAAGCCCTTCCGGATTTCCCGGAGGGGCTTTCGGTTGTGGCGGGTCTCCCGGATTCACCGCTCTCTCGTTCAGCCTGATTTACAAGCTGACATCTGTTTTTCCCTCCGGCGCGACGGGAGGCAGTTGACGCCAGGGAGGCGACGGGCGTGGGAAAGCCTCCCTGGCGGCACAGCCTCCCGCCACCGGCCGCCGGCAATTCACCTTCCATCACCATGCCCCTCCAGCAGCCGCCAGCGCCGCTCCGCCCTGGACGGCGCGACCGGTTCCGTCGCACCATCCATAGCCGTCTCCGCCCGGCTCCGTCTGACGCCTCCGGCCATGGACGGTGTTTTCCCTTTCGCCCGGATTGCAAATCATTAGCGGTAGAAAGATTCCGACTGACACCGATTCAGGATTTCGCAAAACATCAGTAGCGGCGGCTGGCTGCTGGCATGCGTGCAGGGCCTGCAGGCGCTGCCAGTCACCCGGAATCCGGGTGACTGAGGTGTACCAAAAAGGTTGGACAAAAAGAGAAGGAAGAATGGAAAAAGGCAAGAGTTTGAACGTCGGGCTGCTGGTGGAACTGGCCGAAGGCCACAGGCAGGGGCTGACGCACGAGGAAAACGGTCGGCTGCACGGAGTGGGCTATTCGACATCGAAGTATGCGCAGAGATGGTGCGAGAAGATGCGGAGGACGACGGACGGCGGTGGAAGGAAGCGGTAACCGACAGCGGATGTTGGCTCGACCGAAAAAATGTCTGTCCGACGGATTAGCGATCTGCCGGCTCTGCGCCCCGTCATGGAATACCGGCTCTACAAAATCTTTATCGTTCGATATGAGTAACTGATTCTGGGGCAGGACATTCATTTTTTTTGTGAACTTATTTCCGGACGGACAAAATTTGACTGTGCGGTCGAAGATTGGAACCGATTGAATTTCAGCGTCTTATCAAATTGTTCCGCACAATCGGAGGTGGTTCGGGGTGCTTTGATTGTGCGAGGAAAATTTCGACTTTCACTTTGGGTTACCCTGAAGCAATTTGTGGGATTGATTGACATTGTTGGTTGGCGTCAATGACAAAAGTGGCCGGTATATGGAGGTCGATGCTGGAAGTTCTTTGCTGGGTGTCGCGGCCTGCCCCTCGGGAGGCTGTTCCCGAATCTCCCGCCTCCCGAGTGGCAGGCTGCGGCCGCCGGCTCTCCACGACCTGCGCGAACCATGGGCCACTGCAGCGGACAATAAAAGACCTGGGAGCGACGGCTCTTGCGAAATCGGCTATACAACGACCTGCAGGGCCGATTATCCTGAACATATTGCACCCAAGTCGCCACAAGAACACCGACTTAAAAGCGCCATCCTTTCAGAACAGATTGTCAATCAATCATTTAAACTCGCGCAATGCTCCCAAATCGGCTTTCCTGGTCCGACTTGAGAGCATTAGGTTTCAGAAAAACGGCTCCTTATAGCCCTGCAACGGCATTTTTCCAAAATATATTGCACCCAGGTAATTGCATCCGCCGGAGTGTGGCGGCTCCATGCCTTCGGCAGTCCTGGCAATATGATAGTGAAGCCCATTTCGGTGAAATTGAGCCGCTGCGGAGCTGTCATATTTGCGTTTAAGCGTGTTTTTCGTATCTTGGTACAAACCAAAATCTCGACATTATGAAAAAGATTTTCCTGTCTCTTGCGGCTCTCGTGCTCGCGCTGTCGCTGAATGCGCAGAATTATGAGCGCTCGATCTTCGGGGTGCGCGCCGGCGTGAACGTGTCCACCATGAACATAGGTCTCGACGTGAGTTCCCTGAATCTTAATGTCCGGCCCGAGTCCTATGCCGGATTCAACGCCGGAATGAACTACCAGCAGCTTCTTCTGAAGTCGGCTCCCCTCTATTTCGAGACCGGACTGGGCGTGTCTCTGTCCGGGTTCGCCATGGATGAAATGGATTGCAGCCTCTGGTATCTCCAGCTTCCCGTGATGCTGAGCTACAAGTTCTTCGACCATGACTTCGCCTTCTATCCGAGCGCCGGTCTGGTCTATTCCTTCGGTGTCGCTGGCAGCGTCAACTACACTTCAGGCGATACTACTACCAGTGAACCCGTCTTTACGGGTGACTCGCAGACATTCCACCGTTCCGATCTTGGCGTTCGAATAGGCGTGAATGCCGAGTGGAAGCGGATTTATCTCGGAGTTTCGTACACGATAGGCGTGCTCGATATCGCGAAAGAGAGTGACGCTGCCGCAGGAAGTACCTTGGGCACCTCAGCCGGCAGCAGAGTGCTGGCCGTGACTCTCGGGTATAATTTCTGACCAATGCGAGCCTGTAAGTGCTTATGAATAGAATTCTTCTTCGGCTTGCTGCGACGGCAGCCCTTCTTGCAAGCCATTGCTTCGGACTGCGCGCCGCGGCCCCTCTTCCCTTCGAGAATCCGTATGCTTTCGGGCTCGACCTGTCCTTCGTGCTCCAGGCCGAACAGGCCGGACGCCAGTACTATGACATTGACGGGACGCCTGCCGACCCGTGGAGCATTTTCCGCGGCCACGGCTACAACTGGGGCAGGCTCATGATATGCAACGAGCCTTCCTCCCTGGGTCAGGACCTGGACTATGTCCTCGAAGGGGCCGCGAAGCTCAGGGAGCACGGCTATCATTTCGCGCTCGACTTCATGATGTCGGACGGATGGGCCAACCCCATGACGCAGCCCACGCCCGCTTCTCTCAAGGACATGGACCATCAGGAGAGGGTGAAGGCGTTCCATGGCTATGTGCTCGGCGTCATGCGGGCCCTCAAGGAGGCCGGCACGCTGCCGGAGATAGTCCAGATCGGCAATGAGGTGAGCAACGGTGTCTTCTGGCCCGACGGGAGGGTCTTTTTCGGCGAGGAGAAGCGTGACCGCAGCCGCTGGAAGGAGCTCTGCGACTATCTCGACGCCGGAGCTTCCGCCGTCAGGGCCGTGGACGCGGGCGTGCAGATAATGCTGCATGTCGATTTCGGAGGCGACAGGGAGATGACGGACATATTCTTCACCAATATGGAGAAGTACGGTGTCGACTACGACATGATAGGCTATTCCTTCTATCCTTGGTCGCACGGCAACCTCATGGACCTCAGGGACAATCTCTACTATACGATAAGGAGGTGGCAGAAGCCGGTGATGGTCATAGAGACGGGCTATTATTCGGTGCCCTCGCAGTATTTCGAGCGCAAAGGCGTGAAGGCTCCGTTCCCGGAGACCCCGGAAGGCCAGAAGGCCTGGTTCCAGGCTGTCAACGAGATAGTGATGGCCGCGCCTGACAATCTCGGAAGGGGAGTGTTCTGGTGGGAGCCTATGTTCCGCGGCAGGGGATTCTTCGACGACGAGACTCACAAGGCCAAGCCCATAGTCGAAGCCTTCGAGCAGTACGCCTATCCCATGGAGAGGGCCGACGGGAATCCTCGCATCTGGGATTTCGAATAGAGTCGCGCCGCCGGATGCGCCTTCTTCCGGACGCAGCCTGATTCTACATTGCTATGAAGCCCATCGCTGGCAGAAACAGTTCTTCCAGACGGCAGTTTGAGCTTCACCATTAAATCCATTGCCGTCGGAGGCAGTTCTTCAGAGAGGCTGTCAATCCTTCATCAAGCTTATTCCTGTCGGAAGGCGGTCCCTCCAGGGAGGCTCTCCCCAAATTAACGCCTCCCTGGAGGGACCGCCTTCCGTCGGATAGAATTGAATCTTTTGGCCAAGTCGACATTCGGGGTGATGGCCTATGATTTGTCGCACCGGCAGTCACCTGAAAATCAGCGGCGCCAAGCCATTTCTGACCTCATGCGGAAACCCGCCGGAAAGGTATTGCAGCTATGGTGGTGCTGTGCGGCGGTGCGGAATCTACTGCGCTATGAACTGGTAGACTATGTAGCCGCTTTGCTTGGGTGCGGCGCCCTGTCTGGCGGAGAACTGGGAGGCTTTGGCGGCGCGGATTGCGAAGTCGCGCAGGCAGCGGTCGGTCGAGGAGACGGACTCGTCGATCCGGGCGTCGATGACTTTTCCTGCGGGGCTTACCGTGATCAGAACCTTGACTTCTCCGCCTCCGAGGCAGCGGTAGGCAGGAATGCTGAGCCTGCTGGCCTTGCGTCCGGCGAGCTCGTAGGCCACGACGGAAGGTCCCGAGTAACTTTCGGTCTTTGCTTCGTGCTCTGTCTCCTCCGCCTTCGACGGGTTTTCGGGCGCGGGCGCCGCATAGTCCTCGTCCAGAATGTCGCTTCCCCGCAGCAGTTCCTGACGCAGCCTCTCGGCATCGGCGTAGAGCTGCTGCGCATCAGTGCCCCTGTCGTCCCGCAGCGCACCGCGGTCCACGGCTATGTTGCGTATGTCCGAGGACGGGGATTGCTGCGACACGGGGACATCTCCTCCGAGCTCTTCCTGGAGCTTGCGGCTGATGGCCTCCCTGAATTCGGCTTCGGCCCGCAGACGCTCGATCTCCGCTTCCATGCGCTCTATTTCGTCCTGATGCGAGAAATCCAGCACGAAACTGTTCTCTCCGGACAGTGAATATCCCAGTCCGGACGCGAGCAGCACGATGAGCACCGCGAGATGGACGATCGCGGTCAGGTAGATGCCGGCTCTGTCGTCTCCGGAGATTCTCTTCACTTCTTCAGCTGTTTCTCCCGCAGGGACTTCTCTATGGTGTTGGTGATTATGTCTATCGCTACCTTGTTGTGTCCGCCCTGCGGTATGATGATGTCAGCGTAGCGCTTGCTGGGCTCGATGAACTGGAGGTACATCGGCTTGACCGTTCTGGAATACCTTTCGATCACCCAGTGCACATCCTTGCCCCTTTCGCTGATGTCCCTCGCCATCACGCGCATGAGCCTGTCGTCATCGTCGGCGTCGACGAAGATCTTCACGTCCATCTGGTCGCGGAGCTGCTTGCAGGTGAAGATCAGTATACCTTCGATGATTATCACGTCCGCCGGCTCCACGGTGACTGTCTCAGTCTTCGAGCGCGAGCAGGAGATATACGAGTACACCGGCTGCCTGACGGTTTTCCCGTGCTTCAGTTCGCTGAGCTGCCTGCACAGCAGTTCCCAGTCTATCGCGTTGGGGTGGTCGAAGTTGTAGGCGCGTTTCTCCTCGTCCGTAAGGTCGCTCGAATCCTTGTAGTACGAGTCCTGCGGGATGATGACAACTTTCTCAGCGTTGAGTTTCTCGGTGATGGCCCTGACCACCGTAGTCTTGCCGGAACCTGAGCCGCCGGCTATGCCGATTACCAACATGGGATGCTAATATTCTGCGTTCTTGGGAGTTCTCGGGAAGGGGATGACGTCACGTATGTTCGCCATGCCGGTGATGAAGAGCAGCAGGCGCTCGAAACCGAGGCCGAAGCCGCTGTGGGGGCAGCTGCCGAAGCGTCTTGTGTCGATGTACCATTCGAGGGTGCGGCGGCTCATCTTGAGCTCCGTGATTCTGTCCTCGAGCTTCTTGAGGTCGGCCTCGCGCTCGGAGCCTCCAATGATCTCGCCGATCTTCGGGAAGAGCACGTCCATGGCCCTCACGGTTTTTCCGTCCTCGTTCTGCTTCATGTAGAAAGCCTTAATGTCCTTGGGGTAGCCGGTCAGGATCACCGGTTTCCCGAAGTGCTTCTCGACCAGGTAGCGCTCGTGTTCGCTCTGGAGGTCGGCACCCCAGTATATGGGATACTCGAACTGCACGCCGTTCTTCACGGCCTCTTCGAGTATCTTTATGCCTTCGGTATATTCAAGCCGGACGAACTCCGTGTTCACGACGCCTTCGAGTCTCGCTATCAGCTCGTTGTCGTAGCGGTCGTTGAGGAACTGGATGTCGTCGCGGCAGTTGTCGAGGGCGTAGCGCACGAGATGCTTGATGAAGTCCTCGGCGAGGTCCATGTTGTCGTTGATGTCGTAGAAAGCCATCTCCGGCTCTATCATCCAGAACTCCGCGAGGTGGCGGGGAGTGTTGGAGTTCTCGGCGCGGAAGGTCGGGCCGAAAGTGTAGATTTCGCCGAGTGAGGTCGCTCCGAGTTCGCCTTCGAGCTGACCGCTCACGGTCAGACTGGTCTGCTTGCCGAAGAAGTCCTTGCCGTAGTCGACTTCGCCCTTCTTGTTTCTGGGCACATTGCCCAGGTCGAGGGTCGTCACCTGGAACATCTGTCCCGCACCTTCGGCGTCGGCCGCGGTGATCAGCGGGGTGTGCAGGTAGACGAAGCCTCTTGAATGGAAATACTCGTGTATGGCGAAGGCCATCTGGCTGCGGAGCCTGAAGATGGCTCCGAAAGTATTCGTGCGCGGACGCATGTGCGCGACGGTCCTCAGATATTCGAAGGAGGTGTCCTTCTTCTGCAGCGGATAGCGCACGGGGTCGCATTCTCCGTAGACCGTGATTTCATTCGCCTTTATTTCGACATTCTGCCCGCTGCCTACCGATTCCACGAGCTCTCCTCTGACGCCTATGCATGCGCCCGTGCTGATTTTCGGGAGCTGGGCCGCGGCTTCGGAGTTCTTGTCCACGACTATCTGTATGTTCTTGATCGTGGAACCGTCGTTGAGGGCTATGAAGGCTATTTCCTTGTTCCCGCGTTTCGTTCTCACCCATCCCTTGGCCAGGACTTCATGGCCCGCCTTGCTGCACAGCAGGTCCTTTACTTTCGTTCGAAGTATTTCCGTCATTGTATCTGTTCTTTTGGAGCTGAAATCAGGAGCAGCTCCTGCTCCTTCTGAGTTTATTTTAAATGAGGGTGACCCAAAAGTAAACTTTTGACCACCCTCATTCTATGGATTCGTCGGAACCTGGATTACTCCAAGTGCGCCGGTTTTCTTGCCGAATACATGATGTTCAGCGCTGAGCAGCGTCTGAGCTCCTGCTTCACGTCAGTGATGATACCCATTCTGACGTTCTGGTCGGCCCTGATGCTCACGGTCATGAACTGGCGGTCACCCTCGCTCCTGGACTCACGCTCTGCGGCGATGAAGTCGCGGATGTCAGTGGTGCTTCTGAAGGCGTCGTTCAGCTGGATACGGGGCTCGTTACCGTACTGCGCCTGCAGCGAACGGATAGGAGGACCGATGTTGATGTAAGAGTTGAGATCCTTTCTTACAAGCTTTACGACTTCCGAAGCCTCAGGAGTGTTGACCTGAACCATGTTCTCTGTCTCACGAAGCTGCGTGGTCACCATGAAGAAGAACAGGAGCATGAACACGATGTCGGACATCGAAGCAGTCGAGATGCCGGGTGCATCCTCTCTGGGTCTTTTGCTGAATTTTGACATATTTCTTTCCTCCTATTATCTTCTGTTACCTATGTCTACAGGCTCTGCCTCGGAAATGTTCTGAGGAATGGCATCCTTGACGATTTCCTGGGTGTCTTCATCGAGTGCGGTGAAAACCTTGCCGTAGCGTGCAAGAGAGAACTCGTCACGAAGCTCGTTGATGGCCTTCACGAGTTCGTTCTGCACCGCTATGTAAGCCTGGTAGCTGGTACCACGGTCGTTCTGAAGGGAGATGACTCCCTGTGACACGGGATATTCTTCGCCAAGACCTTCGATGGCGGTAAGCTTCCTTTCGGGAAGGTCGGGGTCATTGTTGGGGTTGGTGAGGAATACCTTGATTCTGTCCTTGAGCTGGCTGATGTCCATCGGCTCTGATCCGGCAAAAAGTCTATCCGAAGAATTGATTCGCACAACGATGATGTTGCGGCGGTTTACCTTCTGATCCTCGAGCTGCTGGTTTTCAGCAGGCATAGGAGGCAGACGACGTGACAATCCGGACTGTGAACCCATTGATGAACTCATCAGGAAGTAGCACAGAAGCAGGAATGCGATGTCTGCTGTTGAGGTCGAGTTGATTCCCGGTGTTTTTTTGCTGGACATAAGCTATTTCCTGTTAGTAATGGACAAACGGATCTCTCCTACGACGATGGCCGCAACTGTGAGGCCTGCGAGGAGATAGATGAGGTTGAGGACAGTATCGGTGAGCTTGAGCGTTGATGCTGCGTCATCCCTTCCGGGGATTGCGCTGCCTGAAGCGATGAAGTACGCTATCAGGCAAACCACGGCCAGGGCGACTACTCCGAGAACCACGGTAAGCAGGCTCTTCGGATTGTCCTTGGCCAATACGATGCCTCCGATGATCACCCATGCTACGAGAGCGATACCGATAAGCACGTATGCATAGTAGAGCATCACGTCAATCGGCTGGCCGTCATTGGACGTGAAGCCTACGATGAAGCCCCAGATCGCCAATGCGAAGCCGATTACCAGAAGCACTACCATGCTCCAAGTGAATATCTTGTTAAGTTTCATAATTGTTCGCTGATCGCTAAAAGCCTTTTATTTCTTCTCTGAATATTTGGTGAGTACATCAACGAGGGTGATTGATGAATCCTCCATGTCGATGGTGATGGAGTCAATCTTGGAGATGATGTAGTTGTAGAACACCTGAAGAATCATGGCGACGATCAAACCGCCCACGGTGGTGATCAAGGCGACTTTCATACCTCCCGCAACGACGTTAGGTGAGATGTCACCTGCAGCCTGGATGGCGTCGAACGCCTGGATCATTCCGACAACGGTTCCGAGGAATCCGAGTGAAGGAGCAAGGGCGATGAACAGTGAAATCCATGAGAGTCCGCTCTCCATCTCGCTCATCTGGACTGAGCCGTATGAAACGACGGTCTTCTCAACGACGTCAACTCCCTGGTCGTAGCGGAGAAGTCCCTGATAGAAGATGCTGGCTACAGGTCCGCGGGTGTCGCGGCATACCTTCTTGGCCTCCTCGATGCCTCCCTTTGCGAGAGCGGCCTCAACCTGAGCGACGAGCTTCTTGGTGTTGGTCTTTGAGAAGGTGAGGTAGAGGATACGCTCGATGCAGAGTGCGAGACCGAGGATCAAGCAGAGGGCGATCATGGTCATGAACCCGGGACCACCGTCGATGAACTGGGTCTTCAGAGCCTGGTGAAGGGGAACTTCGGGAGCTGCAGCGGTGAGGTCAGCAAGGCTGGTGGCTTCGCTGGCGGCGGGAGCTGTTGCAGTTGTCTCAGTTGCGGCAGGAGCCTCGTCCTGGGCAGAAGCAACATTGGCAGAGAAAGCCATCACTCCGGCAACTGCCAAAAACACAAGAAACTTTTTCATAATGGATTTTTAATAATGTTTATTAGTTGTAATATTATTTGTCTTTAAATCCGGTGCAATTTAATAATAATATTTCATTTGACAATACTTATTTTGATATTTCACCTTTCAGGTTGCGTTCGAGAAGCT
>CALVAD010000039.1 GCA_944325495.1 uncultured Bacteroidales bacterium | reverse complement strand
CGCCATAGGAGCTTGTTCCTGTAGGCGTCCTTTATCACCATCAGCCCGAAATTACGGCCCCAGTAGGTCGTATCCATCCGGATCACGACATTCTTGTCCTTTGACACTTTCTGGACGTAGCGCATCCCTTCCAGGTCCCTCTCTATTGTCCTGACTGAAACTCCATATTTTTTAGCAAGCTGTTTCCTTGTCTGCTTGCCCTCGATATAATCCGTAATCACTTGTTCCTTGTCACGACGCTGACCTCCGTCAAAGCGACGTCCGCAATCCTTGCATTTGTACCTCTGAATATGGCCTCTCAAGCCGTTCCTGACCACATTCGCAGACCCACAGAAAAAGCATTTTTTTGTACATCTCGGTAATAATCTCTGCAAATATATCAAAATCAATACATTGCAGAGATTTCATCACCCTAAATGTCGATAGGCCCCATTTTTCTTTTGGCTGCAACAATATCTTGGTGGAATCGGAATTTCTACAGAAGATTGAATGAGTAGAAAATCAGTTTGCTGGAATTCTCCAAGATGTTACCAAGTGAAAAGAATGAAACAAAAACGTTTTGTTTCTTAAAACATAAGTAATTTTATACTCGATTGATTTACATTGTATTCTAAATTAGAATCTAGTATTTATCAGGTCTTCGACATGTTCGTAAAACGACATCTCGTCAAACAATGTCAGCTGCTTGTTCTCCCTCATGGCCTTTCTCATATAGTTGAATCTTCATTGTCAGTGCAGGCAAAGTACACCGCTGCGACGGCGGCGAGGGCGGCGGTCTCGGTGCGCAGGCGGCTCGCTCCGAGCGAGACGGGAATCCAGCCGCTTTCCATCGCCAACGCCACCTCGTCGTCGGAGAAATCGCCTTCGGGCCCGATCAGCACCGTCACAGGAGTTCCGGGCGCGGCCGCGCGGATCGCTTCAGTGATGGTCTTCCTGCCGCCTTCGGGCTCGAAGCAGCAGCAGACAAGTTTCAATCCGGAATGCGACTTCAAAAACTCTCTGACGCTGACGAGCTCTCCAAGAGCGGGTATTCTCGCCTTGAGCGACTGCTTCGTCGCGGAAAGCAGAATGCGCCTCAACCTTTCGGACTTGAGCACCTTCCGTTCGGAATGGTCTCCGACAAGCGGGATTATCGCATCCACGCCGAACTCAGTCGCTTTCTCGGCGAACCATTCGAAACGGTCGATGTTCTTGGTCGGGCACACGGCCATGGTCAGGCGATACGGAACGGCGCCGAACCCGGGGACTCTTTCGAGAATCTCCGCCTCGGCCCCCTTGGGATCGGCGACAGCAAGACGGCATTTGAAAAGCGACCCAAGCCCGTCGATCACCGAAATCTCGTCCCCGACTCTGTGGCGCAGCACTCTGACGCAGTGCCCGGATTCTTCCGCGTCCAGCCTCGCCGTAATGCCGGCTATATCATGAGAATAGAAAAGTTCCATACATATGCTTTATTTGAACAGTGACCGCACCAGCGCCGGCACGTCGGCGACGCGGACGACCTCGATGCCCGCCGCCGGAGCTTCGGTCTTGGAATACGACGAGATGAAGATGCGGCTGAAGCCGAGACGGGCGGCCTCGGAAATGCGCCTGTCGGTCTGCGAGACGGGGCGTATCTCGCCGCTCAGGCCCACCTCGCCGGCGAAGCAGACATCGGAAGGTATCGCGAAGTCGAAATTCGACGACAGCACCGCGCAGACCACCGCAAGGTCGCAGGCCGGATCGTTGACCTTGATGCCTCCGGCCATGTTCAGGAACACGTCCTTGGCCCCAAGCTTGAACCCGGCGCGTTTCTCCAGCACCGCGAGGAGCATGTTGAGGCGGCGTATGTCGTATCCCGTGGCCGAACGCTGCGCGGTACCATAGACGGCCGAGCTTACGAGAGCCTGCACCTCGAACAGGAACGAACGGTTGCCGTCGAGCATCGCCGCTATCGCCGTGCCGCTCAGACCCGCTTCATGGACGGGAATCAGCATCTCGGAGGGGTTGGCGACCTCGCGCAGGCCGCTTCCCGTCATCTCGTACACCGCGAGTTCCGAAGTGGAGCCGAAACGGTTCTTGATGCTGCGCATGATGCGGTAGGCGCCGCGGTTGTCGCCCTCGAACTGAAGGACGACGTCGACTATGTGCTCAAGTATCTTGGGCCCGGCGATATAGCCGTCCTTGGTGATATGGCCTATCAGGATCACCGGCACCCCGCTGCTCTTGGCGAAGCGCAGCAGCTGCGCCGCGACTTCCTTTATCTGGCTGACGGAACCCGGCGCCGACTCGATGCCATCGGTGTACATGGTCTGCACGGAGTCGACTATCATGAGTCCCGGCTGCATGGACTCGGCCTCGGCGAGTATGTCCTCCATCCGGGTCTCGCAGAGAATGTAGCAGTTCCCTTCGTCGCCTCCGAGGCGTTCGGCGCGCATCTTGACCTGCCGGGCGCTCTCCTCCCCGCTCACATACAGGGTCTTGATATCCTTGCAGTGCAGCGGAATCTGAAGGCTCAGGGTGGACTTGCCTATTCCCGGCTCTCCGCCGATGAGCACGAGCGAACCGGGCACGATCCCCCCGCCGAGCAGGCGGTCGAGCTCCCCCATGCCCAGCATCAGCCGCGCATTTTCAGAAGAGTCGATCTCGTTCAGCCTGCGCGGCTTCGAAACCGCATGTGCCGTTCCGGACGAGGGTTTCCCGCTTTTCCGCGTCTCCGCCGGAGCCTCGACCATCGTATTCCATTCCCCGCACGCCGGGCAGCGGCCCATCCACTTGGGGCTCTCGTTGCCGCAGGAGGTGCAGTACCAGAGTGTCTTCGCAGTCTTTGCCATAGGTGCAAAGATAACGATATTTCAAAGCCGTTGATTTGGCTTTAAAGGACAATCATGACTATATTTGAAATATGAAACCACATCTGCTGCTCTTTGCCTGCGTGACTGTAGTCACCGCCTCCTGTCATGGCGGAGATCGCCAGGCGCAGGACACCATGTCCGACGCATGGGAAGTGTTCTCAGCTCCGC
Source organism: uncultured Bacteroidales bacterium (assembly GCA_944325495.1). Taxonomy (GTDB): domain Bacteria; phylum Bacteroidota; class Bacteroidia; order Bacteroidales; family UBA932; genus Cryptobacteroides. The sequence continues at coordinate 6,462 of CALVAD010000039.1, read as the reverse complement.
AGGACAGCTGCAGGACCAAGGTCTGGTGGTTTCACGGCGAGACGGAGACGACGAAAGAAGGCATCACCGCCGACCTGGAGGCGTTCAGGCGGGCCGGAGTCGGAGGAGTCGTGTACTACGACCAGGTGCACGCAGGCTCTCCCGACGCATTGGGCGCATTCTCTCCGGAATGGTGGGAGATGCTGAAGTTCTCGGCAAAGGAAGCCGACAGGCTCGGCCTGAGCTTCGAAATCAATCTTTCGAACGGATATGTGTCCGGAGGGCCGTGGATCACGGACTCACTGGGGATGCAGAGACTGCTCTCGGCCGACACGCTCATAAGCGGAGGCCGGCGGGTTTCGCTCGATCTTCCGAAGCCTGACAGGAAGACCTGGTGGGATGTCGCGACAGTGGCCTTCCCCGTCAAAGGCGCGGACATGCAGGAATATTCGTGCTGGACGGGAAACGGAAAGGTCCTGAACATGGCGGCCGACGGCGCAGTCACGGTCAGGAGCATCAGCTACAACACGAAACCGTCCGGGAAATACAGAGGAGGGGCGATGAACGAACCCGGGCCGCCGGCAGAGGAATTCTACAGTCCCTCATTCATCGAGAGACCGCCCGTAGGGACGCTGGAGGCTTCGACGGACGGAAAGAACTACTTCAAGGTATGCGACCTCCCGCCCTACTATGGCAGCCCGTCGGGAGGATGGAGACAGAAGACCGTGGCGTTTCCCGCAGTCACTGCGTCAGATTTCCGCATCACCGCCGACGGCGACATAAGCCTGCCGCGGCTGTCTTCAGCGGCCAGGATGAACAACTGGGAGGAGCGGGCCTCGCTTTTCTGCGAATATGTCACCGTCAATGACACTCCGGACTACGGCGCGGACTTCTCGATAGAGCCCGCTTCAATACTCGACCTGAGCGGAAAGGTCACCGGAGGCAGGCTGACCTGGGACGCGCCGGAAGGCGACTGGTACATAATGCGCTTCTACATGACCCCGACCGGAGCGAAGACCAAGCACGGCAGGCCGAACCTCATCGGTCTCGAAAGCGACAAGCTCTCGGCCGGAGCCACCGAAGTCCAGTGGAACAGCTACGCCGGAAGAATCATCGACACGCTCTCCGCCATCGGCCTGAAGCCCGACGGAGTCTGCATGGACAGCCACGAGGCAGGACCTCAGAACTGGAGCTGGAACTTCCCGGAGGAATTCGAAAGACGCCGCGGATATCCAATCATGGACTGGCTGCCGGCAATGAGCGGCTTCATCGTGGAAGACAGGGAGAAGACCGACGCCGTGCTGCTCGACCTGCGCAAGACGATTTCCGAATGCATAGCCGACAACTATTTCAGCACGCTTCAGGCCCTTGCGGACAAAGCCGGGGTCGGGTTCACGGCCCAGGCCATGGGCAACGGTCAGAGCATCGCCGTGGACAACATCGCCGTCAAGGGCCGCATGCGCAAGCCGCAGGGCGAGTTCTGGGCCAAGCACAAGCACGGCAGCTACGACATCAAGGAAGCCTCCAGCGCGGCGCACATCTACGGCAGGCACATTGCCTCCGCCGAAGCCTACACAGACATGAACTACGGGCAGACGCTCGCCGAGATGAAGAACCTCGCCGACTTCGCCTACGCCAACCAGCTCAACGAGTTCGTGGTGTGCGCGTCGGCCTACCAGCCGTGGACCGACAGGATTCCGGGCAACACGGCAGGCGGACGCCAGTACTGCCTCAACCGCAACAACCCCTATTGGGAATACAGCCGCGGATTCTGGGACTATCAGGCCAGATGCGCGGCGATGATGCGCCTCGGCAGACCGGAGAACGCCCTGTGCATCTATCTCGGCGACAATCCGCCGCTGAAGCTTCAGACCTTCAGACTGCCGGAGATTCCCCCGGGCTATGAGTTCGATGTCTGCTCCGCCGACGGGCTGCTCGGACAGACTTTCGCAAAGAACGGCAGGCTGTGCACGAAAAGCGGCATGGAATACGGCATGCTGGTCATCGAAGACAAGGCGGAACTGCCGGAGAATGTCCGCACCCATATCAGGAAACTGAAGCGCGCCGGCGTCCCCGTGTGCTTCGGCAGGAATCTGGCGGAAGCCCTCGACTCGGCCGGAGTAATGCCGACGGTAATTGAAGACAGCGACCACAGAATCGACAGCAAGATATATTTCGCCCACCGGATACTCGCGGACGCCGACATGTTCTTCATCAACAACCACAGCGCAAGAGCATACGACGGCCGGATCGCCGTCAGGAGCGGCTACAGCCACGCCTGCTGGTGGAATCCCGTCGACGGTAGCCGCAAGCTGCTCGAAGCTTCCGTCGAAGACGGATATGTGAGCGTGGACATGCTGCTGCAGCCCGGCGAATCCGGATTCATCGTGACATCCGACAGGATGCCTGAAGGTCTGAAGACCAGAGCATACCGTCCGGACGAAAGCGTCAGACGCATCGAAGGGCCATGGAGCATCTTCTTCGACCCGGAGCTCGGAGGCTGCGGGACCGTCGTCAGCAGCACGCTCTTCGACTGGTCGGAGCACGGAGATCCGCGCATACGCTTCTATTCCGGCACGGCCGTATATGAGAGCAGCTTCACCTACGGACTGACGGAGGGGAAACGCCTGCTGCTCAGGTTCCCGCATCTGGAGTCGATAGCCGAGGTTGCAATCAACGGGCGCACGGCGGGGATCGTCTGGTGTTCGCCATGGGAGTTTGACATCAGCGATTTCGTCAGGGAAGGCGGGAACAGCCTGACCATCAGGGTCACCAATTCTCTGGCCAACAGAATAATAGGAGACTACGGAAAGCCGGCGGAGCAGCGGATCACCTGGGCGACCACTCCGATTTTCGGCCCGGACGAACCGCTCAGGGAATCGGGCATAATCGGCGAAATACAATTGATAACACAAAACTGACATACGATGAGACACGGAAGACTTTTGTTTCTCCTGCCTGCGCTGCTCGCATTCTGCTGCGGCAGCGCCCATGCGCAGATCGGACTACCTAAGGTGATAGGCGACAACATGGTGCTCCAGCAGGGTGAGCCCGCCGCCATCTGGGGAAGCGGAGTTCCGGGAAGGAAGGTGAGCGTCAGGTTCGCCGGGCAGAATGTCCGCACGACCGTCGGAGACGACGGCTCGTGGATGCTGAGGCTTGAGCCCATGGAAGCCAGCTTCGAGCCGCGCACGATGACAATCTCTGACGGAAAGACTACCGTCAGGCTGCACGATGTGCTGGTCGGAGAGGTCTGGCTGGCATCAGGACAGTCGAACATGGAGTACCGCATGGACCGGCCGCTGAGCCGCGGCGCCGAGCCGGGAACGGAAGTGCAGACACAGCTGCTCGAACAGGGAGGCGACAGCCGCATCAATGTTCTGTATGTGGAGAAGAAGGTGGGCGTCGACACTCTTCCGAGCGACGGATGGAAGACTTCCTCGAAGGAGACAGTCGCGCCGGTATCCGCTCCGGCATATTTCTTCGCCCGGACGCTCGCGGACAGCCTCGGCGTGCCCGTGGGCATCATCAGCAGCTCCTGGGGAGGCTCTCAGATCGAGACCTGGACGCCCCGGGAGATCATCGACGGCTATGCCGCCGCGCACCCCGGCAGCAGGGTAAACGGCATAGCTGAAAGCGCATGGGGTACCAAGTTCGCGAGCATGATAGCCCCGATATGCCCCTACACGATAAGAGGCTTCATCTGGTATCAGGGCGAAAGCAATCTGCTCGACAACCCGGAGAGCTTCGGCTCATATTATGACAAGCAGAAGCTGCTCGTGGAAAGCTGGCGCTCGTTCTGGGGAGACGGGGACCTGCCGTTCTACTATGTTCAGCTCGCGCCATACGACTACTCGAAGCGCAAGGACGCCCACCCGGTCAGCCGCGACATGCTCCCGCAGTTCTGGGAGATACAGCGCAGGCTCATGGAGGTTCCGGGCACCGGCATGGCGCAGACCACCGACCTTGCGGACAAGACCGGCGACATTCATCCGCCCTACAAGCATATCGTGGGCTATCGGCTCGCCCTCTGGGCCCTCCGGGACGAATATGGCCGCAGCGGCCTTGAAACGCTCGGACCCGAGCTGGAATCAGCCATAGTCGAGAACGGCAGGCTGGTGCTGGAGTTCTCGAATGCCGACGGCCTGAAGACCGACGACGGCGGGCCGGTGAACTGCTTCCGCATTCTCTACTCGAATCTGAAGCTCAGGGATGCAGTTCCGGAAATTTCGGGCGACAGGCTGATATTCGAGATTCCCGACGGACTCGAAGTGCTGGAAGTCCGCTTCGCCTGGGACGAAGCCTCTCTGCCGAATCTCGTGAACGGTTCCGGACTGCCGGCGCTGCCCTTCCGCCACGAGATGAATGCGGTTTACGGAACTGACAGAGAGAAGTGGGTCGGAATGCTCGACAGGATAGCCAGGCCGGTGATAAGCAACCTCGCGGCCGGCACCCTCAAGCGGAACATGCCTTTCGAATCCCGCAGCGACTCTCCCGGAAGGCTGGAAGCCTCGCGTCTGGAAGCTTTCGGACGCACCATATGCGGCCTCGGCCCCTGGCTCAGCCTCGGCCCCGACGACACTCCGGAAGGCAGGCTGCGTGCAGAATATATAGAAATGCTGCCGGCTGCCATGCGCAACGCCGTGGACCCGGAATCTCCGGACTACCTGACCTTCGGACGCGGCAACGCGCAGTCGCTCGTGGACGCAGCCTTTCTCGCTGAAGGCGTACTGCGCGGAGGCGAATGGATATGGCCGCGGCTCGACCCCGACACGCAGCGGAATCTAATCGCCGAATGGAAGCGCAGCCGCAGCGTGATACCTAACGAGACCAACTGGCTGCTCTTCGCCTCGATGGTCGAAGCGGCACTGCTCGAATACACCGGAGAATGCGACACCTGGCGTCTCCGCTACGGCGTGCACCGCTTCATCGACGACGGATGGTACAAGGGAGACGGCATATTCGGCGACGGCATGGAGGTGCATGTGGACTACTACAACAGCCTCGTGATCCACCCGATGCTGACCGACGTGATGAGCATAATGGTCAAACATGGCCTCCTGCCTCAGGAGCGGCTCGACAGGCAGCTGCTGCGCGAGCAGCGTCTGGCGGCACAGCTTGAGATGCTGATCTCTCCGGAAGGCACATACCCGGTGATCGGCAGATCAATAACCTACCGGACCGGACATCTGCACGCCCTGGCCCACACAGCTCTGCTGGACAATCTGCCGGAAAGAGTCACTCCCGGGCAGGTGCGCGCCGCTATGACGGCCGTCATGGAGAGACAGTTCGCAAGTCCAGAGAACTTCGACGGGGAATGGCTGACCGTAGGCTTCGCCGGACATCAGCTGAACATGTCGGAGGAATACATCAACACAGGAAGCGAATACATGTGCACCGCGTTCTTCCTGCCTCTCGGGCTTCCGGAAGACAACGCCTTCTGGACCGAACCGGCGGCCGACTGGACCAGCCGGAAAGCCTGGCACGGCGTTGACGTGGGTGCGGACCATGCGCTCAGAGATTCGAAATTATAATCCACATATTATAAAGAAGACAGATGAAGAACATGAACATGACCGCATTCTTCGCCGCCGCGCTTGTCGTGGCAGTCACCGCATGCGGAAGGAATCGGGAGGAAAGCCTCCGGACAATGATTGACCGATGCTACGACACGGCCCTGAGCCAGTCGATGATGCTGGCTGAAAGCACATCGCCCCTCGAAGGCATGCTGCCACGCACCTTCGAAGACGGGGAACTCAAAACTACCGACTACCGCGGCTGGGTGTGCGGCTTCTTCCCAGGAACGCTCTGGGAGCTTTACGAGCATTACCCTGACAACGCCCGGCTGCGCGGGTATGCCGAAGAGTTCACGGCTAGAGTGTTTCCGGCCAAGGACATGACCAGCACCCACGATCTCGGTTTCATGGTCTTCTGCAGCAGCGACAACGCCTGGCGCCTGACCGGCGACACGAAATACCGCGACGTGATTCTCGCGGCGTCGCAGTCGCTGGCGACACGATACAACGGGAAAACCGGAGTGATAATGTCATGGAATCCCAATGATACATGGAAGTATCCAGTCATTATCGACAACATGATGAACCTTGAGATGCTGATGTGGGCAGGCCGGGAAAGCGGCGACAGCACCCTAGTGGACATAGCGCTCTCACATGCGGAAACGACCCTGCGCAACCATTTCCGCGAGGACGGCAGCAGCTGGCATGTCGTCTCCTACAATCCCGAAACCGGGGATGTCGAACTCAAGCAGACCCACCAGGGCTATTCCGACGACTCGGCATGGGCGCGCGGACAGGCATGGGGGCTCTACGGCTATACCATGATGTACCGGCTCACGGGTCGACAGGAGTTCCTCGACCAGGCCAGGAAGATAGCCGTCTTCATCGCGGACAATCCCAATCTGCCGGAAGACGGCATACCGTACTGGGATTTTGACGCTCCTGATATTCCGGACGCGTTGCGGGA
>CALVAD010000038.1 GCA_944325495.1 uncultured Bacteroidales bacterium | reverse complement strand
GGATGTAGCGCAGTTGGTTAGCGCACCACGTTCGGGACGTGGGGGTCGTCCGTTCGAGTCGGATCATCCCGACAAAGGCCCGGGGCTCAGGCTCCGGGCCTTTGCCGTACAATGCACCTGACCCTTCTGCGCATCGCCTCGTTCCGGACAACCGGTCATACGCCGGGCCGAATTCGTAAAACTCATCGCTCTCAAGTCCTCCCGCCCTGCACTGTCAGGCTTCTGCCACCAGCCGTTTTTGTCATTCTGCCGAGAATTTTCTATCTTTAAGAAACCGCTTTCAAATGACTCATCAATCCGGATACCTTTATAAACAATAAAGCAATCATGAAAAATCATTTTCTTCTTCTCTGCGCCGCAGCGGCCGTGTCCGCGCTGACGGCCGGATGCACTAAACCGGGAGACGAGACGCCCCCCCCAAGTCCTGAAATCATCGTAGACACAACCGTCCCCGTCGCCGCCGATGCGACATCCTGCACAATCGAGTACGAACTTAAGAATGCAGGCGACAAGGATGTCGTGGACGCCGAGCCTTCCGAAACATGGATTACAGTCGCAGAAGTCACTCCGGACGCCGTGCAGCTCACTCTCACGGCCAATACCGACGAACAGCCGAGGGAAGGTACGGTGACCCTGTCGGCTGACGGAGCCAAGCCGGTGGATGTCACGATCCAGCAGGCTGCTGCGGAAGCTCCGGAAGAGCCCGAAGTCACGATTGTGCTTGAAGAAGGCTCCGAAGGAATCACCGCCAATCCCCAGGGAAACGACGAAAACGACGAATCGGACGTGCTCACCGCATACTATACGATTGAAGGCGGACAGCCGGGCATCGCCCCGATGGCTTCGGCCGATGTGGACTGGATCGTGATCACCGACGTATTCCCCGCCTACACCGACTTCAGAGTCCTGCGCAACAACGGCGAAACGGCGCGAGAAGGGCATATCATCATCTCCTTTCAGGGAGCCGAGGACGTTTCCGTTCTCGTGAAGCAGGATGTCATGGGAAAACCCGTGATAACGATAAGCGAGACCCAGCCTTACGAAGTCGTCCGTCAGGGCAGCGCCGATCCCATATATGTCAGGTTCAGCGTCGAGAACCTGCGCGACGGCGAGCATGTCACCGCCGAACCCGATGTCGACTGGATAGAGATGACGACCGTCCAGTCCGGCTACATGGGCTTCACCGTCAAGCCAAACGACGGAGCGGAGCGCACCGGCAACATACGGCTGAGCTACAGAGATGCCGAGCCTGTCGACTTCGTAGTCGTCCAGGATGCCGACCTTGAAGGCGACGGACTGGTGGTCACGGTAGACGACATCACAGCCAGCTCCGTAACCGTAAAAGTACAGACCTTCATCGAAGATACTTATTCCGTCGGCGTAGTCCCCAAAGCGGAACTCGATGCTTTCGGCGGAGACAAGGCCTTCCTGGACGAACTCGTACGTGCGATGAAAAATGAATACGAAAGCTCAGGCTGGGCGGACTTCGGAGTCGGCTTCGCAGGTTACTTCGATCTGTCTGACAGCGACGGAACCGTATCCTTCGGAACCGACCCCTATGACCAGAAGCTGCTCGCCGACACCGACTACTACGCCTTCGCCTTCGACATCACCGCCGATGAAAACAATGTGGTAAGCTACAGCGGAACTCTCTACAAGGTAGAATTCAGCACTTTGCCGGCAGAGGAACAGGAAGACATGAGCTTCACCTTCAGCTTCAACGAGAAGAACAAGCTCGTCTGCACGCCCTCCGACATGGAAAAACCCTATTGCCTGATCGTATTCGGAACGAGCATGGACAGATATATCGAAGGAATGACCCCGGAACAGATTGCCGACACATACCAGAGCCAGCCCGCATATTGCCAATACTTCACAGGCGTAGGCACCAGCATCGTATATATGAGCTCATACGACTCTCCCTACACCGCCTACGCTTTCGGCTATGACCAGGCTCTCGGCGAAAGGACTTCATCCATCACGGTCTACGAGTTCGCCTACCCGCCCGAAGAGACCGCGGCTTCATCCGTAATATTGAACAGAAGCCGATAACGAGCCGTCTCGAGGCGTCTCGCTGAAAACGGCATAGAACAGGTTCCGGCGGATTTTAATATCAGCTGGAACCTGTTTGGTTTGCTTTCTAAGAGGAAGAAAAATTCGACGGCTCCGCGCATGTCAACATATTGACTTGATTTCGGCCTGCAATGTATTATGCATCGGCCTCAATGTGACATAACTTGAGACACGACCCTACGGAAAGCTTTTCGTCTGTCGCGCAAAACACCGGTCACAACGACGGTCTTCAGGCATGCATTTAAAGCCCGAGTGTGCAACCGGTCTCACAGTTTCCGGGCGACCGGTCACGCCGCCATGCATTGGAACCTTATCAGAATACGACGGTCGTGACCGATATTTTGCACGACGGGAACCGATGTGAGCAGGAAGCACAGGCCGTTTATAATTAAGCGTTTACACGGAGAGCCCGCACACAGGTAATTTCATCCGCAGGAACTGGACGGCTCTACGCTTCCGGCAAACCCGAACCCGGCGATCGTAATACCGATCTCCGGGATGAGGGGCCGCATTTCCGGACTGGACTGACGCCGCGCCAGCATACCGCAGGAGCCTATGCGGAAAACGGCTGTCCGCAACTGCCGCTCTTCAGGCGATGGCTTGGGGAAAGCCTGCCTCGCGGCAATTGCGGACAGCTGTAAATAATCTTCCGCCGAAGCGTCAGAACGTGAACTTCACCATGGCCTGGACCCTGTGGTTCGTGATCCAGCGCAGGTTCTGCGTGGCGAGGCCGAACTTGGCGTCGTCGCCGCCGAAGTCGCCGTACTGAACGCCGGTGATGTCATACTCCAGACCGAAGGTGAGCTTGCCGAGATTGTAGAGTATGGTCGGAGTCACCCTCCACATGCTGTTCATGTTGGAATAGCTGTTCTTGCTGAAATACAGGTAGTCAGGACTGGCGATTTCCTCGGCCGTGCCGAAATTCTTCACATATCCGGCGAAGAGCACGCCCTGGAGCGCGCGGCCGTATTTGAGGCTTATCCAGGATGAAGAATTGCGGGTCGGAGTATAGTTCCAGCTCGCATCGGGGTCGGGCACGCCGTTCCCGGCGCTGGCAGCGGTCACGGCATATCCGCCGTTCAGGTTCATGTGCTCACCGCCCTGTGCGAAGACGGTCTTGGCCTTCACCGTGAAGTCGTCGTCGGAGTACTGCAGGTACAGGAAAGGATTGAAGGTGGTGATGCGGTCGCTCAGGCTCTCTCCGGCAGAATTGATATGGCGGGGCTTTATCGAAAGCATGTCGACGCCGAGACGCGCGAGGAAGCCGTCGTTGGCATAATTCAGGCCGAGATATATCTCCGGAGTCTTGCCGTACTTGATATAGTCGGCGGAGGCTCCGTCAGGGCCGGCGGAAGTATACTGCATCTGCCAGATCGCGGCGAGGTCGACCGAGAAATCGCCGAACTCATAGCCGACAAGGAACAGCGGGGTGCGGCTGAAGGGGTTGAACGGCGCGCCGGCGTTCAGCGACAGCACGTCCGGCTGGTCTGAAGCGAGAGGGTGCCAGGCCTGTCCGACCTTGAAATAAAGGTCGTCATAGCCAAAGGTCACATAAGCCTGACGCAGGCGCAGCTGGGCGGTTCCGGTGACCCCGGTGACGCCTGCATAGAAGTCGGTCTCGATCTTGGCGCCCATGTCCCATCCGCCGAACTCGTAGCCCTTGACATCCACGCCGAGGCGTGAGGTCAGGGCGGCGAAACGGAAGGAGCCGACCGCGTTGAGATCGTTCTCCCCTGCCATATCCTGATCCTTGGGCATATAGTAGAACAGATCCTCCACGCCCGACAGACTCTCGCGGGAGTCGTAGGCCGCATAGGTGCGGATGAAACCGTAAAGCTGGATCTTTCCGTCTTTTTCTCCCGCCATGGCGGCAAGAGACAGCAGCAGCGCAGCTGACGCTGCAAGAATTCCCTTAAGATTCATGACACAATAATTGTTACACTACTTTATATCAATAAGAAAGCTGACCGCGGTTGCGGAACCAGACGGTCAGCTTCCGCAAAGTCATATTCAGGCCACCCTGTCGAACGGGAAGAACTCGGTCAGCATGAAATAGCCCAGAATGAAGCCGAAGACTCCGATGATGACGCCCACCTTGGCCATGTCCTTGGTCCTGACGAGACCGGTCGACGAAGCAATGGCATTGGGAGGGGTGGAAATGGGAAGTATCATCGCCAACGACGCACAGACAGCTATGAAAGGTATCAGAGCCTCCATTCCGCCGAACTGCAGGAACTGGTCATGGTTGGGAGCGGAGGGATCGGCCATCGCGGAACCTACTACGACCAGGATGGGCACAAGGAGCGCAGCGGTCGCCGAATTGCTGATGAAGTTGGACAGCGCATAGCACACGGCGCCGGCAATCAGAATCACTATCACCACGTCCATGGTGCTGAACGGGATGGCGTTGATCAGCGTTGCCGCGAGCCCGGTCTTGTTGAGCCCGGTACCGAGGGCGAAGCCTCCGGCGACGAGCCAGAGCACGCTCCAATTGATCTCCTTGATGTCCTCCTTGCCGAACACGCCCGTGCAGGTGTAGACCGCGAGAGGAATCAGGGCCACGATGTTGGAATTGATTCCGGTGAGCGCCTCGGTGACCCAGAGCAGCAGGGTCACGGCGAAGGTGATCCATGCGACATATGTGCGCCATGTCTTCTTGTCATGCTTGGTCTCGATATGAAGCTCTATCTTCTTGGACTTGAACGGGAAGAAGAGCATGAGGATGACCCAAGCGAAAAGTATCATGACTATCACATATGGAACCATGTGTTCCATCCACGCAGCGAAACTTATCTGATAGCCGGCGCTTTCAAGGGCGCCGAGGGCTATGGCGTTCGGAGGGGTTCCGATGGGAGTTCCCATGCCTCCGAGGTTGGCGGCGATAGGTATCGACAGGGCGAGCGCCACACGGCCGGTCTCATTGTCGGGCAGCGCCTTGAGCACGGGGGCCAGGAAGGCCAGCATCATGGCGGCGGTGGCCGTATTGCTCATGAACATCGAGAACAGGCTGATCACCAGCAGGAAGCCGAGGAGCACGAACTTGGGGTTCTTGCCGAAAAGGCCGAGAAGGACCTTGGCCAGCTTGGCGTCCATGCCGTACTTGGAGGCGACGATAGCGAGCACGAATCCTCCGAGGAAGAGCATGACCACGGGATCGGCGAACGAAGCCATGATGCTCTTGTAGTCGATCAGAGTGCCGTACTGAGGATCGCAGAACATGCGCATGCCCTTGTCCGAGACGGTGAGCAGCATCACGACGATGACAATGAGGGACGTGGTCCAGTTGGGAATGATCTCGAACATCCACATGAGCGCCGCGAACACGAAGATCGCTATCATGCGCTGCTGGACTACGGTAAGAGCGTCGATGCCGAAGAAACTGACAGGGACCGCCCAGAGGAATATCGTGACTGCCAGCACGATGGGCAGCAGCACACAATATTTGACAGAAAACTTGCTGTGTGACATTATTAGTTTTAATTAGTACAGTGTCCTTATAGCATTTCACAAATATATCAAATCTTTTTAAAAATCCACCACGGAAGGCAAAGAGCCGCGGCATATCGCCGAGGCGCGGGAAGGGGCGGGACAAGTCTGTGAAAATTTTGCTACTTTTGCAGGAATTGACTTTATATCACATGAAACCTTATCTGCACGCGGCCGCAGCCGCCGCGCTGATTCTTACAGCATCTTGCAAAATGGAAAATCCGCTGCTCGTGGAATCGCCCCTTCCTTACGGGGCGCCCCAGTTCGACAAAATCAGGACCGAACATTACCTTCCGGCATTCAAGGAGGGCATAGCCGAGGCCAGGGCCGAAATAGACTCCATCGCCTCCAACCCCGAGGAACCGACCTTCGCCAACACGATAGAGGCGCTCGAATTCGCAGGTGAGACGCTCGACAACGTCTCCTCGATATTCTACAACCTGCTCGAAGCCGAGTCGACTCCCGAGATGCAGGCCATAGCCGAGGAAATCTCCCCGATGATGACCGAATATTCAATGTATGTCTCGCTCAACGACAAGCTGTTCGGCCGCATCAGGGACCTGTGGGAGCGCAGGGACTCCCTCGGTCTCGCACCCGACCAGTACAGGCTGCTGGACGAGACCTACAAGTCGTTTGCGCGCAACGGAGCCAACCTCTCGCCCGAAGACAAGCAGATCTACAGCAAATATCAGGAGGAGCTGTCGCTGCTGAGCCTCAAGTTCAGCAGCAATGCGCTGGCGTCCACCAACGCCTACAAGCTCAACCTGACCGATGAAGCCGACCTCGCCGGCCTGCCGCAGTACGCCAGGGACATGGCGGCCGCGACCGCGAAGGAGAACGGCCAGGAAGGCTGGACCTTCGACCTCTCATATCCGAGCTATTCGGCTTTCATCAAGTTCAGCGACCGCGCCGACCTCAGAAAGGCCATGTACCTCGCATACGGCTCCATAGCCTATGGCGGGGAATACGACAACTCCGACATCTGCCTCAAGATAGCCGATCTCAGGCTCAAGACCGCCAGGCTGCTCGGCTACGAGACCTACGCCGACTATGTCGTGGAGGACAGGATGGCAGGAAGCGTGGCGAATGTCGACGATCTCATCGGCAGGCTGCTGGAGCCTTCACTGCCGGCCGCCAGGACCGAAGTCGCCAGAATATATGATTACGCCCGCGAGAACGGCTACGACGAAAGCGCGATGCAGCCCTGGGATTTCAGCTACTGGTCCGAGAAATACAAGGCGGCGCACTTCTCGCTGAGCGACGAACAGCTGAAGCCCTATTTCAAGCTGGAAAACTGCATCGACGCGGTCTTCGGACTCGCCACCAGGCTCTACGGACTGCAGTTCACGCTCCGCACCGACATCCCCGGATACAACAAGGACGTGAAGGTATACGATGTCTGCGACAGCACCGGACGGCACATGGCCCTGTTCTATGCCGATTTCTTCCCCAGGGCCACCAAGCGCAGCGGAGCATGGATGACCAGCTTCCGAGGACAGAGCATCAGGGACGGCGTGGAGCGCAGGCCTTTCGTGAGCATAGTCACCAACTTCAGCAAGCCCACGGCCGACGCACCCTCGCTGCTGACCCACTACGAGCTCACCACCTTCCTGCATGAATTCGGGCACTCGCTGCACGGCATGCTGGCCGAGGGGCGCTATCCTTCACAGACGGGGACGAGCGTCGCATGGGATTTCGTCGAGCTGCCCTCGCAGATAATGGAGAACTGGGCATACGAGCCGGAATACCTCAAGCCGTTCGCCAGGCACTATGAGACCGGCGAGGAGATTCCCGACGAACTCATAGAGAAGATATCCGAATCCAAGAACTACAATGTCGCCTACGCCCAGGTGCGCCAGCTCCAGTTCGGGCTGCTCGACATGGCATGGCACGACACGGCCGAGCCGCTCACGGGGACGGTCGGAGAAATCGAGAAGAACGCCACGAAGGACGTGCTCGTGCTCCCCGTCGCCGAGGGGACCTGCATGTCACCCTCATTCAGCCATATCTTCTCCGGCGGCTATTCCGCTGGCTACTATTCCTACAAATGGGCCGAGGTGCTCGCCGCCGACGCCTGGTCGCTCTTCAAGGAGAAAGGCATCTTCAGCAGGGAGGTCGCCGGCTCCTTCAGGGAGAACATACTGTCGAAGGGCAACACCGAACCGGCATCCGTGCTCTACCGCAACTTCCGCGGACACGACCCCGAGCCGGAGGCTCTGCTCCGCGCCCAGGGCATAGAATAACAAAGACAGCGCCATGGAACCACTGATAACGCATTTCACCGACAACGACCTCTACACCTTCACCTGCCAGTATTACATCCTGGAGACCTATCCGCGCGCCGAAGTCGAATACACCTTCTTCGACCGCAACAACGAAGTCTATCCCGAAGGTTTCGCCGACATGCTTCGCGAGCAGGTGGAGCATATGAGGAACGTGACCATCACCGACGAGGAGATAGAATTCCTCAAGCACAGGTGCATCTTCCTGCCTCTCTGGTATTTCATCTTCCTGCGCGGCTACCGCTTCCGCCCCGGGGAGGTCGACATCAGCCAGGATGCCGAAGGGCATCTGAGCATAGTCATCAGAGGCAAGTGGTTCTCCACGATAATGTGGGAGATGCCTCTGCTCTCCTGCATCTCCGAACTCATGCACAGGCTGCGCGGCGACTTCGCACGCTACGATGCGGCGCTTGAGGAGAAGCGGGCGAGGGAGAAGGCCGTGCAGATACTCGAGAACGGCCTGATTCTCGGCGACATGGGCACCCGCAGGCGCTTCAGCTTCGCTCACCAGGACATGGTGATACGCGTGATGAAGGAGATTGCCGACTCCCGGAAATGGCCCGGCAGGTTCACCGGTACCTCCAATGTCTGGCTCGCGATGAAATACGACTGCGTGCCGCTCGGAACGATGTCCCACCAGCTCATCAGCTTCGAGGAGAACGTCAGCGGGGTCAACGAATGCAATTTCAACGTGATGAAGAAGTTCAGCGATGTCTACGACGGCGACAACGGACTCTACCTATACGACTGCTTCGGCGACGAGGTGTTCTTCTCCAATCTCTCGAAGCGCATGGCCATGATGTACAAGGGCCTGCGCGTCGACAGCGGCGACGAGTTCGAGCAGACAGAGAAGATCATCGCCAAGTACAAGTCGCTGGGCATCGACCCCTCGACCAAGCAGGTTCTCTACAGCAACGGGCTCAACATCGACAAGTGCATCGAGATCCACAAGTTCTGCAACGGTCGCGTCCAGGACTCATACGGCGTGGGCACCTTCCTGACCTGCGACATCACGGGCTGCGAGCCGATGAACATCGTGATCAAGCTGACCCGCGGCCGCATCACAGAGCTGCGCAGGTGGAGCGACTGCGTGAAGCTCTCCTGCGACCTCAGCAAGACTCTGGGCAACCCGGAGAAGTGCGACTACCTGATCAGGCTACTGAAATAAGGGATTCCGGATCTTTTGCACCGGCAACAGAAAAGCGCACACTCCGGGGAGGCATAGACTTGGGAAAAGCCTCCCCGGCGTGTGCGCTTTCCGCCTCCCTGTGGCGTGCTTTCATCCGTCCCTACGGATAGTCACGAAATTCCTGCTCGACAAAATCAGGCTGTGCGACAATAACCACTATCATAATGACAATCAATACATTGAGCCATATGGCCGCACACGCCGCAGGGCTCCAAAGTCCTCTGATTGTGCGAGAAATAATCGAACTTAATTGACAATCAATGGTTTGGCGCTTCGTGCCGCACAGTCAGAAAACACCTTCCAAGGCCTGATGCTTCGGACGGGTCTGGGTGGAGGAGGCTTATGGATGATGGGACGGAAACGGTTGCGCCGTCCATAGAGGAGCGGCACTGGCGACTGCGTGAGAGGTATGGCGATGGAAGGTGAATTTCCAGTGGCGGGCGGAGAGATGCGTGAAATGATGTGGATTGTCAGTTCTCAAGTCGCCACAAAAACACCGACTTAAGGACGTGCACGAATTGCAAGCAGTTTATAAGTGTCTAAAGGTATCTTAGGGCATGTCAATGTAGACGGTGGAAGGAAACTGTGTCCACCTTCAACACCGATCGGCCTTCCTCGCGCCTGCAAGACATATGCGTCGTTCAGGTGGATGCAGAACATGAGGTTCACAATGCCGGGAAGAAATCTCGTCGGGAGCAGTTATTCCTCTTCCACCATGAAGGTGATGATCACATTGCCGGCGCTGAACGGATTCATCGTGGCCGTGTACTCCTCTCCTCCGATCAGTTTCTCCCACTTGCTTTCATTGCTGCCGGTCGCAAAGCCGGACGAGTTGAGTTTCGCCACATACGCGTCATATTTTTTCTGAGTTCCGGCTCTGTCCCAGACCTGGAACTGCTCAAAACCCGAGCCCTCATAGTAATTCCCCTGGAAATCGTATTCGTATTCAGGAAAATTCGCGAGAAAAGGATGTTCGGTCACGGCCTTGTCCCACGATGTTTCGAGAACATCCCCCGTCTCCGCCGCCCGCGTTCTTCTGACAGCTCCAGACACCGCACATCGTCAATGCGGCGGCAAGAACAAAAATGAATTTCTTCATTGCAACAAGTCTTTAAGTCTCCCTGTAAAAAACACCCTGCATCCGTCCGATGCAGACGCAGCAAGATACAAACAATTTTCCGGGGGGGGCAAGTTCCGGCTGATGTTTTTTCGCTGCACCTGCTTCAGTGTGTTTTGGATATTGTTCCAAAAAAAAGATTAATTTAGCAGAGATTATAATCAACCGCCATGGCAATAAGACTTACACCCAAGGCCACCGGCTCGCAGCTGTTCTGCTGCAGCAAATGGTGGGGCAACCCGGACCTGCCGCCCGGGATGGAATTCCCGACGATGAAGGTGGAGGAGGACGGGGAGAGCTACGACTACCCGCTGACCTTCATCTGCCAGATAGATTGCGAGGACATAGCCCCCTTCGACAAGGAGGGACGGCTGCCGCACACGGGCATGCTCTACTTCTTCGCGGCCATAGACGAATTCCTGGGCTACGACTCTCCAGAACACTTCGGTCTGGGCAAATGGCCCAAGAAGGCCGTGCTCGTCAAATACACCCCGAGCATCAACATGGAGACCTTCAGCTCCTGCATACTCGTCGACGACGATGACCAGGAGCTCGCCGCGCCGGAGATGGCCATGGAATTCAGCGAGTGCGAGGACAACGCCGACGGCATCAAGTTCCTCGGAGTACCGTTCTTCGAGGATGTGCGCGGCGAGAACCCCGGCTGCGTGAACCTGCTGCAGCTCGACGAGGACGACGAGCTCGAGATGCGCTTCTACGACTCCGGAATGTTCAATTTCCTCATCAAGGAATCCGACCTCGGCTTCGGCAACTGGAAGCGCGCGTTCGGATGGCTGCACTCGCTATGATCTGGGAGCACTTCAACCTGCTGCTCATCATCATGTCCGCTCTGGCGGCCGTGGTGTTCGTCTGCCTGTTCTTCGTCGATGCGGGCTACGGCAAGTTCTATACTAAGAAATGGGGCCCCGCGATCAGCAACAGGACCGGCTGGGTGCTCATGGAGTCGCCGGTGTTCATCGCGATGCTGGTGCTGTGCCTGTGTTCGGAGAGGAAGGACGACCCGATGCGACTGCTGTTCCTGATAATCTTCGAGATACACTACTTCCACCGCGCCTTCATCTTCCCGAGCCGCATCAAGAGCGAGAGCAAGATGCCCTTCAGCATCATCCTGATGGGCATGATATTCAACACGCTGAACGCAATCATGCAGGGAGGGTGGCTGTTCTATGTCTCTCCCGCCGGATATTATGACGGCGGCTGGCTGCTGACTCCGCAGTTCATCGTCGGGCTGCTGGTCTTCGCGGCCGGAATGGCGATAAACATCCAGTCGGACAACATAATCCGCAACCTGCGCAAGCCCGGGGACACAAGGCACTACCTGCCGAAGGGCGGAATGTTCAGATATGTGACGTCAGCCAACTACTTCGGAGAGTTCATGGAATGGGTCGGCTTCGCAGTCCTCACCTGGTCCTGGGCCGGAGCGGTCTTCGCCCTCTGGACCTTCGCGAACCTCTGCCCGAGAGCCGCGAGAATCTACGAGAGGTACAGGCAGGAGTTTCCCGATGAATTCGACGCCAAAAGGCTGAAACGCATAATACCCTTCATATATTAAGTTTATGATAGAATCCAAGATATTCACGCCCTGCAGTATAGGGCCGGTCACGCTGCGCAACCGCGTGATACGTTCCGCAGCTTTCGAGAACATGGCGTACCACAACAGTCCCTCGCAGGACCTGTTCGACTACCATACGGCGGTTGCCAGGGGAGGAGTCGGAATGACCACCGTCGCCTACGCGTCGGTCTCCCGCTCCGGACTGTCCTTCGACGCCCAGCTCTGGATGCGCGAGGAAATAGTTCCGGAACTCAGGAAACTCACCGACGCCATACATGCCGAAGGCGCCAAGGCGTCCATACAATTGGGACACTGCGGCAACATGACGCACCGCTCCACCTGCGGCTGCACCCCCGTGGGCGCCTCGACCGGATTCAACCTCTACTCCCCCACCTTCGTGCGCGGGCTGAAAAAGGAGGAAATCCTGCAGATCGCCGACGACTTCGGACATGCGGTGAACCTCGCGCGGGAGGCCGGCTTCGACTGCGTGGAGATACACGCCGGTCACGGCTACCTGATAAGCCAGTTCCTCTCGCCCTACACGAACCGCCGCAAGGACGAGTTCGGCGGTAGTCTCGAGAACCGCATGCGCTTCATGAAGCTCGTGATGGAGAAGGTCATGGAAGCCGCGCGCGACGACATGGGGGTCATAGTCAAGGTCAACATGCACGACGGCTTCAGGAAGGGCATGCAGACGGAGGAGTGCATCGAAGTGGCGAAGGAGCTCGAAAAGACCGGAGCCCACGCCCTCGTGCTCTCGGCCGGATTCGTGAGCAGGGCGCCGATGGAAGTCATGCGCGGAGCCATGCC
>CALVAD010000037.1 GCA_944325495.1 uncultured Bacteroidales bacterium | reverse complement strand
GGGATAGTGGTCGGTGTATATGAGGACAAGATCTTCGAAAAGATCAAGGAACTTGCCGCCGAATGACATCACAAAAGCTTCCACCAGGATTCCAGATCCGAGGGCATGCGCCAGTCGCCTCTGGGAGAGAGGGAAACTGAGCCGACCTTCGGGCCGTCGGGAAGGCATGAGCGCTTGAACTGCTGGGTGAAGAAGCGCTTCATGAAGGTGGACAGCCAATGGCTGACGGTGTCTTCGTCGTAGACTCCCGCGAAGGCCTTCATCGCAAGGAAAAGCAGCTTTTCCGGAGCATAGCCGAAGCGGAAGAAATTGTACAGGAAGAAGTCGTGCAGTTCGTAGGGGCCCACAAGATCTTCGGTCTTCTGCGCGATGCTTCCGTCGTCGGCGACCGGCACAAGTTCGGGGCTGATGGGGGTGTCGGCGACATCGAGCAGCACGTCCTTCAGCGCGGAGGAACCCTCGAAACGGTTGTTCGCGGCCCAGACCACCAGAGTCCGGACCAGAGTCTTCGGCACGCTCGCGTTGACGCCGTACATCGACATGTGGTCGCCGTTGTAGGTGCACCAGCCGAGTGCCAGCTCGGACAGGTCGCCGGTTCCTATTACAATTCCGCCTTCCTTGCCGGCGAGGTCCATGAGGATCTGCGTGCGTTCCCTCGCCTGGCTGTTCTCGTAGGTGAGATCGTGCACGTTCTCGTCCTGGCCGATGTCGGCGAAGTGCTGGCGGGTCGCAGGCAGAATCGAAATCTCGCGGTAGTCGGTGCCGAACAGGTCCATCAGCTTCGACGAGTTGTCGTGCGTGCGTCCGCTCGTGCCGAATCCGGGCATGGTCACGGTTATGATGTTCTTCCTCGGGAGACCGAGCCCGTCGAACGCAAGCGCGGTGACTATCAGCGCCAGGGTGGAGTCCAGACCTCCGGAGACGCCGATGACGGCTTTCCTGCAGCGTATATGCTCCAGACGGGAGCTCAGTCCGGCTACCTGCGACGAGAGAATTTCGCGGCATCGTGCCGACAGGGCCTCGGGATCACCCTGCGGTACGAACGGATGCGGTTCCACATGGCGGAGGAGCGACGCCCTGAAATCCGTGTTCGCCAGTTTTCCGGCATCACGCACCGCATAGACGGGGACCTTCCCGGCATAGCCGTAGCAATGCTCCTTGCTGCGCAGCGTGTCGAGCCTCTCGATATCCACATCGCCGCAGAGCAGCGCAGGTTCGCGGCGGAAACGCTCGTTCTCGGCAATCAGTGAGCCGTTCTCGTATATCAGGGACGATCCCGCCCATACCAGGTCCTGCGTGGATTCCCCATAGCCGCAGGAGCAGTAGAGGTAGGCGGCGAACAGGCGGGACGAAGTCGCGGAAACCAGCAGCTTGCGATAGTCGTGCTTCATGAGCACCTCGTTGCTGGCCGAAATGTTCACTATCAGCTGTGCGCCTGCGAGGGCCGCCCATGAAGCTGGAGGCACCGGAGACCAAAGGTCCTGGCATATCTCGACGCCGAACATGGCGTCGCCCACCTTGAACAGCTGGTGGACGCCGAAAGGAATCTCCTTCTGCCCGGCGTAGTCCAGGGGGACGCATTCGTCCGGCAGCCTGTCGGCGGATTCGAACCATCGCGGCTCGTAGAACTCGGCGTTCCCGGCCAGATAGGTCTTGGGCACGATGCCGATTATCCTTCCGCCCCTCGAAACCACGGCGCAGTTGTACAGCCGTCCTCTGAATCTCACCGGCGTGCCGAACACGAGGACGCAGTCCATTCCGGCGGACCACCTGACAAGCTCCGCGCAGGCTTTCTCCGCCTTGTCGACGAGGGTCTGCTGGCCGAAAAGATCGGCGCAGGTATAACCGGTGACGCTCAGCTCGGGGAATGCGACCACCGAAACTCCATGCAGCACCGCATCCTTGACCAGATTCAATATCTCCCTGACATTCGAATCGGGGTCGGCGACATGTACCCTGGGCATGGCCGCCGCAACTCTGAGAAAGCCGTAATTTTCCATTATCCGTAGTTTTGGAAGCGCTAATATACAACATTCCGGCGCCGCGGCAAAAATTTCCGTCCGTCCGTTGCTTTGAACGAATTTTTTCCTAACTTTGGCGTCGGTTTTACAACAGAGAAAGGTAAAGATGAATGTTTTCAGCCAGCAGCAGAATCAGCAGCAGAGCCAGTCACGGACTCTGGGCCATTTTGCGTGCTGATCGGCCGGCGCAAGTTTTGGCTGCATTCATTGGGAAATACAGGCTGGTCCGGAGCGGACCGGCCTTTTTTATTAACTTAATCATTAAATCTTATGGACAGATTTGACCTCGTAAAGGAATCTTTCGAGAAGAAGGCTGTGAAAGTGGAGAATCCCGCACGCAAGACCTCCGACTACTTCGGAGAACTTGTGTTTGACAGGTCCAAGATGCACAAGTACCTCGACGCCAAGGCGCTGAAGGCTCTGCTCGAATGCATCGACAACGGCATGCCCCTCGACCGCGAGACGGCGGACGGCGTCGCCCGCGGCATGAAGGAGTGGGCGATGGAGAACGGAGTCACCCATGTCACGCACTGGTTCCAGCCTCTGACAGAAGGGACTGCGGAAAAGCACGACTCACTGATCGACTACGACGGCAAGGGCGGAGTCATCGAGACCTTCAGCGGAAAGGACCTGATACAGCAGGAGCCGGATGCTTCGTCGTTCCCCAGCGGAGGAATCAGGGCCACCTTCGAGGCGAGGGGATACACGGCCTGGGATCCTACATCCCCCGTGTACATTCAGGACGACACGCTGTGCATTCCGACCGTGTTCATTTCATACACGGGCGAGGCCCTTGACTACAAGACTCCTCTCAAGCGCGCCCTCAAGGCCGTTTCGGATGCAGCCCTGCCCATCTGCCGGCTTTTCGATCCTTCTGTCCGCAAAGTCTACTCCTATCTCGGATGGGAGCAGGAGTACTTCCTCGTCGACGAGTCGCTCTATTCGGCCCGTCCCGACCTGATGATCACCGGCCGCACGCTGATGGGACACAATTCTTCCAAGAACCAGCAGCTGGACGACCACTATTTCGGAGCCATCCCGTCGAGGGTGGCGGCGTTCATGAAGGATCTCGAGATAGCCGGACACCGCCTCGGCATTCCTCTGAAGACCCGCCACAACGAGGTGGCGCCCAACCAGTTCGAGCTCGCTCCGATATACGGCGAGACCAATCTCTCGAACGACCAGAACCAGATAGTCATGAACCTGATGAACAAAATCGCGCGCAAGCACGGTTTCGTGGTGCTGTTCCACGAAAAGCCTTTCGAGGGCGTCAACGGTTCCGGCAAGCACAACAACTGGTCGCTCGGGACCGACACCGGCGTGCAGCTTTTCGCCCCCGGCAAGGATCCCGACGGCAACCTGCAGTTCATCACCTTCTTCGTGAACGTGCTGGCGGCCGTACAGAAGCACAACACCCTGCTCAAGGCGTCGATAGCCACTGCTACCAATGCCTACCGGCTCGGCGCCAACGAGGCTCCGCCCGCCATCGTCTCGGCCTTCCTCGGCAAGACCATGACGGACGTGCTGCGCAAGCTGCTCGAAGTCCCTTCCGACACGCCCATACAGATTGCCGGCAAGAAAGGCAAGCGCATGGGGCTGATCGAGATTCCGGAGATATTCGTCGACAACACCGACCGCAACAGGACATCTCCTTTCGCGTTCACCGGCAACCGTTTCGAGTTCAGGGCCGTCGGATCAAGCGCCAACTGCGCAGGAGCGATGACGACATTGAACGCCGCGGTAGCGGAGCAGCTGAACTTGTTCAAGAACGATGTCGACAAGGAGCTGGCGAAGGGAAAGAGCAGGAACGTTGCCATAATGGACGCCCTAAAGCCCATCATAGCCTCGGTGATTGACGTGGTATGCTTCGACGGCAACGGCTATTCCGAGGAATGGAAGCGGGAGGCGCAGCGCCGCGGCCTCGATGTCGAGACAAGCGTGCCCGAGATGATTAAGGATTTTGTCAAGCCCGAGTCTGTCAACCTTTTCACATCCACAGGAGTCTACACCGAGAAGGAGCTCGAAGCCCGCAACGAAGTCAAGTGGGAGACCTACTGCAAGAAAGTCCAGATCGAATCGCGCGTCATGGTCAGGATGGCCACCAACCACATTCTTCCCGCAGTGCTCGAATACAAGACCAGACTGCTCAGGGAAATCGCCCTGAGCAAGGAGATTTTCGGGGACACGACCAGATGTTCATACGAGCTCGAACTGCTTGAAAAAATCAGCACCTATGTGGAGGAGGTGCACCAGAAGGCCGGAGCCATGAAGGAAGCCCGCAAAAAGGCCAACGCGATCGATGACATCTACAGAAAGGCCGTCGCGTATCACGAGATAGCCGAGAGCCTCGCCGACCTGCGCAAGCCTATCGACAAGCTGGAGGACATAGTCGACAACAAGATGTGGCCGCTGCCCAAGTACAGGGAGCTGCTGTTCATAAGCTAGCGGAGATACGGATACTGTATAGCGGAGACCAGACGTTCACGGGAGGCGATAGCTTGGGAAAAGCCTCCCGTGAACGTCTGGTCTCCGCTGTCGTCTGCTGAGCCAGCGGGATTTTATCTGGGCAGATTCCAGAAATGGTCCACCGGTCCGTGGCCGTGGCCGATTTCGTACCCGGCGCCGGATTCGATGGCCCCGGCTATGTAGTCCTTGGCCGCCCTTGCGGCATCATCCAGGGAATATCCCTGGGCGAGATAGGAGGCGAAGGCCGATGACAGGGTGCATCCTGTCCCGTGCGTGTTTCTGGTGCCGATGCGTCTGGAATGCAGTTCGAGGCATCTGTCGTCCTCGGCATTGTAGAAGATATCGGTGAGGTCGTCGTCGCTGAGATGTCCGGCCTTCATCATGACCGAAACCCGGCCGCCGCAGGAGAGTTTCCGGGCGACCTCGGGAAGGTCCCGCTGCGAGGTGATCTTCTCGCCCGACAGAATCTCGGCCTCCGGGACATTCGGGGTTATGACCCTCGCCATCGGAATCAGCTCCGTCATCAGCGAGTTGACGGCCGACTCCTCGATGAGCCGGTCTCCCGAAGTCGCCACCATCACAGGGTCAAGGACTATGTTCTCCGCGCCGTAGCGCTTCAAGCTGTCCCGGACGGCGCATATCACCTCCGAGGAGTTCAGCATGCCGATCTTGACCGCCCGGGCGCCGATGTCGTCGAACACAGCCGCTATCTGATCCGAAATCGTCTTCGCAGGTATCGGAAACACATCCCTCACGCCCGTGGTGTTCTGCACGACGACCGCCGTCACAGCGCATGCCGCATAGCCGCCCGTCGCGGAAATCGCCTTGATGTCCGCCTGCTGTCCCGCCCCTCCGGAAGGGTCGGTGCCGGAAATCGCCAATACGATTGGATATTTTTTCATGTCTGTCAGTCTGATATTATTGGATGTCCGGCCGGCGCGGAGGCTTCCGCCTTGGAGGCTTGCCGCCCGCGGCAGTGAGCGGGCGATGCGCAGCATCGATGGAGCGCAGCGGAACCTCCAAGGCGGAAGCCTCCGCGCCGGCCGTATGAATCAATTGTTTTCAAAAATGATGATAGCCGCCGAAATCCCGTTCGGTTCCGAGCCATACGAGCCGGCCGGAATTGTTGATGCTTCCTATGACCGTGTGCGGCACTTCGATCTTCGCATCAGGAGCCGCCGTGAACAGAAGTTCGTAATCCTCGCCACCGCTTATCGCGAGTTCGACCGGGTCCCAACCGTTGCGCCTGCATGTACGCAGGAGTTCGTCCGACAGCGGCAGGGAAGCGACATTCACCTCCGCCCCCTTGTGCGAAGCTTTCAGAATGTGCCTGAGGTCGGAACCGATGCCGTCGGAGATGTCCATCATCGCGTGGATGCCGTCGGTGATTCCGAGCTTCAGCCCCTCCTCCACGCGGGGAATCGGCATGTAGTGCATGGCAATCAGAGCCTGGGCGTCGGAATTCCTGTGCGCTCCGTCGAGTATGACTTTCAGGCCTCCGCCGGCGTCGCCGAGGTAACCCGTCACGCAGATCTTGTCCCCGTCCTGCGCGCCCGAGCGCAGCAGCGCCGTTCCGGCAGGGCATTCTCCGAGTATCGTCACGCTGATGCTCAGCCTGTCGCGCGAGACGCAGGTGTCTCCGCCCAGCAGAGGACAATGATAGCGGCGGGATATGTCGTTGTAGCCTTTGAAGAATTCATCCGTCCAGTCGCTGTCCAGGCTGTCAGGCAGGGCGAATGAGAGGAAAGTGGCGGCCGGCCTGCCTCCCATGGCCGCGATGTCGCTCAGATTCGCGGCCGCGGACTTCCATCCGAGCCTGTACGGGGTGATGTCGTCCATCAGGAAATGGGTGCCTTCTATCAGCATGTCGGTGCTGACAAGCAGGTCTTTGCCGTTGTGGCACGGAATCACGGCGCAGTCGTCACCTATGCCCGTGATCCCGTCGGGGATATGGATTCCGGACTTGATTCTGTCGATCAGCCCGAATTCTCCTAGTTCCTTGAGTTTCATATCATGTGGCAGTTGTATCCGTAGTCCCAGAATGCAAATTCGAAGCCGAGGGCTTCGATGAACGCCCGGTTCATCAGCGTCACGGCCTCCGCTCCGGCAGCTTCGGCGAGAGAGTCGGCGATAGAGACCATTCTCCGCACGTCGCGGCCGTATTCTTCATTGCCGTATTCGCTTATCCACTCGCGATAGGGATTGCCGTCCATTTTCGCGATACCGAGGATATGCAGGCCGACATTGTTGTAGACCCAGGAGCAGGGGAGCATCGCGGCGGCAGCCTCGGCGGCATTCCCGCCGTCAGCGGCAGCCTGCAGGAAAGAGATGTATCCGCGCGTCACGGGCGACTCGGACACGTCCGTATCCACGGAGAATCTTTCGATCAGCAGCCTGTGCATCTCCCGCTCGGATTCGCCTCCCGAGTCCGCGAAGCGGTGCATGAACTCCCTGTCTTCTTCTTCCGGCAGCATATCCGCCAGACGATGGAGCATTGAACCGTAGGCGGGCAGATAGAGTTCGTCCTGCGCAAGATAGCGTGCGAAGCATTCCGCCGGAAGGGAGCCGTCCGCGAGTCCGCATATGAAAGGATGCCGCAGAATGCGCCCGTACTGCGGCGCCGCGGCTTCCCGGATGCTTTCAGACCACTTCGGCTCCATATCGTCAGACGACAATTCCCGCTATGAGCTGGATGCACAGAATGAGCATGACCATGGCAATGGGATACACGGTCGCGTATGCCACGCCGGGGATGTTGCTGTCGGACATGGAATCGGCCGCGGCGAGGCCAGGGGTGCTCGTCATTCCTCCCGCAAGGGTGCCGAGCAGGTCGAGCATGGAGACCTTGAAGCAGAAGATGCCGATCAGGGAGGCTGCGGCCAGCGGCACGAGGGTTATGGCGGCGCCGACGATGAACATCGACCATCCGCTCTCCTGGAACGTGGCCACGAGGTTCTGGCCTGCGGAAGTGCCGACCTCGGCGAGGAACAGCAGCAGTCCGATCTGCCTGATGAGCTGGTTGGCGGTGCCGGAAAGGGTCCAGAGTATGGGGCCCGTCTTGCCTATAGCGCTGAGAATCAATGCGGTGAGCAGAACGCCTCCGGTAAGTCCGGGCGAGAAGCTCACGCCGCCCGGGAAGATTATGTTGAGCTTGCCGACGAGAACGCCAAGCACGATGCCGAGGGCGATGGGAAGGAAGTCGGTGTCGGAGAGAGTCTTGGCGTTGTTGCCGAAAAGGCTGGACACGCCCTTTATGCCTTCGGTTTCACCGACCACGGTGAGCTTGTCGCCGAACTTCAGCGAGAGGTCAGGAGAGGGGGTGATGTCGATTCCGCTTCGGCGCACCCTCGTGACGGTGCAGCTGAAGTTCTGCTGCAGGTTCAGGCTGCCGAGGTTCTTCCCGACCATGTCCTTGCGGCTGACCAGGATGGACTCGACGCTCTGCTGGCTTCCGAGAGGAAGCTCTCCGGAGCTGCGCTCTCCCACGAGCATGGACAGCTGGTTCAGCGACTCCTCGGTCCCGACGGCCTGCAGCATGTCACCTTCCTTCACGATATATCCGGCGTAGGGCATGAGTATGTTCCCGCCGCTCTTTATTCTCGAAATCACCGCTCCGGTGGCAGTACGCAGGCCGAGCTGCGCGAGCGTGCGCCCGAACACCATCGTATTCGTCACCTTGAAGATGCAGGTTTCCAGCTCCGGATACTTGCCGGCACGTTCCTTCTCTATCCTTTCAGCCTCCTTGTTCAGGTCGACCCTGAACATCCTTGGCAGAAGCTTCACGAAGAGAATCACTCCGATCACTCCGAAAGGATAGGCTATACCGTAGGCTATGGAGGCGAGCGGGGAGCCCGTGCTGTCGATCGCCACCGCAAGTCCCGGGGTGCTCGTGAGGGCGCCGGCAAGCAGGCCCGCTATGCTCGGCGTGTCGAGGTGGAACAGATATTTCATCGCTACGGCGGTCAGGGCCGCGGAACCGATGATTATGGCGGTGAGTATGATCAAGACCTTGCCCTTGCTTCTGAAGGAACTGAAGAAGCCCGGACCGGCCTGTATGCCTATGGTGAAGATGAAGAGCACCAGGCCCAGGTCGCCGAACTCCTTGGGTATGACCACCCCGAAATGCCCGAACGCCAGGGCGACGAATATCACGGCCGAAATGTCCAGCGACAGCCCCTTGATCTTGACTCTGCCGAGCAGGAAGCCGAGCGCTATTATCACGAACAGCGCGAAGTATGATGAGTGTAGAAGTTCCGCAAACATCTCTTTCAGGTTTGGTTCCGGTCAGGGCCGGGTTCTTCAGAGAGTTGCGTATTTCCGTCCGTACTCCAGCATCTGGCCGAGGTAGTCGTCGGGATACTCCACACGGTAGTCGACGATCTTTCCGTTCCTGGTCACGGGGATGATCTCGGGGTTCACGAAGCCGCCGTAGGGCTTGAGACCGAGGGCGTCATAGCGCTCCCTGACCTCCTTGTGGAGAGCGGGATCGATATTCACGGCGTAGGTCTCCACGAGGGCCTTTCCGGCAGCATAGTCGCCTTCGGACTTGATGCGCTGCACTTCGGCGAGCAGTTTTCCGAAGAGTCCGCGCAGGGCTTCATAGTCGTTGACCACGAAATAAGTCTTTCCGTCGCGCACCTTCTTCTCGATGACATTGTCGGCAAGGCCCTGCTCATAGCACCACTCGGCGATGAGCTTGCGGTTCTGCATGTGGGCCTCCGTGTTCTTGCGGCCGAGCTCCACGCGGCTGAACTGAACCATCAGTCCGTTGCGTATATAGTTGGAATATTGGGCCTTGTATGCTTCCATGTCCGGCAGGATGCCGAGCTCGACGAGCCTGGGGTCGGCGATATAATAGAGTCCGAACAGGTCGGCCCTGGTCTCTTCGAGCGTGGAGCTGTACTCCTTGAGGGCATTGGGGGAGACTCCCGGCAGAATCTGGCCGGAACCGTGGCCGAGACATTCGTGGAGGTCGGTGTGTATCTCGTCGGTGAGCGAGAGATACTTCTTGGCGGCCGCGATCTCGTTTTCGTCCCAGGCGAACTCGTTCAGGGTGCTCTTGGGCGATTCCTGCGCCGCAAGGTCGTAGGCGTGGGTGATGTTGGCTATGGTCACTGACTTGGAGCCATGTTCCTTGCGTATCCAGTCGGCGTTGGGGAGGTTGATTCCTATAGGAGTGGAAGGATAGCAGTCGCCGCCGAGGGTGGTGGCGTTGATGACCTTCGCGGTGATGCCCTTGACGGTCTTCTTCCGGAAGCGAGGGTCGACAGGGGAGTTGTCCTCGAACCACTGGGCATTCTCGCTGAGTATCTCCGTCCTCTCGGAGGCCTCATGGTCCTTGATGTTCACG
This sequence comes from uncultured Bacteroidales bacterium, assembly GCA_944325495.1. Taxonomy (GTDB): domain Bacteria; phylum Bacteroidota; class Bacteroidia; order Bacteroidales; family UBA932; genus Cryptobacteroides. Next base: position 2,862 of record CALVAD010000037.1, on the reverse strand, counting down.
AGCCCCTCCCAGCTGCCCTTGCGGCCGAGGGGGTCGGTGTAGTCCTCCACGAAGCCGTTGACGAAGTCCACGGTGCCGAGGGTGTCCTGCACCCATTCGATGTTGTACTTGTCCCAGAGGCGCAGGTCGCCTGTGCGGTAATATTCGATCAATGTGGCTATGTACTGCTTCTGAAGGTCGTTTTCGGCGACCGCGGAGGCCTTTTCAAGCTCGGCGGCGATTTTCTCGAGGGCGGGGGAGTAGATTCCTCCGATCTTCCATACTTCCTCGCGCACCACGCCGTCATCACCCTTGACCACCTTGGTGTTGAGACCGTAGGATATCGGTTCGGGGTCGTCCGGATTCTGTATGCCGTGGTAGTAGTTCTCCACTTCCTCGCGGGTGACCCCGTCGTAGAAGTTGACCGCGGAAAGCGCCACGATGTCACCTTCGCTGCTGTTGGACTTGCGCTGGGGATATATGTCGGGATTGTAGATGATTTCCAACAGTTCTGACGCTTCGGCTGCGGGAATGCCCACAGCGTCCATCAGGGAGGCGAAATACTCCCTCGGGCAGCCGGGGAAGAACTTGTCCTCGGCATAGTGGTGGTGGATGCCGTTGCTGAAGAACACGCGCTTGGCGTAGACAGTGAAGTCCTGGAAATCCCTGCATTCCCTGTCGCCGCCGTAGTTCACGAGTATGTTCTCGATTGCGTGGCGTATGGGCAGGTTGGCCTTGCAGTGCTGGTCCCAGAGTATGTCGCGGCCGTATTTCGCGGCCTCTCCGAGATGGTAGACATATTCCTTCTGCCGGAGGGTCAGGCCGTCCCATCCGGGAATCCGGTAGCGCATTATCTTGAGGTCGGCGAATTCGTCGATCAGATACTTGAAATCCTTGTCCTGCTGCGTGGCGGCGCCGTTCCCGCATGAAACCGCGGCGGCGGTGAGTGCCGTGAGAGCTGTCATCTTGAGAAATATGTTCATGGTGTTTCCTGTTTTAATCCTTGAAGAGATCCTCGTAATCCTCCTGCGAGCGCCGTATGACCTGCTTCGCCTCGGCGGCGCCGTAGATGCTGATGAACTCCATGCGGCGCGTGTTGTCGCCGGGGATGTCCTTGTAGGTGGTGAAATAGTGGATCAGCCGGCGTATGATGTCCTTGGGGAGTTCGTCGATGTCGGTGTAGCCGCCGTATACGGCGTCGTTCCTGAGCACCGCTATGATCTTGTCGTCCGCCTGCCGGTTGTCGAGCAGCCGCAGTCCGCCGATGGGGTGCGCCCTGACGATTATGTCGCCATGCGTCACGTCCTTTTCGGTGAGCACGCAGATATCGAGCGGATCGCCGTCGCCCTCGATGTCGTATCTCGCGAGGGCCCGGTTGGTCATGTCCGCCATCTTAGGCCCGCAATAGGTCTTCGGCAGGAAGCCGTAGAGCGAAGGCACGATGTTGGAGAATTTCTGCGGACGGTCGAGGGAAAGGTATCCCGATTCCTTGTCGACTTCATATTTCACGGTGTCCGTAGGGACTATTTCGATGAATGCGGTGACTTCTTCAGGGGCGTCCGGCCCGAGGCTTATGCCGTGCCAGGGATGGGCCTTGTGGGACATGGGTGTTTTCATTGTATTCTGACTTTGTTTTTCCGGGGCATAAAGATAGCGAATTTATGCTATAATCCGCCATGCTCCGGCGAGTCATACGGCAGGCAGCTCCACTATGGCCGCCTCGTGCGAGACTGCGGGCAGGTAGCGTTCGAGGAAGTCCTTCATGCCGAGCCTGAGCGTCGCGGTGTTGACGCAGGGATGGCAGCCGAACTCCTGCAGCGCGAGCAGGTCCCTGTCGATTATCAGCTGCACCCGGCGGCCGATGTCGTTCATCAGGCCCATCGGCGAGACCGCTCCGGGACGGATGTGCAGCAGTTCCGCCATGTCGTCCTCTCCGGCGAACGAAAGCCGCGAACAGCCTATCTGCGAGGACAGGTATTTGGTCTTGAACGGCTTCTCTCCGGGCATCATCAGCAGATAGATGCCGGACTTGTTGTGCGTGCATAGGAAGAGGTTCTTGCATATCGGAACGCCCAGCGCCTGTTCCACCGCAGCGCACTGCTCCATCGTGAACGCCGCCTCATGGCAGGCGGTGGCATAAGCTGTTCCGAGGCTGTCGAGCAACGCGTATACCGCGGTCTCCGCTTCGCTCCGGCCGCCGATGTCCGCCGGGGCGCCGTTGAATATCCGAATTTCTTTCATTTTCTTCACTGCTTGTCGTCCTTGTCATAAATGACGATTCCCACGCGGTCTATATGCTCCCGAAGACGAGAGTTTGACAAAGATGAGAATAGCGACAGGTCGAAATTGTAGGGCAGCATCAGGTCGTCTATATCCAGAAACAGCCGATTGAATTCCGAGCCGCTGATGCCTTCTCCCAGCAGGGTGATATCCACATCGGAAAACGGTTTGAAATTCCCGATGGCCCTTGAACCATAGAGGATAGCTTTCTGCACTGCGGGGTACTTCCTGAAGACTCCTGACAATTTCTCCAGGTCCGTCCGCTTCAATCCCGCAAGGCTGATGTCCCTATTCATGGAGAGAACGCATCTTGTTTTCGAAACGGGTGAAAAGCGGCAGATAGACTTTGAGTATATTGTCAACCACTCCACCTACGATGATATCGTCATAATTATGTGAGGACTTGTTCCGGTCGACGATTGACTCCATCCACCGTTCATCGTCGATCAGACCGGTCTCCAGAGCCTTGCGTATAGCATCGCGGGAGCCTCGGATGTCGGTATAGCCCTGATATGCCTCATAATCCTTCATGGTGTTCCACGCCAGCTCATGCGTGTACTCGAAGCGCTGCACCAGCCCTTCCTCCAGCAGGTCGTCGACATC
>CALVAD010000036.1 GCA_944325495.1 uncultured Bacteroidales bacterium | reverse complement strand
GAGCAAGAGAGTCAAGTTCAACGGAGGCCCTGATCTGGACGAGAACGGCATTCCCGAGAACAGATATGCTTCGTTCAAGATCACAAAACCTGGAATAATTTATCATTATCTTCGTTCATCGAGCGGAAGCGATGCCAAAAGAAATGTGACGATTCTTCTTACCAAAACTGTAGGAGGCGTACTGGAGAAGGTTGAATTGTATAGCGGAATGGCCCCGACAGGTAGTGGTGATGCCATGGAGCTGGAAGTTACAGCCGATCATCTTGCCGGTGCAGATGCGGCCGCGACGATCTATTTCTTTAATGACCAGTCGAAGGTGCCTGACAATCCCGAAGGCAAGGCTGTCAATATCTACCAGCTCGGCTTCAAGCCTGCCGAATAGCGCGGATTCTTCTACGCTCTGCCGGATTCTGTCTGACAGGATTTGAACCGGCCCGGAGTAACACTTTTTAGTTGTCGCGGATTCCAAGTCCGCGGCAACTTTTTTGTTTTTCCTTGTTATGTCGCGACGGAAGCTTCAGTTGTCTGTTTGCTTGTTTGCATATTGGCTTGATTTCGTCCTGCGAAGTGCGCCGGCGGCCGCAGCTGCCCCTCGTGAGGCGGGGGATTCGGAAGAGCCTCCCTCGGGGCAACCCGGCCGCCGGCTTACATGGTTTGTGCAAAACATTGGCCTCATTTGCCGGTCTCTGTCATGCGTTCATGGCCGTAGGATGTTGCCGGTCACCCGGATTCAGGGGGGCTTGACTCGCATAACGGCTTTCCACGCATGCCTGAAGGCTGCCCTTGCGACCGATGTTTTGCAGGAGCTGAAACTATGTCCGGGAAATCAATTGAACGGTTTCGGGTGAATGGCCTGAAATAATCGTAACTTTGCTGCGGACAAAAACTGAACATGCTATGAAAAACGAAGGAGAAATTATCCTGTATCAGCCCGACAACGAGGTTCGGCTGGAGGTGCGTCTGGAAGATGAGTCGGTTTGGCTTACGCAGGCGCAGATGGCCGCGTTGTTTCAGACATCCAAGCAAAATGTAAGTCTGCATACAAATAATATCTTCAAAGAAAAAGAGCTGCGTGCGGATTCAGTTGTCAAGGATTCCTTGACTACTGCCTCGGACGGCAAGCACTATCGTGTCAAGTACTATAACCTGGATGTCATCATTTCCGTAGGCTACCGCGTTAAATCCATCAGAGGCACGCAGTTCCGTCAATGGGCGAACCGTGTGCTGAAGGAATATCTGCTGAAAGGCTATTCCGTGAACCAGCGCCTGAATCAGCTGGAGCGCCAGGTGGATTGCAGACTTCAGGAACACGAGCAGCGCCTTGACCGCATAGACAAGAAGATAGACTTCTTCGTGCGCACCTCGCTGCCTCCGGTGGAGGGCGTCTTCTACGACGGGCAGATATTCGATGCCTACAAGTTCGCCGCCGACCTGATACGCTCGGCCAAGAAATCAATCCAGTTGCAGCTGGACCTGCAGAAGCACAATAGCCAATATCCCCCGATAGGCATCCATACCTGCAAGAAATGCCATGACCGCTTCCTGATAATCGACGGTGCGGAGGTCTGGCACATAGGCGCCTCTCTGAAAGACCTCGGCAGGAAGATGTTCGCGTTCTCCAGACTGGGCATTCCGGCGGAGGCTGTCACCGGGCTGCTGTAAACCGTGAAGCTTAATTTTCTCGCCCCCGATAAACCTGCAAATTCCCGGCTTATGAGCGGCATGCAAATTCGCGCAGACTTCTTTCTGAAAAGCACCGGCTCCGCGCAGTTGGTTCCGCGGTGAAGGAAAGCGTCAAGGATGCACGCGGCCTCTTGAAATTAGTGAGATGGCCGTACTGAGCCGCCTGCGTGACTGTCGCACGTATGCGCCGGAGAATGTCGGAACCGATTGTGCCGCTCCGTTGAAAATGATAGAATTTCCAGTAATTCGGATATTGCGCGGCGGCTGAACCGAATATAATTTTGCATGCAGGAAAGTGAGCGGCTTGCGCTGCCATAAATAAGTATGTGATGAGATACAGACTATTTAAGGCCTGCACCTTGATGCTGGCGGTTTTCTGCGGCACGGGTTGCGGCATGCAAAAGAACAACGAAAGCGATATCATGGGCAAATTCATCGAAGAAAAACTGATTCTGGCTCAGGAGTGGGACAAGGTGTTTCCCCAGAGCGACAAGGTCGACCACAGCAAGGTGACCTTCCACAACCGCTACGGCGTGACTCTCGCCGCCGACCTTTATGTTCCGAAGAATGCGGAAGGCAGACTTCCAGCGATTGCAATGAGCGGCCCTTACGGCGCGGTGAAGGAGCAGGTTTCCGGCAGATATGCCCAGGCTCTTGCGGAGCGCGGCTTTCTGACCATAGCCTTCGACCCTTCGTTCACCGGCGAAAGCGGCGGGGAGCCCCGCGGAGTTTCCTCGCCTGATATCAACACCGAAGATTTCTGTGCGGCTGTGGATTATCTTTCGACGCGCCCTGACGTTGATCCCGAACGCGTCGGCATACTCGGGGTCTGCGGATTCGGAGGCTTCGCGGTGAACGCCGCGGCTATGGACACCCGCATCAAGGCGGCCGTCGCCGTGACCATGTACGACATGACCAGGGTGACCGCGAACGGCTATTTCGACGAGGCGGACAACGCCGACGCCCGCCATGAGATGAAGAAACAGCTGAATGCCCAGCGCACCGAGGACTACCGCAACGGCAGCTACGCCCATGCCGGCGGCAATCCGGAGGCGGCGCCCGACGACGCTCCCCAGTTCCTCAAGGATTATGTGGCGTTCTACAAGACTTCACGGGGCTATCATCCCCGTTCGCTCGGCTCCAACGAAGGTTTTACGAAGACTTCCGCGCTCCCGCTGATCAACATGCCAATACTCGCGCGCGCCGGTGAGATCCGCAGTGCGGTGATGCTCGTGCATGGGGAGAACGCGCATTCGCGCTATTTCAGCGAGGATGTGTTCAAGAAGCTCATGGGCGACAACAAGGTGCTGCTGATCGTGCCCGGTGCCGTCCATACCGACCTCTACGACAATCTCGACAAGATTCCTTTCGATGAAATAGAGCGGTTCTATGACGAATATCTGAAGTAGACGGAAGAAAGGTCATTGCATGCATGCCTGCCGGAAGATATCCGACAGGCCTTTTTCTTTGGTTCCGGACGGCGTGTGCGTCGTTTGGGGTAAATTGCCAAAAATGGTTGGTTCAATATCTATAAGTTGTTAAGATTCTGCAATATATGGAAATTGGATGAAGTGCGTTTCATTCAATGAGTGATAATCGAAAAATAAGGAGGCGCCAGCGCTGCCCGGAATGCAAGCCTCCGCACTGACCCTCATTCACGCAAAAGCGGCCCCGGCGGCTATACTGCCAAGCTATCCGAATGAGCGGAGCGGTCATGTCAAGGCGGGTGAAATTATCTGGGAGCAATATATTTTGGAAAAATGCCCTTGCAGGGCTACAGGAAGCCGTTTTTCTGGAACCTAATGCTCCCAGGTCGGTATTTTTGTGGCGACTTGGGTGCAATATGTTTTGGATTATCGGCGATACAGACCGCTGCAGGGCCGATTTTGCAAAACTCGTCGCTCCCAAGTTTTTCCGCCCCGCACTGTCAGCTTTTGCCGCCAACCATTTTTGTCATTGCCACCAACAAAAATTGTCAATTCTACCTCGTTTTGCGGACAGGATGCGCAGCTGGCATCAGCGGATATTTTCATTATTATTTGTAAACGATGCTTGAAATTAATTTTAGAATCGTAAGTGTATCTAAATTCTCGATAATAATCTTTAATATAATAAATATTTTAATTAATCATTTGAGGTATGAAATGCGTCACTGTGTGTTTGCCGACTTAGCTTCTGAATTAGTGTTAATTTATTGATTATGATTGTATTGTTGTGATTGTCGCATGCTGTATATGATATCCCGGACCTGATTTTCCGGGCAGTGTGAAGAAGGAAAGTGAATTTTTTGTAATATTTTTCGCTGAAAAATGTGTATTGTTTAATTAAAATTTTTATATTCGGGACGGCAAAACTTTTTATCAACTAAATTTAACGGTTATGAGAAATCAAGTGCTTTGTTCCGTTCTCGGAATGGCGGCGCTGTTCCTTGTGAACGGATGCCAGAAGCCTGTGGTTGACCCCCCCACGCTTAAATTGGACAAAACCGAATTTGCGGCTAAGGCCGAAGGGGAAGTAGTGTCTGTACCTTACACGCTCGCCAATGCGGTGGAAGGTTCTGTAGTCAGCGTGAACCCTGTCGTTGAAGGCGGGTATGGCTGGGCTGAAGTGACCCGCATTTCTGCGAGCGCTATCGATGTCACGGTCCTAGAAAACGAGACTCTCGAGTCCCGGACGGCCGAGTTCACGGTATCCTATCCCGGAATCTCGGCGGATGCGAAGTTCTCGATCGTGCAGGCAGCCGGCGAACCTCCCGCTCCCGAGTATGACCATGACAATACACTCACGGAGTTCTCGGGTACTTTCTACGAGAGCTACGGTAACAACGGTGAGGACAACTACACCCTTGTTTTCAGCGATCTCCCGCTGATCGATGATTATTATACCCAGACAGGAGGTACCTATTACCAGTTGGATATGTATGCCCCCGTCGGTTCGGGCAATGTGATTCCGACAGGAACATATACGGTCGGAGCTTCCGGATCCACGGATCCGATGACCGTCAGCCCGGACGACTATACCTGGTATCGGTATCAGGGGGCCGATGACGCTTCCACGGTGGAGCGCATGTTCGTTTCAGGAAGCGTGGAAGTCAGCGCGGAGGGCGATGTCTATACTTTTGAAGCCGTTCTGACCGATGATGCCGGGGAGACCCACCATTTCGTTTATACCGGCCCCGCGGAACTTGACGGAGGCGGCGGAGGTGACGAGCCGGGATACGATGCGATCACGGAGCCTCTTGACATCGACGCCTCCATAGGTCAGGCGGTGTTCGTCGCGGAGGACGGAACTGGGGTCATGAACGTTACGATGCAGTTCACGGACATGCCTGTGGATAATGAGGGTTATGTCGTTCCTCCGGGAACCATTCTGTCGGTGGATGCGTACATGCCCTACGACGAAGATGGAAAGATCGCTCTTGGAACCTACAATGTGGAGGATACTTACGAGTCGATGAGCGTTTCGCCGGGTATGGATTTTTACGGATTATTTTCGTTAGGAAGCTATGCTACGTATTACCCTGATGAGAACAGCTACGCTTTGGGGTATATCTCTTCCGGCAGCATGGAGGTTAGCGGAGATCCGGATGCTGGACAGTATACGATAACCTGCAACTTCGTGACGGCTGAAGGTGTTTCAATCAAATGCGACTGGTCAGGAAGCATGTCCGTGCTCGGTATGTTCGACTCTACTCTTGAAAGTGACTACACGCTCGATCTCGACGGAGCTGTCGGCACCGGCTATTATTACGGAGACTTCTACGGAACCGGTGGAGGAAACTGGATGATAACGCTTAATCCAGCTTCTGATGTGGGTGACGGCCTTCAGGTGGATCTCGTGGCTGAAGGGCTTGATTTCGCGGCCGGAATACCCTCGGGCACTTATACCGCCCAGACTTCCGACTATCCCGTTGCTGGCGAGTATGCGACAGGATATATTTACGGAAACTATCTCCAGGGAACCTGGTATGTGGATCAGTCTCTGTACGGACTTGAAGGCTACGCTCCCGCAGTTTCAGGTGACCTTGACATAACGAATCATGGGGACGGCACCTACACTCTCGAGTTCAGCCATCTTGATGACAAGGGGTACACCTGGAGCGGAAGCTGGACCGGCGCGATTGAGATGAGCGACAAGTCCGAAGATACGGGCTATTCGGCTGCATCCGTTGCGACGAAGTCCGCCTCAAGCATGAAATCAGTCTTTGGGCTTACTTCAGGCGGCCGCGGAGCCGTGACTCCCGAGCAGAAGGCCGAGTTCCTGAAGGAGAACGGATTGAAGACTCCCGGAGTGTCCGCCGTTCAGGCGCGGAGTCATAAGATGTCCGTAAGGAAGTAGGCAGGAAAGTCCGAAGGGCAATAGGACAATATGGAAAGGGGAGGTCCCGATGGAGGGGCCTTCTCTTTTTCGTTCGGCATATTTCCGGCTTTTTGCGGGATGTCAGCCGGCTGCCGGATGAAAAAATCGCCGTAAGGTTTAAGTTATCCGGTGAAAATTCTTATATTTGGACTGATCAGCAGCTTGCACCAACCATTAAAACATAATGTCTATGAGAAGTCAAGTACTTTATTCCATTCTTGGAATGGCGGCACTGCTTGTAGTGGGCGGATGCCAGAAACAGGTACTCGACCCCCCCAGCCTTAAGCTGGACACGAACGAATTCACTGCGCCCGCATCAGGCGGTGAGGTGGAAGTTCCGTATGTCCTGAAGAACGGCACGGAGGGAGCCGAGGTGAGTGTCGATCCCGTGGAGGATTACACATGGGTGACTGGCACGAGAGTCGAGTCGTCGTCGATATATGTGACTGTGACGGCGAATGATACCGAGGCGGAACGCACTGCCGAGTTCACGGTATCCTATCCCGGAATCACGAAAGCTCTGGAGTTCTCGATCACCCAGGATGCCGGCGAGACGCCGGCCGGAGATGGGGACTTCGTGATCACGGTCAACAACATCGAGGCGGAGTCGTTCACCTACAGCATAGTGCCCGCTGACAAGGAGATGACATATTTCCACATGTTCTTCCCTAAGGCGGCATTCGCCGAATATGGTTATGAGAATATTTTCGTGGACGGCAAGCTTGACGGTGACGCTCTCTATGCATTCGATAAGGAAGAGCTTTATTCTCAAGAGGGCTTTTTCGAGATGTTCACCGCAACCGGAGATCTGACGGATGCGGAAGGCGCGTCGACATCAAGCACGGAAATGATAGTCTATTGCTATGGAGTCAATCCTGGAACTCAGGAGAAGCTGACCGATGTGTATTATAAGGAGTTCACCACTCTCGGGCTGCCGGCGGTGATCACTCTTGACGAGGAGCTGATAGAGGCTGGTCCGGACGGCTATGACGGTGGTGTCTATTTCTATCGCGGAGGAGACTTCGGCGAGGGAGAGGTGACCGCCACCACCGATGTGGACTGGATTGAGCTGGGCGTCGACCAGGAGGAGAACTATATTTCCGTAAAGGTTGCCGCCAACGATACTCCGGAGCCGAGGACCGCCGCGGTGACGGTGTCCCATCCCAGCGTCGCGGAGCCCGCTGTCCTTACCGTGAACCAGGAGGCCGGCACTTCGTCAGGGGGATATGACTATGACTCAAAGATGGATCATTTCTACATGGAATTCTATGAGGGAGAAGGCTACGGCGGCGAAGACGAGTATGTAGTATGTATCAGCGACATCTCTCTCGCCTCGCAGGATTTCGAACCAGGCGGAACCTATTATCAGTTTGACATCTATGTGCCTGCCGGTTCCGGTACGATCCTGACCGGAAACTATCCTGTCGGAGCTCCCGGCGAAACCGCCGCCATGACGGTTTCTCAGGATACGGGACTGACATTCTACAGGTATGAAGGCGATCCCGGCGTGGAAGCCGCTCTTGTGGAAGGTTCCCTGTCGGTGTCCGCAGAAGGTGACATCTATACTTTCGACGCAGTGATGACCGATGAGTTCGGCGATGTCCACCATGTCAGCTATACCGGCTCCATAGAGCCCGAACCTGCACCGGAGCCGATTCCCGGAGAATGCGACTACGAGCATGAGCCGGCGGTTTGTGAACTTGAATATGATGCCGACTACGGTGACAACGGGGAGGATCGCTATTACCTGACCTTCTCGGACGCTCCGCTCGATGAAAGCGGCTATCCGACCCCCGGACATTACAGCTATTCATTCGATATGTACACGGAGTCCGGCTCAAACGGCGTACTTGCTCCCGGAACATATACTTTCACTGACGACTGGATGTCCACGGAGGCAGGAGTCTTTACCAGCATGTCGGATTTCATCGTAATGGACGAGTCCGGAAATTCGGAATATCTCTCATACGCGTCAGGAACGATTGAGGTTTCCGTGTCGGGTGACACTTATACCGTCGAGGCTCTGCTGGTCGATGAAACGGCCAAGACCCATCACATGACTTACGTCGGCCCCGTCGAGGTCTCCATGGACGGCATTCTCGCCGAGCCCCTTGACTTCGAAGCGACTTTCGGACAGGCCGTGTATATGGACGGCAACGAGGAGCTTATGGCCGTGGAGTTGATGCTCAGCAACATGGCGATTGAGGGTTCTTATCTTGTGCCCCCGGGATCACTGCTCACAATAGAGGCCTACATGCCTTATGATGAGAGCGGAAAGCTTGCCACCGGAACTTATGAGGTGAACGACAGCTACGGTCCGATGACAGTGGCCCCCGGATCGGATTATTATGGTATCATGGACATAGGAACCTATGTCGACCATTGTCCTGATACCGAGACCGACGACAAGGGCTATATCGTATCCGGCACCATGGAAATATCCGGCGATCCGGATTCCGACCAATATACCATCAAGTGTGATTTCGTGACCGATTTCGGCATTCCCGTCACATGCACATGGTCCGGTTCTGCTTATGTCTACGATATTCCTGAGCCCGCCGCTCCCGCGACCACGCTCGAGGGCGACATTATGATTGATCTGGAAGGGACGACCCCCGCGGCTCAATACTATGGTGATTATTTCGGAACGGGCGGCGGCAACTGGTTAATATCTTTCAGGCGTCCGACAGGGACGACCGGTGACGGATTCTCGATAGACCTCGTGGCCGAGGGTCTGGATTTCGCCGCCGGAATCCCCACGGGCACATATAAGGCTGCCGCAGACGCCGTTCCCGTTCCCGGCGAATATATGCCCGGCTACCTTGACGGGTACGATATCGCGCCGTCAGGATATGTACATTACGCTACCGAAGGCTATTGCGACGGATATGCATCAGCCGTTTCGGGCGACATCAATATCACCAACAACGGCGACGGAACCTATGATGTTTCGTTCGCATGCTACGATGTCGACGGCAATGAGATGAGCGGCAACTGGTCCGGAGCCATAGCGACTTCTGATGTGAGCTCAAGCGGCTACTCGACTTCCTCCGTCGCCGGAGGCAAGGCGTCTGCCAAGGTCGAACTGCATCGCGTTCCGGCGAACTCCGTCAGAATCGACGGCGTGAAGCTGAATAAGGTTCAGCCGCAGGTCTCACATAAGGCTGACCGCAAGTCCGCAAGGTGAGATAAAGTCTTTGATTGCAATAAGGAAGGGAGGTCGCAGGCCTCCCTTCCTTATTGCATATCCGCTCCCTGATTCTCAGAAATGCAGCCGGAAGCCGCCCATGGCGGTGATGCCGGGCATCTGGTAGCCGTAGACGATGGTGTAGCGGGTGTTGGTGAGGTTGTCGAGATCCACGAACAGCTGCATCCAGCGGAGGATGTCGTAGCTGAGCTTGAGGTTCAGTAGGGCGTAGGACTCGTGGGGCATGGTCTCGTGTACATAGAGACCGGAGATTCCCTGCAGCTCGGCGTCGACGCGGAGCTTCGGGAGCGCTTGCCAGTTGACGCCCAGAAAATACTGGTGCTTCGGAGCGCCGGTGAGGTTGGTGAGGGTGGTGTGCAGGTAGCTGTATGAGGCTCTGAGGCTCAGGTTGTCGAGCGGGCTGGAGGAGGCGCTGACCTCGACGCCCTTGTTGATGAAGCTGCCGGTGTTCTGGTTCAGCGGCTGGCCGGTTTCGGGGTTCGGCGCGGTCTGGATCAGATTGCTTCCCTGGCTGAAATATCCGGTCACGTCGACGCTCAGCCAGCGGGAGAAGCTTTTTCCTATTGTCGCTTCGTAGTTGACCATGCTCTCGGGCTCCAGATCGGGGTTGGCCGGCATGTAGAGGTAGAGTTCGCGGAATGAAGGGTTGCGGTAGCCTTTCGCGACCGACGCCTTGAGGGTCCAGCCGGCGCCCGGGTGGCCGATGATGCCGAGCTGCGGTATCCACTGCGTCGCGAACATGTCGCTGTTGGCCATGCGCAGTCCGCCGTTGAGAGTCAGCCTGCCGCCGAAGAATTCCTGCGCGAGAGTGAGGTAGGGGGAGTATTCGGTGATGCTCTTGCGGCTGATGGTGGCCTTTGAGCCTTCCTGATGCTCCGTGCCGCCCGAGACGGGTATCTCGCCGGAGTAGCGGTTGAAGTCGAAGCCTATGGTCGCGGAGGCGCCTTTCCAGAGGTCGATGTTCTGGTAGGCGAGCACGCCGAAGCGGTCGTCGAGGCTGTGGAAGTACTCGGGGTCGTGGATGAAGTGGTTGCCGTAGCTGTAGTAGACCCTGGTGACGCCGTTGGTGTGGTCGTAGGAGTTGCTCAGCGCGAGCGAGGCTTCGCCGCGGATGATGTCCTGATGGTAGATGTCGCCGGATCCGGGGTTTTCGAGCTTCGCGTAGACGGGGTCGTTGCCGATGAAGTTCATTATGGTGTAGTCCGCCTGGAGCTTCCAGCTGTCGCTGAAGTCGTAGCCGAGCTTCAGGTAGCCGTTCGCCTGCCGGAAGTCGAAGTTCTCGACCGTGCCGTCGGTGCGTCCGTAGCTGCCTGAGACGAGGGCGGAGAATCTGCCGTAGCGGGCCGTGGCGCTCAGGGACGACTGCCAGGTGTTGTAGGAGCCGTACTGCGAACTCAGGTTGAGGTGGAAGCCTTCGCGGTCGGCGTTTTTCGTAATCACGTTGATGACGCCGCCCATCGCATTCGAGCCGTAGAGCACGGATGCGGGGCCGCGCAGCACTTCCACGCGTTCGACATACTCGGAGTCGTAGAAGTCGGCTACATGGTGGGAGTATATGCCCGCGAACTGAGGCTGCCCGTCGACCATCATGAGCACGGCGTTGGTGGTGCCGTCGCCGCCGACTCCGCGTATCTTGATGCCTCCCGAGCCGCCGTTGCTGATGCCGAAGCCGAAGATGCTGCGCTGCGAGATGAAGAGGCCGGGCACCTGCCCGGAGATTGCCGAGAGCAGCTGGGTGCGCCCGGTCGCGGCGATCTTCGAGCTGTTCACGGTGCTGACGGTGTAGGGGAGCAGGTTGCGGCTCACGGCGTTGTTGCTGCCGGTGACGACCACTTCGTCAAGGGTGTCGAAGATGGTGGTGTCGGCGGCTGCCGTCGTATGGCTTTCGGCGGCGGTGCCGTCGGGGCTTGTGTTTATGATGTTTGCGGTTCCTGTGGCGAAGTCGCCGGCATTCATCGTCGCCGGTGCGGCGGCCGCGGCGAGAAAGAGGAGGATTGCTGATCTGCGTGTTACCATTTTATAAATTCGTGTTACTTATAATCAAAAAAATTATATCCGTGTTTCAGTCGGCGCGGCTCATCACGAGCTTGGCGTGCTTGAGTCCCTTGATGGTCCGGAGCTTGTCGGAGAGTTCGGTCAGCCTGCGGGCTTCGCCCATGACCGTGGTCGTGTGGAGCATGAAGTCGCGGTTGATGTAGTATTGCGAGGAGCTCAGGATCACGTCGAGGTAGTCCTGCTGGATGCTGTCGATCTGCCGGGAGATGCCTGCGGCGGTTCTGTCGTACATCAGCACCACGGTGCCGGCCACGAGGTGGTTGCACTGCCATTTCTCCTCGGTGACGTTTTTCTCGATCAGGAAGCGTATGGCCTGCGAGCGGTTGGCGAAGCCGTTGTCGCGCGCGAAGCTGTCGAGCGCGGCCAGCAGTTCGTCTTCGAGTGATACGCCGAATCGTCTGATTGCCATTTGGGTTGCGTGTTGTTTCCGTTCCTTTGCGTCCGCGGAGCGTCCTGTCGGCCCGATACGGTTCCAGTCGGTCAGCTGCGGCTCCGATCAGTCTGCTATGGCTCCGGACGGATGCAAAGGTAAGCAGAATTCCGCAGGCGTCGCAATCAATTTTACTGAAATTGTTACCGTTTTTCCTGCGTCTGTTATGCGAACAGCGAATCGAGCTGTCGGGAGAATGACCTGAGTCCGTTTTCGATTCTCTCCTTCTGCTTCTTTCTCGGTTTTGTGCCGTTGAGGTATGACCACAACTGCTTTTGGCTGATTCCTGTTATTCTTTGATTGTTTTGGCTGTCATGTCCCTGAAATTCTGATTTTCTTGCATCGGAAACAGCTCATAAAATTTATGTCGACAAATTTCAAAACAGCTTCTGTGAGAATTCGGGAAAGATTCGTAAATTAGAATGGTTTTCCGCGCGGTGCGGGGAGCTCAAATGTTCAACTTAATCTTTTTTAGTCATGAAGAAGTATGTATGCGACGTGTGCGGCTATGTATATGACCCTGCCGCCGGCGACCCCGATAACGGCATAGCTCCCGGAACGGCGTTCGAGGATATTCCCGCGGACTGGGTGTGCCCGCTCTGCGGCGTGGGAAAGGACCAGTTCAGCGCTGAGGAGTAGGGGTGAGAGGCCGGTCATGCATTGAATGTCCGGCGGGTCAGATGTTGGGGGTGGCTCAAAAGTGAAAGCCATCCCCTTTTTCATTTCCGTGAAGTCGGGGCTGCTCCGCCACAGCATCGCAAGGCCTGTCGCGGGGTTGCGACTTGAGGTCGTCGGTCGGCAAAATCTGATTGTGCGGCGATATCCGCTATCGCGCTGGCAATCAGTATGTTGAATCTTAAGACCGCACACGCGGCAGGATTCTGAAGTCCTCTGGGTGTGCGAATGAAAGTCGGATTTAATTGATAATCAATGATTTGGTGCTTCTCTTCCCGAATTCCACGCCTCACAAGCGGCAAGTTGCGGGCGTCGGCGTACAGCTGTCAGCTCCGACCACGACTACACTATACTTCGGGGAAATTCTGCAATCCACCAGTGCGCGGCACCCGGTCCGGAAGTGTCTATAGGGCATGTCGGTGTCGACGGTGGAAGGAAAATGTGTCCACCTTCGACACCAATCGGCCTTCCAAGCGCCTGCAAGCCGTCCGGATCGCGCAGGTGGATTGCAAATCTGACAGGACATATTGTATTCGGGAGGTTTCTACCTCCGGGTGTTGGTCCTGAGATAGTCGAGGATCGTGAAGCGCTTCTCCTTGGTCGGGGCTCCGGGAGCGGCTTCGACGGTGGTTACGGCGAGAGGTTTCTCTCCGAGAACCTGCCGCGTGAGGAAGGCCATGATGTCGTGGAGGTTGTCCTTCATCGGGATGCCGGCGATTTCATGGCTGGCGTTCGCCACGATGTGGAAATCGTAGGGGCTGTCGATGTGTTCCAGACTTTTCACTATGCTGGCGGAGCCCCAGAGGCCGCCGAGTCCCGCGATATGCGCCTTCCGGTAGGGTACGGTGGTGTCGGCGTTGCCGTGGAAGAGCATGATGGGGCATGGGCTGGAGTTCCAGTCAAGTTTCTTCTTGCTGGAGATCGCACCGGCGAACGACACCACGCCCGCGAAGTTGAATCCCTCGGGCAGACGGGCGACGGTATATCTGCCGTTGCAGATGTCATATTCAGCCTGAAGGGCCGTTATCGCTCCCGCGCTGGATCCGCTTGCTACGATCAGCGACGGATCGATGTTCCATTCATCGGCATGTTCGACAGCGAAGCGTGCTGCGTCACAGAAGTCCACCACGGCAGTGTCTATGGCT
>CALVAD010000035.1 GCA_944325495.1 uncultured Bacteroidales bacterium | reverse complement strand
CCGGGGTTGAACGCGCTGCGGTCGGTGAGCAGCATGCAGTGAAGCCGGTCGTCGGCGGGTTCAGCCTCGGCGACTGCTTCGTCGGCCGTGTGATATCCGTAGGAGCTTATCCGAAGTTCCCGTGAGAGCCTGACGCTTCCGTCGGGAAGGTTCAGCGAGGCCTGAAGGGTCCAGCCCCATTTCCTGTCGGGAAATTCCCCGGTGAAGGATTCCGGGAGGCGCGAGAAGCCGTCGATATCCAGGCGCGGCAGTTCCGCCACGGTCCTTCCGTCTTCATCGCGCAGAGTTAGACTGCACCAGCCCAGAGGCTTGCCGCTCAGGTAGTCGGCCGCATAGACCGCCGGCCCTTCGCTGTCGTCCTTGAGAGCGAGCGAAATGCTGTATTTCTCGTGGGTTATGCCGGTCTCGGTCTTTCCTGAAACCAGCTTGACGCGATATTCCCCGTCGGCGAGTGCGGGCAGTTCCATCCGGAGGGTGTCGAGGGCATAGAAGCTCCTTGCCGGGTTGTCGAGGCTGCGCTCGAAGATTTTCTCCTTATCTTTGAATATGCTCACGCGCACGGAGCCGAGATTCCGCAGCGCGATTGTCAGGACATCGTCGTCCGAGCTTGCGAAGATGTCCTTTGAATGCAGTGTTCCGTCGAGGTCGCCGCACCATCTGATGCAGATTCCGGCGATCAGCCCCTCGTCGCCGGAGAATTTTTCCGCCTTGTCTGAAAGCGCTTCGCTGTCCGCGAGCAGTTTCAGGTAGTCGTCGCCGCCGGCCTTGCCTTCGTTGAGCCTGTTGAACCTGAGACGCAGCAGCTCATGCTCCGCGAGCAGGGCGGCCGCCTTTCCGGAATATTCTGCGGCGAATGCTTCGAGTTCCCGTTCGTCGGGACTGCCGTCATGGAGCCTGTGGAATTCGAGAAGCGCGTTCATCGGATAGCGGTCCAGTCCTTCGGCTATCAGCTGCTTCGACTCGTCCTTGAGCCTCCAGTTCGAATGCAGGCACCAGAGGGCGTATTCCAGGTCGTTCGCGACGAGCTCCGGCAGTATCTCTCCCAAGCCGCCCCCGGCAAGTCTGCTGTCCTTGGAATACAGTATGCGGTTGGCCGAACCCGCGAGTTTTTCCGCGTTTTCGCGTATGTATGCGTCGAGCGAGTCGGCGTTGCGGCATCTGCTGCCGGCGAAGATGAAGGCCGCCGGTTCGCCGAAGGCTTCGAGCTCCTTGTCGAGGCTGGTCTCAAGGCTGTCGCGCAGTTTCCAGTTCATGCCGGTGCGCGCGTCTGCATATTTGCGCGCCGCATCGCAGAAATCCCATATAAGGTGCTGCTCAGCGGCTTCCTCCTTGATGTCCTCGAGTATCGCGAGCTGATCCCCGGGACGGTCGTCCGAGACAGCCTTTTCATAATTTCTCCAGAGTTTTACAAGGGTATGGCCCTGCTCGTCCGCGCCTGCGGTGAAGATGTTCATCGTGATGGCCATGATAAGAAGCAATATCGTTTTCATACTGTAGGTTTTTCAATCTCGTCGAGAGAACGGATGCACTCGGCGACCACGAAGTTGCTTCCACCGACATAAACCATGCCGTTTTCGGTCTTCGATGCTTCCTTGCGGGCTTCGCGCACTCCTTCCGCGACGCTCGCGCAGACCGTGCGGTCGAAGCCCTGCATCAGCTCTCCGAGCCGTGCGGCGGGAAGCGAGCGGGGGATGGCCGGAGCGACGCAGAAATATTTCGCTCGCCGCGGCATCAGCGGGAGAATGGAGGCTATGTCCTTGTCCGCCATTATGCCGAACACGATGAAAAGCGGCCGCCCCAGGGATACGAGCCTGTCGAAATTGATTTTCAGCGCCGCGGGGTTGTGCCCGATGTCGCAGATGGTCTCCGGCAGACCGGGGAGCCTCTCCCAACGGCCTCGAAGGCCCGTGATCTCCGCGGCCCGGCTTATGGCGTCGTGGTCGGCTCTTTCTCCGAGCAGGCCGAGCGCGAACAGCACTGTGTGCAGGTTTTCCGTCTGGTACGGGCCGTGCAGATCGAGTCCGAACTCCGGTTCGGGGTATGAGTCGGCGAAGAAGAGCGGGCAGTGCACCTCGGCGGCCCTGCGTTCGAACACTCCTGCCGTCTCCCAGTCTTCAGTGGCGACCACGGCCGGCACTCCGGGCTTGAAGATTCCCGCTTTCTCCGCGGCGATCTTCGCTCGGGTGTCGCCGAGCATCGCGCAGTGGTCGAGCCCTATGCTCGTGATGACGCAGAGCTCGGGAGTGATTATGTTGGTGCTGTCGAGCCTGCCGCCGAGACCGGTCTCGATGACCGCGATGTCGACTTTCCGAGAGGCGAACCAGCTGAATGCAAGTCCGGTCGTGACCTCGAAGAACGACAGGCCGTCCAGGGCATGCCCATTTACGAAGTCCCAGACTTCGCGTTCGGAAATCATCCTCCAGCGGCCGTCCTCGATGATCTTCGCCCTTTCCCTGAAGTCGGCGAGATGGGGAGAGGTGTAGAGGCCGACCCTGTGGCCGTTCGCGGCCAGGGCCGCAGCCAGCATGGTGCAGACCGAACCTTTGCCGTTGGTGCCGGCCACATGGATTGACTTGAACTCCGTCCAGGGATGCCCGAGCTCTTCGTCGAACTTCATCATCCCTTCCAGTCCGGGCTTGTATGCTCCGGCCGTGAATCCGTCCTTCTGGACGCTGGGATGCCTGGCGAACAGTCCGTCAAGCATTTTCCCGTAATTTTCCGTGTTGAATTCCATAGTTGCAACTGACGCCAAATTTAGTTATTTTTACATGCTGAAACCAATTAAATCAATGTCTGAGAAAGCATTCGCCCTGAATTCGAGCTATGTCATCGACGGAATCAGGCAGGAACTGACGCCTGCGCAGATTCTTGATGCTCTGACGGAGAATGCTTCGGCTGTCAGAAGCGCCGGAAGTTCCGGAGTCACCATAGTCGACGAGACCGTGGACCCGGAGGTCAGGTCGTCCGAACCCGCCCGGAAGGACGCCGGGGAATATCTCCCTCTCGTGCTTTCCGCCGTCCGGAGGCTTCCTCTTTTCTGCATGGATTCATATACCCGCTGCCGCATCGCCTCCTCGCTGATAGACGCGATCTGGCGCCGGGGACATTTCCGGCTGGGCGATCTGCTTCTGGATGTCCATTGGCGCTGGAACGAGAAGCCGGTGGGAGCGATGGCGGCCTTCTATGATTCCGTGAAGGCGGCCGCCGACTATGTCGATTCCCTGGACCTTCGCTTCAGCCGCTGCCGCTATACGAGGACCTCGGGTCCGGCCTCGGTGAACTTCAAGGCGGTGCTGGCCGGGGACGAACCCGACGATGAAGCGATTGCCGCGGAGGCGGCGCGCACGGATGAAGCGCGGATGAAGTCGGGAAGGATATGTCCCGACACTTTCGCGCCCGACGGCCGCAGCTGGATCATATATGTTCCTTTCGATTCTTCCGACTATCGCCTCGGCGGATCGCTCCTTGCGCAGGAGCTCGGCCTTGGCGGCGCCGCGCCTCAGATAGGTGACGCCGATTATTTCCTCGACTGCCATGAGGTGGTGCGCGAGTTCGCGGAGGACGGGCTGCTGCTTTCGGCCGCGACCGTCGGCGAAGGAGGCCTGCTCGCGGCTGCCGGAAGGCTTGCGCAAAAAGGCGTCGGAGCCGGACTGGACATCTCCGATCTGCTCAGGGCGTCCGGCGAGACGAACGCGGCCAAGGTGCTGTTCGCCGAGATTCCCGGAGCGCTGATCCAGATCCGCGATTCGGATTTCGATTATGTCGACGCCGAGCTGCTGCTGCAGGACGTGGCGTATTTCCCCCTGGGGCATCCCGACCCCGGGAGCCGCAGGGTGACGGTCGCGGCATCCGCAAAGACCCGCATACAGACTATTCTTGAATCTCTGATGCAGAATGCCGAAGGAGAGGACTGAACATACAGGAACTATGGGCAAACCGAAGATTTTCGTGCTGGACACCAATGTGATTCTGCACGACCACAGGGCGATACGCCATTTTCAGGACAACGACCTCGTGATTCCCATCGCGGTCATCGAGGAGCTGGACAAGTTCAAGAAGGGCAACGACGCTCTTGCGTACAATGCCAGAGGCTTCGTCCGCGACATAGACAGAATCTCCCAGGGCCGGACTTTCGCCGGCGGAGGGCTGCCTATCGCCAGAGGGCTCGGCACCATCAAGATCGAGCCCAACCATCCGTTCTCCGGGAAATATGCGGGGATGTTCACCGACGACATCCCCGACCACCGCATACTCTCGACCGCCATGTGGGTCAGGGACAGCAACCCCGGGACTTTCGTCGCCCTGGTGACCAAGGACGTGAACCTCCGCATCAAGGCGAAGGCCGTCGGCATGGAAGTGCAGGACTATCTTACGGACAAGGTCGAGGATTCGCGCATCGAGAACAGCCTCAAGGAAGTTCAGGAACGCACGCTGGACAGTTCCCTGATGCAGGCTCTCGCCTACGGTCCCGAGACGTCGATAGACTGGAAGCGGGTTTCGGATTCGCGCCCCTCGCCCAACCAGCTCTACAAGTTCAGCTGGGCGTCGTCCGACAAGGGCGGCGTGTGCGCGAGATTCGATGACGACAGGGATAGGATAGTTCTCGTGCGCAGCCATGAGGCATACGGCATACGCCCGCGCAACGATGAGCAGATGATCGCTCTCGACGCCCTGCTGAATCCGAAGATCGAGCTTGTGTCGCTGACCGGCGGGGCCGGCACGGGGAAGACCCTGCTTGCGCTCGCGGCCGCTCTCGAGCAGGAGAAGGAATACGAGCAGATCATCCTTTCCCGTCCCACCGTAGTGCTCGGCAATCAGGACCTCGGCTTCCTGCCCGGTGACCAGAAAGCCAAGATGAGCCCTTTCCTCCAGCCCCTGATGGACAACCTGAACGTAATCAAGAGCCAGTTCCGCCCGACATCCAAGGAGGCCCAGCGCATCGAGAGCATGCTCACGCAGGAGAAGCTCATCATAGAGCCTCTGGCCTATATACGCGGACGCAGCCTCGGGAAATGCTATTTCATAATCGACGAGGCCCAGAACCTGACCCCGCACGAGATGAAGACCATAATCACGAGGGCGGGCGAAGGCACGAAGATGGTCTTCACCGGCGACATCTTCCAGATAGACCAGCCCTACCTGGACCAGTGGTCCAACGGTCTGACGCACCTCGGCGAGAAGATGGCGGGGCAGAAGCTTTTCGAACATGTCTTCCTGAGGAGGGGAGAGCGCAGCCGCCTGTCGGAACTCGCCTCAAAGTTGCTATAATCATATTTTTATAATAAATTCGCGTCACTTTCCGTGACCGGGGCCCATTGCCCGGTGACATGGCGCGGAAGCGTTTGCGGAACAGAATACCAAATTGAATCTATAAATGTTTGAAACGAAGAAACGAGTCTATTGCTTCGGCGCCAAGGCGGCCGAGGGCGACGGCTCAATGCGGGAGCTCCTTGGAGGGAAAGGAGCCAATCTTGCCGAGATGAACAAGCTCGGAATGCCGGTTCCGGCAGGTTTTACGATTACGACCGACTGCTGTGCGGAATACTATGCGCTCGGAGGCGGATATACCGACGAGCTCAAGCTTCAGGTCAGGGAGGCGCTCAGCGCCACCGAGAAGATCATGGGCATGAAATTCGGCGATCCGAAGAATCCTCTGCTCGTGAGCTGCCGCTCAGGCGCCAGAAGTTCCATGCCCGGTATGATGGACACCATCCTCAATATCGGCCTGTGCTCCGAGACCATTCCCGGAATGATAGCCAAGACGGGCAACCCCCGTTTCGTCTATGACGCCTACCGCCGTCTGATCATGATGTATTCCGACGTCGTGATGGAGAAGGCCGAGGGTATCGAGCCTGAGGACGGACAGGGCATACGCCAGCAGCTGGACCGGATGATGGGCGAGCTCAAGAAGGCGAAGGGATATTCTTCCGACACCGAAATCTCTGCCGACGAGCTCAAGGAGCTCTGCGAGAAGTTCAAGCTTAAGGTTAAGGAAGTGCTCGGAGTGGAGTTCCCCGACAATGCCGTGGACCAGCTCTGGGGTTCCATAGGCGGAGTCTTCAAGTCATGGAACGGAAAGCGCGCGATCGCATACCGCAAGATAGAGAAGATTCCCGATGACTGGGGCACGGCAGTGAACGTGCAGGCCATGGTGTTCGGCAACATGGGCAACACCTCCGCCACCGGAGTCGCGTTCTCGCGCAACCCCGCCACCGGCGACAACAAATTCTACGGCGAATGGCTTATCAACGCCCAGGGCGAGGACGTCGTGGCCGGAATCCGCACTCCGAACCCGCTCAACGAGGCCACGAAGAACGAGCACAACAAGAATCTCGAATCCCTTGAGGCTGCGATGCCCGAGGTGTATGCCGAGCTCGACGAGATACGCAGGAAGCTCGAGGCGCATTTCCGCGACATGCAGGACATCGAGTTCACGATTCAGGAAGGCAAGCTCTGGATGCTCCAGTGCCGTATAGGCAAGCGTACCGGACTCGCCGCAATCCAGATGGCGATGGACATGCTCTCCGAGGGCATGATAGACGAGAAGACCGCGGTGATGCGCGTCTCTCCCGCACAGCTCGACGAGATTCTGCATCCCGTCCTCAACGCGGCCGCCGAGAAATCGGCCAAGGTCGTGGCGCGCGGACTTCCCGCTTCTCCGGGAGGAGCGGTGGGCACCATAGTGTTCACTCCGGAGGCTGCGGTCGCAGCCGCGAAGAACGGAGAGAAGGTGATTCTCGTCCGTGAAGAGACTTCACCCGAGGATATCGAAGGCATGCGCGCTTCCGCCGGCATCCTTACCGAGCGCGGAGGCATGACCTCGCACGCGGCTCTGGTAGCCCGCGGCTGGGGCAAGTGCTGCATCGTGGGCTGCGATTCTCTCAAGATAGACCTGGCCGCAAGGACGCTGACCTTCGGAGAAGGTTCGAAAGTCTATAAGGAAGGCGACTGGCTTTCGCTCAACGGTTCGAAAGGTGTAGTCTACGCCTCCAGGATAGAGACCATGGACGCCAGCGAGAATCCTCTGTTCATCAAGTTCATGAGCATTGTTGACAAATACCGCCGCCTCGGCGTGCGCACGAACGCCGACACCCCCGAGGATGCGCAGCGGGCCCTGCAGTTCGGAGCCGAAGGAATCGGACTTTTCCGTATAGAGCACATGTTCTACGGAGCGAATTCCGAGGTGCCCCTCGCCAAGCTCCGCAAGATGATTCTGAGTACCACC
This sequence comes from uncultured Bacteroidales bacterium, assembly GCA_944325495.1. Classification (GTDB taxonomy): domain Bacteria; phylum Bacteroidota; class Bacteroidia; order Bacteroidales; family UBA932; genus Cryptobacteroides. The sequence continues at coordinate 8,272 of CALVAD010000035.1, read as the reverse complement.
GACGATGAGCGCAAGGCGGCGCTTGCCGAGCTTGAGCCTTTCATAAAGGCCTCCGTGAAGAGCACCCTGCGGATCATGGACGGCAAGCCGGTGGTGTTCCGTCTGCTCGATCCTCCCCTGCACGAGTTCGTGCCCAAGACCAAGGAGAAGGAGAGCGAGGTCGCCAACGAGCTTGGAATCAGCGTCGACGAAGTCGAGAGGAGGAGCGAGAATCTTCGCGAGGTCAACCCTATGATGGGACTGCGCGGCGTGCGTCTGCACGTGGCATATCCGCTCATCGCCGAGACCCAGTACAGGGCGATATTCACGGCGGTCGAGGAACTGCTCAAGGAGGGATACAACCCCCAGCCCGAAATCATGATCCCCGTCACCGTCTCCGCCCGCGAGCTCAGCTTCCAGAAGGCTATCTGCGACCGCGTGAAGAGCGAGGTCGAGGCGCATTCGGACCAGACCATCACATATCATTTCGGAACCATGATCGAGATTCCCCGCGCGGCTCTTACCGGCGAGAGGATGGCGCGTACCGCCGAATTCTTCTCGTTCGGAACCAACGACCTCACGCAGATGACTCTCGGATTCTCCCGTGACGACGTGGGAACTTTCATGGGAGACTACCTCGGCCACAAGATTCTTGACGCCGATCCGTTCCAGACCATAGACACCAAGGGTGTCGGCAAGCTGGTCGAGTATGGCGTCCAGGCCGGAAGGGGCAGGCGCGCCGATCTCAAATGCGGCGTCTGCGGCGAGCATGGAGGCGACCCTGATTCCATCAAGTTCTTCAACAAGATAGGAATCGACTATGTGAGCTGCTCTCCCTATCGCGTGCCCATCGCCCGCCTTGCTGCGGCGCAGGCTGCAATCGAGCAGAACAGCTGAGTCTCAGGACTTATATGATATGACAGGCGGCGGACTTCCGAAGTCCGCCGCCTGCCGTTTAGTCTTCAGACGGTCCCGAAGGAACCGGGATTATTTGAAATTGTATTTTCCGGAACCTATCTCCACTTCGACATATTCTCCGGCGTCGGTGATGCTGTGTATGCCCGGCTTCTCCTTGACGGAGACATTGAACGCCTTGGGAATGCGGACTACCGCCGAAGTGTTGCCCGGAACGGTAACGGTCCAGCTGAACCTGCCGTTCTTCCTCGACCAGGCGCTCTCTATGGTGCCGTAGACAGAGTCGTATGATGCGGAAACCTCGTCGAGACCTTCGGGGAACACGGGCTCCATCACGATTTTCTTGAATCCGGTGGCTTCAGGAGCGCACTTGATTCCCGCGAGATCCTCATAGAGCCAGATGATAAGGTCTCCGAGGAGCATCACATGGTTGCCTGAATTCATGGCGGGGTCGGCGGTGTCTCCGTTCCAGAGCTCCCAGATGGTAGTGGCGCCCTGCCTGACCATGTAGCCCCAGCTGGGATAGGTTTCGTTGGTCAGTATTTTGTATGCCAGATCTACGCGTCCGTATTCGGTCAGGCCGCGCATCAGATGCTGGATACCGAGAACTCCGGTGCTTACATGGCCGTTGAAGTCGACCTCGGTCTTGTTCACGATGTTCTCGAACACGCGCTGCTCGTATCCTTCGGGAACCAGCCCGAGACGCAGCGACAGGATGTTCGCCGTGACGGTGTTGTTCCCGTATCTGGCCGTCTCCTCGTCGAAGAACCTTTCGTTGTAGGCTTCCCTGATCTTCGCCGCGAGCGTCCTGTAGCCCTCGATGTCCTCCTCATGGCCGCTGATGGCTGCGAATTCCGCCATCTTGTTGAGCAGGTCATAATATACCGTCGTGCTCAGGATGGCGCCGTCGGTGATCCTGGAAGGATCCTGGGAATGGATCAGTTCCTGCGATTCGGGCGGCATGCACCAGTCGCCGTAGAGGTCCTTGGTCATGATGTAGTCCTTCATGGTCTTTCTCGCGGTGTAGTCCATCCAGCGTTTCATTGCGGGGTAGTGGCTGCGTATCGCGCTGTCGTCGCCGAAATGGCGGTAGAGCATGTCGGATACGTTGAAGAACGCGGCGGGCCATGTCACATTGTCAGTATAGAGCGGCCAGTAATTCGGAGAAACGTCGGAGATCGCTCCTTCGGGGCTCATGGACTCCTCGATGTCCCGCACCCACTTGTTGTAGAGAAGCGCATTGTCGAAGATGTAGGCCTCGCCGTATGCTCCGGTGGTCCTGTCGCCGAGCCAGCCCATGCGCTCGTCTCTCTGCGGGCAGTCGGTAGGCATTCCGCGGTAGTTGCCTCGTATGCCCCAGTATGCGTTCTTGTGAATCTGGTTCACGAGAGGGTTGGACGTCTCGAAGCTTCCGGTGGTCTCCATGGCGTCGTACAGGACTTCTCCGGTGAACGCCGAAAGTTCGGGCTTGTAGTCCAGGCCTGAGATCTCCACGAAGCGGAAGCCGTGGAATACGAACAGCGGGTGCCAGCTGAACTCTCCGTCCCTGGCGGGAATGTAGATGTCCGTGGCCTTGGCGCTCCGCAGGTTGTCAACATACAGCGATCCGTCATCCTGGAGGATTTCCGCGAATCTCATGGTTATAGGCTGTCCGGCCTTGCCCTTGAGACTGACTTTCAGCCAGCCCACCATGTTCTGTCCCATGTCGAGGATGTACTTTCCGTCGGGACGTTCGAAGATGGCGACGGGCTTGATCGTCTCCTGAATCCGTATGTTGGGATTCTGCTGTGCGCTCAGCCGGCCTTTCGGCGCGTCCATCATGTCAACCGTCTTCCAGCCGCTGTCGTCGAAACCGTTCTTGTCCCATCCTTCGAATTCGAGACGGGCGTCATATTCTTCGCCGTCGAATTCGTTGTTCGCGACGATGGGCCCGCGGGAGTTGACCTTCCATGAGCCGTCACTGGCCACTACGGCCTTCGTGCCGTCGGAATATTCGATGTTGAGCTGGGCGAGCAGACTCGGCAGTCCGAAGGTCTTCAGGTTCTGCATGCTCTTCCAGCGCATGGCGAAATAGCGTCCGTTTCCGAGTATCACTCCGAGGGTGTTTTTCCCGGAAGCCAGCATTTCAGTGACATCGTATACATTATAATATACCCGCTTGTCGTATTGCGAAAGTCCGGGGGCCAGCACGTCGTCGCCGATCTTCTCTCCGTTCAGGTAGGCTTCGTACACTCCGAGACCGGAGATGTAGAGCATGGCTCTCGACACGGTTTTGTCGGCCGAGAATTCCTTCCTGAGGTATCTTGCCGCCAGTCTTGTCATGGCGTCCTTGTCCGAGCCTGCGCTCTCGCCCGGATTCGAGATGGCGTCCTCACCTATCCATGATGCCGTCCATTCGGAATCGTCCAGGGCCATGGACCAGCTTCCGGGCTCGCTCCACTGCGTGTCCCCCTGGTTCGTCGACAGCTTCACCCGCCACCAGTAGTACTGTCCCGAGGCCAGCGGTTCGCCTTCGTAGGGCACAAGCACCGAAGCATCGGAAGCTACGGTTCCGGAATCCCACATCAGCGGGCCTTCGGCGGCCAGGGCCTCGGGCGAAGCGGCCACCTGGATTCTGTATGTGGTCTGAACAAGATCCGGCCGGTCAGAAGAGACCTGCCAGGAGAACCTGGGGTGCGCGGAATCGATTCCGAGAGGATTCTCCTTCATCTCCACGCGGAGATTCTTCACATGAGCTCCATTGTCGGAGGAGCATCCGGCCAGCCCGAAGCAGAGTGCGAGCATCAGCGGTATAATGCGTCTTATCATAAGGTGATATTGTGGTATGTACTTCCGTAAGGTAATCATTTGCGCAGGTCATTCCAAATAGTTCCGCGCTAAATTTTGAAAAATTCCACGATTGACCGCTGATACGGTAAACGGCCGCCCGCGGGCGGCCGTCACATTACCTATTAATATTATACGATGCTAATACTTGTTCAGCGGCACTCCCGCAGTCATCTGGTTGACGCGGCGCTTCACGCTGTCAAGCAGGGCGGCGTGCTCCTCGAGCTCGGCTGCCTGTGCGGCTGTGGGGGCTTCCCCTTTCTTGAGAGAGAGGGCGCCGATATGGTCATTGCATGAAGTCAGCACTTCATCGATAAGTCCGACGATGTCGACCATGTCCTTCTCCACGAATCCTCTGGAAGTCACCGCCGGGGTGCCCACACGAATGCCGGAGGTCTGGAATGCGGAGCGGGTGTCGAACGGAACCATGTTCTTGTTCACGGTGATCGCGGCCCTTTCGAGCTGTGTCTCGGCCACGCGTCCGTTGAGGGCTTCGAACTTGCCGCGCAGGTCCACGAGCATCAGGTGGTTGTCAGTACCGTCGCTCACGATCTTGTAGCCGCGGCGTATGAACTCGTCGCACATAGCCTTCGCGTTTGCGAGCACCTGCTGCTGGTATATCTTGAACTCGGGCTGCTGGGCCTCGAAGAAAGCGACGGCCTTGGATGCGATCACATGTTCGAGCGGCCCTCCCTGGGTGCCGGGGAACACGGAGGAGTCGAGAACCTGGCTCATCTTCTTCACCGCGCCTTTCGGGGTGGTGCGTCCGAGAGGGTCGTCGAAGTCCTTGCCTATCAGGATGATGCCTCCGCGGGGCCCGCGCAGGGTCTTGTGGGTCGTGGAGGTCACGATGTGCGCGTATTTCACAGGATTCTTCAGCAGTCCGGCGGCGATGATGCCGGCGGTATGCGCCATGTCTATCCACAGGATCGCACCTACCTTGTCGGCTATGGCCCGCATGCGCTCGTAGTCCCATTCGCGGGAATATGCCGACGCGCCTCCGATTATGAGCTTCGGCCTGTGCTCCTCGGCGAGCTGCTCCATCCTGTCGTAGTCAATCCTTCCGGTCTCTGGATCCAGTCCGTAGGGGACGGCCTTGTAGAGCATTCCTGACATGTTGACCGGAGAGCCGTGCGTCAGGTGTCCGCCCTGGCTGAGGTCGAGCCCCATGAAGCAGTCTCCGGGTTTCAGAATCGCCGTCATCACGGCCATGTTGGCCTGGGCGCCCGAATGCGGCTGTACATTTGCCCACTCGGCGTCATACAGGGCCTTGAGCCTGTCGATCGCCAGCTGCTCTATCTGGTCTACCACCTCGCAGCCGCCGTAATATCTTTTCCCGGGATAGCCTTCGGCGTACTTGTTCGTGCAGATGGAGCCGAGCGCCTTCAGCACGCCTTCAGTCACATAGTTCTCAGAGGCGATGAGTTCGAGTCCGGATTCCTGGCGCTCCCTCTCCCTCTTGATCAGGTCGATGATTTGAATGTCCTGTTTCATGTCTTAATTTTAGCGGAGGCAAATATACTGAATTTTCCCTACCTTTGTCCTCCATGAAGGACAGGAAACTTCTGAATGTCGAACTCGGGCGGGCCAAACCCTCGGAATATGCCGCCCTTCCCCGGTCCGGGGCCGTTCTTATACTTGACAATGTCCGCAGCGCATACAATGTCGGCAGCGCTTTCCGTACCGCCGACGCCTTCAGGGCCGACAAGCTGTACCTGTGCGGGATATGCGCATGTCCGCCGTCCGCCGAGATACACAAGACGGCGCTGGGGGCGGAGAACAGCGTGCCGTGGGAGCATGTTGACGACACTCTGTCGCTCGTGAACCGCCTGCGCGGCGAAGGATATACCATTATAAGTGTGGAGCAGACCGAACATGCGCTGCAGCTCCAGGACCTGCGGCCGGCGGAAGACGCCCGTTGCGCCTTCATCTTCGGCAACGAGGTAGACGGCGTGCAGCAGGAGGTCGTGGACGCGTCCGACTTCTCCCTGGAGATACCGCAGTTCGGCACCAAGCATTCCCTCAATGTCTCGGTGTCGGTGGGAGTGGTGCTATGGCAGTACCGTTTGACAAAATGTCACTGGCACGGACATTGATTTCTTCTGCCTGCGTCCGGGCAGTCCCGGAAACATGAAAAATTAGACAAAACCATAGAATCATGATCAAACCTTTAGCAGACAGAGTCCTGATCGAGCCCAAGGAGGCCGAGACCAAGACAGCCGGAGGAATCTACATTCCCGACACGGCGAAAGAGAAACCCCAGCAGGGAACCGTGATAGCAGCCGGTCCCGGAAAGAAGGACGAACCCATGGAGGTCAAGGCTGGAGATCAGGTCATCTACGGCAAATATGCCGGAACCGAGGTCACTGTCGAGGACAAGAAATACCTTATTGTAAAGCAGTCTGACATTTTAGCAATACTGTAGCCGGACTGGATTCATAAAACGATAACGATTATGGCAAAGGAAATAAAATTCGATGTCGACGTACGCTCCAAGATGAAGACCGGAGCGGACTCGCTTGCAAACGCAGTTAAGGTAACACTCGGACCGAAAGGCCGCAATGTGGTTATCGAGAAGAAATTCGGTGCTCCCCAGGTGACCAAGGACGGCGTGACCGTCGCCAAGGAGGTCGAGCTTGAGGACCGTTTCGAGAACATGGGCGCCCAGATGGTCAAGGAAGTCGCTTCCAAGACCAACGAGCAGGCCGGTGACGGCACCACTACCGCCACGGTTCTCGCCCAGGCGATAATCAACGTGGGTATCAAGAATGTGGCCGCCGGCGCAAATCCCATGGATCTCAAGCGCGGTATTGACAAGGCTGTCGACGCTGTGGTCGCCAACCTCAAGAACCAGAGCCAGGAGGTCGGGACGGACTACTCCAAAGTCGAGCAGGTCGGCACCGTTTCCGCCAACAACGACGGATACATCGGCAAGCTTATCGCCGATGCGATGGCCAAGGTCGGCAAGGACGGCGTAATCACCGTCGAGGAGGCCAAGGGCACCGACACCGAGGTGAAGGTTGTGGAAGGCATGCAGTTCGACCGCGGCTACATCTCACCCTACTTCATGACCAACACCGACAAGATGGAGGCCGTGCTCACGAACCCTTCAGTGCTCGTCTGCGACAAGAAGATTTCCACGATGAAGGATCTTCTCCCTATCCTCGAGCCTATCGCCCGCGAGGGTAAGGAGCTGCTCATCATCGCCGAGGATGTCGACGGCGAGGCTCTCACCACTCTCGTGGTCAATAAACTGCGCGGCACGCTCAAGATCGCGGCCGTCAAGGCTCCGGGCTTCGGTGACCGCCGCAAGGAGATGCTTCAGGACATCGCCACGCTCACAGGTGCGGTCGTAGTGTCCGAGGAGAGGGGCTTCACTCTCGAGAACACCACACCCGACATGCTCGGTCGCGCCGAGAGGGTGACCATCACCAAGGAGAACACCACCATAGTCGGCGGAGCCGGCGACAAGGCCGCCATCCAGGAGCGCGTGGATTCCATCCGCAAGCAGATTGAGACCAGCACCTCCGACTACGACAAGGAGAAACTCAAGGAGAGACTCGGAAAGCTCGCCGGAGGCGTCGCAGTGCTCTATGTGGGCGCTACCACCGAGGTCGAGATGAAGGAGAAGAAGGACCGCGTCGAGGATGCGCTGAACGCCACCCGCGCCGCTGTCGAGGAGGGCTATCTGCCCGGAGGCGGCGTAGCCTATATACGTGCCGCTGCCGCCCTTGAAGGTCTCAAGGGGGACAATGACGACGAGACCACCGGTATCCATATCGTGGCGAAGGCCATCGAGGAGCCTCTGCGTCAGATCGCCCAGAATGCCGGAGTCGACGGCTCCGTCATTATCCAGAAGATCAAGGAGAGCGAAGGCGATTTCGGCTACAACGCCCGCACCGGGGAGTTCGTGCACATGTATGAGGCCGGCGTCATCGATCCTACGAAGGTCGCCCGCGTGGCTCTTGAGAACGCGGCTTCCGTGGCCGGCATGTTCCTGACCACCGAGTGCGGTATCGTGGACATTCCCGAGCCCACGCCGGCTCCTGCCGTTCCCGCAGGCGGAATGATGTAGTCTGACATTTGTCGGAAGATTGATATTGCTCCGGATGTCTCCGTGGGGAGGCGTCCGGAGTTTTTCGTTTCATGGCACAATATATCAAGTCTTCCGGAGGCTGCCTGCCGGGAGGCAAAAGCGGGGGAAGAGCCTCCCGGCAGGCAGCCTCCGGAAGACTATTTGGTTATATAATTGATTCTCAATGTATTATATGGGTGGAGCCGGAGGTCTTGATGGGATTATCGGCAAAAATTAAAAATTTTTATAAAAATAATTTGCAAGTTCAGAAAAAGTGACTACCTTTGCCGTCCCTTTCGGAAACGGAGGGATTGAAAAAGTTCTTTGCAAAAACAATCTGAAAAAATTTCTCAAAAAATTTTGCAGATTAAAAAAAAGCAATTACATTTGCAATCCCAAACGAAAGCAAGGGAATGGCCATCAGCCGCAAGGCTGGTTTTTTTAGCGCCAAATTTGAAAGATCATTGAAAAGACTGA
>CALVAD010000034.1 GCA_944325495.1 uncultured Bacteroidales bacterium | reverse complement strand
CATTGCCCGTTCTCGTGCGAGTTTTATCCAATCTGTTGATAGTCAAATAAAACCTACCTGATTACAACAAATATACGCAAAAGCTGTCTTGATTACAAGTCGCGACGTGCCCGCCGCGGGCCGGATTTGCCCGGCATGCAGATTGGAGCCGCCCTGCTTGTAAAGTTGCGGGATTTTTCCTACCTTCGCAGGCTGATTTGTAAAAGACGGAATATAACGATTCTAAATATGGCAAACACACAACAAAAGGACAAGTTCGAAGAGAGACAGGAGAACATCGTCCACACAGTGAACGAAACGAGCGAATTCTTCGAAAAGAACAAGAAGATCATCTGGGGAATAGTAGGCGCCGTCCTCGTGGTCGGCATCGCGGTGTTCGTGTACCACAGGTTCGTCTATCAGAACCAGGTGGCCGAGGCGATGGAGCAGGCTTTCCCCGCCGAGACCCTTTTCAGGAACGGAGAATATGAGCTTGCCCTGAACGGCGACGGCAACAATCTCGGATTCGCGGCCATAATCGACGAGTACGGCAACAAGGCCGGCAAGTCCATGCCGCTCTATGCCGGCATCTGCGAGCTCCAGCTCGGGAATTTCGACAGCGCGATCTCCTATCTGAAGCAGTACAGGGGCAAGGAGCCCGTTCTCGCCGCCCGTGCGAAAGCCTGCGAGGGTGACGCCTATGTGGGGCTTGAGGACTACAGTGCCGCCGTTTCATGCTACACCGAGGCCGTATCTCTGGCCGACAATGTCTTCGCCGCGACCTATCTCCTCAAGAAGGGGCTGGCCTGCGAGGCTCTCGGCGACAAGGCCGGCGCTCTGGCCTGCTATGAGACTATCCGGGACAAGTATCCTCAGTCCGTCGAGGCATACGACATCAGCAAGTATATAGCCAGGGTTTCTGAATAGGCAGGAGTATGGGAAGAGCGTTTGAATTCAGGAAGGAGAGGAAACTCAAGAGGTGGGGCCACATGGCCCGGACCTTCACCAAACTCGGCAAGGAGATAACCATCGCGGTCAAGCAGGGCGGTCCCGACGTCACGGGCAACCCCCGCCTGCGCGCGCTGATGGCTGAGGCCCGTTCGGAGCAGATGCCCAAGGAGAACATCGAGCGCGCCATCAAGAAGGCGACCGAAAGCAAGCAGGGCGATTTCAAGGAGATCATCTACGAGGGCTACGGCCCCTACGGCATAGCCTTCCTCGTGGAGGCCGCCACCGACAACAACACCCGCACCGTGGCTAACGTGCGCAGCTATTTCAACAAATGCGGCGGCTCGCTCGGCACTTCCGGTTCCGTGAGCTTCATGTTCGACCGCAAGTGCACTTTCCGCGTCAAGGAGATGGAGGGCGTCGATGTCGACGAACTCGAGCTTGAGATGATCGACTACGGCGTCGACGAGATGTTCGAAGCCGAAGAGGAGGACAAGGACGGAAATGTCTACAAGGTCATCGTGATCTACGGCGACTATTCCTCCTACGGCCAGATCCAGAAGTTCATCGAAGAGAAGGGATTCGAGCTCATTTCCGGAGGATTCGAGCAGATTCCGAACGTGGAGCTCAAGGATGTCACCGACGAGCAGCGCGCCACGCTTGACAAGCTGGTCGGACTGCTTGAGGACGATGAGGATGTGACGAATGTCTATACGACCATGAAACCTTCGGAGTCCGAGTAGGATTTCTTTTCGATTTTGATTTTTCTGGCCCGGTTGATTTCGACCGGGCCTTGATTTTTCCCGACGGGCAGTTTGAATCCCTGCCCCCCGCTGACAGATTTTTCTTTCAGACAGAGTTACGCAAGTTGGGAAGCCACCGGAAGCGGCGGGAAGCCGTTGATGCAAGGGAGGCTTTTCCCCGTCCATCGCCTCCCGGGCCTCAACGGCTTACCGCCGCGCAAAATGAAAAATTTTCTCGTTCCTGAGAAATTTTCCGCCTGACTCTTGCGCAAATGGAATAGTTGTCTTATATTTGCAGTGTACTATTAAACTAACACACTAAACAATGATACAAATCGACAATCTTGCATTCAGCTACGGACCCGTAGAGGTGCTCAGGAACATCTCGATGCGGCTTGAACCGGGCAGGATCTACGGCCTGCTCGGCGAGAACGGGGTGGGGAAGACCACTCTGCTGACCCTGCTCTCCGGCCTCAAGAAATGCGGGACCGGCAGCATCGATATCGACGGCAGGATCCCGTATCGCAGGGAGCCCGGACTGCTCGCGGATCTCTATTATCTTCCGGACGAGGTCGCTCCGGAAAACGACAGGGCCGAGAACTGGGCGAAAGGCAAGGGACGCTTCTGGCCCCGCTTCACCATCGGACGGTTCAACGAAATCATGGCGATCTTCGAGAATGACCCCTCGATGAAGATGAACACGATGTCCAGCGGACAGCTCAAGAAGACCTACATCTCCTTCGCGCTGGCGTGCGGCACAAGATATCTCTTTCTCGACGAGCCCACCAATGCTCTCGACATCCCTTCGAAGGCACAGTTCCGCACGGCGATCCTGAAGTTCACTCCGGAAGACTCGACCATAGTCATTTCGACCCATCAGGTCCGCGACCTCGAGGACATCATCGACCCCATAATCATCCTTGACAGGCAGGACGTGCTTCTGAACGCCACCGTCGAGGAGATTTCGAGGAAGCTCTATTTCGACTACAGCAATACCCTGAACCCGGCGAGCCTGTATTCCGAGCAGCTGCCCGGCGGTTTCATTCAGGTATATCCGAACACCGACGGCAGGGACTGCAAAGTCAATGTCGAAGCGCTGTTCAACACCGTACACAAGAACAAGGAACTCATAAAAGGACTTTTCAGCAATGGACAGAACATTTGACATCAGGCGCTTCGGCCGCTATCTGGCCTGGGATCTGCGCAATGCGCGCAACAACGCCGGCTTCTCGCTTCTGGTCTACGGGGTCACTCCCATATTCATCTTCGCGTTCTTCCAGATATGCAGTCTGGTCTTCAACGGAGGAACCAGCCCCTTCGGCCTGACACCGAGACTCGTCTGCATCTTCGCGCTGATCGTGCTGTCGGCCATGATGCTTCCTTCGAGGCTGTACGGCCGCGTGACCGACAGGCGCTATGGCACGGAGTTCCTCCTGCTTCCGGCCTCCACCTTTGAGAAATTCCTATCAATGATCGTCATCGCCGGAATAGTCCTGCCTCTGTGCATGAGCGTGCTGCTTCTCGTATCCGACTCCCTGCTCGCGCTCTGCTTTCCGGGACTCTACGGAGAGGCCCTGATATGCATGGACAATGGCGTGTTCTTCGGTCTTGACGCTCTCGGAGGCGACGATTCGGTCACCTTCAACTTCTTCCTGATCATGATGATGAGCTGGTGGACCAATCTGCTCGTGTTCATTCTCGGGGCCATATTCTTCAAAAGGTCAAAGGTGGCCAAGACGATTCTCACCTATTTCCTTGTCAACTCGGTGTTCGGAGTCGCCTTCTCCGCGATCATGCTCTGCGCTTCCGAGAACCCGGATGCCGCCGACATGATCAGCAGCATGGATGACCTTCAGGATCTGATGTCAGTGCTCAACTGGATGGTGAACATCTGGTACTTCCTTGTGTCCGCCGTGCTGCTCGGACTCATCTATCTGAGATTGAGAACCATAAAGCATTGAGGCTATGGAATTTGACAGCAACAGGCCCATTTATATCCAGATTGCCGACAATATAACCAACCGCATATTGTCCGGCGAGCTGAAGCCCGGAAGCCGGATCCCGTCGGTGCGCGAGTGGGGCGCGGGAATAGGCGTGAACCCCAACACGGTCGCCCGTTCATACGAACTGCTTCAGAGCAGGGGAATCATCTTCCAGCAGCGCGGGATCGGCTTCTTCGTGTCCGGCGACGCGCTTGACACTATCAAGAAGGCCGAAAGGCAGAAATTCATCGAGGAGGAGTTTCCGGCCTTCCGCATGAGGGCCGAACTTCTGGGAATCAACATAAAGGATCTTGTAAAATGAAAAAGACAGCAATAATTCTTGCGCTTGCGCTTTCCGCAGCTTTCGTTTCGTCCTGCAAATTCTTTGCGGTCAGCGATTCGGCAAACATAAAGTTCAATGTCGGCGAGAAGGTCGAGGTTTCGGATGTGATTGAAACGAGGACTTTCGACGTGGCTCCTTTCGATGCGGTCGACATCGGCATGGCATGTCGGATAGAATATGTCCCCGGCGACTGCGGGGTACGGATCAGGACTCATGACAATCTGTTCGAGCATCTCGAAGTCACCGTCGACGGAGGGACTCTCGGCATCCGGCAGGACGGGTCGAGCTTCAGGGGGATGGACACGATGGAGATATTCATACAGTCGCCGACTCTCGCCGGGGCTGACCTGAGCGGCGCGGCGGATTTCGACGCTGCCGACGGCATAACGACGGACGGGGAATTCAAGCTCCGGGCGAGCGGCGCCTGCGATGTGGACATCAGAAATCTGGCCGCCCCGTCAGTTGACATGAAGATGAGCGGCGCCGCCAAGCTCAGGCTCGAAAATATCGACAGCAGGGAACTCGGGCTGAATATCAGCGGCGCGGGTGATGCGGAAATCTCCGGCAGGGCGGAGTCGGCCGATATTGCCATAAGCGGGGCTGGAAAGGTCGACCTTCGAAAACTTGATGTTGCTGAACTGAACACGGATGTCAGCGGCGCAGGCAATGTGATCCGTCCGAGGAAGTAGTGACGGTTTTATCCGGTGATCTGGCGGTGCCGCAGTCTGCGGGCCGCCTTTTCTGCTTCTCTGACGGCTCCGTATTCGCTTTCGGGGATGCAGAACACGAGGAACTTCTCCCAGAGGTAGTCGACTGCTACATCGCTCGGGTGTACGAGGTCGGCGGCATAGAAGCGGTAGTCCCTGAGTTCGTCCATCATGAGCTCCCATGCGGGGAAGTAGTCGGCTGAAGGGCTTGCCGCCGCCTTCTGCACGCCGAGATGAAGCAGGGCCTTCGATATGGTGTTGGCCTCCGCCCCGTCCGACAGGTGGCGTATGGGGGAGACGGTGAAGATGAACTGTTTGTCCGGATGGGCAAGGACAAGGTTTTCCGATATCTGCGCGATTCTTTCGAGTGTCAGCAGTTCCCGCGTGAATTCGGCGGCCGGGCGCTTGAGGCAGTTGGAGACGGTGCGGCCTCCGTGTCTCCACACTCGTGCGGTGCCGTAGGTGACCAGCACCCTGTCGCATTCTTTCCAGAATCTGCGGCTTTCTTCGAGGGCGCGGTTGGCGTTTTCCAGAAACTCCTCCGCGCTTTTCCTCGCGAAGCTCGTGTGGTGCTCGAAACTGCATGTGAGGCCGGCGCCTGCTCCCATTTCCACGCAGTCGGCTTCGGTGTAGGGGCTGCCTGAGTCGAGCCTCCTGACGGCGGATTCTATGGATTCGGGGTTGTAGATGGTTCCGAAAGGGTTTGCGAGCATGTCGAAGCCGGCGTCGCGCAGATGGACGGCCATGTTGTCGGAGAAGCAGCTTCCGAGCGTAAGGATGCGGTTCTCACGGGTCAGGCTGACCTTCGAGCGGCGCAGGGGGATTTCGGTGATCAGTTTCATCGGGTGCAAATATACAGAAGACAAATATAAGTTTTTCGTGCGATTAAAATCTGTCCGGCGCCGCAGTGCGGCTGCTTTTCCCTCCGCAGGCATGCAAATCGATAATTTTTTAATCGGGATCAGGCGATATAGAGCCGGATTCTGACTATTTTTGCCGGCATGAAACGAATTTACAGCTTTCTTGCAGCAGCCGCCGTGATTTTCATGGCAGCCGCCGCCGTTTCCGCAAAGGAACATACCCTGCATGTAGTGACCACGGGCGACGTCCACGGCTCATGGTTCGACCGCTCGTATGTGGACGACTATGTGCCCTACAGCCTCATGCATGTCAACCGCTATGTCGACAGCCTCAGGAATGCGGTGGGGAGTGAAAACGTGCTGCTGCTCGACGCGGGCGACTGCCTGCAGGGCAACAACGCCTCATACTACTACAACTATGTGGAAACGGCGGGGGAGCATCTTTTCCCGCGTCTGGTCGACTATATGGGTTACGACGCGATAATTGTCGGCAATCATGACATCGAGACCGGCCACGAGGTGTATGACAAGGTGAACGCCGAGCTTGCGGAGAGGGGAATCCCCTGGCTCGGTGGCAACGCCGTGCGCACCGATGACGGGCAGCCCTATTTCCCGATATATGCGACCTTCGACAGGGCCGGCCTCAAGGTTGCGGTGCTCGGATTCACCAATGCCAACATGAAGGCCTGGCTCGGTGAGGAGCTCTGGAGCGGTATGGACTTCCTCTCGCTCGTGCCGTATGTGCAGGACTGCGTGGATGATGTGATTGCCGAAGAAAAGCCGGACGTGACGGTCGTGGTGGTGCATTCCGGAACCGGAGAGGGCGACGGATCGATGCTGGAGAGCCAGGGGCTTGACCTGCTCGGAACGCTCGAAGGAGTGGACCTGCTGGTGTGCTCGCACGACCACAGGCCGGCTGTCGTGAAACCGGAGGAAGGCGGAGCGGTGCTGCTGAACGGCGGTTCGCATGCCCGCAGGGTCGGCCATGCGGTGATAGATGTCGACAAGCGCGGCAGGAAAGTGAAGGCGAAGGATGTCACCGCCGAGGTGGTGAACCTGAACTGGAGGAACAGCGACTCAGCCATGCAGAAGGCCTTCGATTCTGAATATCAGACCGTCAGGGAGTTCACCAACCGTCCCATAGGCCGGCTCGATGTGGAACTGCGCTCCCGCGACGCCTACGCCGGAATGTCGGACTACATCAATCTCGTGCATACGGTGCAGCTCAAGGCTACCGGAGCGCAGATCTCCTTTGCCGCTCCGCTAAGCTTCGACGGCGTCGTGGAGCCGGGAACTGTCATATACAACGACGCGTTCACCATCTATCCCTACGAGAATGACCTCTATGTCCTGCAGCTCAAGGGCTCCGAGATCAAGAGCTACCTCGAATATTCCTACGACAGCTGGATTCAGACGCCGGGCGAGCATGTGCTGCGCATAGTGAACGAGGCGGATCCCCGCACCGGTGCGCAAAGATGGTCGTTTGTCGGCCGTACTTATAATTTCGATTCGGCAGCGGGCCTCGTCTACACCGTGGATGTGACCAAGCCGTATGGACAGAGGATAGAGATTATGTCTCTTGCGGACGGAAGCGAGTTCGACCCGAACCGGTGGTACAGGGTCGCGATGACGTCTTACAGGGCGAGCGGTGGCGGGAACCTCATATTCGAGGGTGCCGGAGTGAGCAGAGACGAACTGGATTTCAGGATTCAGTCGCGCTATTCCGCAATCCGGGACATGGTCACTGAGTTCATTTCATCGCACGATGCCGTCAGCTCTGAAACGGTATCCGATCCGGCACTGCTCGGCGAATGGCATTTCATCCCGGAGGAAGAAGCCGCGGAGATGATAGAGGAGGATATGAAGCTTATCTTCTGAGGTTCTTGAGCCTCTGCTGGAGAGAGCCGTCCATGGCCATCTTCATCATCTTGCGGGTCTGCTCGAACTGCTTGAGCAGCTTGTTCACATCGGCGAGCGTCGTACCTGAGCCTTTGGCTATCCTGGTGCGGCGCGAACCGTTTATGCACTCCGGATGCTCCTTCTCGTAGGGGGTCATCGACTGGATGATGGCTTCCGTGGACTTGAACGCGTCGTCGGGGATGTCCACATCCCGGAGAGCCTTGTCCATTCCGGGCAGCATGCCCATCACGTCCTTCATGTTGCCCATCTTCTTGACCTGCATCAGCTGGTTGTAGAAGTCATTCAGCGTGAACTGGTTCTTGGCGAGTTTCTTCTTGAGCGCCCTGGCCTGCTGTTCGTCGAACTGCTCCTGCGCCTTCTCGACGAGTGAGACCACGTCGCCCATTCCGAGGATGCGGTCGGCAACGCGGGCAGGGTAGAATATGTCAAGAGCCTCCATCTTCTCGCCCGAGCTCACGAACTTGATGGGCTTGCCGGTCACGGCCTTGATCGAGAGGGCCGCACCTCCGCGGGTGTCTCCGTCCATCTTGGTCAGCACGACTCCGTCGTAGTCTATGGCTTCGTTGAAGGCCTTTGCGGATTCGACGGCGTCCTGACCCGTCATTGCGTCGACGACGAACAGCGTCTCGCTCGGACCGAGTTCGCGGTGAAGCGTGGAGATTTCGTCCATGAGTTCCTTGTCGACCACGAGGCGTCCGGCGGTGTCGACTATGACCACGCTGTAGCCTTCCTTCTTCGCTTGGGCGACAGCGTCTCTGGCCACCTTGACGGGGTTCTTCTCTCCGTCTTCGGCGAAAACCGGCACTTCCACCTGTTCCCCGAGGGTGCGCAGCTGGTCTATCGCGGCGGGACGGAATGTGTCACAGGCGGCGAGCATGACCTTCATGCCCTTCTTGCTCTTGAGGTTGAGCGCGAGCTTGCCGCAGAAGGTGGTCTTTCCGGAGCCGTTGAGTCCGGCGACGAGCACTATGGCGGGTGAACCTTTGACATTGATCTCCGAATGCTCGGAGCCCATGAATTCCGCAAGTTCGTCATGGACTATCTTGACCATCATCTGCTGGGGCTTGACCGCGGAGAGCACGTCGGCTCCCATGGCTTTCTCCTTGACGCGGTCGCAGAAGGTCTTGGCCACCTTGTAGGACACGTCGGCGTCGAGCAGGGCCCGCCTGATCTCCTTGATGGTCTCGGCTACATTGATTTCGGTTATCTTGCCTTCGCCCTTCAGTATCTTGAAGGAGCGTTCCAGCCGGTCGGAAAGGTTCTCGAACATATTCTCGCAATAATTGTTTCAGCCTGCAAAGGTAATATATTTTCCGCTATGTCCTATCGGGGTGAGGTGCAGGCTTCAGAGAGGCGGGAAAAGCCTCCCTGAAACCTGCACCTCACCCCTCCGCGGAGATAAGCGGAAGGGGTATGGGATTCATCCGGATGCGGCGAATGGAGGTGCGGATGCGGGAAAATGCAAGCAATGAAAGGAAAATATTGTATCTTTGCGTCCTGTTGGTAGTGAATATGGAACATCTGCATCATCGGCACGGACAGGCGAGGAGGCTGACATCGCTCAATTATACCTATTACATCGCGATAGGGCTCAATCTGGCTTTCGTCATACTTGAGGCGGTCATAGGCCTGAGCTACAATTCGCTCGGGCTGCTTTCGGATGCCGGACACAAGCTGCTGGACGTGTTCTCGCTGCTGATAGCCCTCGTGGCGTTCAAGCTTACGGCGAGCAGGGCCACGAAACGCTACACCTACGGTTTCCGCAAGACTTCGGTGCTGATCTCGCTTTTCAATTCGCTCGTGCTGATGGCCGCCGTGTGCGTTATCATCGCGGAGAGCATAGAGAAGCTCGGCAATCCGGGCGAGGTGAGCGGTGCGGCAATCTCCTGGACCGCCGGAGCGGGAATACTGGTCAGCGGAGTGAGCGCTCTGCTGCTGATGCGCCATCAGAAAGGCGACATCAACACGCGCGGCGCCTTCCTCCACATGGCCACCGACGCGCTCGTGTCGTTCGGGGTAGTGGTCTCCGGAATAATCATAAGCGTGAGCGGCTGGAATTTCATCGATCCGGTCATCAGCATGGCTGTCGCCGCCGTGATACTGGTGAACACGCTGCGGCTGCTCGTGGAGAGTTTCCGGATGAGCGTGGACGCTGTTCCGGCCGGAATCGACTATGATAATGTATGCGGCCTGCTGGCTTCCGCTCCTGGAGTGCTGGAGGTGGAGGAGCTGCATATCTGGCCTGTGAGCATTTTCGACACGGCCCTGACAGCCCATGTACGGCTTGCCGCAGGCGTTACCGGAGCGGCCGTGCTGCCCGAGCTTCACCGGCGGCTGGAGGAGGCCGGCATCGGTACGGCTACCATAGAATGCAATGAATACTTAACAACTTCTAAAGAATAATGATTATGAAGATCAAAGCGTTTTTCGCCATGGCGGCCGCATGCTGCCTGGCATTCGCCTGCAGCGGCCCCGTGGAACTCGGCGGCGCTGACTGGGTGTTCGACACCGTTGGCGGTGAGAAGGTGACTACTTCCGAGAAAACTCCTTTCCTTCAGTTCAACGAGGAGGAAGGCCGGGTGCACGGCTGCCTCGGCGTGAATATCGTGAACGGAGGATATGTTCTTGACGGAAACAAGCTCAGCTTCGGCCAGCTGGCTTCCACGATGATGGCCGGTCTTCCTGCTGACATGGAGGTCGAGAGCAAGCTCGGCGCGGCGCTCGGCACCGTGGCTTCCGTGGAGGTCAAGGGTGAGACCATGAGCCTGAAGGATGCCGAGGGCAATGTGGTTCTGACTCTGGTCAGGACCGAGACTCCCGCAGAGAATGAGGCCGCTCCCTCAGGTTCTGTAGTGGAGCTTGAGGCTGCTGATTCGACCGTGGCTGAATAGTCGCCCAGGCTTGTCTCCATCGGGCGGATATGCGTCCGATTCTGAGGCGGGCGGCAGATTGGCAGACTTCCGTTTCATGCAAAACATCGGTCACGGCCGTTGGGCTTTGACATGCGTGCGAGACCGCCGGCCCCAGCTTGCCGCCCGGGAGGCGGGGGATTTCGGGAATAGCCTCCCTCGCAGCAACTGCGGCCGGCGGCTCCGCATTCATTGCAAGTTACAATATCATGATGCACAAAGAGCAGCTGTCCGCCGCTAAGTCTTCCGATAACGCAGCGGGGTGATTCCCGTGTAGTGCCTGAAGAACTGCACCATCACGGAGGGGCTGGAGAAGTTGAGTTCTTCGGAAATTTCAAGAATCGTCTTGTCGGTTGTCTTGAGCAGCATCTTGATCTCGCTTACCAGCGTTGAATTTATCCATTCGGCGACAGAACGCCCGCTGATCCTGCGGATGGCGCCTGAAAGGTATTTCGGGGTGCGGTGCAGTTTCGCGGCGTAGAACCCCACATTGTGCTCCGTCCGGTAATGCTTCGCCATCAGCTTGAAGAAATCGTCGGTGAGCTTTTCCTGCCGCGGCTTGGCCACGTCGGACTCCTCGTCGGCGGCTGAACGGAATATGTTGCATATTTCGAGCATCAGGGCATACAGCAATGTTTTGGAAATCTCCTCACGATAGGCGCTGGAAGTTTCGGAATACCGTTTTTCTATGAAAAGGTAGTATTCCATCAGATGCCTGGCCGCGGCTTCTCCGACATGCAGCACAGGGTTACGGAGCGCGCTCGTCATGATGTCGATGTCGACGGGGCTCGGAAATTCGAGAATCACGTCGAGCGACACGATTATCGACTTCCAGTCGAGGTCGGGACTTGCCGACTGTATCTCGATCAACTGGTTCGGCGAGAATATCATCAGCGACCCCGCATCGATGACATAGCTTCTGCCGCTGATTCTTGCCGTGCAGCTTCCGCCGAGGCAGATGCTGATGAAGAATCCGTTGAAGGTGAAGGATTTCAATCCGCCGGGCAGTTTCGTGCCGAAGTCCCTGCCCGACAGGTAGAAGTTCCTGATGGATTTGCTGTCCCTGCGGTCGAAAAGGTCGCTCATGTCGAGACTCGCATATCTCCCGGTATCCATAAAATCCGACTTTTTCTACATTTTTTATTCTGCAAACATAACAATATATCTTGACATTGCGACTAATTTTGCAGCCGGTTTTCGGAAAAGGACGGCACTCGTCCGCTTTCCGCTTATAGTCAGTTGGAAAATGAAACAGATCTACAATCGGACAATCGAGGATGTGGCGCAGGAGTTCGGCACGGACATCTCCAAAGGCCTTCCCGCGGAGGAAATCGCCTCCCGCATCGAAAAGTACGGCAAGAACACCCTCGTCCAGAAGAAGAACAAGTCGTTCTTCGTGATGTTCATCTCGCAGTTCAAGAGCTTCATGATCATATTGCTCATCATTGCCGCGATAATTTCCGGAGTGATGGGCGTCAGGACCGGCGAAGGCCTGCTCGACACCTATGTAATCATGGGCATACTGCTGCTCAACGCCATCATCGGCGCCTATCAGGAGTTTCAGGCGCAGAAGTCGCTGGAGTCGCTCAAGAAGATGGCCGCTCCGGTTGCGAAGGTGGTGCGCGGCGGCGAGTCGATGGTCGTCAACGTCGAGGACGTGGTCCCCGGCGACATAGTCGAACTCGAGGTCGGCGACATAGTGCCCGCGGACATCAGGGTCATCGAGGCGCACAACATGAGCATCCAGGAATCTTCGATGACCGGAGAGTCCGTGCCCGTCGAAAAGCATCCCGACATGCTCGAGAATGAAGATATTCCTCTTGGAGACCGAAAGAACATGGCCTATTCGAGCGGCGTCGTGACCTTCGGGCACGGCAAGGGCATCGTGGTAGGTACGGGAATGAACACCGAAATAGGCAAGATCGCCGACATGCTCGGCGGCGACACCGACACCCAGACGCCGATGCAGGTGCGTCTCGAGAAGCTCGGAAAGGTCATCGGAACCGCATCGGTAGTCATCTGCGTCGTGATATTCCTGATAGGCATCGCCTACGGACGCGAGATCGTCGGCATGCTCATGGTGGCCGTCTCCCTCGCCGTGGCCGCGATACCCGAGGGACTGCCCGCGATTTCCACGATCATCCTCTCGATGGGCGTCAAGCGCATGGTCAAGCACAATGCGATCATCCGCAAGCTGCCCTCCGTGGAGACTCTGGGCTGCACGACCGTGATATGTTCCGACAAGACCGGCACTCTGACCAAGAACCAGATGACAGTGGTCGAGGAGTATGCGGTCAGCGGCAGGCTCGACAAGCTCATAGAGATTTCCGTGCTCTGCTGCGACGCCAAGGAAGTCAAGAATTCCGAGGGAGGCGTGACCAAGGTCGGCGACCCCACGGAGATAGCTCTGATTGACCTCGGCGCAAAGAACGGCGTGCTCAAGCAGCAGCTCGAAGCCGAATGCCCGAGGGAGGGGGAGGTCGCCTTCGACTCCTCGCGCAAGAGAATGACCACCATAAACAGGATGAAGGACGGAAAGCTTCAGGCCAACGTAAAGGGCGGCCTCGACGAGGTGCTTTCAGTCTGCACCCGCATAGAGACGGCCGACGGCATACGCAAGATCACCGCCGCCGATATCGAGGATCTCCAAAAGCGCAACTCCCGCATGGCGGATTCCGCGCTGCGCGTGCTCTCGATGGCATACAGACCCATCGACGAAGTCTCTTCCGAAGTTGACGTGGTCGAGCGCGACCTGATTTTCGTGGGTGTCACCGGAATGATCGACCCCGAGAGAGAAGAGGTCATAGGAGCCATCCAGGAGTGTCACGACGCCGGCATCCGCACGGTGATGATCACCGGAGACCATAAGGCCACTGCGCTTGCGATTGCCTCCAAGATAGGACTTTACGGCGAAGGTGATCTCGCGATCACCGGAACCGAGCTTGAAAAGCTGGACGAGGACGAGTTCGAAAAGAATGTCGACAAGTATTCGGTTTACGCCCGCATCGCCCCCGAGCAGAAGATGAAGATTGTGTCCGCCCTGCAGAAGAGGGGAGACATCGTCGCGATGACCGGAGACGGAGTCAACGACGCGCCCGCGCTCAAGAAAGCCGACATCGGCGTTTCCATGGGCATCACGGGTACGGAGGTCGCCAAGGACGCGTCCGACATGATTCTTGCCGACGACAACTTCGTGACCATCGTATCCGCCGTCGCGGAAGGACGCAGAATCTACGACAACATCCTCAAGACCATTCTGTTCCTGCTCTCGACCAATCTCGGCGAGGTGCTGCTGCTCTTCGTCACTTCGATAGGAAACTTCGGCATCCCCCTGCTGCCCATACATATCCTGTGGATCAATCTGGTGAGCGAAACTTTCCCCGCTCTCGCGCTGAGTCTCGATCCTGCGGCGAAGGACATCATGCACAAGAAACCCCGCGGACAGGGCAAGCAGTTCATGGACAAGGGCATGATATGGAGAATCGGCTATCAGGGCGTGATGATGGGCGTGATCACTTTCGTCGCCTTCATGATCGGCAAGCGGATGGGCATGGATATGTACGCCGGAGACGCCGCTCTCGCCGAGACTCTCGGCCAGACCATGGCCTTCGCATCGCTGATCGCCGCCAAGCTTGTGCATGCGGGGAACCTGCATTCCAACACCGAGTCCCGCTTCAAGTTCAACCCCCTGAAGAACAAGGCTCTGATCTTCGCGATCCTGATGTCGCTGTTGTTCTCGCTGGCGGTGCTGCTCGTGCCTTCATTCCGCGAGGCCTTCGACTTTGCCGCGATGGGCCGCGACCAGTGGCTGACCGTGCTCGGACTCGCGTTCGTGCCTCTCGTGGTCGTGGAGCTGTTCAAGGCGCTCAAGTGGAACGGAAAATAGTTGACCTCTTTACAATCAAGATATTCGCGAGGGCTTCCGGTCTGCATCGGGAGCCCTCGTTCTTTGCAGGAATGCCGCCGGGTTTCAGATGGTCTCCAGCAGCCGCGCCAGCAGCGCAAAGGAATTGTCGGCGATGTCGCTCCAGAAGTTCCCGTAGCTTTTGCGCTGGGCGTCCTCGCCGGTGTGGATGTCGCTGATGGTGCGGAAGCTCAGGAAAGGTACTCCGTAGTGCCGGCATACCTGGGCGATCGCCGCCGACTCCATGTCGCTCGCGAGACCGTCGGGATAGATCGAGAGTATGCGCCGGTCCTCGTCGAGGCTGATGAAGAACTGGTCGCCGGTGCATATGAGTCCGCTGTGCAGTTTGCCACCCGTCGGTTCGAGTTTCTCCGCGGCCGCCAGCAAGCCGGGGTCGGCGTCGAAACGCTGCGGCTCTCCCTCTACCTGACCGGGTAGATTCGGTTCGCCGCACCAGACATCCTGATAGGCGCACTGCGCCCCGATGACCATGTCCATGACTTCCACGCCCGCTTTCAGGCTGCCCGCGCACCCGGAATTGATGATGCAGTCGGGCCTGTCGCGCAGAATCATTTCCGTCGCAGTCGCGGCCGCGTTGACCTTGCCGATGCCGGACATCGTGACGGTGGCGACTCCGCTCCGCTTCAGCGCATCGTATTCCCTGCGCATCGCTACTATTACTCCAGCTTTCATGATGACGCAAAATTAAGAAGTTGTTTTGACAAATTTCAAAACAACTTCTTAGAATTCCGGGCGGTTTCTTCGCGCAATTCGCTATCTTTGGCCTCAAACTTTACAGTAATGGAAAAGATAGCCAGTTTCACCATCAACCACCTCAAGCTTTCGAGGGGCATATTCGTTTCCCGCAGGGATATGGTCGGCGGCGAGGTCGTCACTACCTTCGACATACGCATGAAGGAGCCCAACCGCGAACCCGCGCTCGGCCAGGGTGCGATCCATACCATAGAACATCTGGCCGCGACTTATCTGCGCAACAATCCCGAATGGCGTGACCGCATTGTCTACTGGGGTCCCATGGGCTGCCTGACCGGCAACTACCTGCTTCTGCGCGGCGATTATTCTTCCGCCGACATACTGCCGCTGATGCGCGACACCTTCAGCTTCATCGCCGGCTACGAGGGCGAAGTGCCCGGCGCCACCCCGGCCGACTGCGGCAACTGGCTGCTGCACGACCTCCCCATGGCCCGCTACGAGGCCCGCAAATACCTGACCGAGGTGCTGGAGCATCCGTCCAAGGAGAATCTGGAGTATCCGGAGGCGTGAGAGTCCTTAGTTCAACCGGATTCCGGTTGATGTGAATCACCTGCGGATTGCAAAGCCGGCTGAATAGGGGATGCTCGTGAATGGCAAACTGTGACCGG
>CALVAD010000033.1 GCA_944325495.1 uncultured Bacteroidales bacterium | reverse complement strand
AGCTCGACTTTGAACATCGCGTTCGGAAGGGTCTCGATAACCTTTCCATCTTGTTCTATTGCTACTTGTTTTGACATGAAAATTACACTTTAAAATTTAATCTTGCCATCTTTCTCGATAAAATCAAAGGTTGAAAGCTGCTCGGCACGGCCTCTCCGGACAACAACCGTAAGCTCGAAATGCGCCGACTTCCTGTGGTCCGCAGTATGCACCGCCCATCCGTTTCTGTCAAGATAGACGGCCCTGCCTCCGGCATTGATCATCGGCTCGATGCATATGACCTCCCGCTCGAAAAGGAGGGGGCCCTTCCCCGGCCTTCCGTAATTGGGGACTCCGGGATTCTCATGCATGCCTTTTCCGATGCCGTGGCCTTCCAGCTCGCGTACCACGGAGAAGCCGAACGATTCCGCATACGTCTGTACCGCGTGTCCGATATCGCCGACCCTCGCACCTGCCACAGCCGCAGCTATGCCCCTGTACAACGATTCCTTCGTCACGTCAAGAAGCTCGCGGGTCCGCGCGTCCACCTCCCCTACCGGGAAGGTATAGGCGGAATCTCCGTTATAGCCCTTGTAGAGCGTGCCGATATCGCACGAGACGATGTCGCCCTCCTTGAGGACATAGTCGGACGGAAAACCGTGCACGACCGTATCGTTGACCGAAGCACAGATGGCTGCGGGGAAACCCTCGAAACCGAGGAAGCTCGGGATTGCTCCGTTGTCACGGATGAAAGTCTCGGCCACTCTGTTCAACTCGTTGGTCGTCACACCGGGAGCGACCGCCTTACCGACTTCCGCCAGTGTCCTGGAGACGAGAATCGCGTTCTCGCGCAAAAGCTCAATCTCTTCCTCCGTCTTGGGTCTGACCACAACCTTGCGATTTTAATTCAAAGAACTACATTCCTGAGCGTCCGCTTATGCGGCCCGTCTTCATCAGACCGTCATAGTGACGCATCAACAGATAACTTTCCACACGCTGCAGCGTATCGAGCACAACACCTACGAGAATCAGCAGCGAAGTACCGCCGTAGAAACTTGCAAACTGGTTGTTGATACCGAATATCATGGCAATCGCGGGAAGAATGGCGATGATGCCCAGAGCAAACGAGCCGGGGAGCGTCACCCTCGTCATGATGGCGTCGAGGTATTCCACGGTCTTCTTGCCGGGCTTCACTCCCGGGATGAATCCTCCGTCGCGCTTCATGCTCTCCGCCATCATGGTCGGATTGACGGTGACGGCTGTGTAGAACCATGTGAAGACTACGATGAGGAAGAAGAATATGAAATTATACCAGAAACCGGTATAGTTGCCGAGCGTGGCTGCAAGACCTCTGGTCGCGTCCCAGCGGGCGAAAATCAGAGGGAAGAGCATCAGTGCCTGGGCAAAGATGATGGGCATCACGCCCGCAGCGTTGATTTTGAGGGGGATGTACTGACGGACTCCGCCGTACTGACGGTTGCCCACGACCCTCTTGGCATACTGCACGGGAACCCTGCGCACCGCCTGCACGAGAGAGATGGCGGCGATGATCACGAAGAACCATACGAGCAGCTCGACGATGATGAGCAGCAGACCTCCGTTGTTGATGGAAAGCTTCTCACCGATTTCAGCGAACAATGCATAAGGGAGACGGGCCACGATACCGATCATGATTATGAGGGATATTCCGTTGCCGATTCCCCTGTCGGTGATTCTCTCGCCGAGCCACATCACGAACATGGAGCCTGCCATGAGAATGACCGTGGAGACAAGATTGAACATGAAGTTACTCCAGCCGAGCTGGTTCACGGCCACGAAAGCCGCGGACGGAATCTGGCTGTGAACAGCCGCCATGTAGGCAGGACCCTGGATGCAGATGATGGCGACGGTCAGCCACCTGGTCATCTGGTTCATCTTCTTGCGCCCGCTCTCGCCCTCCATCTGAAGCTTCCTGAAATAGGGCACGAAGACGCCCAGAAGCTGGATGACGATGGAAGCGGAAATGTAGGGCATCACTCCCAGCGCGAAGATGGAAGCATTGCCGAAGGCACCGCCGGAGAACATGTTGAGCAGTCCGACGAGGCCTTCCTGGGTGCTGTCCTGAAGAGTGGCGAGCATGGAGGCGTCAATGCCGGGAAGCACCACAAAGCATCCCAATCTGTATACCAGAATCAGGAGGAATGTGTAGACGAGTCTCTTGCGCAGCTCCTCTATCTTGAAGATGTTCTTTATAGTCTCGATGAATCTCATAGGACTATTCGTTTACCACTGCCTTGCCGCCGGCAGCTTCGATTTTGGCGATTGCAGACTTGGAGAACGCGTCGGCGCTGACGGTCACGGCGGTCTTGATCTCGCCGCGCCCGAGAACCTTCACGAGGTCCGTCCTGGAAGCAAGGCGTGCAGCCTTGATTTCGGCAACACCTATCTCCTTGAGTCCGGCCTTGGCGGCAAGAGCCTCTATGTCAGAGACGTTGACAGCCTTGTACTCGACTCTGGTGGGATTCTTGAAGCCGAATTTGGGAAGACGGCGCTGAATAGGCATCTGACCGCCCTCGAAGCCGATCTTGTGCTCGTAGCCGGCGCGGGCCTGAGCGCCCTTGGTACCACGGGTGGAAGTACCGCCCTTTCCGGAGCCCTGGCCGCGTCCGAGTCTTTTGCTGGTATGGGTGGAACCCGCAGAGGGTTTCAAATTGTTAAGTTTCATCTTTCGGGTCCTCCTTAGTCAATTACTTCTACTTTGCAGAGATGGGCGATCTTGGCCACCTGACCTTCGGTCACGGGAGTCTTCTCCACCTCCACGGTCCTGTGCATGCGGCGGACTCCGAGGCTGCGGAGATTCTCCTTCTGGCGCTTGGTCTCACCGTTGCTGCTGATAATCTGGGTAATTCTGTACTTTGCCATAGTCGTGTCCTCCCTTTATCCGTTGAAAACCTTGGACATGGGTACTCCGCGCAGACCTGCCACGGTGTAGGCGTCGCGCATCTGGGTGAGCGCGGCCACAGTCGCCTTCACGAGGTTGTGGGGGTTGGAAGAGCCCTTGGACTTCGCAAGAACGTTCTGTATGCCCACGGACTCGAACACGGCGCGCATCGCACCGCCGGCCTTCACGCCGGTACCGGGAGCCGCCGGCTTCATGAACACGCGGGAGCCGCCGAACTTGGCCTCCTGCTCATGGGGAATCGTGGTGTTGATGACGGGAATCTTGACGAGATTCTTCTTTGCGTCCTCAACGCCCTTGGCGATAGCGGCGGTTACCTCATTGGCCTTGCCGAGACCATAGCCGACAACTCCCTTCTCGTCGCCGACCACGACGATCGCGGCGAAACGGAAATGACGGCCTCCCTTGGTCACCTTGGTGACTCTCTGGATGGCAACCAGTCTGTCCTTGAGCTCAAGGTCAGAAGTCTTTACTCTTTTTACGTTTGTATTTGCCATAGTCCTTTCTCTTAGAATACGAGGCCGCCTTCACGGGCAGCGTCTGCCAAACTCTTAACTCTTCCGTGGAAAAGGTATCCGCCACGGTCGAAGCAGATGGTGCTTATGCCCTTTGCCAGAGCACGCTCGGCAACAGCCTTGCCGACGATGGCCGCAGCCTCGACGCCGGTCTTGCCCTTGCACTGAGCCGCAAGCTCCTTGTCGTTGGAAGCGGCAGCGCAGAGAGTCCTGCCCTGCTCGTCATCGACAACCTGGGCGTAGATCTGCTTGTTGCTGCGGAACACCACGAGACGGGGTCTCTCGGCGGTTCCGTTGACATGCTTGCGTATGCGGTAATGTACCCTTCTTCTTCTTTCAATTCTATTGAGTGCCATAATTCAATCCTCCTATTATTTTGCAGCGGCTGTCTTGCCGGCCTTGCGACGAAGCTGCTCGCCGACGAACTTGATACCCTTGCCCTTGTAAGGTTCAGGCCTGCGGAATGAACGGATCTTGGCTGCCACCTCTCCGATAAGCTGCTTGTCACAGCTCTTGAGCACGAGAACGGGGTTCTCGCCCTTGCGGACATCGGGGACCTCCGCCTTTACCTCGGAAGGAAGCATCAACTGAATCTCGTGCGAATAGCCGAGAGAGAAGACGAGGATGTTTCCGCTCAGGGCCACACGATAACCTACACCTACCAGCTCCTGTCTGATGGTGAACTGCTCGCTTACACCAACCACCATGTTGTGCACGAGCGCACGGTAGAGTCCGTGCATCGAGCGGTGACGGGGCAGGTCGGTGGGACGGGCGAACTTGATCTGATTGTCCTCAATGGTGACCGTTATGGCCGGATCGACTTTCTGGCTCATCTCACCATGAGGTCCTTTAACCTTCACCACGTTGCCGGGGAGCAGCTCGGCGCTCACTCCGGTCGGAAGGCTTACAGGCAATTTACCAATTCGTGACATCTATCTGAATCTTTTGATTAATATACATAGCACAAAATCTCGCCGCCTACGCCAAGCTCCTTGGCTTCCTTGTCGGTGACGATGCCCTTGGAGGTCGAGAGGATGGCGATGCCCAGTCCGTTGAGGACTCTCGGCATGTTGTCCAGGTCCGTGTACCTGCGCAGACCGGGGCTTGACACGCGCTCGATCTTCCTGATCGCGGCGGCCTTGGTCTGGGGATGATACTTCAGGGCTATCTTGATGGTGTTGTACGGCGTTCCCTCAACCACCTTGTAGCTGAGGATATATCCTTTCTCACAGAGAATCTGGGTGATGGCGACCTTCATCTTGGAAGAAGGCACTTCCACGACCTTTTTGCCGGCGCTGTATGCGTTGCGCACTCTCGTGAGGTAATCTGCAATAGGATCAGTCATATCGTTAACTTAGTTTAATTTTTACCAACTTGCCTTCTTCACTCCGGGGATGAGTCCGTTGCTCGCCATCTCGCGGAACTGGATGCGGCTGATGCCGAACGCCCTCATGTATCCCTTGGGGCGGCCGGTCAGAGAACAACGGTTGTGAAGGCGCACGGGAGAGGCGTTCTTGGGGAGCTTGTCGAGAGCGGCCCAGTCGCCGGCTTCCTTGAGAGCCTTTCTCTTCTCTGCATACTTAGCAACAAGTTTAGCGCGCTTTACCTCGCGGGCTTTCATAGATTCCTTTGCCATAATATCCTATTTGTCGTGTTTCTTGAAAGGCAGGCCGAAGGCGGCAAGGAGGGCGTGGCACTCCTCGTCGGTGCGGGCCGTAGTTACGAATGTTATCTCAAGTCCGTGGATGCGCGGGTTCTTGTCGATGTCGACCTCGGGGAAGATGATCTGCTCCTTGAGGCCGAGAGTATAGTTTCCACGGCCGTCCATGTTCTCGGCTATGCCGTTGAAGTCACGGATACGGGGAAGAGCCACCCTGATGAGCTTCTCGAGGAACTCGTACATCTTGACGTTGCGGAGGGTCACCTTGGTTCCGATGGGCATGCCCTTGCGGAGCTTGAAGTTGGAGACGTCCTTCCTTGAGGTGGTGATGACCGCCTTCTGTCCGGTAATCAGGGAGAGTTCGGCTGCGGCCTCCTCGACAATCTTCTTGTCCTGGGTTCCGGCTCCGATGCCCTCGTTGATGGTGATCTTGACCAGACGGGGAACCTGCATCACTGAAGTGTAGGAGAACTGCTTCTCGAGAGCGGGAACGATCTTCTCCCTGTAGGCTTTCTTGAGGTCAGGAACATATCCTGCAGGCAGTGTCTGAGCTGCTGCCGGTGCGTTTTTCTTTGCCATAATTATTTAATCTCCTCCCCTGATTTTTTAGCGTAACGGATCTTCTTGTCTCCCTCCATCCTGTGGCCGACACGGGTAGGGGTGTTGGTCTTGGGATCGATGAGGTTGAGATTTGAAACATGAATAGGAGCCTCCTGCCTTACGATTCCGCCCTGGGGCTGCTTCGTGTTAGGCTTGGTGTGCTTGCTGACCATGTTGATGCCCTCGACGATGGCGCGGTCCTTTGAAGGATCCACTGACAGGACCTTACCGGTCTTGCCCTTGTCGTTGCCGGCATTCACATATACGGTGTCACCTTTCTTGATATGTAACTTCTTCATAATGCAGATGGATTAAAGTACCTCGGGTGCCAGTGAGACGATTTTCATGAAATTGGCGCGAAGCTCCCTGGCCACGGGGCCGAAGATACGGGTGCCGCGAAGCTCGCCGGCGTTGTTGAGAAGGACGCATGCGTTGTCGTCGAAGCGGATATATGATCCGTCGGGACGGCGGACTTCCTTCTTGGTGCGGACCACCACGGCCTTGGAAACCGTGCCCTTCTTGGCGTCACCGCCGGGAATTGCACTCTTGATTGCGACCACGATCGTGTCTCCGACAGTGGCATAACGATGATGGGTGCCGCCAAGCACGCGGATGCAGAGGACCTCCCTTGCTCCGCTGTTGTCAGCAACCTGTAAACGTGTTTCCTGCTGTATCATAATGTACTATTTTGCTTTTTCTACGATTTCAACCAATCTCCAGTTCTTTGTCTTGCTCAGGGGACGGGTCTCCATGATGCGGACGGTATCGCCCTCATTGCACTCGTTCTTGTCGTCCTGGGCGACAAACTTCGTGGTCTTCTTCACGAACTTGCCGTAAAGGGGGTGCTTTTCCTTATACTTGACGGCAACGATGATGGTCTTGTCCATCTTGTTGCTGACCACAACCCCAACTCTTTCCTTACGAAGATTCCTTTCCATAAGTTTCTACGATTTAGTTCTGTCTTTCTTTTTCAGCCAGGATAGTGATCATGAGAGCTATATCCTTTCTGGTCTTCCTTATCTTGGAGGTGTCCTCCAGAGGAGAAATCGCGTGATTAATCTTCATTGTGTCGAGATTGCTCTTCTCGGCTGCAATACGGTCGCGCAGGTCTGCTACAGACATTTCGCGTGCTTCTGATGCTTTCATTGGACTCTTTCTCCTTTTTACTGTTCAACATAATCCCTGCGCACTACAAACTTGGTCGCGATGGGGAGCTTGTTGGCCCCGAGACGCATGGCCTCCTTTGCCACTGCGAGAGGAACGCCCTCCGCCTCGAAGATGATGCGGCCGGGAGTGATGGGAGCGACGAATGCATAGGGGTCGCCCTTACCTTTACCCATACGGGTGTCGAGAGGCTTCTTGGTGATGGGCTTCGAGGGGAATACCCTGATCCATATCTGGCCCTCACGGTTCATATAACGCGAGATAGCCTGACGCGCAGCCTCGATCTGCTGCGCCGTAAGCCAACAATTCTCAAGGGTCTTGATGCCGAAGGAGCCGAAAGCAAGCTGGTTGCCTCTCTGGGCGTTTCCCTTCATCCGGTTTTTCTGTTCCCTTCTAAATTTTGTTCTCTTCGGTTGTAACATCTCAGTATTACTTTAAAAACATTAATTCACAAAAACCCTGAAAATCAACCACTTAAACGACAAGAAGCCGATTTTTGGGACTGCAAAGATAGTAAAAAAAAATCGGATTACCATCGCGCAGATGAATTTTTTTGAAATATTTCCGACACGGAATATGCACACTCAACCCAAAGCGATTCAATAAGTTACAAATCCAGACAAAAAGTTTTTCCGTGCGTTTTCGACAAGAGATCAGGAAGGCTTTCGGCATCCGCCGCGCGGCGTCCGGGACGGGACTTTTTGCGAAAATGAAATTTTGGGATATTTTTGTCCGACGACATGAAACGAATACTGCTCATACTGCCTGTTCTGCTTGCCTTATGCCTGCCCGCAGGCGCCCAGACGCCGAGAAAGGTGACAGGGACGCCCATGCAGTACAGCGTGGAGAACGGAAACGACACCATCTTCCGCGACACCCTCGAACCCGCATGGGTGCTGCCCCGGGGCGAAGGCATGAGCGCGAGGGACTGGCGCCGCTATTACAAGCTGGTCTACAATTTCAACAAGGTCTACCCCTACGCCCTCGTGGGCAGGGAGATGATGGCTCAGGTCGACAGCACCATCGCGGCGGACGTCACCAGGCGCTCGGAGAGGACGCGCTACATCCGCGATGTCGAGCGGGAGCTGCTCAGGCTGTTCGAAAGCGACATCCGCTCGATGACGGTTACCCAGGGGCTCGTGCTGCTGCGTCTCGTCGACAGGGAATGCGGACTGAGCGCCTATGAGATAATACGGACCTACGAAGGCGGCTTCGCGGCCAATTTCTGGCAGCTGGTCGCAAGGCTCTTCTCGCAGAACCTGAAGATGCGCTACAATCCAAGCCAGGGGGAGGACGCGCAGATCGAAGAGCTCTGCCGGATATGGGACTCCGGGCAATGGGACAATTTCTACTACTCCATATTCATGGAAGCCCCCGTGAAGACGGTCATAAAGACCCGCACTCTGGAGAGTGAAGTTCGAAAGAAGAACCGTTGAAGCACGCATACGGGACGCCGCCGCCTATCCAGTCCTTGAGCACCACGAGGCGCGAACCTCCGGGCAGCGTCATGTCCACGGCATCATGGAAGTGCCCGAACACGAAGTAGTCCACACGGCGGCTCCTGGAGGCCTCAAGCGCAAAACCGTACAGCGGCTCGTCCTTGCCGCGGAAATGATACACCTGGTGGCGCGACTTCCGGTTCCTCTCGGACCAGCCGAGCCCGATGCCGAACGCAAGGCGCGGATGCAGGACGCCGAACAGCCCCTGAAGGAAGCGGCTGTTGAACAGCTTCATCATCAGACGATAGCCGCGCTTCGCCCCGCCGAGCATGTCGCCGTGGCCGAGACAGAAGACCTTGCCGCCGAACTCGACATAGTGCGGCTGCATGAATTTCTTCATCCCGAGCTCCTGCAGGAACGAAAAAGTCCACAGGTCGTGATTCCCGGCGCAGAACCACACCTCCACCCCGGAGTCCATCAGCTCCACCAGCGCAGCTATCACCTTTGCGCCGCAGCGCGGCACCACGTCCCTGTATTCGAACCAGAAGTCCCAGATGTCACCGAGCAGGTACAGCGCCCTGGTCCTGTCATGCGGAATGGACTTCAGAAAAGCCACGAAACGGGCCTCGCGTTCCGCCGGGTCGCCTATCCGGAGACCCAGATGCACGTCGGACGCGAAATATACATCGCTGCGGGCCATCCGCTATCCTAAAATGAAAATGAGCGCCGCCACCGCCATACAGTAGACCGCGAACCATGAGAGCCTCGCCCTGCGGACAAGAGCCACCATGACCTTGCACGCGGCGAGCCCGGCAAGAAAAGCCCCGAAGAACCCGGCCAGCAGAGGCAGAGCGCCTATGCCGCTGCCGAAAGACTCTCCGCCGCCGGCCATTTCAATAAGGCCGAGCAGCTGCTCACCCACTATCGGGATAAGGACCATCAGGAAGGAGAACTGGGCCATGCTGTCGCGCCTGACCCCGCAAAGCAGTCCCGTGGCGATGGTGGTGCCGGAGCGCGAGAGCCCGGGCGCGACCGCGCAGGCCTGGCCGAGCCCGACCACGAGCGCCTGCCACCAGGATATGCCGTTGCGATAGCGGTTCCGGCTCCCGACCTTGTCGGCGAAAAAATCGGAAAGCGTCAGAAGCACGGCGGTCACGCAGAGACAGGCTCCGACGATGCGGAGGTCGTCACCGAACAGTCCTTCCACGACATCCTTGAAGAAAAAGCCCACTATGGCGACGGGGATCATCGACACGCATATCTTGAGAAAATAGTCGGTCTCGTCGTTGTACCTGAACTTGAACAGTCCTTTGAGTATCTTCCATATCGCGGACCAGAACACGACTATCGTGCTCAGCACGGTGGCGAAATGCACGAGCACCGTGAAATCCAGGAAGCCGTCGGCCTCCACGCCGAGAAGTTCGCGGAAAATCATCAGATGTCCGCTGCTGCTGACAGGAAGAAACTCCGTCAGCCCTTGTACCACGCCCAGCAGCAGGGCCTCCCACCAGTCCATACCCTTCTATCTCCTTTTATCGGGACAGCCCATTATGCCGTAGACTATCAGACCTATCCCGACGATTATCGTGACGGGGGCCAGGGTCAGCCTCCGGAAATTGAACATTTCATAATTGAATACCTGCGGATCGTCCGACCCGCCGCCGATCATCAGGATATAGCCGACGATCATGACGACCAGGCCCGCGAGAAGCAGTTTGAGCCCCTTGGGCGTAACAGCCATTTTGTCCATATCAATAATACAGTTCATCCTTGGCCGCTCCGACCAGTCTCCCGACCACGAAGTAGGTGCTGAGCACGCATATCAGCACTCCGCAGACGAACATTATGGCGGTCGATTCGAGCAGCGCGACCATGTTGAATATCTCGAACAGCTGCCCGAAGGAGCTCCGGGCGGCATAATATATCAGCCACAGGGCGGCGGAGGCCAGCAGCGCAGCTATCAGGCCCTGGAGAAGCGCGCTGCGCAGGAACGGAGCCCTTATGAACGCCTTGGTCGCCCCGACCAGCTTCATGGTGTGTATGGTGAACCTGCGCGCGAACACGCTCAGACGCACCATGTTGTTTATCAGCACGAAGGAGATGAAGAGCAGCAGCAGGATGAACACCCCGAACACGGCGGCCATCTTGGCCAGGTTCTCGTTCAGCATGGCCACCAGCGGCTGCCGGCTGTCGACCTCGTCCACCTTCGGAGACGCGGCGAGCACCTCCGTCACGAAAGCGAGGCTGTCGGGAACCACATACTCCGCATTCAGGCTCACGTCCACGGAGACGGGCACGGGAGAGGTCTCGAACACGTCGAGAAAATCCTCGCCGAGCATCTCGGCAAGCTCCTTCTCCCCCTCCTCGCGGGTCACGAGCCGGGCCTCGCGGATATACGGGAGCGAACTGACGGAGCTTATGTACTCCTGCGCGTCCTGCTCGCCCGCTTCGGGGACGAAGAGCACGGATATCTTCATGTTCTCCTTGAGATAGCGCGCCACGCTGCCGGAATTGATGACCACGAGCGAGGCGATGCCTATGAGCAGCAGCACCAGCGTTATGCTGATGACGCTCGACAAATAGGCGTTCGCAAGGCGGCGCCTCATCATTCTGGCCTCGGGCTTCGGCATACCTGTCTCAAATTAAAATTCAAAGATAATCAAATATCGAAAAATCATAAAAAATTTCGTATCTTTGTAAGCATGAGCGATGTCAAGAAGAAAATATTGTTCGTAAACTCCGAAATATTTCCCTATCTTCCGGAGTCGCACATAGCGGACATCGGCCGGGCCCTGCCCCAGGGTGTCCAGGAGCGAAAGCGGGAAATCCGCTCCTTCATGCCGAAATACGGCTGCATCAACGAAAGGAAGAACCAGCTGCACGAAGTAATCAGGCTGTCCGGCATGAACATAATCATCGACGACCTCGACCGCCCTCTGATAATCAAGGTGGCATCCATATCTTCCGCGAGGATACAGGTCTACTTCATCGACAACGACGACTATTTCCGCCGCAAGCAGATTTTCCGCGACGCGGACGGAAGCTTCTTCCCCGACAACGACGAACGGGCGATATTCTTCGCCAGAGGCGTCCTCGAAACGGTTAAGAAACTGCGCTGGGCTCCCGACATAATCCACTGCCAGGGATGGATATCGCAGCTCGTGCCCGTGTATCTCAAGAAAGCCTACAGGGACGATCCCATATTTTCGGACAGCCGCATCGTGCTTTCGCTGTACGACGACACGCCGGCCGACAGCTTTTCCGCCGGATTCGCGGGGAAGGCATGCTTCGGCGGAGTCACGGAGGAGGACATCCCCGGGCTCGCCGGCCAGGCCGATGGCATAAAACTTGCTCAAACAGCCGCCCAGTACTCCGACGGCATAATAATGGGGTCCGGAAACGTGGACGACAGAATCAGGGACTTCTGTTCCGGGCTCGGACTGCCCGTTCTCGAATATGACGCCGCGTCATACGAAAACGGCAGCTATATCGACGAGTACTGCAGCTTTTATGACAGACTTTAGAATGAGAAAAAGCTTCCTTGCACTCGCGGCGGCGTTCGTCTGCTGCATTTCCTGCATTGAGACCAACTACCGGATAGGCTCCGAACTGATGCCGAAGAACCAGGCGTACACCATATACACCAGAACCATCCCCATCAAGGAGATATCCATGGCGATGGCCGACAGCCTCTCCGGCTACTCTTCGTCGAGAATCACCATCGGAGCCGTGAGGGACGACATCTTCGGCCTCGGGACCAGGTCCTGCGCGCTGACGCTCATCCCGCTGTTCCAGGACTCCCTCGACCTCGGAAAGAATCCCGAATTCAAGAGTTTCCATTTCGCGGCAGCCAAGGACACGGTATCCTACAGCCGTCCGGACCAGGAGCGCATCTTCCAGACCTTCAAGGTCTACGAGCTCGAAGAGCCGCTGGACGCCAGCGTGGACTTCGACTGCAACAAGCCGGTGGCACATCTTGACAGAAGCATCACGAAAGGTTCCGTAGTCTATACGGGAGACGACTCCCTTTCGTTCAATTTCAGCGAAGAGTTCGGAAGGAGATACCTCGAAGAGCTCGACGATGAAGTCCTCAAGGACATAGACAGCTATCTCGAGAAATTCCCCGGAATCTATATCGAAGCCGACGCGCCGGCCGGCAACGGAGGACGGATCAACATGTTCGACCTCCAGCTCGGCTACAACAGCGAGTACGGCTTCATCGAAGGCAACTATGCCAGCCTGAGATTCTCCTCGGAATTCGACGGGGAGAGGAAGGACACCACGCTCCGGTTCTACTACGGAGCGACTGACTTCTACGACCTCGATTCGCTGCTCACCTATTCAGGAAGCGGAAGCTTCCCCCAGTACAGTCTCAACCTGACATCACAGGAGACCGAGAAGTTCGCGGGGCAGGCCGATGACCGGATACTTGTGGAAGGCGGAGGCGGACTGAAGCCCAAGATAGCGGCCAAATATCTCAAGAAGCTCACCGAGGACGCAATCCATGAAGTCGGAGGAGACCCGAATACGGCCGTGATCAACAAGGCCAGCATAGTGCTTCCCTTCGAATTCCCCGACGACTACACCGAGATGGATCACTGGCCCCAGATTCTGTCCCCGACATGCCGGGTCGTCGTCGAGCCTGACGAGGACGGCGAAGGCGGGAGCGCAAGATTCATCAGCCTGTCGGACACCAGCGACGAGAACGCCGACCAGGGCGACGTGAACCGTTCGACGCTCAGATATTCTCCGGACATAACCTACCATCTGCAGTCCCTGATCAGGCTGGACGAGACCGACACCTCCGACGAGCTGACGCAGAGGCTGGAGAACGGCTCCTTCGACGTATGGTTCCTGATCATGGCGAACGAAGTGACGGTGACCACCGAGTCCGGATCTTCGGAGATGAGCGAACTGTACAACTATCTGGCATACCAGAGCTACTACAACGACATGTACGGCTACGGCTATGGCTACGGAAGCTACGGGAACTACTACTCCAACTACTACACCTACGCGATGATGGCGGCGATGTACAGCAGCTCCAGCACGACCGAAAGCATCAGCGTGCAACTGGACAAGGACCGCTACTACAATGCGGTGCTGAACGGTCCGGACTCTCCCGACGAGAGCAAGGTACCCCAGCTCAAGCTCACCTTCGCGATTCCGATCGAGGAACCTGAAGAATAATAAAACAGAGGCTGACCGGTTGGTCAGCCTCTTTCATTTTCATTGCCTTGTGCTGTCTTATGCTCCGAGCTTCTCGGCAACCTTGTCGACAGCATCCTTCACGGTAGCGATGGAGCTGGTCTCGTCATCGGGAATCTTGATTCCGAAAACCTTCTCGAATTCCATAAGAAGTTCAACAGTATCAAGAGAATCGGCTCCGATATCGCCGGTAAAGCTTGCGGCCTCGGTAACCACTGAAGGCTCAACACCAAGTTTGTCTACGATAATTCCTTTTACTTTTTCCAGAATTTCTGCGCGATCCATAACTTTTAGATATTTAGTTTATTAGTACAAAAATTGTCCTCAAAAAACTTCGCAAAGTAACGAAAAATTTTCCATTTATCCAAACGAAGCTCAATACATTGTCATTCAGCGGATTAATCTACGATTCACCGCGGCTCAGCTTCAACCAGATGCGCAGCCCGTTCAAGGAATTGAGCAGGTAGAAGCTGTACTTCACCACGTAGATGAAGGCGTAGTCGTCCGAACCGGAAGAAGCCGAAGCCGTCGCCGTCCACATCGCCACGGACGCGACATTGACGCCTATCCAGAAGAACCATTGCTCCATATATGCCGTGGACATGAGCAGCTGCCCGATGATATTGCAGATGGTCGAGAAGGCGTCCATGAATATGGCCGTCTTCACCACGGACGCGGCTTCCCGCTCTCCGACATTGACGAGCACGAAATAGGTCGCGGCCAGGCCCGCGAGGAACACGAATCCCCATAGGATGCGCTGCCGCGCCGTGAGCCGTCTGGCTCTCACGCCCGTCCCGGAAGACGCTCCCCTGCGCCGCCACTGCCAGAAGCCTATGAACTGCATCGGGAGGAAATACGCCAGATGCAGAGCACCGTTGCCGTAGTTGTGGCTGAGGAAGCACATGACTCCGTAGATCGTCACGTCAAAGAAGCCGAACAGGAAGGTCAGAATCCTGGCGTTTGCGGAGCAGACGGTGCTGAGCACGCCCATCAGCGAACCGAAGGCCGCGACCAGAAGCATCGCCGCACCGGAATCGTCCCGCGCCAGCTGTATGGCAGTCGTGACTATCATGACAAGCGTCATCCCTCCGAGGATGAACACGTTGAACCATTTGTCGAACTTCTTCTCGTTATTCATACTCCTGTTCCTTTTCTGCGCCGAGGCTGCGCAATATCCTGTCCGCGAGCGCCGGACCGACCAGCTCCGCCAGTTCCTTCTGCGACGCGGAGGCGATCCGCGCAACGCTTCCGAAATGCATCAGCAGACGCTGCTCGGTCTGCTCGCCGACGCCCTTTATCTCGCGCAGGGCGGAGCTGACGGCGCCCTTGCTCCTGAGAGCCCGGTGGAAAGTTATGCCGAAGCGGTGAGCCTCGTCGCGTATCCTCTGAAGCAGCCGCAGGGCCTGTGAATTGCGGTCGATGAACATGGGATAAGGATCCCCCACCCGGATGACCTCCTCAAGACGCTTCGCCAGACCTATCACGGTCATCCTGTCCTGGATTCCGAGTTCGCAGAGCGCCTGCCATGCGAAATCCAGCTGCCCTTTGCCTCCGTCGATGACCACCAGCTGCGGCAGGTCGTCCGGATTCTCCGCGAGCATGCGCGAATAACGCCGGTTCACGACCTCCTTCATCGAGGCGTAGTCATTGGCTCCGACCACGGTCTTGATCTTGAACCTCCGGTAATCCTTCTTCGACGGTTCGGCATTGCGGAAGACCACGCACGAGGCCACGGGATAGGTTCCCTGGATGTTCGAATTGTCGAAGCATTCCATATGCATCGGAAGTTCCTTCATGCCTATGGCCTTGCGCAGCTCCTCCAGCACTGCGGCCCTGTATTCGTCGGGGTTCGTATGCTCGCGCTGGCGCAGCGAATTGAAGCGGTATTCCCTGGCGTTCTTGGCGCTGAGCTCGAGAAGCGCGAGCTTGTCGCCGCGGACGGGAATCCTGAACTCCACTCCGGCAATGCTCACGTCCGGCATGAAAGGCACAATGACCTCATGCCCGAGGGCACCGAACTTGGAACTGATTTCGGCTATGAATTCGCTGAGCACGGACGACTGCTCCTCCTCGATGTTCATCTTGAAGCCAAGGTTCAGCGACTGTATTATGGCGCCGCCCCGGATGCGCAGGAAATTCCCGAAAGCCTCAAGCCCGTCGAACACGAGCGAAAAGACATCCACGTCCCTGTCCCCGGCGGAGGTGATTATGGACTTCGAATAGTGCTGCTGCAACGAGGCGATGCGGTCCTTGTAGAACTGCGCAGTCTCGAAGTCCAGTCTGTCCGCAGCTTCCGTCATGGCCGCCTTGTATTTGCGCAGGATTTCATTGACGCCGCCGCTTAGCAGGCGCACGATCTCCTCGATGAGCGCGGAATACTCCTCCCTGGAGATGCCTCCGACGCAGCAGCCGCGGCAACGCCCAAGATGCAGGTCGAGGCAGGGACGGAACTTGTGCCGCAGGACCGCGTCCGAGCTTATCCTGTACTTGCACGAGCGGAGCGGATAATTGGCCTGAAAGAACTCCAACAGGGCCTTGGCATGCATCACGGAGCTGTACGGCCCGAAATACCGCGAGCCGTTGCGCACGATTTTCCTGGTCAGGAAGACTCTGGGGAACTCGTCCGCGGTGACGCATATCCAAGGATAGGTCTTCGAATCCTTCAGGAGGATATTGTAGCGCGGCTTGTACTGCTTGATCAGGTTGTTCTCGAGCAGCAGGGCGTCCGCCTCGCTGTCGACCACCGAATACTGCACGTCGGCGATCTTCGAGACCAGCACCCGCGTCTTGGCTGTGAGCCTGCCGGGATCGACGAAATACTGCGCGACGCGCTTGTTGAGGTCCTTGGCCTTGCCTACATAAATGACCGTTCCCTCGGAGTCATAATAACGGTAGACCCCGGGGGAATGCGGTAACAAGCTTATTTTTTCTCTAACGTCCAAGAGCCTCAGCTACGGCGGCCTCGATCTCGTCGCCGCGGAGATTGCGCTTGAGAATCGTTCCGTCAGGGCCGAAAAGGATGATGTGGGGAATGCCTTCGATTCCGTAAAGCTCCGTGGGGACCTGCTGGGCGTTGATTATCTGGCTCCAGATCACGCCCTCCTCCTCGGCGGCCACCTTGGTGTCGGCGGGATCGTCCCATACGGCGATGCTGAGCACGTCGAAGTCGTCGCCCTTATACTTGTTGTATACGGCGGCTATGTTGGGGAGCTCCTGCTTGCAGGGGCCGCACCAGCTGGCCCAGAAATCCACGAGCACATATTTTCCTTTGCCGACATAGTCGGAGAGGCTCACCGTGCTGCCGAGAGAGTCGGCGGGATCCTGGACTACGGTGAAATCGGTGAACATCTTTCCCTCGGCGGTCGCCGTCTTGGCGCCTGAAAGGGCCGCGAGCTGCTGCACGAACTCGTCTTCGAGAGCCTCGCCCTCAAGAAGGCCGAGAGCTTCCTCGAGCTGGTCAGCCTCGAGCACGGCGGCGATGTTCTGGAGCACGGTCACCGCAAGCGGACCGGAAGGATACCGGCGTATCATCTTGAGACCGTCCTCGACAAGCTTTGCGGAAGTCTCGTCGTAAGCGGCCTGCATGGCGGCGTTCCTGGCATCAGCGTCAAGGGTCGTGTCGGCCTGTACGGCCGTCATCCTGTCGTTGAAGTCCATGACAGTCGCCTCTGTGCGGGCATTGTACTCTTCAAGAGCCTTTTCTTCATTCTTGCATCCCGTCACAAGGACAAAAAGCAGGGATGCGGCAATCAACATGAATTTTTTCATATTAAACTGATTTTGATCTCGAAATTCCGACGGCCCAAGTCCGCTGCGGCAAGGCGGGGCCGACTAAAAAACCGGTTCCGCGGAAACGGAACCGGCCGTAAATATAGCAATTTTCCTCAAATTACTTCTGGTTGTCGTTTCTGCGGGGGCGACGGTCTCCATCCCTGCGGGGACGACGGTCTCCGCGTCCTCCGCGGTTCTGGCCGGCAGCCTGGGCGTTCGCGGCGGACAGCGCGGCAGGAGTCAGATCCTGCTTGCCGTAGCGCTCGCCCTTGCAGATCCACACCTTGATTCCGAGAGTCCCGACCTTGGTGTGAGCCACGGAGAGGGCGTAGTCGATATCCGCACGGAAAGTGTGCAGAGGGGTGCGCCCCTCCTTGAACATCTCGTTACGGGCCATTTCCGCTCCTCCTACACGGCCGCTGATCTGGATCTTGATGCCTTCCGCGCCGACCCTCATCGTGTTGGCGACCGCCATCTTGATGGCCCTGCGGTAGGACACGCGGCCTTCGATCTGACGGGCTATGCTGTCAGCCACGATGTTGGCGTCGAGTTCGGGACGCTTCACCTCGAAGATGTTGATCTGGACCTCCTTGCTGGTCACCTTCTTGAGCTCTTCCTTGAGCTTGTCGACCTCGGTGCCGCCCTTTCCGATGATGAAACCGGGACGCGCAGCATAGATGGTCACAGTGATGAGCTTGAGGGTTCTCTCGATAACTATTCTGCTGAGGCTGGCCTTTGCAAGACGGTTGTTGAGATATTTGCGGATCTCGTAGTCCTCGGCTATCTTCTCCGCATAGTTACCACCGCACCAGTTAGAGTCCCAACCACGGGTGATACCGATTCTGTTGCTGATAGGATTTGTTTTCTGTCCCATATTACTTATTCTCCACTGGTTGTTTTACATCGAGGATCACGGTGACATGATTGGAGCGCTTGCGGATACGGCCGGCCCTTCCCTGAGGACAGGGACGGATACGCTTCAGCATGCGTCCGCC
>CALVAD010000032.1 GCA_944325495.1 uncultured Bacteroidales bacterium | reverse complement strand
GTTCCCCCATTCGGACTCCCACGGATCACTTCCCGTTTGCGGATCCCCGTGGATTTTCGCAGCTTACCGCGTCCTTCTTCGCTCCCGGAAGCCCAGGCATCCCCCGTTCGCCCTTATCCTCTTTCTCTCGCTCTCGAGTCATTCTCTTGAATCACTCTCGCCTGTCTTCGTGAAATCGTTCAATCCCCGCAGCCGCTCCCGGAACCTCTCGGTCCCTCACCTGCGGCCACTAGACTGATTTTCTTTTCAACCTCGTTTCTCTCTCAGTATTGTCAATGAACTTCTTTCTGTAGTCCCTTCGTTGAAGGGGATGCAAAGGTACACACTTTTTTTTGATCTGCAAATTTATTTTAAAAACTTTTTAAAATTTTTCCCGCATCCCCTCCGACGCCGCTATTCGTCGATGCTTACGAGCCTGTAATCCCTGCTTCCGAGGCCGATCCGTTCCGCATAGTCGACGGTATGCCTCCCGTTGCGGCTGTCGATGCGCTCTATGAGGGGGCGGTTGTCGTTACCCTCGGTCGGAGTCATTTCATATACATAGTCAAGGCAAGCTTCGTCCAGCGCGACGGGGTCGAGCGAGGCAAAAATTCCTACGTCCAGCATCATCGGATCGGCGGGATGGGAATCGCAGTCGCAGTCGACCGACAGGTTGTTCATCACATTTATATAAAGAATATTCTCGCCGAAGTAGTCGGCCACGCCCTGGGCGGCGGCTGCCATGGATTCGAGGAAGCCGTCCTGGGTGTCCTCCTTTATGTTGGGCCACATCTGGGCTACATCCTGAGTGGCGCCCGCGCTGTGGATATAGGCCTTTCCGTTCGCGGAGGCGACTCCAATCGA
This sequence comes from uncultured Bacteroidales bacterium, assembly GCA_944325495.1. Lineage (GTDB taxonomy): Bacteria > Bacteroidota > Bacteroidia > Bacteroidales > UBA932 > Cryptobacteroides. The sequence continues at coordinate 18,610 of CALVAD010000032.1, read as the reverse complement.
CTGGTTCTTGATGACTCCGCCGAAGCCGGCCATCGCATGTCCCTTGAAATGCGCGAGGTTGATCATGAAGTCATAGTTCTTCAGGTGCGTGCCCACTATGTCGTATTTGATGTGGGTCGTATCCCTGACGGGTATGGTGAACTCTCCCTCGGAGTCCATGATGTCGACATCCGCGATATCGAAGAAACCGTGCTCGCGGGCGGCCTGGATATGATCCTCGGTGTTGGAGCGTCTTCCTCCGTAGGCGGTGTTGCACTCGACGATGGTCCCGTCAACCTTACGGACGAGCTCCCCTATCAGCGCAGGCTGGAGGAAGTTGTGCCCGCCGGGCTCTCCGGTGCTTATCTTGACGGCCACGCGGCCTTCGGCGGGTCTTTCGAGGGCCTCGTAGATCCTCACAAGGGCCTCGGGCGAAATTTCAGTGGTCATGTAGACCACAGGCTGCTCGGGTTCTGCAGCCCGGCCGGAGCAGGCTGCCGCCAGCCCCAGAGCCATAATAAAGAACATAACTCTTTTCATATCTCAAAAAGTCTTGGATTGACGCTATTAAGGACGATACAAATTTATATTCCTTTCTTATCATTTAGCCAACCAATTTTACTTTTTCTGCTACCCTTTTTACCTGACACCTCCGGCATGCCGCGGCGGGGACTCCTTGTAAAAGATAAATATTAAAGGTAATTTTACGCCTATGGAAAATATAAAGGACAGATTCTTGCGCTATGTCGCCGTGGACACGCAGTCCGACGAGACAAGCGACAGCCAGCCTTCGGCAATGAAGGAACTCGCACTGCTCGAAATGCTCAGGGATGAGCTGAGACAGATGGGAGTGGAGGCCGAACTCGACCAGTGGGGCTATGTGATGGCCCGCATTCCCTCGAACATAGAGGAAAAAGTGCCTGCCATAGGCTTCATCGCCCATGTCGACACTTCGCCCGACGCTCCGGGAGGCGGCATCAGGCCCCAGATAATCAATGATTATGACGGTTCCGACATACCGCTCAAAGGCGTTCCCGGAATGAGCCTGAAGACTTCCGAGTTCCCGGAGCTACTCCGGCACATCGGCGAGACCATAATCACGACCGACGGAACCACCCTCCTGGGCGCGGACGACAAGGCAGGAGTCGCAGAAATCATGGACGCCGTCCAGTACATCACGGCCCATCCCGAGTTCAGGCACGGCGAGATAAGGATAGGCTTCACCCCGGACGAGGAGATCGGACGCGGCGTGGCGAAATTCGACGTTAAGAAGTTCGGGGCCGACTACGCCTACACCATGGACGGCGGCGAGGTCGGAGAGCTGGAGTTCGAGAACTTCAACGCCGCAGCCGCGACAGTGCATATCCAGGGCCGCAATGTCCATCCTGGCTATGCCAAAGGCAAGATGCTGAACTCGCTGCTGATAGCGCAGGAGTTCAACGCGCTGCTGCCCGTACAGCAGAGACCCGAACACACGGAAGGCTACGAAGGCTTCATCCACATCACGGCCGTCAGGGGCACCGTGGAGGAAAGCACGCTGTCATATATCATAAGAGACCATGACCGCAGGCTCTTCGAACAGAAGAAAGCCGAGATGCTGCGCTGCGCAGAATTCATCAACGGCCGCTACGGCGCCGGAACCGTCGAAGTGACGCTCAAGGACCAGTACTACAACATGCGCGAACAGGTCGAGCCCCACTACCACGTGGTCGAAAAGGCGGTGAAGGCCATGGAGATGGCCGGCGTGGAGCCGCATATCCAGCCCATCCGCGGCGGAACCGACGGAGCAAACCTCTCGTTCAAGGGGCTTCCCTGCCCCAACATCTTCGCCGGAGGCCTCAACTTCCACGGCAAGTACGAATGGGTTTCCGTACAGAGCATGGAGAAGGCCAGCGCCGTAATACTCAACATCATCCGGCTCTACGCCGGACAATAGCCGCCAGCCTCAGTTCAAGTCCGCAGCGGCAGCCGGCAAGTATTTAGGATTTATCGCTTTCGGAAGCTTGCCGACAATTGAGGTCAGGTGATCTGTTGCTCCGCCAGACAGCATCCACCCGGCAGGCTTTTCCCAAGGTATCGCCTGCCGGGTGGATGCTGTCTGGCGGTCACGGGCGTTACCGCTCCTTGCGCAGCACCGCCCAGATCATGTATGCACAGATGGCCGCCAGAGGCACTATCGCTATCATCTGAGCACCCGAGGCGCATGCGCCGGGAGCCACAGTGTTCCAGCCGTCCATATACCAGTCTACCTTGGCGAATTTGAGAATCGCGGAAATCACTCCCATGAGCGCTCCACCCGCAATGAAGCCGCTGGCGATCAGCGTACCCTTCTCCTGACGGGCGGCATTCACGGCCTTGTCCTTGCTGCGAGTGCTGACGAACCATGAAATCGCGCCGCCGAGCAGCAGGGGCAGGTTGAGGTCGATGGGGATGAACATACCGAGGCAGAACGCGAGCGCGGGAACCTTGAACAGGGTCAGCAGAATCGCAATCACCGCACCTATTCCGTAAAGCAGCCAGGGAGCGTTCCCTCCGTTCATCATGGGCTGTATCACGGCGGCCATGGCGTTGGCCTGCGGGGCCACGAGGGCGCCTTCGCCGGAAAAGCCGAAGGTCTTGTTGAGCACGAGCATGACGCCGCCGACCGTGGCGGCCGCGACCGCTACTCCCACGAACTTCCATACCTCCTGCTTGCGCGGAGTCGTACCTATCCAGTAGCCTATCTTGAAGTCGGTGATCAGGCCTCCGGCGGTCGACAGGGCCGTGCAGACCACTCCGCCTATCACCATGGCGGCTACCATTCCGGCATTGCCCTTGAGACCTGTTACGACTAACACGAGCGCCGTGATGATCAGCGTCATGATGGTCATTCCGCTCACCGGATTCGTTCCGACTATCGCAATCGCGTTGGCGGCGACAGTCGTGAACAGGAAGGAAATCACCGCCACTATGACGAGGCCTATCAGCGCCTGCCATACGGTGTCGACGACACCGCCGAGAGCGAAGAAGGCGAACACGGCGAGCAGGGCTATCGCTATGCCCCATACGACCTTGTTCATCGGAATGTCCTCCTGGGTGCGTTCGGACGCGGCCACGGCCGCACCGGGCTTGCGCCGGAATTCTCCGGCAGCCAGGCCTACCGCGCTCCGGATCACTCCGGCGCTCTTGATGATGCCTATGATTCCGGCGACGGCTATTCCGCCTATACCTATGTGCCGCGCATATTCGCTGAAGATTTCATCTGCCGACATCTGCGAAACTGTCTGGACGATGCCCTTGCCCATGAGGTCGATGACTTCCCCGCCCCACACGAGGTTCATGACGGGTATGATCACAAGCCACACGAGGAACGAGCCGCAGCAGATCACGAAAGCATACTTGAGACCTACGATGTAGCCCAGGCCGAGCACCGCCGCCCCCGTGTTGAGCTTCAGCACGAGCTTGGCCTTGTCGGCAATCACCTGGCCGACATGCAGGAAGGTGGTGCTGATGGTTTCCGCCCATGCGCCGAAAGTGGCGATCACGAAATCGTAGATTCCGCCTATGAGTCCGGCCGTGAGCAGGGTCTTCGCGCTCTTGCCGCCGCTTTCACCGCTCACGAGCACCTGGGTTGTCGCAGTCGCTTCAGGGAAAGGATATTTCCCGTGCATGTCCTTGACGAAGTACTTGCGGAACGGTATGAGAAACAGAATCCCGAGAAAGCCTCCGAGCATGGAACTCAGGAACATCTGCCAGAAATTGACGTCGAGGCCCAGTATGTAGATTGCCGGAAGAGTGAAAATGGCTCCCGCCACCACGACGCCGGAGCAGGCGCCTATGCTCTGGACTATCACGTTCTGACCGAGTCCGCCCTTTTTCTTCAAGGCCCCGGTCACGCCGACGGCGATGATGGCGATGGGTATCGCCGCCTCGAACACCTGGCCGACCTTCAGTCCGAGATATGCGGCCGCGGCCGAAAACAGCACGGTCATCAGCAACCCTAGGGTCACCGAATAGGGAGTCACTTCAAGAGGTTTCTCTTCAGGTCTGAGGAGCGGCCGGTATGTCTCCCCCGGCTTCAGTTCCCGGTGGGCGTTCTCCGGCAGGCTTAGATTTTTGTTCTCTTTCATTTCTTGCTTTCTGTTTTTCGAATCGTTCTATGTATTTCTGAAGCAGTTTCGCGTCTCTTTCGGCCTGTCGTTCGCGTATGCGGGCCTTGCGCTCCTCCCTGCGCCTCTGCCTTTCCGCCCTGCGCTCCTCCTTCGCGGCCGCCTTTGCCGCATCCCTTGCGTCAAGTTCCGCCCAGCGGGCATCCCTGCGGGCTATGCGCATGGCGCGCCGCAGCTCCCTTTCGCTCATGTATTCCTCGGCAGGCTCAGAGGAAGCAAGGCTGTCCGCCACGGCCAAGGAGTCGGAGACGGCAAGACTGTCGGAGAGAACGAGGGAATCAGTTCCCGATGTCAGGCTGTCCGTCACGACAAGGGAGTCCGCCATGGCCTTCTCCCTTTCTTCGGCCTCCTGTCTTCTCCGCTCCGCAAGACGCTTCCTGCGGGCGGCCTCCTCGAGCCCGGCATACAATTCACCCATATAACCGGAGAAGAAACGCTCGGTCTGCACGAATTCAGGCCTGGAAATCGCCTCGTAGTGCCGGCGCTCCGAAGGACGGACCTTGAGCGTGGTTATGGCCTCGGGGCTGGAAGGGCGCAGTTCCGGCTGCCAGCTGAAACCCTTGAAGACGCTCTCCTCCGGCGGCAGCTGCACCACCGGATAGGCATCGCTCTTGGGCGACTCGAAATAGTACACCGACTGGAGCTCCCCGTCGGCGAATGACGCGGAAAGCATCGTGCACTCGACCTTGTTGACCGTGGCCAGCTCGTCGTTCTCCTCAAGGTAGAACAGCGCGGACGCACCTCCGAGGGCGTCAAAACGCTTCAGGTCGGCATTCTCGTCGAAATAGGCCATCACCTCCGGACTCCGTATCTGGTCATAGTGGAGGGAGTCCTCCTCCACGGCAATGAAGGCGTTGGACATCAGGTTTGCCCTGTCGACGGCGTTGTTCCTTATCAGGACGAACAGGCTGTCGGACGTGTACTGCCTGCGGCCTTCGTTCCATATTATTGGATTCTTGTAGAACCTGGCGATGGAATCCAGCTCGCAGAAGCGCACGGAATCGCTACGCATCTGGATGTCCCTGCGGAAAATCCGCACATTCCCCATTCCCGTCAGATAGCCTATGCGGGTGGTGTCAGGGGAAACGGCAAGGGAGTCCGTGGCCACGGCAAGGAAGTCCGCACCGACGGACAACGAGTCGGCGCCGATGGCAAGGGAATCTGCACCAGCGGACAGGGAGTCGGCGACATGCAGGGAATCCGTCCCGAAAGACAGGGAATCCGTTCCGGCGGCCAATGAATCCGCCGCGGCGCGCGGCAGGACCGTCGTAGAATCGGCGCCGTCCGGCGGGGAGACGGAAACGGCCGGCGAATCAGTCCCCGCCGAAAGGGAGTCCGCGGCAACGGCAAGGGAATCGGCACCGACGGCCAGGGAATCAGTTCCGGCAGCCGACGGCATGGAAGCGGCGGCGCTTTCCCTCGATGCCGGTAAGGAAGAATCCGCCGCTGAGGTCTGACGCGGGATTCCCATCGCCTCCTCTCTTTCCCTCTCCTCTTTCGCCTTGGCCTCGGCGGCTTCCTTCGCGGCCCGCTTGCGATATTCATTCACCGGGTCCCCGAGGATGGTCGTCAGACGCGCCCCCGCATCGTCGATCTCCTGCTGCGGAATATCGCAACGCCTGACCGTATGGTATATGAGAGTGTCCGCCCCGAAATATGTCGTGTCGCGCTGGCCGTCCTCTTCCGACCACAAGGCGACCGCGGCCTGGTGCCGAAGGGTCACCCGGGCGAGAGAGTCTTCATAGAACAGATAGTCGGACACGGCCGCAACACTGCGGGTCGTGTCCTGAAGCTGGGCCGAACCGAGCATCAGCACGTCGCCGGGAATGCGGAAATAATACAGGGAGTCGCTCCAGCTTTCCTGGGCCTCCGACAGAGCGTGGACATTACCTTCGAAGAAGAACACCTCGGACCCGCTCTCGTACCAGCCTCCGTCGGCGGAGAGCATGTTGTCCTCCTCGTTCCAGAAATCGATATAGGAAGTGAACCAGGCTTTCTCCGCTGCGGAATCATATTCGAGAGTCGTGGTCTTGACGAACACGGAATCGGTGAACATGTTGACGTTCCCCTCGAAGAAGAACTTCTCGTCGGCGTTGTAGTACCGTCCGTCGTCACTCTCGATTATCTGTCCGTTCTCGCTCCTCATCGACGCCCCGCCCGTGAACACGGCGACGCTGTCCTTGGTGTTGTAGTCGAGGATTTTCGTCCGCAGTATGTTCTCCTGCTTGTTGCGCAGCTGCACGACGGCGCCGCGGAACTGCGCGAGGTCGTCGTTTATCAGATAGTCGAGCTTCTCGCTCGTGAGTTCGGTTTCGCCCTGGATCAGCCTCACGTTCCCGATGCAATGTATGATGCTGCTGTCCATATACCACATCGAGCTGTCGCTGATAAGATAGGTTCCGTTATGCAGGAAGGTCGCGCCCATGGCCTTGCGCACGAGCCCGTCCTTCTCCGTCTCCTGCTGTTCGATGAACTTCGCGCTTATGAGACGGACCAGAGAATCCGTCTGCTCGGAGCCGGTCCGAGCAGACAGAGAACCGCAGGCCGCCAGAAGCAGCGCGGCGGCAAGAATCAGTCGTCCTTTCTGACTTTTCCGGCCCATCCTTTCCGGGAGAAGTCACAGTCTCCGAACAGAGGATCTATGACTATGTATGTAGAGTCTATCTTGTCGTCGAGGAACTTGTCTATGGCCTCCATCTGCTTCATCTGGACCACGAGGTTCAGCAGTTCCGTATAGTCGGTCTCGAAGTTGGCCGTATGCGCCGGGACAATCTTGTCGAGGCGTATTATCTTATAGACGAGATTGCCGTCCCTGCCCTCGTTGTCGAGCGAGGTTATCGGCTGGGACACTTCCCCCACCTGCAGATTCCTGATCGCCTCGTAGTCCTGAGGCTTGAGCTGGTCTATCTCGAAGTATGAAGATCCGGTGTTGGGATCGGCCATCTGGCCGCCGTTGGTCCTGGTGGCAGGGTCTTCGGAATAGAAGCGCGCGGCGAGGTCGAAAGACATCGTGCTGTCGACCACGATCATGTTGCGCAGACTGTCGAGGCGGCTGTACGCCTTGTCCTGGTCGTCCTGCGTATAGTGGGGCTTTATCAGGATATGGCGGGCGTTGAACATGTCCCCTTTCTTCTCGAGCACTTCTATTATATGGAAACCGTCGGGGGTCTCGACTATCTGGGATATCACGCCGGGCTTCAGGGACATCGCGGCGTCGGAGAACGCCGGCCAGAAAATCGACTTTGACGCCATTCCGAGCTCTCCGCCCTTCATCGCGCTGCCCGTATCCTCCGAATAGAGCCTCGCAAGGGTGGAGAACTTCTCGCCGTTGAGTATGCGCTCGCGCAGGGAAAGCAGCCTTTCCTTCACCGCGAGAGCCGCGGCCTCGCGGTCCGGATATATGCATATCTGGCTCATCTGGTACTTGGTGGGTATGACCGGAAGCGAGGAGACGTCGGCTGTGTCGAGGTACTGCCGGACGTCGTAGGGCGTGAGTTCCGGAATCTTCGATGCTATCTCCTGCTGCTCCCGCTGGGTTAGGCTCTGCTCTTCGAGCTGGGCCTGCCACTCCTGACGGAGCCGGTAGATGGGCATTCCGAAATACTCTTCCACGGCCTCGTCGCCTCCGAGAGCGGTGCGCACCTGGTCAAGCCTCTGGGACAGCGACGCGGAAACCATGTCGTTGTCCACGGTCAGCGAGTCGACTCTCGCCTGCATCAGGAACAGCTTGGACTCCATCATGCGCTCGAGCAGCTCGCAGCGGATGTTCTTGTCGGAAGAGTACCCTCCCTGGGCGTTGAGCATCTGGACTTCGGACTCGAGATCCGAAAGCCTTATCATTTCATTGCCGACCACCGCTATCGACTTGTCCACCACACCGGCATACCGCTGGGCGTCCAGAGGAAGGACAAGCAGCAAAGAGGCAAGAAAGACGGGAATTTTCAACTTGTAGCTCATTTTAGTAGATTACGAATTGTTTGCTGTCAAGCGCCCCTTCAAGCAAGTCGCGTTCCAAAGCCGCCAGCAGCTCGTGTTTTCTGTTACTTAGAATTATGTCCCGTATGGCCGAAGAGCAGTATTCGATCGGCGCGGTGCCGGAACTTATCATGTCGCATACATACGCGGCCAGCAGGTCGCCGCGCCCTTCCGGCTCTATCATTATCATGTCCCCGTCCATCGCAGCCAGCATCTCCTCGCAGCTCACTCCGAAATATCTGGCCAGCTCTCCGGCGTCCATCCATGTGTCGGAATTGTCGAAGTAGCGCAGGGCCGAATTTCTCGCCAGCGAGTCGGCGCGTTCAAGCCCGGCGTACTCGTCGGAGGACATGAGCCTCAGTATCTCGTCCTTGTCGGGGGAATCCTTCATCACGTCGACGAAACGCAGCTTCATCAGGGGCCGGGAGAGCTCGAACTCGGCCTCGTTGGCCTGATAATACTCCCTTATCTGCGCGTCGGTGATCAATGTGTCAAGCCTGTCGTTGAGATAGCGCTGCTCATAGCGGTATCTCACGAGGGAGCGCCTGTAGGACTCAAGTTCCTCGGAGACGTCCATCTCGGACTTCGACAGCTGGCGGCCCGCCTCGTCCATATAGAGCCGCTCCATCGCCCAGAGCCGTATGTATTTCTCGGCGAGGCTCGCGCTGTCCTCGGGGCTTATCATGTCGGGAATCATGCTCTCGACCTCCGAACGGTAGAGCTTCTCCCTCCCCACCCTGGCCACAGGCTGGTCGTCATGCACGAGCGAGGACGCCAGCTGACATGAGACAGCCGTCAGGACAAGAAAGAAAGCCGCGGTAAGGAGACAGGGAAATTTCCGCATATCGGCAAAAATAAAAATAATCCTTCAGAACTTCAATTCCAGGCGGCGAGCGCGCCTATGATCCTGTCGACGAGCGGACTGACCGACCACACGGAAGCGGTGACATTGTTGGTCAAGAGCGAAAAGACTATCGTTTCGCCCGCATCCGGAGCCGACGGCAGGATGTAGCCGCTGTAGCACAGGATGCCGTTCATCGAACCGCTCTTGATATGGATGCGCCTGCGGAACTCGTCGCTCTCGTCGGAGAACTTGTATTCCAGCGTCCCGCGGCTCCCCGGAACGGGAAGCGACTGCAGATATGTCCCGAACGACGGTTCCTGCATCATACGGCGCAGGAAATCCACGAAAAAGCCGGCGGAGACATAGTTCTTGCGCGAAAGCCCGCTTCCGTCGACGAGCCGGCAGCGGCCGTCGACCGACAGTCCCATGGAGGCGAGCATGTCCTCGGCAGCGTCGGCGCTCCTGTCGCTCCGGCAGGAACTTCCGGTCGTCGAAGCCATCATCTTCAGCAGGGTCTCCGCGAAGAAATTGTCGCTTTCGTGATTGGTTTCCGCAACTATCGCCGACAGCCTGGTGGAGAGCGTGCCGCCTATGACCTCCAGCTCCCCGACAGGTGCGGCGGGGATGCCGCTGTCGCCGAAGCCGGGATCGGGGCGCAGAAAGCCGCCGGCGGATATGTCGGCGCATCCTTCGCTGACTTCCACGCCTTCGGACTCAAGGTATTTCAGGAAATGCCAGGCGCAGGTGTACGCGCCGAAACGGTTGGAGCCTTCGTAGGTGTAGCCCTTCCTGTCGCAGGGGAAGGAGCCGCCGAACTCACCCAGCGCGGCGAGCGGCGTGTTCACATAATATATGGTGTTCGCCGTGCGCGGGCCACCGGTGACCGCGGTGACGGAATATTTCATCCACGGAGTCTCCGGATACCGCGGCCGGATGACCGGCTTGTCACCTGGAGCCGCTCCCGGCGTTATAAGGAAATTCTGCGCGTTCTCGAAAAAGTTCAGGCCTGTCGGTCCCGCCCCGTAGTTCGTTCCGAGGTCATCGTAGGACCAGCCGAGATTCTCCGGAGTCGGATCGTCGAAGAAGCGCGCGTCGCCCACTACGCGACCTTCAATGCGGTCTATGCCCGCGGAGGCGAGCAGCGCGGCCCAGTCGGAGAAAAGAGCGTCGAGCGGTTCCGCCACCGGAGCGCGCGAGCCTGTGGTGGGATCCGCGCCGCCGATGATATAGAGGTCGCCGTACAATACGCCGTCCCTGACTTCGCCGTCATAGCCCAGCCTCGTCTCGAAACGGAAATCCTCGCCCAGCGTTCTTAGGGCGAGGCCGGTGGTGATCAGCTTGACATTGGAGGCCGGGACCAGCTTGAGCTCCGGATTCACCGCCGCCACCGTGTCGCCGTCCGCAGTCATGGCGAGCAGCCCGACGGCGGAGGAAGAAAGGATATCGCTTCCGCAAATCTCCGCTATGACATCCTGGAGCGGCCGCCTAACATCAGCAGTCGCGCCCCATCCGGAAAGAAGAAGCGCGACTGCCGCAGAAACTATCGGTCCGCAGTTCATTTCACCGCGTCTTTCACGGCTGCACTCAGCTTTTCGTAAAGAGCGTCGGTCCTGGAAACTATCTCCTTGCGGAGTTCGGTGTAATGGGCCTTCTTATTGTCGACCTTGGCGTTGACCTTGTCCCTGAGCTCGTTGTAGAGAACCACGGCCTCCTCCATGAGTTCGGAAACCGTTCCCTCGGCCACCTTGGAGTTGGAGCTCGCCACTACCGAGCAGTCCTCGAGGAAAGCTCCGAGCACATATTCGATGTCTTTCTTGATATCCCTTAAATTCATGGCTTTAATGTTTATAACCCGACAAATATATTAAATTTTTCTTACTTGCCGAAATACCAGGGCTGCTCCGACACGCTGACCGCGCCCAGACCCCTGTCGACATGGCCCAGAATCCGCCTCACGGCTATGGGCCTGCGGCCGTAGGAGTCGGGGAGGCCCTCACGCAGGGAATTGATTCTCACCAGCTGGGACGAATGTATTATGCGGCCGTCTCCTATGTACATGGCCACATGCGTGACGGACGCATAGCCGCCGTCCGCACCGAGAGAGCCGAAGAACACCAGGTCGCCCGGTTCCATCAGGTCGAAGTCGAAGGGGACTTCGGCCCCGCAGTATATCTGCTCCCGCGCATTGCGGGGCAGCACTATGCGGTTCATCATATAGACGAACTTCGTCAGCCCGCTGCAGTCGAAATGCTTGACGGTGTTCCCGCCCCACATGTACGGGACTCCGAGGAAGTTCATCGCGAAAGCGGTCAGGTCCTCTCCGTCGGGACGGCGGTGCTCCGCCCAGCGGCCGAAGTCCTCGACATCCTCGCCGCGCACCCATCCCTCGCGGCCGGAAGGCAGCGTCACCGCGGTCCAGAAACCGAATGCGCCGGAAGCAGACCGCCTGACTATGTCGCCCATTATGAAATCGCAGATTCTTGCGGAACGCTCGTCAGGCTCCGTGTAGACATGGGTGTATTCCGCCACGCATATCAGCTTCGGGGCGGCGATGTAAGCGTCCTTCTGCTCTTCGCTCATCAGAGCCAGCGAGAGCTCGTTCGTCCAGCAGTTCCGGTAGTCCGGGGCGTTGACCCTGAGCCAGTACCTGTCCCGGCCCGTAACCTCCAGCACCGTGCCCATCAGACACTGGGTTTCATTACCCGATTCGTAGTCCGGCCTTGCACGCAGGAAGCAGGACGAGACGTTGACCACGGCCCACTGCCTCTCATGAGCGGAGATCTGGACGGCCGCCACAAGCAGCGCCAGCAATGCGAGTATTTTCTTCATGGATGCAAAAATAAGAAAAATGACAAGCATTCCTGCCTGTCATTGTCGCTTTCAGCGGTGTAGCGAGAGTGGGGCATGATCCCACGACCTCCGGATTATGAATCCGACGCTCTAACCAGCTGAGCTACCTCGCCTCATAACCCCCGAAGGGGCGGTTGAGATAGAAGGATTCGAACCCTCACTGACAGAGCCAGAATCTGTAGTGCTACCATTACACCATATCTCAATGAGTTCCCGCGCTGAAACGGGACTGCAAAGGTACAACAGTTTTGTAAAATTGCAAAAAAATTCGTACCGCTTTCGTTAAATTTCGCCACAGGCGGACTTTTCCCTGCGGACAAGCACGACCGCCCACACTTCGCAGCCTTCCTTCCTGCCCACGAAGCCGAGCTTTTCCGTGGTCGTGGCCTTGACGCTGACTCTCGAAGGCTCCACGCCCATGACCGATGCGAGTGACTCGCGCATCCTCGCGACATACGGCGCTATCCGTGGTGCCTGCAAGGCTATCGTTATGTCGGCGTTGCCCAGCTCCCAGCCCTGCGAACGCACAAGCCGCATGACCCGCGAAAGCAGGATGCGGCTGTCGATTCCGGCGAACTCTTCCGAGGTGTCCGGGAAGAGATGCCCGATATCGCCGAGGGCGAGGGCGCCGAGAAGGGCGTCGCACAAGGCGTGTATGGCCACGTCGCCGTCGGAATGGGCCACGAAGCCCGTGTCGCCTTCGACCCTGACTCCGCCCAGCACCATGGGCAGCCCATGCTCCAGGCGATGCACGTCATAACCCTGACCGATTCTGAATTCCATGTCCCAAATTTAGACAAATTGTGAATAAAAATGACTAAATTTGGCGGATATGGGAATGTTTAATTTTTTCGGTGACAACGAACACCGGGTATTCAACTATAAGCCTATCTACTACGACCCCGAGGAAGAGGAGCGCAAGCGCAAGTTCGGCGCCGTCGACGGAACTCTCGAGAAGGAGAAGAAGGAGGGCACATACGTGCCCGGCAGCTATATCAAGGGCTCGATGAGGGACGGGCACTACCAGAAGACCCGGGCCCACATGCGCAAGACCCAGGTAATCATCGGCATAGTCACGATGCTGCTGATCTGCGCGGTGCTCTGGTTCATCGCCAAGTTCTACTCCCTGCTTTAGAGGCCCGGCCGATGAGCAGTCTCAAAGTTCTTCCCGCGCAGATCGCCAACATGATAGCCGCGGGCGAGGTCGTCCAGCGCCCTGCATCGGTGGTCAAGGAGCTCATGGAGAACGCTGTCGACGCGGGAGCCTCGCAGATCTCCGTCATAGTCACCGACGCCGGACGCACGCTCATACAGGTCATAGACGACGGCTGCGGCATGAGCGCTTCCGACGCCGTGCTCTGTTTCGAGAGGCACGCCACGTCTAAGATAGCCACCGCGGAGGATCTCGATGAAATCATGACCTACGGCTTCAGGGGCGAGGCCCTCGCGAGCATCGCGGCCGTCTCCGAAGTGACGCTCAGGACCAGAAGGGCGGGCGACGAAACCGCCACGGAGGTCCGCACCGGAGGCGAAGGCAGGACGAAGACCGCCACGGTGGCGGCTCCCGTCGGCTCCAATTTCGCGGTCCGCAACCTTTTCTACAACACTCCGGCCAGGCGCAAGTTCCTGAAATCCGACAATGTCGAGCTCAAGCATATAATCGAAGAATTCACGAGGGTGGCGGTCACCAGACCCGAAATCGGATTCAGCCTCTCAAGCGGCGGCCGCGACATCTTCGTGCTGAAGAAAGCCAAATCGCGGAAATTCCGCATCCAGGACCTGCTGGGGAACGGCATAAGCTCCGAACTCGTGGACATTTCCGCCGAGACCTCGGTGGTGAGCCTGAAAGGCTACATAGGCCGCCCGGACACCGCGAAGAAGACGCTGGGGAACCAGTTCTTCTTCGTCAACGGGCGCTATTTCCGCAGCGCCTACCTCCACAAGGCCGTCATGAAGGCATACGAGGACCTCGTCGCAGACGGCACGACGCCTTCGTATTTCATTTTTCTGGAAGCCGACCCGCACAGCATAGACGTCAACATCCACCCGGCGAAGACCGAGGTCAAGTTCGAGGACGACAGCGTCATATTCCAGGTCCTGTATGCCTGCATCAAGGAAAGCCTCGGGCGCAACAGTTTCGGCGCAAGCATAGACTTCGACCCCTCCGGCGCGGCGGAGCTGCCCCAGCTCGGCAGGAACTTCGAGCAGTACGCCGGCCTGACCCCTCCGCAAATCGGCGTCGATCCGGAATATGACCCGTTCAGGTCCTCCGATCCGCTCATGACGCCCGACTACGGGTTCTCGGAACGCGGAGGAGACACAGGCGGTACGGCGGAGACGCACGGCGGAGGAGGATATTCCGCATACATCGACAAACGGGACGACTACGGCAAGCTGTTCGACGACAACCCGTCCACCGCGAGCCGCACGCTGACGGTGCACGGCAGATACATACTCACTCCCGTGGTGTCCGGAGTCATGGCGGTCAATGTCGCCAGGGCCCGCGAGCGCATCTTCTACGACAGGAACCTGCGGCTGCTGAAAGGCAGTTCGCACGCCACGCAGGTGTCCATGTTCCCCGTGCAGGTGCAGGTCGGGGCGGCGCAGCGGCTGCTGTTCGACGAGCATGCGGAGCTGCTCGGGCGCCTCGGTTTCGACATTTCGCCGTTCGGAAACGACACCGTGGTGGTCAACGGCGTGCCGGAAGGAGTCGGCTGCGGGAGCGGGGATGTCGAGAAGCTTGTCACTGACATTATGTACATTTTGTCAGAAGACGCCGGAGGGCTTTCAGATATCATGGAGCAGCGCATGGCGGAGAAAATCGCCGCGCTGGAGGCGTCCGGGGCCCCTGCGCTCAGTTCTCCTGCGGAGGCCGGAAGAATAATTGACATGCTTTTTGCAAGCGAGAACCCCGAACTAACGCCGAGGGGGCGCCGCATACTTTGCATAATCACTCTCGACGACATCGACAAATTATTCTGACAACGACATTTTAGAAATTAGAAAATGCCTTATTACTACGGAAATTACGGAGGCGGAAACAGGGGCTTTCTCGGAGGAGCGCCGCCTGTGACCCGGAACCTCATCATCATCAATATCATAGTCTTCATCGCGACTCTGATCAACAGGGAGTTCATGACGACCGAGTTCGCGGTCTTCTACCCGACCTCGCCGTTCTTCCACTGGTGGCAGGTGCTGACGCACATGTTCATGCACGGCGGTTTCTGGCACATACTGTTCAACATGTACACCCTGTGGCTGTTCGGCAGCGTGGTCGAGAACATCATCGGCTCGAAGAAGTTCGTGCTGTTCTACTTCGTCTGCGGCCTCGGCGCGGTCGGACTGCATTTCGGGGTCGAGTATCTGCAGCTGCAGTCATACATGGAAGGCGTCGCCCTGGGCAACTCCGCCGCCATAGACAACATCAATGCTATCAAGTTCACCCCTACGGTCGGAGCCTCCGGAGCCATCTACGGCGTGCTGATAGGATATGCGATGCTCTTCCCCTCATCGAAGATGACCCTGCTCTTCCCGCCGGTAACGCTGAGCGCCAAATGGATGGTGGTCGTCTTCGCCGCGATCGAGCTCCTCACCGGTATTACCGGCACCGCGACCGGAGTCGCCCATTTCGCCCATCTTGGAGGCATGCTGATAGGATGGCTGATGATCCTGTTCTGGAGGAAGCGCGGCAAGTTGTTCGATAAAAACAGTTTCTGATGGATACGAAGAAAATAATCGAAGAGGCTGTCGCCGTATTGCGCGACGGAGGAGTCATTCTCTACCCCACCGACACCGTATTGGGGATAGGCTGCGACGCCTGCAACGAGAAGGCGGTGGAGAAGGTGTTCGAAATCAAGCACCGCCCCGGAGCCAAATCGCTCATAGTGCTGGCGGCGGACCTCGACATGGTGGCGAAATACGTGAAGGAGATTCCTTCGGTGGCCGTCGACCTCGTGGAGGTCAATGACGCTCCGATGACCATAATCTATCCCGGGGCACAGTATCTCGCGCCCAACGTGGCAGCCGAGGACGGTTCGGTGGGCATACGCATACCCCTGGTGTCCGAGGATTCTCCAGAGACGGACGGAGGAGCATTCTGCCGCGAGCTGGTGCGCAGGCTGCGCAGGCCGATAACGAGCACTTCCGCGAATGTCTCGGGGCAGCCGTCGCCGCTGTCGTTCGACGAGATTCCCGAGGAAGTTCTTTCCGCTGTCGACTATGTGGTGCCCAGAAGCTTCGGCCGCACCGCCACGGGACGCGCCTCGCAGATAATCAAGCTCGGCCTCAAGGGCGAAGTGGAGGTCATAAGGCCGTAGCTTCTCACTTGGTTTTGTAACTCTGATACGGATGATGAGGGCTGTCAGGGAACCTGCGTTCCAGCAAGCCGGTTTTCACCATCTCGGGTATTATTTTCTTGATATAGGGGATACTTCTGGATACTCTGGAAGCAATTTCTTCTATTGTCATCCAATCCCGACAAACATCCTGGATCCGGCTTTTAAGTTCGTTCCCGTTCAGTCTCGCACGAGGCCTGCCTCCTTCACTGCTTGCACCATTACTTACACCATTACTTGCACCATTGGCGGCTTCACGCTCCTCGGCGAATTTCAAATTGATCCGATAATGCGTTCCACGCCCGGAGCCATATGAGACAAGATAGCGGGATCTGCATAATTCCTGCAACAACCTTGTAATATCCGCCCTATGCAAGTCGAGCACCAGAGGCAACTCCAAAACCACCTTGTCCGGTCGGGAGCTCTCATCAATGAACGGATGGGCGAGATTGGCATCTTTCCACCCTGATATTATCTTATCGACTCCGCTCCCCGCCTTTTCCGCCCTTCCTATCATCATGAACATCTTCTGAAGGGAATTGTTGCGACATACACTTTCCCCGCCCTTATAATACTGACTTCTGGAAATCAGAAGAGTGCCGGGATTGGAAAACACATAGCGATTCTTATGCTGCTCTACGACAATATTGCTGCTGGTACAACTTTTCAATTATGTTGCGTCCAAAAAGCGGAAAAGTTTACGGCCGAATAGCGACAAATATCTTGGCCAAAACAGGTAATTTTATTTAGCCGTATATGGTAATTTTGAGATATAGTGTTATCTTTGCCTTGTAATCAGCATATGGGTATGAAGACGTATAAATCGAGAATTGCAGATAAGGAGTTACAACGAAAGCTGTCGGGCATCGGAGCCGTTTTGATTGAAGGACCTAAATGGTGCGGTAAAACCACAACTGCGGAGCAACAGGCATCCACAATCATCTACATGGACGATCCTTTATACAAAGAACAGAATCTCCTTATGGCCGATATAAATCCCAAGGCACTGTTGGTTGGAAAATTCCCCATATTGGTGGATGAATGGCAACTCGCTCCCAAACTGTGGGATACTATCCGTTTTGAAGTAGACCATAGAGAAGGCGAAGGTCTTTTTATTTTAACGGGTTCTGCTGTTCCCGCAAAGACAGAAGGAATTCATCATTCAGGGGCTGGCCGATTTGCATGGCTAACCATGCGTCCCATGAGTTTATACGAGTCGGGAGAATCTTCTGGAGAAGTGAGTTTGGAGGGTATGTTTGAAACTCCAGACAATATAATGGGAATTAATAAATTGTCGCTTGATGACATTGCCTTTTTAATTTGTCGGGGAGGATGGCCTCGTGCATCATTGCAAACAGGAGATATTGCGCTGGATCAAGTGAAATACTATTATGACGCAGTGACGCGTTCGGACATTTCTCGTGTAGATGGCGTTCGGCGCAATCGAGAACGGGTAAAACGATTGATGCGTTCATATGCTCGGCATCAAGGTTCGCAGACTCCTATCAGTACTATTGTAGAAGATATGCGAGTGAATGATGAAGAATCAACGGACGTAAAAACGGTTGCTTCATATATCGATGCTCTGAAAAAGATTTTTGTCATAGAAGATTCTGTTGCGTGGAATCCCAATTTGCGTTCAAAAACAGCTATTCGGACATCTGATACCAGATATTTCGTCGACCCGTCAATAGCTGTCGCGGCTTTGGGTCTCGGCCCCAAGGACCTGATTAATGACCTGAATACAATGGGGCTGTTGTTCGAGACTCTTTGTGTCCGGGATTTACGCGTATTTGCAAGTGCCTTAGACGGACAAGTTTATCATTTCCGAGACAAAAATGGCCTCGAATGCGACGCAGTTGTTCATCTTCGTAACGGAAAATTCGGGCTTATCGAAATAAAACTTGGTGGAGACCAACTTATAGAGCAAGGGGCAACTACCCTGAAAACATTGGCTGCAAAGATTGATACGGACAAAATGAAAGCCCCGTCTTTCTTAATGGTGTTGACGGCAACAGGAAAATTCGCCTATCGACGTGCAGACGGAGTTTATGTAGTTCCCATCGGATGCTTGAAAGACTAATAAACGATATGACACAGATACAACATAACCAACTGGTCTCATTTATATGGAATATTGCTAACGATGTTCTTGTAAACGTATATAACAAGGGAGATTACCGTAAAGTGATTCTCCCGATGATTGTATTGAGACGCTTCGATGCTGTTTTGGAGGATACGAAAAAAGAGGTTCTGGCAATGAAAGAACGCTTGACCGCAGCCAATATCATTCAACAAGACGAAGCATTGTGTGCTGTCGCGGAACAAGCATTCTGCAACAGTTCTTCATTTACGCTCAAAGATTTGAAATCAAGGACCAATTCCCAACAACTGAAATTGGGGCCTAGTCGACAAAAAGGGTGATGCGGAGCTTAATAATGCCGAGATATGTATTCGTCAATAAGTTTCATCCTGTGCTC
>CALVAD010000031.1 GCA_944325495.1 uncultured Bacteroidales bacterium | reverse complement strand
TTCTCCTCCAACCAGGCGAACAGGCCCCGGAAAAACGCTAGGTAGTTGTTGTAGGTCTTCGGTCCGACCTGCTGCTCCATGCTGTCCATGAAGGCGGTCGCGTGACGGTGGTCGAAAGAGGTGATGAACGAGCGTCCGTCAAACCCGGCCGAGAGCAGATAGTCCTTGAAGACTTTGATGAAGGAGGTGTAGCAGCGGACGGAAGATGCCTCCATCTCCTTTTTCTTGACCTTCATGAAACTGTCCAGGCAGTCGAAGAGGACAGCGGAGTTCGACATAGCGCCGGATTCCGCGAGAGGGTTCCAGCCCATCGAGAGACGTTGGTTGATGGCGGCCACCATGTTCAAAGCGTTGCGCTTGCGCTCCCTCGAGTTCTGGATTCTGTTGACTTTGATGCGTACCCTCTTGAGTTTCCCTGAGACGGGGTCGAGACAGTAGAACGAGATGTACCAGACGCTACCCTGCGTCAGTTTTGCTTCTCTGTAATGGATTCCTGATACTGGAGCAAAAAACATTTTTTTTCTTTCCGGCACCTCGTCTTTTTCAAGAAAAGTATCGGAAAGCAGCTCGTCGAACAGCCGGAGGCTTGTCCCGATTCTGTCCCGTTTCGGGTCAGAAAATGAGCCTAAATTATTACTATTCAACCGCTTGCGCGGTTTTCGCGGAAAGAGAGGGATTCGAACCCTCGAACCGCTTTGGACGGTCACACGCTTTCCAGACGTGCCTCTTCAGCCACTCGAGCATCTTTCCGAAAGGATTGCAAATATAGTAATTTTTTACAATCCGCCAAAACGGCCATGCGCCCGCGGGCCGCTGACTGTTGCACTTCGGTGTTGAATCTACGCCCGCCTGCTGCACTTCGGCATTGAATCCACACTATTCCCCTTTGCGGCGGCGGTTCATCGCGATCCTCGCCTCCAGCTCCCATGTGCGCAGCCTGTCCTTATAGAGATTGTTCGCGTTCACCTTCTCCACATCGAGCGCCGCATCCGAGTTGTCCTCCCAGCGGCGGCAGTCATAAAGCACGTCCCAGATGCGGCCTATCCGATATTCGCGGCTGATGCGCAGCGCGACGGCATAATCCTCGCCGTACTTGACCACGGGGAAATTGATTTTCCGCAGCAGCGGGGTCCAGAACGCCCTCGGCGCCCCAAGGCCGTTGATGCGGAGAGCATTGTTGCGGCCGTTCTCCGGTGTCCATTCCCTATGGTCGATGACTCCGGGAGGCAGCTCGTCGAGATTGAAATCCGTGATCCGGTAGGAACCGATTATCATCGGACAGCGCTGCTCACGGAAGGCCTGCACGAAACGGCTCACGGTATCCGGGCCGGAATATACGTCGTCGGAGTCGAGCTGGATTGCAAAACGGCCGCAGCGCGGATCATGCAGCGCCGCGTTCCAGTTGCCGCCTATCGCATGGTAGCCCTCCGGCTGGTGTATCACCACGAGACGCGGGTCACTCATGCCGTCAAGCAGTTCGGCGGTGCCGTCGGTCGAATTGTCGTCGACCACTATCACGTTGAACGGGAAATCCGCCTGCTGGGAGAGCGCGGAACGCACCGCGTCGGATATCGTGCGCACGCGGTTCCTGCACGGAATCACGACCGACGCTTCATATTCGAAACTCTCCGAATCCGCGAAGTCTACGCTCCGGAATTCGGGTGCCAGCCATCCCCCGACCGCCTTGAGATGCTCGGTGCACGCCTTCTCCATCTCTATCTGCACCTCTCTGTTGCGCGGGTCCACATAGTCGAAAAGCTTCTCCCCGGACTTGCGGGTATCAAGCTCCACCTCGCTGTAAAGGTATTCGTTGATATGCACGAAACTCCCCTTCTGCGAGACCTTGAGCCAGAGATCGTAGAGTCCGGCATACTGATAGTCCTCCGTCATCCCCGAGGCGGCCTCCTTCAGAGCGGAGCTCCGGAAAAGCATGGCCCCGCCGAAGTCGAAGTCGTCGCGCAGCGCACCCTTCTGCCAGTCGATCACCGGAGCGGGCGACATCACGCCGCCCGAGGACACGAAACGGTCGGAATACAGCAGCGAAGCTCCGGTATATCCGGCCACCTGCAGCATTCTTTCAAGGCCGTGGTCCACCCATTCGAGCGCGGTCGGACGCGTGTATATGAGAGTATATTCGGAATCAGTCTCCGCGGCTATGCGCCGTATGACCGAGGAAGGCACCCTGAGGGGTATGTCAAATCTGCTGACCATCTGCAATTGATTATACGCGCAAAAATAGTTCTTTGCACGCATATTGCAAATGCAGGGATGCGAAAATATCCGCGGCGCAAAAATTTCCCGCCGCGGCACGGAATCAAGCGTCAAAATGCTATCTTTGTAGGATATGGAAAAGAAACTCGTCATAATCCCGACATACAACGAGGTCGAGAACATAGCCAGAATCATCACCGCTGTCTTCGGCCTTGAGGGAGACTACCACATACTCATCATCGACGACGGCTCCCCTGACGGCACCGCCGACGCGGTGAAATCCCTTCAGAAAGCCTGGGCCGACACCCTGTTCCTGATACAGCGCCCCGGCAAGATGGGGCTCGGGACCGCATATGTGACCGGTTTCCGCTGGGCGCTCGACCACGGCTACGACTATGTGTTCGAGATGGATGCGGACTTCTCCCATAACCCGGAGGACCTCCCGAGGCTTTACAAGGCCTGCGCTGAAGACGGGGCCGACATGTCCGTAGGCTCCCGCTACTGCAACGGCATCAACGTGGTCAACTGGCCCATGTCCCGCATACTGATCTCGTACTGCGCCTCCATCTATGTGCGCACGGTGCTCGGATTCAGGATATATGACAGCACGGCAGGCTTCGTGTGCTACTCACGCAAGGTACTGGAGACCATCGACCTCAACGCCATAAGGATGAAAGGCTACGGATTCCAGATCGAGATGAAGTACACGGCCAGGAAGCTCGGCTTCAAGATCGCCGAAGTACCCGTAATCTTCGTGAACCGCCGGCTCGGGACCTCCAAAATGTCAGGCAGCATCTTCGGAGAAGCCTTCTGGGGCGTGCTCGGGCTCAGGTTCCGCAAACTCCGGCCCGCCAAATGAAGGAAATCTACATCAAGCATATAGCCGGCCTGCTGCAGCTCAAGGCCTGGCAGGTCGAGAACTGCGCCGAGATGTTCGCAGACGGCGACACCATTCCGTTCATCAGCCGCTACCGCAAGGAGAAGACCGGAGGCATGGACGACGCCCAGGTCGCCGAGGTGCGCCACTGGGCCGACGTGTTCGACGAGATGGAGAAGCGCAAGGACACCGTGCTCAAGACCATATCCGAAGCCGGCGCACTGACCGACGAACTGCGCACCCGCATCGAGAACTGCGTCTCTTCGACGGAGCTGGAGGACATCTATCTCCCCTGGCGCCCGAAACGCCGCACCCGCGCCACCGTCGCGCGGGAAAAAGGGCTCGAACCGCTTGCGGACATATTGTGGAACGCTGCCGCCGACGCGCATGCCGAAGCGGAGAAATTCATCGGCGAGGGCGTCCCTTCAGCCGATGACGCCCTCGCCGGAGCCCGCGACATCCTCGCCGAAAGATTCAGCGAGACCGCAGAGATCAGGGAGGAGCTGCGCAGGGTATTCCGCACACGGCGCATCCGTTCGACTGTCACGAAAGCCGGACGGGATAACCCCGAAGCCGCCAAATACCGCAGCTACTTCGATTTCAGCTTTCCGATAAGCCGCATACCTTCGCACAACCTGCTAGCCATGCTGCGCGCGGAGAACGAAGGCTACCTGAACATTGAAATTGACGCTGATCCGCAACGCTGCGCCGAAAGCATCTACCGCTTCTGGGCGCACGGACGCCGCATCGCATCGAAAGCATCCGCCGAAGAAGTGCGCGCCGCCGGCGAGGATTCCTACAAGCGCCTGCTCGAGCCGTCGATTTCCGGCGAAATCATACGTGAAGCCAAGCAGAAGGCGGACATCGAGAGCATACGCGTGTTCGGGGAGAATCTGCGCCAGCTGCTGCTCAGCCCTCCGCTGGGACAGAAGCGCACCATGGCCATCGACCCCGGCTTCCGCAACGGCTGCAAGATAGCCTGCCTCGACGAGCAGGGGCGCCTTCTCCACCATACCATAATCTATCCCCATCCGCCGCAGAACGACAAGGTCAAGGCCATCATGAGCGTGCAGCAGATGGTGGACAGCTACCGCATCGAGGCAGTGGCCGTAGGCAACGGCACCGCTTCGAGGGAGACCGTGGAATTCATGAAGCGCATACGCCTGCCGGAAGGCTGCAAGGTATGGACCGTCAGCGAAGACGGAGCTTCGATCTACAGCGCCTCGGAAATCGCACGCCGCGAATTCCCCGACGAGGACGTGACAGTGCGCGGCGCCGTTTCCATAGGCCGCCGGCTCATGGATCCTCTGGCCGAACTGGTCAAGATAGACCCGAAGAACCTCGGAATAGGCCAGTACCAGCACGACGTGGACCAGAATCTGCTAAGGGAGCAGCTGGACAACACCGTGGAAAGCTGCGTGAACTCGGTCGGAGTGAACCTCAACACCGCATCGCCCTACCTGCTCGCATACGTTGCCGGAATAGGCCCCGCTCTCGCCGAGAACATCGTCGCCACGAGGGAGAAGAAGGGAGGATTCAGAAGCCGCGGAGAACTGATGGACGTGCCGCGCCTGGGCGCGAAGGCTTTCGAGCAATGCGCGGGCTTCCTGCGCATACGCGGCGCCGAGAACCCGCTGGACAATTCCGCAGTGCACCCGGAATCCTACGGAATCGTGGACAGGATGGCGGCTTCGCTTGGGGTCAGCACCAGGGAACTCGCAGGCAACGCGGAACTATGTTCGAGAATACACGCCGGCGATTTCGTCAACGACGAGGCGGGGCTGCCGACCATCAACGACATTCTGAAGGAGCTTGCCAAGCCCGGTCTCGATCCGAGGGAGCAGGCGTCCGAATTCTCGTTCGCCGACGACATCCGCTCGATAGAGGATCTCAAGGCGGGTATGGAGCTTCCGGGCATAGTGACCAATATCACCAACTTCGGCGCTTTCGTGGACATAGGTCTGCACGAGAACGGCCTGATCCATGTCTCGAAACTCGGCCCGCGCGGCACCGACCCTTCAAAGGTCCTCAAGCTGCATCAGCAGATACGCGTCCGCGTGCTCGACATCGACCTTGACCGCAGGCGCATCGCGCTCGGGCTGCTGAAATAGCAGCACCCGGACCGCTCCTGATTCCACTCACGGCCCGGTGTTCCCGCCGGCATGAAACACCGGCAGGGCGCAGCGACCGACAGCCGCATTGCCCTGCCTTGCCGTCTCGTTCTATTTCAAAGGGCGGAGTTCGAGGGTAACGTCCCAGTCCGAGGGGGTAAGATCCGTCCAGAAATTCCGCCCCACACGGTTCAGGACGAAGGCATACAGACATGATTCCCTGCGAAGCTGCTTCACCGCCGCCTTCAGTTCAGCGGCATCCTTATCGCTTACGCTCTCGTCTCCCAGCAGATGCGCCGTGTAGGCTTTCGCAAGTATCGCGCAGCAGCGCTCCTTGGTCTCACGGCTCACCTTCTCGGGGATGATGCCGTCGACCACTCCCCTCATGGCTCCGTCGGCATATTCGAGCATCTCCTGTTCGAAGCTGTTGCCGCTCTGGAAGGTCAGACCCTCTCCGGACAGCAGTTCCGTGCGTATTCTCATGCTGTCCTCTCCTATCTCCACGAAGCGCATCGGCGCAGGATATGAGACGAGCGATCCTGTCTCCACATCCGTCAGCCTGCCGCGTGTCGAGATGTCGTGAGAATGGAAATGTCCGGTGAAAACCACCTCGACGCCGAGGCGGCCGAGAAGGCTGCTCACCCTGCGCCAGTTGTCCACGAGGTAGTCCCCCATCACTATGGTCTGCCATTTCCAGTGGCGCACGACTCCGTGATGCATCATCGCTATCATGCGCTGACCGTCCTCGCGGGCGGCTCTCGCCTGCTCCTTGATGAAGCGTATCGTCTCCTTCTTCAGGCGGCCGGGCGTGATGCAGGTGTTCTCCTCGAAGCTGTTGTCCTCGTAGCGGCAGGCGTCGAGGCAGAGGAGACGCAGCCCGGGAGCGAGCTGGGCCACATAGCTCAGGGAATTGGGGTCGCGGGCGATTGCTTCGCCGTAGCCATAGTCGGAATATATCTCCGCGAATTCCTCCGCGGAAGGAGTCGCCACGCGGGTCGCATGGTCCCCGTCGAATTCGACCGCATGAGGGTTGTTGACATCGTGGTTGCCCGGAATCACGAATATGCGTATTCCGGCGTCACGCATCGGCGCAAGGCAGCTGTCGCGAAGGTACAGATGCGAAACGGTCTCCCCGTCCTTCGTGAGGTCGCCGGTAATCAGCAGCACTTCCGGAGACTCGTCGAGGATGCGCGCCGTCGCTTCCCTGACAAGCCGGGGGCCTTCGCGCAGGAGCTTTCTGTCATTGGCGATATATGCCTCCAGAGCTTCGCCGTCCTGTTTGAGCAGGGAGGGAGCCATGAGGTGCACGTCGGATATCACCGCCATCTTGAGGGATTCTGCCGCCGCTGGAACGGAAAGGCCCGCCAGCAGCATCAGTGAAAACAAAACTCGCTTAACCATTGCCACATAATTTGCCGCAAAAATACAACTAAACTTCCATTCGGCGGCGGTCCTGGCGCTTAAATTTTTGTGACTTCGAACAGATGGGCGCAAGTATCGTTTTTCCGTGAAGTCAACCTCAGCGCCTCTTTCGAATATTCGATTATCAAAGAGATATTAAACCTTTTGGGGCATCCTCATGTGCAGTGTGCGGCCGTGCGCCTTCCTTGGCTATATTCGTTCTCGAAGTTCAACCGTCACGGATGGACGGACCGTCCGTTGCTGTCTTTTCCAGTCCAAGCAAAACATCGGTCGCGGCAGCTATACTTTAACACGCGTGCATGGCTGGAGGATGTTGCCGGTCACCCGGTTTCCGGGTGACCTTTCGCACGGACATGCTCCTCAGCCCCATGAGAAAACGGCTGCTGCGACCGGCGTTTTGCAAGACAGGCCACAGTCCGCTGCCGATGCCGGCCGGAAGCACCCCGGCAAAGTGAAAATCATCAGTCTCACCTCCACGCTCTGGAGGAGGGCAGAACATCGGCCGGTGAGACTGATGGAACCATTTTCCTTCCATCAAACTCACCTACACCATCCCTGCGGCAGTTGCCGGCGGGCAGGTGTAGCCGATGAATTTCATTTTCCTCCGGTCACGCAGGCACCATCCGGCCGGCTGGCCTGCGACACCCAATCCCGCTCTCAGTCCCAGTTCCCTCCCGGCATCCCGACCGTTCGACAATACACACGCAGCGTCAGCGAGATTCGTGCTGCAGATCGGGCGACGGAGCCGGCTGCCTCCGGGGAGGCTTGCCGTCCGCGGCAGTGAGCGGACAATGCTCCGCAGCACAGCGCAGGAGCATTGATGGAGCGCAGCGGAACCTCCCCGGAGGCAGCCGGCTCCGGATTCCCGCCGCACATAACATCCGTTCACGAGGCGTCAGGCGGCTGCTCCCGCGGAGACTATCCCCAAGTCAAAGGTCTCCGGAGGGGCAGCTGTCAGACGCCTCGTCCCGGCCGAAGCGCAGGTCGAGCCGACATCGGACACGGAAAAACGCTCCGCCTGTCGGCAAATTTTTGTAAATTTGCAGGCAGGTGGAGCGCTCTGCCGCCCGAAAGGGAGGAAAGTCCGGACAGGACAGGGCAACCCGCTGCGGAAAGCGCAGACAGGGGCAACCTTGTGTGGGGCGTAACAGAAAACAACAGCCGCAAGGCAATGGTGAAAACGCGAGGCAAGAGCTCACGACGGGCGGCAGCGATGTCGTCCGGGTACGCCGCCGGGTCCTGCAAGACCAAATATACTGACAGATGAGGACGGCCCGTCCGATGTCAGGGGGTAGGTTGCGAAGATAAATGGCAGAATAAAACAGAAACCGGCTTACGGCTCCACCTTTATTTTTTCTCCTACGAGGTCGTAATCCCCCGCCTCGGTGATTCTGACATCGATGAACTCGCCGGGACGCACGAGGCCCGTGCTATCCCTGACAATTATTTCGCCGTCCACCTCCGGGCTCTCGAACTCGCTGCGGCAGATCAGGCTCCCGTCCGCCACATCGTCGACAAGGACCTTCACGGAACTTCCCACACGCGATGCGTTATAATCCAGAGAAATGCCCCTCTGCAGCTCCATGAGCCTGTCCAGGCGCTCCTGCTTGACCTCGGGAGGCACTTCGTCCCTGTAATGCTTCGCCCCGTAGGTCCCCTCCTCCTCGGAATACATGAACGCCCCGAGACGCTCGAAGCGCGCCTCTCCGACGAAATCCAGAAGCTCCTCGAACTCGGCCTCCCCTTCGCCGGGATGCCCCACAATCATCGTGGTGCGCAGCACGACTCCCGGAATGTCCCTGCGCATCCTTTCTATCAGGGCGCGTGTCCAGGCTCCGTCGACATTGCGGTGCATCATGGACAGCACCTTGTCGGAAATATGCTGCAGCGGAATGTCGAGATAACGGCAGACTTTGGGATTCTCCGCCATCTCCGTCAGCACGTCCTCGGGAAAATCGTCGGGATAGGAATAATGTATGCGCAGACGCTCCACCCCGTCGATTGCCGACAGCTCCCTGAGCAGCGGCGCGAGCATGCGACGGCGGTAGATGTCGAGCCCGTAATAGGTCGTGTCCTGCGCTATCAGGATCAGCTCCCTCGCGCCGGCTCCGGCCAGCGACGAGGCTTCGGCCACGATGTCCTCCACGGGCACGGAACGATGCGCGCCGCGTATGAACGGAATCGCGCAGTATGAGCACCTTCGGTCGCAGCCTTCGGACACCTTCAGGTACGCATAGCTGCTCCTGCCTGTCGGATAACGGCTCAGCAGAGGTCCTGCGCGGACGCCGAGCCACGCCAGAATATCCGTCAGCCCTCTCGCGCCAAACCAAGCGTCCACCTCGGGGATCTCACGCTGAAGTTCGGAAGAATATCTCTGGGAAAGGCAGCCGAATACCGCCACCTTTCCGACATCACCTCTTTTCTTGAGCTCCACCGCCTCCAGGATGGCCTGGACAGACTCCTCCTTGGCGTCGCCTATGAAGCCGCAGGTGTTGAGCAGCAGATAATCCGCCCGTCCTCCGCCGACGGCTATTTCAAAACGGTCGGGCGGAAGCTGGGCGAGAAGATGCTCGGTGTCTACTGTATTCTTCGAACAGCCCAGGGTGACCGTCCTAAGCTTCAGCCTCCTGTCCTGATTCTCCTTCATCTTCCTTCACGAAATCCAGGGACGCATATTTTACTATCTGCGAATACCAGTCGAGGATTTTGCGCATGTGCGAAAGATAGAAGCGGTCCGGATCATAAGCGGGCACGGCCTTGCCGAACAGATCGAGCACATCCTTCTCGGGACCTTTGGGAGCAGGGGCGTCCGCTCCGTCGAGAGCCTTGTTTATCGCGAGGAACACGTCGGCGAGCTTCATCTCGCCCTCGGAAGTGTAGATGGAAATGTCCGCAAGCGTGGATATGCGGCTCGAAGCGCCGAGCACGGTCCTGCGTCCGTCGGCAAGATTCTCGGCTATGACTCCTCCGCGGGCCTGGGCCACATAGCGGAAAAGTCCGTGCTGTCCGGAGACAGAAAGTATTTTGGTCAAATCAGTCTGCATAATATTTCGTCTGTTTTTCTATGTAGTTCTTCAATACTTGAATTATTCTCTATGACATGGCGTATTCCCGGAAGGTCAAAAGTCTGCAGCGCGTCCCGCTGGGCCGCCTTGGGGTTTCTCCCCCGACGGACGGAGGCGTCCGCCGTCACGAGCAGGACTTCGTCATAAAGCCCGTCGAACACCTTCTTCTGCATGGCGATCGCCGATTCGATGAAAGCGGCATCCGCCCGAAGGCCGGACTTCCAGTCAAGGATGTCCCTGACCACGAGAGGGTAGACTATGTGTTCGAGAGCCTCCCGGCGGGCGGAATCGGTGAAAATGACCGGCAGCTGCTCCCACTTTATGTCGAGAGCCCTCTCTATCCTGGACTTCAGCCCCGGCACCGACTCATACAGACCCTTGGTCCTGGAATCGCAGTCATAGACAGGAAAACCTTTCGATGCCAGATAGCGGCACACTTCCGACTTTCCGCTGCCTATGGGTCCGGTGACGAGTACGGTCTTCATGTTCATCGGGAATTCTTCACCACGCAGTCAAAGACCTCCGGCTGCATGTCGTAACCGAGCACCGTAGCCGGCAGCCCGCTGCATCTGGCCACGCAGCGCCCGGTGATCGAGTTTGCGAAATCCTTGTAGTCTATGTAGAAGCTCGTGCTCTCCGCAGGGTCCGACGGCGTGGGGAACACGCACCTGAACACCACGGTAGCCGTAGAAGGCAGCACGGACAGTTCCACGCCGGCCGGCGCATTGCGCACGCCTATGTTCACCTCCGTCCTCAGCTCCACGAAACGCGTCACCTCCATGGAGTAGATTACCTCGTCGGTGGAAAGCCGCACGCCGGAGGGTGCTTCGAGCTTGACCTTGCCGTGGACGCTGCTCCTGATATTGTGCAGTTCGATGGGACGTGTGAGCACATAGCCGATATTGTCCAGCCTCGAAGTCTCGCCGTAGACTATCACCGAATCCGGCTGCATCTGCATGCCCTCCTCGGACATATACTGCGAGGCGAACGATATCGAATGCACCCTGCGCACCGGGACCTTCTTGTGGGACACTTCGGGGAAAATGAACTTCGGCGAATCCGAAATGAAGGACTCTATCGAAACCCCGTCCCCGAATATGGCGGCTGCGTACTTGTACAGGTCGGACCTGCTGACCGAGTACAGGTCCCCTCCCTCATGATGGCAGTCCGCGGCGTCGAACACCACGGTTGCCGGACGCTTGTTCCTCCTTCCGAGGGAAGCATGGCGGAAGCCGGAGGCCCTGACCTGGGCGGTCACCGTGGCGTCGGTAGTCGAACGCCCGGCACGGCCGTCGATGTTGCTTTCAGCGACAATGGGCACGCTCACAATGTTCACATAGCTCTGTGAAAGATTGTGAATGAGCCATATGCCCGCGGAAATCAACAGGCACAGGAGCAGCTGCGCCCACTTTTTCACTTCTCGGTGCCGTTCTCCTTCTTGTCAGCCGGCTTGCCGCCGTCAGCGGGGGCGGAAGCGCTGTTGTCGATGGAAATGGAGTTCTTGTCCACGCGGAGCTTTACCTCACCGTCCACCTTGATGAGCACGGTACGGTCGTCCACATCGCAGATGACACCGTAGATGCCTCCGGCGGTGACCACATGGTCTCCTTTCTTGAGAGCCTTGCGCATCTCCTCGAGAGCCTTCTGCTGCTTGCGCTGGGGACGTATCATGAAGAGCCACATCACCAGGAAAAGCAGGATGAGCATTATCCACATGGACCAGGAACCCTGGGCGCTCTGTGCCGAGGCGGCCCCGGCCTGCAAAATTGTAGTAATCATTTCTATTCGTGTTTATTGATGAGTTTGTCAAGAAGTCCGTTCACGAAGCCGCTGCTCTCGGGAGTGCTGTACGCCTTCGCGATCTCCACATATTCGTTTATTATGATCTTTATCGAAGTCTCCGGGAATGCCTCCGCCTCCGCCATGCCGCAGACTATGAGAGCAAGGTCGGTCGTGCATATCCTGTCGCGGTTCCATTTCGGCGTAAGTCCGGCTATGCGGTCGGCCGAAGCGGAGAAATTATTGTACGCCGTCCTGAGCAGCCTGAACACGAAGAGCTTGTCGCTGTCCCTGCCGTCGTTCCCCGGCAGGTCGCTGAGATAGAGCGGAGGAAGGTTCCAGCGCTCGCCGGACGCGAGCGAAAGCATGGTCCTGCGGCACCACCCGACGGCATATCCGAAATCGTCGTTCCAGTATATCGAGATATCCTCCAGTATGTCCGAGAGTTCCGCGTCGCCCTCGAATTCGCGCTCGAAGATGCGCATCCACAGCCTTGCGTCGTCTTCAAGGGAGCGCTCCCCGCGCGAAAGATATTCCTTGAAGTATTTTCTCTCCCTTACGCGCTCGTAGAGATGGCGCAGGAAGACATCGTACTGCTCCCATGACAGTTTCTTCTTCGCCGTTATCTTCGAGAAATCCGGATCCTGCTCCAGAAGCGGGGCTATTCCGTTCTCCACGAACTTCATGTTGGGGTTCAGCTCCTCCTCGGTCGGGTTGAACTTCGCCCTGGCCGCCTCGATGCGCGAACGCGCTTCGGCAGTGAGAGGTCCGATGACGGAAAGCAGGAACAGATACAAATCCCTGGCCGCCTCGCAGGAAGTCTCCATGAGAGCCTCGACCTCCTTGAGCGTCATTCCGGGGTTTTCCGCATAGCTGTAGACGGCCTTGAAAACCTTCGTGCGGAGAATTCTGCGGTTGAGCATACTTTCAAACAAAATTGACGTGCAAAGATAGCAAGTAATCCACAAAAAGTTTTATTTTTGCACAACTAATACAATAAAATTTCTATGTACAAAGAAGATTACGATCGCGCTCGCTTCGACAGCAGGGATGGGGATGAAGTCTATTCCAAACCAGTCAGGGCCGGAAAACGTACATACTTTTTTGACGTCAAGACCACAAAGGGCAACAAGGACTACTATCTGACCATCACCGAGAGCAGACGCCGGACCAATCCCGACGGCAGCTATGCCTACGACAAGCACAAGATCTTCCTGTACAAGGAGGATTTCGAGAAATTTTCAGAAGGTCTTGCCGAAATCATAGACTATATCAAGAACAACTGCTTCAACGGTGAAATCCCCCAGCGTCAGGCGGAAGGAGAAGACTCAGACCTGGAATTTGAGAATCTCTGATGGCTGCGATACTGCTGAAGGACATAAGCGTCGACGATGTCAGGAAGGACATTCTGATAGATAACGGACGGATCCGCCGCATAGAGCCGGCAGGGTCCTCTTCCCGCTGGGATCTCGCCGGAGACCTCGAAATCATGGACTGCAGCGGCAAGGCCGCCATCCCGGGATTCATAAACATGCACACCCATTCGCCCATGTCCCTTATGAGAGGCATAGGCGAGGACATGGTGTTCCAGGACTGGCTCTCGAAGATATGGAAGGTGGAGGACAGGCTGGACAAGGAATATGTCTACTGGGCCACCAAAGTCTCCTGCCTGGAGATGATACGCACGGGGACCACCACTTTCAACGACCAGTACTGGTTCTTCGACACCTCCGTCAGGGCCGCCCGCGAAATGGGCCTGAGAATCGCCACGGGCTACGACGTGATGGACAAGGGCAGCAGGGAGGAATGCGAGAGGCAGAAGGAGCAGTGCATGGCCAAGAGCGAAGCCTTCCTCGACGAAAGGGGGCAGAACGGACTCATATACAACCTCGCATTCCATGCGGTCTACTCGGTCAGCGAGGACATGATGACATGGACGGCCGAATACGCCCGCAAGCACGACCTGAACCTGCACATCCACCTTGCCGAGACGCGCAGGGAAGTCGAGGAGTGCAAGGCCGCGCACGGCGGCCTGACGCCGGTGGAATATCTCGACAGACTCGGCATCCTGTCGCCGAGGCTGCTCGCCGCCCACACTCTGTGGGTCACGCCCCACGACATCGAACTTCTGGCCGCACACGGGGTCAGCTGCATACACAACATAAACTCCAACACCAAGCTCGCCTCAGGCTACCGCTTCCTCTACAACGAGATGCGCGATGCCGGGGTCAACGTATGCATAGGCACGGACGGATGCGCGTCCTCGAACAATCTGGACATGCTGGAAGCCATGAAGACCTCGGCGATTTTCCAGAAAGCCTGGAGGGACGACCCGTCGGCGCTGCCGCTAAGGGAGCTGCTGGACATGGCCACGGTCAACGGAGCCAGGGCGCTGCGCTTCGACACCGGACGCATAGCCGAAGGCTCGGCGGCCGACATAAGCATAGTCGACACCGACAACACCTTCTTTCTCTCGCCCGGCCCCTTCCTGGCCAACCTCGTCTATTCCGCCCACTCGGACTGCATAGACTCGGTGATATGCGACGGAAAGTTCCTGATGAGGCACAGGGAGATTCCCGGAGAAAAGGAAATCATATCCGAAGCACGCAAGGTGCTCGCGAAAATATCATAAAACATTGAAACTATGGACCAGTTACTGAAAACCATCAACCAATGCGCCGGCTACATAGGAGAGAAAGCGGGCGGACGCAAGCCCGTGGCCGGCATCATACTGGGAAG
This sequence comes from uncultured Bacteroidales bacterium, assembly GCA_944325495.1. Taxonomy (GTDB): domain Bacteria; phylum Bacteroidota; class Bacteroidia; order Bacteroidales; family UBA932; genus Cryptobacteroides. Next base: position 6,182 of record CALVAD010000031.1, on the reverse strand, counting down.
CGGACTGGGTAAGCTCGCAGAGAAAATAGAGTACCCCGCGGTCATCCCCTACGGAGACATCCCCGGATTCCCCGTATCCACCGCAATAGGGCACAAGGGCAATTTCATCATAGGCACCCTCGGAGGAAAGACAGTAATCGCCATGCAGGGGCGCTTCCACTACTATGAAGGCTACAGCATGGACATGGTGACCCTCGGAGTCAGGGTCATGAAGCGTCTCGGCATCGAATATCTTTTCGTCTCCAACGCCGCCGGAGCATGCAACCAGGACTACAAGGTCGGCGATCTGATAATAATCCGCGACCATATCAACATGATGCCCAATCCGCTGGTAGGGCCCAACCTAGACGAATTCGGCCCGCGCTTCTCCGACATGACCTGCGCCTACGACCTCAGGCTCCAGGCTCTCGCGGAGGAAATATGCGGCTCGCTGAACATCCCCGTCAAGAAGGGAGTCTACTTCGGCAGCACCGGACCTTCCTACGAGACACCGGCCGAAATCCGCTTCTATCACATGGTCGGAGCCGACCTCGTGGGCATGTCCACAATACCTGAAGTCATAGTCGCCCGGCATTGCGGCCTCAAGGTGTTCGGAATGTCGGTGGTCACGAATCTCTCCAATTTCCTGAACCTCGAGAAGAACTACAACGACGGAGACGACGTGGTCAAGCAGGCCGACTTGGCAGCCGACAGGATGACCGAGCTGTTCACGAAGATGATAGAAGCTCTCTGAGATGCGCTTCCGGACAGCGGCGGCCGTCGTCAGCCTGTTTGCGGCACAGGCTCTGGCAGCACAGGAATACAGCAATCCCGTGCTGCGCCGCGACTGCCCGGACCCCACCATACTCGACGACAGGAAGGGCTCCGGTTATTTCTACCTTTATTCCACCCAGAGCCAGAAGGACGGCGACGCGTTCGCGTCCAAAGACGCCTCGGCCGACCATCCTGAAGACATCATCAACCTCCCTGTCTACAGGTCGGAGAATCTCGTGGACTGGGAGTTCGTCGGGGACGGCTTCGCCGAAGGCAGGCCGGAATGGGTCAGGAATACTAGGATATGGGCGCCGGACATCAACCGCTCCGAGGGCGGATACCTGCTGTACTATGCTCTCGGAGCATGGGCGCAGATCTTCCGCGAGGGCAGCGGCGTAGCCGTGTCGGACAGGCCGGAAGGACCGTTCCGCGACCTCGGCGAAGTCGTCAGCTTCAAGTCCACCGGAGTAACGAATTCCATCGACCCGGCCCTGTTCGTCGACGACGACGGGCGGAAATATCTTTTCTGGGGCAGTCTGGGCCCCGGCTCCGGAATATGGGTCATAGAACTGAACGGACAGGGGCTGAAGCCGGCTGAAGGCGCGAAAAAGAAAAGACTGAGCGCCAGCAACATGGAAGCAGCATACGCCTTCAAGAGGGACGGATGGTATTATCTGTTCGCTTCGAAGGGCTCCTGCTGCAAGCATGAAGAGAGCAGCTACCGCCTGGTCGTCGCCCGCTCACGGAACATCTTCGGTCCGTACAAGGGGCCTGACGGACAGCGCATGACGGCGGGAGGCTTCGACAATGTGATAATGGATGCCTCCCAAGACGGCGAGTTCATCGGCACGGGCCATTGCACCCAGATTGTCACTGACGGCGCAGGGCAGCAGTGGATGGCCTACCACAGCTACTGGAAGGGCAACGGATATGCGAACCGCTGTCTGTGCATCGACCGCATCGGCTGGACCGATGACGGCTGGCCCTATTTCCCGGATGCCGGATCCTCCCCGGGAGTCAATGTCCCGGCGCCTGTCTTCAACGAATAGGCGGGCCTGTTCAGAATTTACCAAAGTGCATTATTCCCACGGAAGAGGCTGCCTCCGGAGAGGCTGGCCGCCCGCGGCCGTGAGCGGGTGCCGCGCCAGCGGCGGGATGAAGCGCAGCGGAACCTCTCCGGAGGCAGCCTCTTCCGAAGGGATCCGGCATGGCGGAATGCAAATGCCCCGCGACAGGCTGTTCCTAAATCACCTGCCGCGGGGCACTTCATTTTCCTGCGAAGGCAGTCGCCCGGACTACTTCATGCGCTTGAGTTCGAAACCGATCTGCATGCCGTCATACTGGTCGAGCAGCGAGGTCAGAGCCCCGAGCTTGGAATCGCCGGCCGAAGAAGTGACTTTCGAGATGAACTCGAGCAACTTGTCCGCATTGAACAGAAGCTGCAAGGAACTCGTGCCGACGGAGACATTGGTCTTGAGAGCGATGCCCTTCAGCTTCTCGTTCCTGCCGTAGTCGAGCTCGAGTGTCTTCTCCTGCTGGGAGAATGTGTACTGGCCCGGGAAACTGGTCCGGTTGAATGAAGTGGAGAAAGTTCCGTCCTCATTGAAAGTATAGCTGAAAAGCCCCTCCCTGATGCCGACTTTCTGAAGATACTCGTCGAGAGTAGCCTCAACCTTGCCGGCTGCAAGTTCCGAAGCCGCGTTCATCAGCATGTTGTCCCCCGAGAGCTTGACAGCTGAACCAGCGAACTCCCAATTCCCCTCAATGTTCTTTGGAATCACGTCGAGCTGGTCCACTACGGACTCGACAACATCCTCGACGCCGCCATTGCCGAAAAGATCCTTGAGAGACTGGGCCTGAAGCTGTGACCAGCAGCATGACAGAGTAACTGCCAGGATTGCGAAAACAGATTTTTTCATTTAACGCACCTTTGTAGCTGAGGAAACTATTCCGAGAGGAATTCGATATATGCAGGGATGTCAAGGTCATAGGCCCGCGGTCCCCTCATTATGTCGCCGTTCTGGTCCAGCACGAAATAATTCGGCTGGGAATTCACACCGAAACGGGTCAGAGCTATATGAGAGTTCAGCCGTCCGACATCCTTGAGCACTCTTCCGCTCTCCGTCACGATCTGCTCGTCCTCCGGAAGCCTCGTCTTGTCGTCGACATAGAGAGCAAGTATCACGAAATCCTCCCTGAGCATCCTCAGGACCTCCGGATCCGACCATACCCTGGCCTCCATCTCGCGGCAGTTGACACAACCATGCCCGGTGATGTCCACGAAGATCCGCTTCCCGCTACGCCGCGCAGCGGCGACAGCATCATCGATATTGTCATACGCCCGCAGACCATGGGCTATGGTGATCATGCCGTCAGCACCGTCCGTGGCGGCCTCAGCCTTCGTCACAGACACCGTTCCGGAGCCCTGTCCCATCACGAAATCCTGGGTCTCCATCGGCGGAAGATAGCCGGAGAGCGCCTTCAGCGGGGCTCCCCACATGCCGGGTACCATATATACCACGAATGAGAACACCGCTATCGCGAGCACCAGCCTCTTGACCGACAGATGCTCCACCGGAGAGTCATACTTGAAGCGCAGCTTCCCGAGAAGGTAGAATCCGAGCAAAGTGAACACCACTATCCATATCGCCAGATACACCTCCCTGTCGAGCAGTCCCCAATGGTAGGTCTGGTCCGCCGTGCTGAGGAACTTCAGTCCCAGGGCGATCTCGATGAAGCCGAGAACCACCTTGACGGAATTCAGCCAGCCGCCGCTCCTGGGCAGCTTCTTCAGCAGCGACGGGAACAGCGCGAATATCGTGAACGGCAGGGCGAAGGCGACGCTGAACGCCAGCATCGTGACCATCGGAGCCCAGAACTCGCCCTGCGTGCTCTTTATGAGCACGGTGCCGACTATAGGGCCGGTGCAGCTGAAGCTGACGAGGACAAGAGTCAGGGCAAGGAAGAACACGCCTCCGAGCCCTTTGCGGTCGCTCTTACTGTCGGCGCTGTTGGTCCACTTCGAAGGCAGGGTTATCTCGAACGCCCCGAAGAAGCTCGCCGCGAACAGCATGAACACGAGGAAGAACACTATATTGGGAAGCCAGTGCGTCGCAAGCCAGTTGAAGATGTCGGCCGTGACCCCGCTTCCGCCCACCAGCCAGGTGACACCGATTATCGCGGATATCGGCACGGTATACAGCAGCACGATGAACAGACCGTACATCATGGCCTTGAAACGGCCTGCCGCGGCTGATCCGCTGCCCTTGAGGAAGAAGGATATGGTCATGGGCACCATGGGGAAGACGCAGGGAGTCAGCAGCATCGCGAAACCCCACAGAATAGCCTCGAGAATCAGCCCCCACAGCGATGAGGCGGACGAAGCCGGAACCGGCTCCGCCTGAGACACTTCGGCCGGAGCGGTCCCGGCGACAGCTGAAGACGAAGTCCCGCCCTGCCGTCCGAGAGCGCCGGGAAGCTGGAATGCGGAAGCCGCAGACGAAGAAGAAACTGACGCCTCGGCCGCGGCGGAAGCGCCGCCATTCAGATAGAGGTCGAACTCCCAGTCTTCGGGCATGTTGCACTGGGTGCCTATGCAGCTCATGAAATCCACCGTACCGCTGATGTGGTCGATTCCAGGAGCCGGCTCGCCCGTAAGCACCACGCGGGGACCGTCCTCCGTCTGCTCGACTTCCGAAGTCCAGCTCACGGTAGGTCCCGCCTGAAGCACGATGGCGAATAGAAGCAGATTAATCATCATTTGGCGATCGCTACTGAACGTGTCTCCCTGATTACGGTGATCCTCACCTGTCCGGGATATGTCATCTCATCCTGAATGCGCTGGGCGATGTCGGTCGAAAGACGCGCGGCCTGCTCGTCGCTCACCTCGTCGGCGCCGACTATCACGCGGAGCTCGCGGCCCGCCTGTATGGCATACGACTTCGTCACGCCGGGATATGAAGCAGCCAGATTCTCCATGCCTTCGAGCCGCTTGATATATGACTCGATGACCTCGCGCCTTGCTCCGGGACGTGCTCCGGAGATGGCGTCGGCGACGAGAACCAGAGGAGAATAGACGGAGGTCATCTCCATCTCCTCATGGTGGGAGCCGATGGCGTTGCATATTTCGGGGCGCTCCTTGTACTGCTCGGCAATTCGGGCGCCAAGTATCGCATGAGGATATTCGGGATCGTTCTCGCAGACCTTTCCGATATCATGCAGCAGGCCGGCCCTTCTCGCTATCTTGGGATTCAGTCCGAGCTCCGACGCCATCGTGGCGCAGATGTTCGCCACTTCGCGCGAGTGCTGCAGAAGGTTCTGTCCGTATGAAGAACGGTATTTCATGCGGCCGATGAGCTTGACGAGCTCGATGTTCAGGCCGTGGACTCCCAGATCTATGCAGGTGCGCTTTCCGGTCTCGAGAATCTCGTCGTCCAGCTGCTTGCTGACCTTTGCCACCACCTCCTCGATACGGGCGGGATGAATGCGGCCGTCAATCACAAGCTGATGCAGCGAAAGTCTCGCAATCTCCCTGCGGACGGGGTCGAACGCTGAAAGCAGGATGGCGTCCGGCGTGTCGTCAACCACGATCTCGACGCCCGTAGCGGCCTCGAGAGCCCTTATGTTTCGGCCCTCGCGTCCGATGATCCGGCCCTTGACCTCATCGTTCTCGATGGGGAAGGTGGTCACGGCGTTCTCGATGGCAGTTTCGGTGGCGGTACGCTGTATAGTATTGATTACTATGCGTTTGGCTTCACGCGCGGCGTTCAGCCTGGCCTCGTCCATGGTATCATTGATATATGCCTGGGCTTCGGAGCGCGCCTCGGCCTTGAGGTTGTCGATCAGCATCTTCTTGGCTTCCTCGGAGGTCATGCCCGCGATATTCTCCAGCTCCCTGTTCACCTGCTGGGTCAGCCTGTCGCATTCCTCCATCCTGGCCTCCAGTTTCTGGCGCTGGGCGTTCAGCTGGCCTTTCTGGGAATCAAGGTCGCGCTGGCGGCGGTTGAGCTCGCCGGCCTGCTGGTTGAGCTGGCCCTCCCTGGACTTGATGTTGTTCTCCCTGTCCTTGAGTTCGGAGTTCTTGCTGTTCACGAACTTCTCATGCTCGCTCTTCAGCTGCAGGAACTTCTCCTTCGCCTGGAAGATCTTCTGCTGCCTGATGTTCTCGGCCTCGGCGTTGGCCTTTTCGATGATGGCGTCGGCATGGCCCTTGGCGACAAGCCTGACGACCGCTATATAAATCGCAATTCCGATGACGGCACCGGCAATTGCCGCAACTACATAAAACAACATTATATATTACTTTAAATATTGTCAAAAAAAACAGTACCTGCACCAAAGCGCAGATACTGTATGAAAAAGCCGTCAGCCGAACTTTCAGAAAGCCTCTGAATAAGATTTGGGCTCCGTCCTGTATCGGGCTTCCCGTC
>CALVAD010000030.1 GCA_944325495.1 uncultured Bacteroidales bacterium | reverse complement strand
GATATCTTCAGGCTCGTCAAGGGTCTGATGATTGAGTCGTATATCGAGGACGGCAGCCAGAAGGCCGGCGACGGCGTCTACGGCTGCTCGATCACCGATCCCTGCCTCGGCTGGGAGAAGACCGAGCGCCTGGTCTGCGAGCTCGCGGAGTTAAGGTAGTCTTTTCTGGCATTCTGCTTCAGCGGCCGGCAGTTGCCTCTCATGAGGCGAAGACGAGGGAATAGCCTCCCTCGAGGCAACCGCCTTTTCTTCCTTGGCGTCCCCGTAGTTTGAACAAGTTCGACTGCTTCCGGGTTATCATCGGTTCCCGAAGCTGATTCCTCCTTCCCAAGTGAAGTCATAGGCTGACGCGTGTCCCCGCATGTCAGCATAGTTGCAGTTACCTATTCGGACAGACAATCCCCCTGTGGCAGGCTTTTCCCAAATCTTTCGCCTGCCGCAGGGGGGGGATTGTCTGTCCTGTAACTACATCAATTCGTCTGTCCGGCTTCGGATTTTCCGGCCTTGTCGTCCTTGGTATAGAGGAAACGCTTGATCTTGTGGGTGGCCGTCTTGGTGAAAGGCTCCTTCTGGACTTCGACGGAGCGAATCTTCATGAACTTGCTGACCCTCGCGTTCACGAATTCGAGAATAGCCTTCTTGCGGGCCTCAAGATCTTCGATGAACTTGTCCTTGCCTTCGAGCTTCCAATCGATGACATTGTCGTTGAACTGCACGAGAGCTATGAGCTGTCCGTTGCGTTCTATCACGAGCGACTCGGAGATTCCGTCCATGCTGTTGATGACGTTCTCTATCTCCTCGGGATAGATATTCTCTCCCGAGGCCCCTACGATCAGGCTGCCGAGCCTGCCTTTTACGAAGTAGCGGCCCTTACCGTCGCAGCATGCGAGGTCGCCTGTGCGGAACCATCCGTCCTGACTCAGCACGGACAGGGTCCGGTCGTAGTCCTTGTAGTAGCCGAGCATCACGTTGGGGCCTTTTACGGTGATCTCCCCCTCGCCGGTCTCGGGATTGATGTCGTCGAGCCGGACCTGGATTCCGGGCACGGCCCTGCCGGTCGAGCCGACAGCCGTCTTTCCCGGAGGAGCCGCGCAGATCAGCGGAGCCGTCTCGGTGAGTCCGTAGCCTATCGCGTAGGGGAAGCCGGTCTTCTTGAGGAAGGCTTCGACGGTCGGGTCAAGTTTCGCTCCGCCTATTCCGAAGAACTTCAGCCTGCCGCCGAAAGTCTTGCGGAGCTTTATGCCTATGAGCGTATGGAGCACCCATGCCATGTTCTTCTGCAGGAACTGCAGGAACCTGCTTCCGTTGATGGTTGGTATGATGCTGCTCTTGTAGATTTTCTCGATTATCAGCGGCACGGACAGCATCGCGGTGGGGCGTACCTGCCTGAGAGTGGCGATCAGTATCGTAGGGGTCGGCACTTTCTGGAGATATGCGACCCTGGCTCCCATGGCGAAGGGGTACAGCATGCCGATGCTGAGTTCGTAGGTGTGGGCCATGGGAAGTATGGAGAGGAACACGTCCTTCCTGCTTATCCGGAAGCTGTACCATGAGCTGAGCACGTTGAAGCAGAAATTGCGGTGACTCAGCATGACTCCCTTGGCGTTTCCGGTGGTCCCGGAGGTATAGAGTATGGCGGCGATGTCGAGCGGAGTCGGTACGCTCACCTTTCCGTCGCAGGTGTAGGACTCCCCGATGGCTTTTATGAAATTGAAGTCTTCGATATCTATGACCAGGTTGAGCCGTTTCACGGTCTCCTCGCTGAGCTTGCCGAGCTGCTTCCTGGATATGAATATCGCCTTGGCCCCGGAATGGGCCAGAATGTTCTCGACCTCGTCGTGCGAGAGGTCGGGGAGCATGGGCACCGCTATGCGTCCGAAGGCTGTTATCGCGAAGAAGGCTATGCTCCAGTTGGGCATGTTCTCCGACAGTATGGCCACCTTGTCACTTGCCCCTATGCCGAAGTTCGAAAGTATTCTCGAAATGTTGTCGCAACATTCCTTGAACTGGAAATAGGTGTAGCACTGGCCTCCGTCGGCGAACCCCGACGCAGTCCTGCGGGGATATCTGGAGGTCGCGAAATTGTAAAGGTCAGTAAGAGTGCTGAATACTGGTTTCATCTTGGAACTTATTGGTGGGAGCCCGGGTGAAGCCGTCTGTAGGCGGCCAGACCTTCAGCGAATACATGCAGGGCCTTTTCAAGTTCGGGCACTTCGAGCACATAGGCTATGCGGACATGGTTCTTCCCGACTCCGGCCGTCTTGTAGAACGACTGTGCGGGGGTCACCATCGTGGTCTGCCCGTCGAGGCGGAAGTCGGTGAGCATCCATCTGGCGAAGTCCTCGGCGTCGTCTACCGGAAGCTCCGCGACGGTGTAGAACGCACCATAGGGTACAGGCGCGTAGACGCCCGGGATGTCGTTGATGAGCTTGAGCGCGCAGTCCCTGCGGCGGATGTATTCCTCCCTGACCTCAGTGAAGTACTCCTTCGGCGTGTCGAGGGCGCCGATTGCGGCGTACTGGCCGAAGACCGGCGGGCATAGCCGCGACTGGGCGTATTTCATCGCCGCGGCCATCACGTCCTTGTTGTGCGAGACTATGCAGCCTATCCTGGCCCCGCAGAGGTTGTAGCGCTTGGAGACGGAATCCACGAGTATAACGTTCTGCTCGCATCCGGGGATGTTCATGGCCGAGAAATGGGGTTCGTCGGTGTAGCAGAACTCGCGGTAGACTTCGTCGGATATCAGGAACAGGTCGTGCCTGCGGCAGAATTCGCCGATTGCTGTCATCTCGCTGCGGCTGAAAAGCTTTCCGGAAGGATTGCAGGGGTTGCTCAGAAGCACGGCGCGGGTCTTTCCGTTCACGAGCTTCTCGAATTCGGAGATGTCGGGTATCGCGAAGCCCTGGTGGATGTCGGTGGGCACGGCCCTGAGCGTGATGCCGTTGAGGTAGGCGAATGTCTGGTAATTGGTGTAGTAAGGCTCGATGACTATGATTTCGTCGCCTTCGTCGGCCACTATCTGCATCGCGTTGGCGAAGGCCTCGCTGCCGGCGACTTCGACAAGCAGTTCGCTGACTTCTATGTCTATGCCTATCCTGCGGTAATATTTCTCGACAAGCCCCTTGCGGAGTTCCATGAGTCCTGCGGAGTTGGTGTACGACAGGTGGTGCAGTTTCCTGCAGCAGTCCTCCACGGCCTCGAACGCGCAGTCCGGCGACTTTATGTCAGGGGCTCCGACGTTGAGATGGTAGACTTTGGTGCCTTCCGCCTTCGCTGCGTCTGCGAGCGGGACGAGTTTTCTGATGGCCGATGCCGGCATCAGGCGAGACTTTTCGGAGATTTTAAGGGACATGGCAAAAAAAGTTATATCCAACAAATATATCCATTAAGGGAAACAATTCAAAATCCGTCTCATTCTCCCGGGAAATCGAGCTCCACGCTCACGAGCGCGGGATCCCGGGACATCTGCCTCGGGTTGGTGCCCGGGATTCCCTGAGGTACTTCCATGCCGAGCATTCCGAAAAGCTGCTCCCAGTAGACGGGCATGGCGCCTTCGTCGTCAAGGAAGTTCATGGGCGCTTCGCTGAAGATGTGGCCGCCGTCCGGAGTCAGGTAGCTCTCGTACACGAGTTCCGAGCAGTACATCGCCCCGTTGTCGGGCAGGAACGCAGAGTCGTAGGGCTGGCCGAGGAATTTCCTGGTGTTGTCCACGAACTCCTGTGCGCGGCTGTCGTCCCTGAGCCTCATCACCTTGAATACCGGATAGGAACCGTCGCGGAGCGTGAAGTCCGTCAGGAAGGTGTCGAGCGGATGCCTGTCCACCCCGTGCTTTATGGTCGCGTCGATGATCCAGCAGCTGTCGCCCTGCACTTCAGCGACGGCGACATGGATGATGTTGAGCTCGCCGTCATTCCCGGTGGCGTCCGAGATCGCGCCCGCCATCGAGTCGCTGTCGAGACTGTAGTCGACGGGGATTCCGACGAATATCAGGTCGCCGGTCCTGAGCTGAGCCTGTTCCCCGCCCTGACGCTGCATCCCGCAGCCGGCGATGGCGGCGGCGCATACCGCGGCCGCAAATGCGTTGAATATTCTCATATCCTGCAAATATAGCACTATTCATAATAAAGGTGGACGGCTGTCGAGTCGCCCACCTTCTATGGTGTTGGATTGATGATGTCCTGCTTTAGTCGTCGAGTTCCCTGTACTTGTCGAGCGCCTTTTCCAGCTTGGTCTCATTTTCAGCGTGAACCACTGCCCGGTGCGCCTTGCGAATCTCTGAAAACCTGTAGGCCAGGGCGGATACCGTCACGAATGCGATTATGTAAAGTGCGTACATAACTTCTATAAGGTTTGTTTACGCGGCAAAGGTAATGTCGCACGGCGTCGTCCGCAAGTCCTGGCTACTCTTTGTTCCGATTGCCGCTTTAGGCGAAAACTATAGTCCTATCGGAAAAAGCGAAAGCGGCTATCATCAGATGAAGAACAGTATCAGCATCTGGGCGAGCAGCACCCTGAAGAACATGGTCAGAGGGTACACCGTGGCGTAGCCCACGGCCGCATGGTCGCTGTTCTTGTCCTGCTCTCCGGCATAGGCGAGAGCGGGAGGGTTGGTGCATGAGCCGGCGAGCACGCCTATCAGGGTGTTGTAGTCGAGCTTCATCGCGAAGCGGCCCACGAGCCCGGCGATTATCATCGGAACTACGGTGATGATGGCTCCGTAGCCTATCCAGACATAGCCTCCCTGATGGATTATGGTGTCCACGAAACCGTTTCCGGCTTCGAGGCCGACGCAGGCGAGGAAGATGGCGATTCCTATTTCCCTGAGCATCAGGTTGGCGCTGGCGGTCGTGTAGGTCACCACCTTGAACTGCGGGCCGAAGTGGCTGATCAGCAGGCTGACGATGAGCGGTCCTCCCGCGAGTCCGAGCTTGACGGGCTGGGGGATGCCGGGGAAGACTATGGGTATGCTTCCGAGTATGCATCCGAGCGCGATTCCCATGAAGATGGGCACGAGGTTGGGGTCGTCGAGACGCTTGCGCGAATTGCCGAGCACCTTCTCCACGGCCGCTATGCTCTGCTCGCTTCCGACCACCGTCACCTGGTCGCCGTACTGGAGGCGGATTTCGGGAGTGGCCTTGAGCTCGATGCCGGCCCTGCGGATGCGGGTCACCGTGGCTCCGAGCACGTTTTCGAATTCGAGCTTGCCGAGCACCATTCCGTTGAGCTTGCGCTTGGAGATTATGATGCGGCGGGAGATGTACTTGCTGTCGCTGAGATGGTCGGCGCGCTCTATCTCGGGAATCTCTATCTTCTTGTCATCCCTGCCTGCGGGGGCCTTTACCGGAAGGGGCTTCCTGTAGAAGCACGCCCTGAGCACCACGAAGCTCAGTATGCAGCCTATGACGCCGAGAGGATAGGCCACGGCGTATCCGAGAGCTATTTCAGGGGCTCCGGTGTGATAGATGTCGGAGTATGCCTGCTGTGCGGCGCCGAGACCGGGGGTGTTGGTGACGGCTCCGGACATGATGCCCGTCATGGTCGTGATGGGCTGGCCGGTGATGAAATGCAGGGCTATCGTTATGCCCACGCCGAGCAGCACCACGAGGAAGGCGAGCAGGTTGAGCCCCACTCCTCCGCTCTTGAGGCTGGAGAAGAAGCCGGGGCCGACCTGAAGACCTATGCTGTAGACGAACAGTATGAGTCCGAATTCCTTGAGGAACTGCAGCAGGTTGGGGTCGAGGGTCATCCCGAAATGGCTGAACGCGATACCGATGAACAATATCCATGTCACTCCGAAGCTGATGCCGGCGATCTTGATCTTGCCCATGATCTTCCCGAGCGCGATCACGAGGGCCAGTATTATTATGGAGTGGGCGATTCCTCCGCTCCATATACCTTCGGTTCCGTTGAAAAGAGTGTTTAGAAAATTCATAAGCTGTTGATTAGAGCCATCTTTGTATTCTTTCGTTTATTTCGTTGGATTCGCGGAGCAGCTTGACGAAGGCCTCGGCCGAGCGTTTCCTGTAGGCTTTCCTCAGCACATGGATGCAGCCTTCCATCTGGTTCTGCGGGATGTCGAGGGGTATCGCCCGGAGCTTCTCCTTGTGGTGATGGATGGTAGCCTCGGACAATATGGTCAGCAGGTGGCTGTTCTGCACTATGTCCAGCAGGATGTTGATCTCGTCCAGCTCAATGCAGATGTCGAGATTCTGCTTGTGGATGTCCACTCGCCTGTCGAGGGCGTTGCGCGCCTGCAGCCCTTTTGCGGGGAGGGCGATCTTCTGCCTTTCGAGCTCCTTGAAGCTCAGCTTGCTCCGGCCGGCGAGCGGGTGGTCGCCGCGGAGGATCACCGAAAGCCTGTCGTTGAAAAGCGTGTGGGATTCGATGTCGTCGTAGCTCTCGTCGGGCTTGAACGCGAGCACGAAGTCGACTTCGCGCTTGCGCAGCAGGGATATCAGTTCCTCGCTCGACCTGCTGAGTATCCTGAGCTTGACGCCGGGATAGCTGTCGATGAAATTCCTGACAGTTTCCGTGAGTATGGGGCAGAACGAGTAGGTCACGCCCACGATCAGTTCTCCGGAGACCATCTCCTGGAGATCGCGTATCTGGTTCTGGCAGTCCCGGGCGTCCTGAAGCGTGCGCTTGGCCAGCGGCAGCAGCCGTTCTCCGTTCTCGGTCAGGGACACGGAATGCGAATCGCGCACGAACAGTGCGGTGCCGAATTCCTCCTCGAGCTGCTTTATCTGCTGCGAGAGCGTGCTCTGTGTCACGAAGAGGGACCGGGCCGCCTCCGAGAAATTCAAGGTCTCGGCGACCTTGACGAAGTAGTACAATTGCCTGAGTTCCATTGTATGCTTCCAGTCAAGCGTTAACGGGCCGCAAATTTATCCCTTTATTTCAGATATGCCAACCTTTTTGCGATAAATGTTTCTTATCGCCGCGAATTTTATTAACATTTCCGATATTTATCCGTCATGTATGTGAAGCGTGATTGAAAACTGGCGCTTAATGCTTATGAAGAGAATACTACTGTTATTGATGTTGTCGCTCGCCGCCTCGTCGGGCATGGCTCCCGGGGCTGCGGCAAGGACGGTCCCGGAGCAGAGACTCGTCAACATAGTGAACGGCTTCCGCGGCACTGAAGGCTTTGAAGTCGTGAAGGTCGGCAGGCTCGGTGTCTGGCTCATGCGTTCGGTCGCGGGTATGTCCGAAGCCGGCGCCGATCCCGAATTCAGAAAGGCCGTCAAAGTCATGAACGGCGTCCGCCGGGTCGTGGTCGTCGAATACGAAGACGGTCCTGAGCGCGAACGCAGGCTGTTCAACGACAGGATATCATCCGCTCTCAGGAACAGCGACCTGCTGATGTCGGTGAACGACGGCGGCTCTTCGGTCAGCATATACGGAACCACCGACGAGAGGACCGGCGATATGCGTGACGTGGTGATATTCACTCCCGACGACTGCGCGCTTGTCTGCGTGTTCGGAAGAATTTCCATGGAAGCCGTCGCGGAACTGCTGAAAGACAATATGTAGCCAGATGACCGCCGGGGAATTCAAGGATAAGTTTCTGCCGCTCGGAGAGCCGCTGTACAGGGTCGCCTTGTATATGCTGGAATCCCCTGCCGACGCGGAGGATGCGGTTCAGGACCTGTTCGTGCGTCTGTGGAGTGCGAGGGATTCTCTTGACGCAGTGCGCAATCCCAAGGCATACTGCATCACCATGCTGCGCAACATCTGCATCGACCGCATCCGGGCCGCAGCGTCGGGAAAGACTGAAGAAGTGGAGGAGGACATTGCCGCCGACGGCTCTGCGGATGCGGAGCTCGTCTCCAGGGAAAGGATGCTCTGCATAATGAAAGCTGCCGGGGAATTGTCGGAAGGGGAGAGGGAAGTCCTTAAGATGCGGGCTCTTGAAGGTATGAGCTATGAAGAGATATCATCACTGACAGGCAGGAGCGGGCTGACACTGAGAGTGCAGCTCAGCAATGCCAGAAGGAAAATAAGAAAGGCTATATCGCTATGAAGAGGACTGAAGACATTGAAAGGATGAGTTTCGAGGAACTCGAAGGTATATCCGGAGACGGCTCGGTCGAAGTGCCGGAAGGCTTCTCGGACAGACTGGAAGCCGGAATTGCCGGACTGGCTGCGGAGGATTCCGCCCGCAGGAGCTCCGGCTTCGGACTTCGGACGGCCATGATTTCGCTCGCGGGAGCAGCGGCGGCGGTCGTGCTTGGAGTGCTGACGTTCAGCGGCCGGGGCGCTCCCGCTGACACATTCGACGATCCGCGCCTCGCTTACGCCGAAGTGGAGAAAAGCTTCTCGCTGATTTCGGAAAAACTGGAGAAGGGAGCCGGCGTGCTGCTGGAAGCGGCCCCCGAGTTCAACAGACCAAAGGAAATAATCGATAAGATCACACGAAAATGAAGAAGACAATGATTCTGGCCGCGGCCATGCTGTTCGCGGTTTCATCTTTCGCCCAGAGCGGCGAAAGCATCTACGGCAGGTACTCCGGAAAGGAAGGGGTGGAGGCCGTATACATTTCGCCCTCGATGTTCGAGATGATGGGGCAGCTGCCCGAATTACCCATGGATGCCGGCGGTGAGAAGCTCGACCTGGCTCCGATAATCCGTTCGCTCGAAGGCATGTACATAATCAACAGCTCGAATGCCGGAGTGAACGCGGGAATGAGCAAGGATGTGGACGAGATGGTGCGCAAGGGCCGCTTCGACATGCTTATGGAGGCCAGGGACGGAAGCGAGCATGTGAGGATGTACACCAGGCCGGAGAAGAACGGCTCGGATTTCCTCAACGGCTTCATGCTGTTCGTGGAGGACGGCTCGGAGAGCATCTTCATCTGCATCGACGGCCGCATGAGCCGAAGCGACTTCGAGAAGCTGGTCGGCGCCGCCATGCAGCAGTGACATGCCGTGAATTTTTGGAGGCGGCGACGATGAAATGCCTGCGGAATTTCTTACCTTTATAGCGTTTTGAAATTCTGGATGCAAATGAAACGACTGCTGACTTCGCTGATCGCGCTTTTCCTGCTGGCGTCCTTCGCCGGACATGCCCAGGTCTCATTCGGAAGCGCTTCGAAATTCAACGACGATTGGAAATTCAGCCTCGGAGACTTCCCCGGGGCTGCTGACGTCGGATACGATGACAGCGGCTGGAGGACTCTCGAGCTGCCGCACGACTGGTCCGTCGAGGGCCTGCCTTCGCCGTCGCTGGCCAGCTGCACCGGATACCTTCCCGGCGGGGTCGCATGGTACAGGAAGCATTTCGACGGAAGTTCCGTCGGCGACGCCGCGCGGCTGTTCATATATTTCGAAGGTGTGTACAACCGCAGCAGCGTCTATCTCAACGGCCGTCTGCTCGGCGAGCGGCCCAGCGGCTATGCTTCGTTCATGTATGACCTGACGCCATGGCTGGACCGCGGCGGCGACAATGTGATAGCCGTGAGGGTGGATCACAGCCGCAACGCCGACTCCCGCTGGTACACCGGTTCGGGCATTTACCGCGATGTATGGCTCGTGAAGGCCGGAGACGCTCATTTCGCGCAGTGGGGAGTCGGATACAGGCTTGAGACCATCGATGACAAGGCCGCCGTGATAGCGGTGGACGCGGCGATAGACGGACTTGACGGCAGGAACCTGCGGCTGAAGCTGACTCTCTCCGACGCCTCGGGGAAGGAAGTCGCGGGCACCTTGGTCCGCAGGGCTTCGGAGAGTCAGACGGTGCGGCTGAAGCTGCGCGATCCTCGCCGCTGGGACATGGACGACCCCTATCTCTATGTGCTCAGGGCGGAACTTCTCGACGGAGCGTCAGTGGTCGACAGCTGTTCGGTGAATGTCGGCCTGCGCACTCTCGGCTTCGACCCCGACCGCGGCTTCGCGCTGAACGGCAGGTGGATGAAGGTCAAGGGAGTGTGCCTGCACCACGATGCGGGAGTGCTCGGCGCGGCCGTGCCCTTCGAAGTATGGGAGCGCAGGCTCCGGAACCTGAAGGCCATTGGCGTGAATGCCATAAGGACCAGCCACAATCCCCAGGCGCCGATGTTCTACGACCTCTGCGACCGTCTCGGCCTGCTGGTCATGGACGAGGCTTTCGACGAATGGGAGTTCCCCAAGCGCAAGTGGGTGGAAGGCTGGAATGTCGGCACGCCGGCGTATGACGGGACCTTCGATTTCTTCGAGGAATGGGGCGAGCGTGACGTGCGCGACATGGTGATGCGTGACAGGAACCATCCCTGCGTGTTCATGTGGAGCATAGGCAACGAGGTCGATTATCCCAACGACCCGTACTCCCACCCGGTTCTCGACGGCGGCAACGAGGATTTCACTCAGGCCGCGTACGGCGGGTATAAGCCCGAGGCGCCCGACGCCATGCGCATAGGCGTGATAGGCCGGCGTCTTGCCGAATGCGTGCGCGCGCTCGACAGCTCGCGTCCCGTGACAGGGGCGCTGGCAGGGGTGGTGATGTCCAACCAGACTGAATACCCCGCCGCGCTCGACGTCGTGGGCTACAATTATACCGAGTCGCGCTATCAGAAGGACCATGAGACCTACCCGGACAGGATCATCTACGGATCGGAGAACCGTCCCGACTATCGCGCATGGACGGCCGTGCGCGACAATCCTTTCATCTTCGGACAGTTCCTGTGGACGGGCATCGACTATCTCGGGGAGGCCGCCAGCTGGCCTTCGCGGGGGATGTACACCGGCCTGCTCGACCTGGCCGGCTTCATGAAGCCGCGCGGCCATTTCCGCGCCGCGCTGTGGTGCGAGGAGCCCGTATGCTACATAGGCACGAGCGCGCGCCTGCGGAACACTACCGAAGCCTGGGACGACTGGAACTACGAGCAGGGTCAGACCGTCAGGGTCCTGTGCTACACCAACTCCGAGTCCGCGGCCCTTTTCCTCAACGGGAAGCAGATAGGGGAGAGGAAGCCTCTCGATCCCGATACCGGCCTTGTCTTCTGGGACGTGCCTTTCTCTCCCGGGACCCTGAAGGCCGTGGGCTACGACGGAGAAGTCCCCGAGTCGGAATATGAGATACACACGGCGCTCCGTCCGCTGGAGCTGAAGGCCGTGCCCGACAGGGAGGTCCTGGACGGAAAAGGCTCCGTCGCACATGTGGTCGTGGAGATTCTCGATGACGACGGCAATGTCTGCAAGCCGGCTGACAACATGATAAGCTGCACCGTCGAGGGCCCCGGCGAACTGCTCGGACTGGAATCCGGCAGCAACACCGACATGAGCGTCAACACTTCCGATTCCCGCAGGGCGTACCGCGGCCGCCTGATGGCATACATACGCGCGACGGGGGAAAGCGGAAAGATAACCGTCCGTTTCAGCTCGCCTCTGCTCGGAGGGGCCGAGACATCAATAACAGTGGAATAGCAAGTCATGGAAATCTCACAGAGGGCCGGGAACATGCCGTTCTCGCCCATACGCAAGCTCGCACCCTATGCCGACGAGGCCAAGCGCAACGGCATCAGGGTCTATCATCTGAACATCGGCCAGCCGGACATAAAGACTCCGCTCTGCGGCCTTGACGCGCTGAAGCATGTGGACCGCGAGATCCTGGAGTACAGCCCGTCCGACGGGAATCTGTCGCTGCGCACCAAGATGGTGAAATATTATGCCGAGTACGGCATCTATCTCTCGCCGGAGGAGATAATCATAACCGCGGGAGGTTCGGAAGCCGTGCTCTTCGCGTTCCTCGCCTGTCTGGACCCCGGTGACGAGCTCATAGTCACCGATCCTTTCTATGCCAACTACATGGCGTTCGCGATTTCCGTGGGTGCGGTCATACGAAGCGTCAAGACCAGGATAGAGGATGGCTTCAGGCTGCCTTCGGTCGAGGAGTTCGAGAAGCAGATCACGCCGAGGACCAAGGCCATACTGATATGCAACCCCAACAATCCGACCGGATACCTGTACACCAGGGAGGAGATGGAGCAGTTCAGGGAGATAGTCAGGAGACATAATCTGTTCCTTTTCAGCGACGAAGTCTACCGGGAGTTCATCTACACGGGGCGGCCGTATGTCTCCGCCATGCATCTGGAAGGCATCGAGGATAATGTGGTGCTCTTCGACTCGGTGTCCAAGAGATATTCGGAATGCGGCGTGCGCATAGGCTGCCTGTGCACGAAGAACAGGAAAGTGCACGAGGCGGTGATGAAGTTCTGCCAGGCGAGGCTTTCTCCTCCTCTGCTCGGCCAGATCGTCGCGGAGGCCTCGGTCGATGTCTCCAAGGACTACATGAAGGCCGTCTACGACGAGTATCTCGACAGGCGCAACTTCATGATAGACGCACTGAACAGGATACCGGGCGTAATGGCTCCCATGCCCATGGGGGCGTTCTACACTATGGTGAAGCTGCCAGTGGACGATGCCGAGAAGTTCTGCCTGTGGTGCCTGAGGGACTTCAACCTCGACGGGGAGACGGTCATGATGGCTCCGGGCTCTGGCTTCTACACCGAGGAAGGCGAGGGACGGCAGGAGGTCAGGATGGCCTATGTGCTGTGCCGCAGGGACCTTGAAAGGGCTGTCGAAATTCTCGGGAAGGCTCTGGAAGCCTATCCCGGAAGGCTTTGATCATCTTTTCCCCCTGAATATTCTCAATTCCGCGCCTGCTCCTCCGTCGAGCGGGCGTATCCGTGCATGGAGCCTGAGCTCGGCCAGCTTGAGCCTCACGGCGGTGACGACCTCGCCCAGTTCGAAAGCTCCTGCGCAGGTGATCCTGAGCACTGCCGGATCCCCGTCCGGCATCGTGGCGTCAAATTCCACTCCCAGTCTACTGGCGGAGGCCAGCGCCGCTTCGCTCTGGGCCCTGTCCACCCTGTATCCGGGCTCGGGGGACAGGTCTTCCGCCGCGGCGGAGGAAAGCAGCGAATCGAGCGAGGGGTTCTGACGGCGTATCACCGGCCGGCCCTGCCGCAGCTCCTCATATTTCTTTTCCAAGTAGTTGTCTGCCATCGTTGTTCAAGTTTTCGACGAGCCGGGCAAATATATGAAATTATGTGTTATCTTTGTAAGTCTGTTTTAATTATATAGAATCATGAAACCACTTAAGGGCACGAAGACGGAAGCCAATCTCGCCGCTGCATATGCCGGCGAGAGCGAGGCACGCAACAAGTACACATATTATGCATCCAAGGCCAAGAAGGACGGCTATGTCCAGATAGGCGAACTGTTCGAGGCCACGGCCAACAACGAGAAGGAGCATGCCAAGATATGGTTCAAGCTCCTGCACGGCGGAGCGGTTCCCGAGACCGAGGAGAACCTCAGGGACGCCGCCGCCGGAGAGCATTACGAATGGACCGAGATGTATCCCAAGTTCGCCGCCGAGGCGAGAGAGGAGGGCTTCCCCGAGATAGCCGCGCTGT
Source organism: uncultured Bacteroidales bacterium (assembly GCA_944325495.1). GTDB lineage: Bacteria > Bacteroidota > Bacteroidia > Bacteroidales > UBA932 > Cryptobacteroides. The sequence goes on along the minus strand of CALVAD010000030.1, from coordinate 8,011 downwards.
TCGAGATGGTCGCCGACATCGAGAAGGAGCACGAGGCCCGCTACAAGAAGCTGCTGGAAAATGTCGAAGGCAAGCTTGTCTTCACGCGTGAAGGCGATGCGATCTGGGAGTGCGGCAACTGCGGCCATATCGTTGTAGGTCCTTCCGCTCCGGAGATCTGCCCGGTCTGCGCTCATCCCAAGAGCTATTTCCGCCTCGCCGCGAGAAACTATTGATCGGGGGTGGACTTGTCCAGGGAATTGTCCCGCGCCTGCGCACTCGCTTTCGCGCTGGCGCTTTCCGTTCAGGTCTGCCGGGCTCAGTTCACCGACAGTTCGACAGGCCTGCTTCAGATGCCTACGGCGGAGATGGAGCAGAGCGGGACTTTCATGATCACCAACAATTACCTCAACAAGCATTCCCTGTCCCCGGATGCATGGGGCTATGACACTTTCGCATACGGCTTCAGCATAACTTTCTGGAGCCGTATGGAAGTGGGTTATGTCTGTACGATATTCGACGGGAAGCGCAAGCCGAATCCTTCTGACCGTGACCTGATCATGTTCAATCAGGACCGGCATTTCTACGGCAAGCTGCAGCTGCTAAGGGAAGGCGAGTTCGGCCTTGACTGGCTGCCGGCTTTCGCCGTGGGCATAAGCGACCCGACCACCGGCTCCTCGGGAGGCGGATATGCCGACCTGAACGTCACGGGGAGCGGCAACGGGTATTTCAACCGCGTGTGGCTTGCTTTCAGCAAGCATTTCGAGACTTCCTGGGGAGAAGTCGGCGCCCATCTGGCATATCAGTACAACCGGAGGAGGGACTATCCTCTCAATGCTCCGGCCGCGGGCGTGGAGTGGAAGCCCAGGTGGCTGCGCGGCCTCTGGCTGCTCGACAGCGTCAACTTCATCGCGGAATACGATTCGCGCACTTTCAATATGGGTTTTGTCGCCTCGGTATGGGACAACAGGTTCGAGGCGATGTTCGAGCTTCAGAACATGAGCTGGATAAATTTCGGCCTTCGGTACAAGCTGAGGCTCAAGTAGCAGTGTATTTGTCTATGGAAGTCAGAACTGTTTTAATGCTTGCGGCCCTCATGGCCGGACCTTGCGCCGCGAGCGCACAGCAGGCGTTCGAGAATCTTTCGTTCGGAGTCGAGGCCGGGACCGTCGGAGTCGGGGTCGAGCTTGCCCTTCCGGTCGTCACCGACCATATAGTCGTCAAGGCCGGATTCAATGCTCCGTCGCTTGCCCGCACCTTCCGTTCGGAGCTCCCTATGGACGAGGCGAATGCAACGGTCGACAGGATCAACGCCCAGTTCGCTGGTCTCGGCATCGACGAGAGCATCGCGGCCCGCCTCCCTGACGCGGGAATCAGCGTGCGTCCGGTGCTGAACCTGAGCACGGCGAAACTCATGTTCGAGTATTATCCGTTCAGGAAGAGCTCCTTCCATATCACTGCCGGAGCCTATTTCGGAATGGGAGACAACTTCCTTTCGGCGACCGTCTCGGCGGATGACGCCTTCTGGAGCGAATATGGCGCGCTGGCGGCCGAGGTCGACGCGCTGAACGCCGAGTACCGCGGAACGCCCGGATATGTGGAATACTCGCTGCCGGGAATACGCTTCAGTCTGGGCGACCGTACTTTCGAACTTGCGGAACAGGACGGCGGTGCATCGCTTGAAGCGAGGCTTGACATTGCGAGGGTCAGGCCCTATCTCGGGCTCGGCTTCGGCCGGAGCGTGCCCAGGGGCAATATCGGTTTCCAGCTTGACCTGGGAGTGTGGTACCATGGTGTCCCCGCTCTTGTCTCGTCGTCCGAGACGGCCTTCGACCCTTCCGCCGTGTCATTGACAGGGGACATCTCCCTGCTTGACAGGCTGGTGTTGTATCCCCAGCTTTCCATACGCTTGATCTATAAGATAATATGAACGGAGGCCCTTTAACGCTGATGCTGCTCTGCGCGGCTCTGACCCTTCCTGCGGGGAGTTTGCCGGCCGTCTGCGCGGATGTGGCGGACAGCACCGCGGAGAAACTCACGGAGGCGGGGTTCCTGAACGTGAGGTCCGCTTCCACCGATGAGTTCCGGGCGTATTCGGTGGAGACCGATTTCTACAAGCTGCCCGTAGAAGGGCTCGGAGCGGTCAGAGATATGATAGAGCGGTCTGCGGCAGGTGACATGCGCCCCGTGAAGATAGTCGCCACGATGTACGACGTGCCCGAAGTCACGATGACCTACGATCCGTCCAGCGGACTGTGGAATACCACCAAGCGCCTGGATTCGTCGTGGGACGCCCTGCGCGGCGGGAAGAAGCTCAACGGCAGCTTCGGCAAGGTGAACATCCTCGTCTATCCGCAGGTGTCGCTGATGAACCTGATAATCAACCAGGTCTATCAGTCGCTGTGGCAGCTGTCGCCGGCCCTCGAAGTGTCGCTGTGGCCCGGCATGAAGTTCACCTACCAGATCAAGTTTCCTATATATAACGACGGCTACGGTTCCCTGGAGGACAGGATCCATCCGGGAATGGTCTCGCTCTCGCAGCGCTTCCGCGACCCGTGGAACCTCAATGTCTTCGGAAAGCTGACCGCCGGCGTCTTCTCGGGCAACTGCTACGGGCTTGCGCTGGAGATGGCGTACTGGTTCCCTAACGAGCGCTTCTGGGTGGACACGCAGCTCGGCCTGCTCGCGAACTGCTATTGGGAGGGATTCATCTTCCATTACGACCGCAGGCCGTATTTCCGCTGGAACATAGCGGCCAACTATTACTGGCCCGAGCAGGACACCCAGTTCACCCTGCGCGCCCAGCGCTTCCTGTACGGTGACTACGGACTCAAGTACGAGATGATAAGGCATTTCCGCCGCTGTTCGGTCGGATTCTATGCCGAGAAGTCAATGAACTTCGACCTGAATGTCGGCTTCAGGTTCCAGATATCGCTGCCCCCTTTCCGGCAGAAGCGTTACGGCTACTGGCCCAAGATCAGCACCTCCGGCCAGATGGGCATGTCATACAACGCCAACAACGAACGTACCGCCTACAAGGAATTCCGTACCGAGGCGTCCGACAACATAGCCGGCAGGAATTTCTTCAACCCGTATTATATCGATTCGAAACTCCGATAAACGGAAAAGCCTTTGATATTTACGAAAATTATTCTATATTTGTAGCGGTTTGTGCCTTGAACGGCGGTTTCAGGGCAGGTTGGGAAGAAACAAGTTTAATCAATGTTTATAAAAAAAATGAAAAAATTATTTGCACTGTTCGCGTTGGCCGGAGCGTTCGTGGCCTGCCAGCCCGAGGAGATCGAGACGGCGTTCGAGGTCAAGGACGCCGTAGTGCGCATCAATGTGAGCATCAGGGATGTCAACACCGGCGCCGACGCCGTGGGTGCTGTCCTTACTGCTGATCCCTATCATGTCGAGAACAATGTGGTCACCATTACCGGTACCCCTTCCATATCGGCGACTGACGTGGAGCTGAAAGTCAGCTACGAGGGCGCGGAGTACACCCAGACCGTGCATGTCAACGCCCTTGCCGCAGCCGGCGAGGCTGAATACAGCGCGTATATGGTTGTGGGCAAGCCCATGTCTGAAGTGGAAATCACAATCGAAACTGCCGATCCCGTGACTGTCGTGGGCAAGCCTGAATATCCTGAAGATGAAAGACTCTCTCACGAGTATTCTCATAACGGTATCGACTGGTGGTTTTACAACGACAACGCCTTCGCCATGGGATTCAATGTGGACTACAAGGTGAAGACCGGTGCCACGGTAAGCGGTGTTGAAGTAAGCAACGACATGTACGCCGACGTCGTGAACAGCTATGCCAACGCTCTGAACGTCGGAGCGAGCTATAAGGGCGCCAGCGCGCACTTCGTCGCTCCCGCATACTCTCTCTTTGTAGTATGGACCATTGACAGCGGGACCACGACCGGATATACGGTGCTGGCCGACGGAACTCCTGTCGGAAGCTTCGATGTCACGACCTATGGAACCACCATCAACTTCGACATGGTTGAGGATCCTTACGGCCACGGTCACGGCCACAGCCACGGATATGAGGAGAACGCCGGAGGCGGAATCGTGATCGGAGAGTAGTTCAGCAATTTCTAACGGATTAAAAGCATTAAAGATATGAAACTCAAGTTATTTGCGGTGTCAGTGGCAATGTTTGCCGGAATGGTGGCTGCGAGTGCGCAGACCGCTGACAAATGCAACAACATCTTCATCGGCGGAGGCGTCGGAATCGTTTCTCCGATGACTCCCGGTTTCAACGAGCCTTCTGTGTACGTGAACCTTCAGGTCGGCAAGTACATCACCCCTGTATGGGGCGTGCGCGCCGTGATCGGCGGACCCTTCCAGACTCTGAATGCCAATGAAGGAAACGCATACAATGCAAACGGCGTGGTAGGCTACAAGAACAAGCTGTTCGGAGAGCTGAACTTCGACGCCATGCTCAATATCACGAACATCTTCGCCAAGGATCTTTCGAGGTTCAACGTATATCTCTTCGCCGGTCCCACCATCAATTTCTCATCCGAGGGAACCAAGTTCTCTGAGGTTCAGGATGCCGGCAGCGTGCTTATCGTCGAGGAGAGTGACGCTTTCAAGGTCCGCGCAGGTGCGACCGTCGGCCTCGGTCTCTCATATAACATCACCAAGGCGTTCGCCCTTGGAGTCGAGGGACGTTTCGGCGTGACTCCTTCCATCTTCGGAGATGCTGACGCGTATCGCAAGGCTGAAGGTACCACCCGCATCGCATTGAACGGCGTGTGGACCATAGGAGGCGTCCGCGGAAAGGCCCAGAGTGCCGCCGCAGCCGCCGCAGCCGCCGGATATGTATCCGCAGAGGCCGCCCAGGCTATGGCCGACGAGGCTGTGAAGAACAATCCCAAGATCGTCGAGAAGATTGTCGAGAAGCCTGTCATCAAGGAGGTCGAGAAGATTGTCGACAACGTCGTTCCCGCTTCCACCGCCATCTTCTTCGAGATCGGCAAGTATAACCTCACCGACAAGAATCTCGCCCGCGTCAAGCTGTATGCCGAGGCCATCAACGCCAGCAACGACGGCAGCGTTTACGAGGTCGGAGGATATGCCGACAAGAAGACCGGCAGCGCAAAGCGTAACCAGTTCGTTGCCGAGAAGCGCGCCCAGGCTGTCTACGATGCTCTCGTAGCGGAGGGAGTCGATCCTTCAAGGCTCGAAATCAAGGCATACGGCGGTGTTGATCCGATGTTCTTCAACAACGACGTGCTGTCCCGCACCGTCGTAATCAAGAGAAAGTAATTTCCAGAAATATTCCGTGAAGCCTGCCGGCTATGCCGACAGGCTTTATTTTTCGCTTCAAGTAGATTATATGAACTGCATAGACAAATTCGAGGAGATATACCGCAAGTCTCCCGAGTCGGCGGTCTTCTGCCCCTACCGTGTTTGTCCGCTGGGCGCCCATTCGGACCACCAGCTCGGAAAGGTGACGGGTTTTGCGCTCGACAAGGGCATCCACATTGCTTTCAGCCCCAAGTACAACGGGGTGGTCGAACTGGCTTCTCTCCAGTTCCCCAAACGTGCGCAGTGGCATGTGCGCGACGTGTTCGAGACTCGGCGCGGCGACTGGGCCGACTATCTGCGCGGCGCGACGATAGAGCTTGGCGCGCGCTATCCGCTGCGCAACGGCATAAGCGGCGTCATCGAGGGCAGTCTGCCGATAGGAGGCCTGTCTTCGTCGGCCGCCGTCACTCTGGCTTTTCTCTCGGCGCTCGCGAGGGTCAACGACATCACCCTGTCCCCGTCGGAGATCATCTCGATGGCGCTCGGGGCAGAATCAGATTATGTGGGCGTGTCGGTGGGCAAGCTCGACCAGAGCTGCGAAGTCTACTGCCGCCGCGACCAGCTCCTGTATCTCGATACCAGGGACGACAGCTACGAGCTGATACCTCAGAGCCCCGGGATGCCGTCGTGGAAGATAGGGATATTCTTCTCCGGCCTGGAGCGCAGCCTGGCGGGAAGCAAATACAACATGCGGGTCGACGAGGTGCGGAGCGCGGCTTACGCTCTCAAGGCCTACGCCGGCATGGAGTACGGGAAGTTCAAGGAGACATTCCTGCGCGATGTCCCGCGGGAGGTCTATGACAGGTACAAGGACAGGCTGCCTGAGACCTGGCGCAGAAGGGCCGAGCACTGGTATTCGGAGTTCGGACGCGTCGAGACGGGAGTGGCCGCATGGCGGCGCGGGGATCTTGCGGCTTTCGGGAAGATTACTACGGAAAGCGGCGCCTCGTCAATCTTCAACTGGGAGACCGGTTCGGACGAGCTGAAGGCCCTCTATGAGATAATCGTCAGGCAGGACGGCGTCTACGGCGGGCGTTTCAGCGGCGCCGGCTTCAAGGGATGCTGCATGGCGCTCATCGACCCGGCCTTCGAGGAGAGGATCGCCGCGGCGGTGGAGCGGGAGTACCTGTCGGTGTTCCCCGGGCTTAAGGGAAAGTATCTTTATTGCGGCTGCATGACCGCTGACGGAGTTGAATTATGAAGTGTCTGATATTGGCTGCCGGGTATGCCACGAGGCTGTATCCGCTGACCGAGAATTTTCCGAAGCCGCTGCTCGAGGTCGGCGGGAAACCTATCCTTGACTGGCTGGTCGAGGATATCGCGTCGTCCGGAAAGGTGGACGGATTCGCGGTGATCTCCAACGGCAGGTTCGCCCGTATATTCCGCGAGTGGGCGCCGGAAGGCGTGGAGGTGGTGGACGACGGGACCTTCACCAACGAGACCCGTCTCGGCGCCGTGAGGGACATACGCTTCGCCGTGGACTCTCTCGGACTTGATGACGACCTGCTGGTGATCGCAGGGGACAATCTGCTGGATTTCAGCCTCTGCCGTTTCGTGGACTATGCTCTGGAAAAGGGCAGTTCGTGCATCATGAGATATTACGAGCCGGAGCCTCGGAAACTGCGCAGGAGCGGCGTCGTGTGCGTCGATGAAGATGACAGGGTGCTGTCCATGGAGGAGAAGCCTGCGGAGCCGGCGTCGCACTGGTGCTGCCCGCCGTTCTACTTCTATACGAGGGATGACGCGCGGCTGACGGGCGAGGGGATAGAAGCCGGATGCGGCACTGACGCCCCTGGCTCCTTCGTCGCCTGGCTGGCGCGGCGCCGGGCGGTGTATGCGATGGAGATGCCGGGAAAACGCTACGACATAGGCAATCTCGAAAGTTACAAGGCCGTCTGCGCCAGCTATCAAGGCATAGTACGGCCTTGATATTCTGTCGATTTTTTCATATATTTGCGGAGTATTTCAGTATCTCTGCCGTATGCTTGAAGAATTGAAGGCTGACATTGCGAGATTGATAGCGCTGTACGAGCAGGAGAAGCGCAGGGCCGATTCGCTGGCCCGACTTCTTTCGGACAAGAATGCCGAAGCGGGCAAATACAGGGACGAGGTGCGGAAATGCAAAGAGCAGATAACTGATTTGAACCTACAGATAGACAATCTCCGTCTGAGCGGTGCTCTTGCGGCCGGCGGAAGGAAGGGTGAGAGCCTGGACAGGCTGATAAAGGAGATTGACGAATGCATAAAACTGCTGGAGAACTAGATGGCGGAGCAGCGTATCAGACTGGTGATTGCCGGAAGGGAGTATCCCCTGGAGGCGGAAAGTCCCGAGATGGAGCAGCTGATGAGGCTTGCCGCCGAGGACGTGAACTCGATGTTGAAGAAGTTCGACGAACAGTTCCCGACCACTCCATTCGAGGACAGACTCATGTTCGCCGCTGTCAGGGAGGCTGCCGGAAAGTTGCTTTCGCAGAGAAACATGCGGAGACTTGCGGACGAAGCGGATTCATTGAGACGTGATCTCGATGCATATCTGGACGGAGAGGAGAAGTAGCCGTCAGGCCCATCTTCTGAAAACAACAAGTTCTTCGGAACAGGGTCCACTCGCACTGAGGAAGGCAGGCCCGCTCGACGGGAAGCCCGATACAGGACGGAGCCCAAATCTTATTCAGAGGCTTTCTGAAAGTTCGGCTGACGGCTTTTTCAT
>CALVAD010000029.1 GCA_944325495.1 uncultured Bacteroidales bacterium | reverse complement strand
CCCGCTTCCTCCTTATTAAAGGAATCAACGCTCTCGTTCTTTCGTTCTCTCGGTACTTGCTGTTCTTGCTTGTACTTATCTTTCAATATTTTCAATGAACTTGCCCTGCCTTTCGGTAAGGGACTGCAAAGATATACTACTTTTTCAAACCAGCAAAATTTTTTTGCAATTTTTATCCTTCTTTATCCTTGACGCCGGAATTTTCAAATTGCTATATTTGCATCTGACCTTATTATATTGCGGAATGGAGAACTACAAGCTCACCGAACCTCGCTACGAGGCTATGAAATACCGCAGGTGCGGGCGCAGCGGACTGCTGCTGCCCGAAATCTCCCTGGGATTCTGGCATAATTTCGGAACGGACGCGGACGCCGGCAACTGCCGGAAGACAGTCGAGTTCGCGTTCGACAACGGCATCACCTATTTCGATCTCGCGAACAATTACGGCCCGCCCTACGGGGCGGCGGAAACCCGTTTCGGGGAGATTTTCGCCTCGTCCCTCAAGCCGCACCGCGATGAAATCATAGTCGCCACGAAGGCGGGGCACGACATGTGGCCGGGACCTTACGGCGAGTGGGGGTCGCGCAAGAATCTTGTCGCCTCCCTGGACCAGAGCCTCAGGCGCATGGGGCTGGACTATGTGGACATATTCTATTCCCACCGTCCGGATCCGCGGACGCCTCTCGAGGAGACCATGCAGGCGCTCGTGGACATAGTCCGTCAGGGAAAGGCCCTGTATGTGGGCATATCGAAGTATCCTCCTGAAATGGCCGCGGCCGCCTACGGCTACCTGTGGGAGCAGCATGTCCCCTGCCTGGTGTACCAGGGCCGCTACAACATGATAGACAGGGACATCGAGAATGAAATCATCCCCCAGGCCTCGGCCGCGGGCGCCGGTTTCGTGGCCTTTTCTCCTCTCGCGCAGGGGCTCCTTACCGGCAAATACCTTCACGGCATTCCCGAAGGTTCGCGCATGACCCGCAGCCGCTTCCTGAAGCCGGAGATTCTGACCCCCGAACTCTCCGCGCGAATATCGGCGTGGAACGACGAAGCCGCGGCCGAAGGCCTGACGCTCGCCCAGTATGCTCTGCGCTGGGTGCTCCGCAACGACAAGGTGACATCCGTGATTGTCGGCGCAAGCTCGGTAGAGCAGCTGAAGAGCAATCTTGCCGTCGTAGGGACTGCGGATTAGACGATTTTTCCATCGATGGGACGATAGTTTCATCCGTTCAGGCGGCGATTTTATATTTTGCCGTCAAAACGAATGAACATGAGAATCCGCTGTATTCCGGTCTTCATCCTGTTGCTGTGCGCGCTGCAGGCAGCCGCGAGCCCGTATTATTTCAAGAGCATGGACGCCCGCGAGGGGCTGTCGCAGAATACCGTCAACGCAATCGTCGAAGACGGCGGCGGTTTCATGTGGTTCGGCACGAAGGACGGACTGAACAGGTATGACGGCTCCGGGTTCCGCATCTTCCGGCACGACCCGTCGGACGAGTCCGGCCTTTGCAACAATTTCATCAGAGCTCTGGTCGAGGACGCGAACGGAGACCTGTGGATAGGGACGGACAACGGGCTTGATGTATATGTCCAGGCTCGTCTGTCCGGGAGCGGTCTGCACCTCCTGGGTGACATAGCCCACGCAGGAGATTGACAGCACCGCGTTTTCGTTTACGGTGATGGAGAACCTGCCGTCGATGTCGGTCACGGTGCCGTTCGTGGTGCCCTTCTCGAAGATGCCGGCTCCTATGACGGGAAGCCCGCTGTCATCGATGATGGTTCCGCTGACGGCCATTCGTTCCGTCTGGACGGTCTGCACCTGCAGCTCGGCGGCCCGCAGTCCGGTCGGACCGGAGCACAGGAGACCGCCCGACAGCAGCAGAACCGCAATGGCCCTGCCGCTGGATTGGATGTACTTGGCTTTCATTTTGGTGTTGGATTAGAATGTGTTTTCGGCAAATTTGCCCCTTATCCGACACCAAAGCGGAAAGATTCGTCCCAAAAACGGACAAAATAGTATTGCGGCCGCCGTTTCACGCGGCGATTCCGCGAATCAGAACAGACTCGCAGCCACCGTTACACCCGCCATTACTATGGACACCATGCTCATCAGCTTGATGAGAATGTTCAGTGACGGTCCAGACGTGTCTTTGAAAGGATCTCCTACGGTATCACCCACGACCGTGGCGGCATGGCAGTCGCTGCCCTTTCCGCCAAGGTTCCCCTCTTCCACATGCTTCTTCGCGTTATCCCACGCTCCGCCCGAATTGGCCATGAAAATCGCGAGCACGAAGCCGGCGCCGAGTCCGCCGATCAGCAGGCCCGTCACTCCGGCCACGCCGAGCACGAGCCCCGTGACGATGGGGACGATGATCGCGAGCAGCGACGGGAACAGCATCTCCCTCTGCGCGCCCTTGGTGGAAATCTCGACGCAGCGGGCATAGTCGGGAACTGCCTCTCCGGTCAGGATGCCCTTGATCTCACGGAACTGCCTGCGCACCTCGACCACCATCTTCTGGGCAGCTCTGCCCACGGCGTTCATCGTGAGCCCGCAGAACAGGAAGGCCATCATCGCGCCTATGAACACTCCGACCAGCACCATGGGGTTCATCAAGTTGACTTCGTAGAAATTCATGATGTCGGGGATGGTCGCCGAGGCGGCGTCGATGACTTCGCCGGCCGCGTTCTGTATCGTCATGCCGAGCCTGTCGAGCCCTATCTTGATCTCCTCGATGTACGATGCCAGCAGGGCGAGGGCGGTGAGGGCCGCCGAGCCTATCGCGAAGCCTTTTCCGGTCGCTGCGGTCGTGTTTCCGAGAGCGTCGAGCACGTCGGTGCGCTCACGCACTTCGGGGTCGAGGCCGCTCATCTGGGCGTTGCCGCCGGCGTTGTCGGCAATGGGCCCGTAGGCGTCGGTCGCGAGCGTGATGCCGAGGGTCGAAAGCATGCCCACGGAGGCTATGCCTATGCCGTAGAGGCCCTTGCTCAGGGCGTCGGCGCTCAGCATCCCTTCGGTCACGAAGCCGTTGGCCGCAAGATATGCGAGGATTATGGCCACGCTGACCGTGATTACGGGAATCGCGGTGGAGATCATTCCCAGTCCGATGCCTGAGATTATCACCGTGGCCGGCCCGGTCTTTGAGCTTTCGGCGAGCCTGCGCGTGGGTTTGTAGGAATGAGAGGTGTAGTATTCGGTGGCCTGGCCTATGATGACTCCGGCCGCCAGTCCGACGACCACGGCAATCGACAGGCCCCACCAGTTGGGGATGTCAAGCACATAGAGGATTATGAAGGTTGCGACGGCTATCAGCACGGAGCTCAGGTTGGTGCCCGTGGACATCGACTTGAGCAGCTGGCTCATGCCGGCCTCCTCCTTGGTGCGGACGGCATAGATGCCGATGATGGACAGCACGACGCCGACGGCCGCTATCAGCATGGGCGCGAGTATGGCCTTGAACTGCATGGCCTCTCCGTCTCCGATGAAGGCCGAGGCTCCGAGAGCTATCGTGGCCAGTATCGAACCGCAGTAGCTTTCGTAGAGGTCGGCTCCCATTCCCGCGACGTCACCCACGTTGTCACCCACGTTGTCGGCTATGGTCGCGGGGTTCCTGGGGTCGTCCTCGGGTATTCCGGCTTCCACCTTGCCCACGAGGTCGGCCCCGACGTCGGCGGCCTTGGTGTAGATTCCTCCGCCGACCCTTGCGAACAGGGCCTGGGTCGAGGCGCCCATGCCGAAAGTCAGCATGGTCGTGGTGATCGCCACGAGCTTCTGCGGCCCCTCAATCCCTATGAACTTGTTGAGGATGATATACCATAGTGAAATGTCAAGAAGCCCGAGTCCCACTACTGTCAGGCTCATGACAGCTCCGCTCCTGAAAGCTATCTTGAGCCCGTCGTTGAGCCCTCTTCTCGCTGCGTTGGCCGTGCGTCCGGAGGCGTAGGTGGCCGTCTTCATCCCGACGAATCCGGCGAGGCCGCTGAAGAACCCTCCGGTGAGGAACGCGAAGGGAACCCAGGAGTTCTGTACATGGAATCCGTAGGCGAGGACGGCGAAGATCGCAGCAAGTATGAGGAACACGATGACGACGACCTTATATTGCTGCTTTAGATACGCCATCGCGCCCTCGCGGACATATTGGGCGATCTGCCTCATCGTCGGCGTGCCTTCGTCCTCCTGCATCATTTTCCTGAAGAAGATGTATGCGAACAGAAGCGCCGTCAGCGATGCTGCCGGAACGAGATAGAACAAAATTGTGTCGGTCGTCATAAGTAGTAGTATTTAAAGAGTTACCAAGTCTTGTAGGGCTTCTTCATGAGCATTGAGTTGTAGTAGCGGGCGTCGCCCGTCACCTCCTCCCCGAGCCATTCCGGACGCACGAACTCCTCGTCTTCGGAGGAGAGCTCGACCTCGGCCACGACGAGGCCTTCGTTGTCTCCGTAGAATTCGTCGACTTCGAAGGTGTGCTTGCCCGCGGGCACCAGGTATCTGGTCTTGTCTATGACTCCGGGCTCGCATATTTTCAGCAGTTCGCGCACGTCCTCTACCGGTATCTCCTTCTCCCATTCGAAACGGCTGGCCCCGCTGTCGGAGCCGATGCCCTTGACGGTCATGTATCCCTTGTCCCCCTTCACGCGCACGCGAACCGTCCTTTCGGGGACGGAGCACAGGTAGCCCTGGGTGATGTGCGTCGCCTTGGTTGCGGCGGACCTGAAGTCGCCGCTCACGAGAAATTTCCTTTCTATCTCCAGTGCCATTCTTCAGCTTTTTTATTGGTCGGCCGGGAGTTTTTAAAATTTGACATCGTGTAAAGTTAATTAATAAAATTTATTCCGGCAATAATTCCGATGCGCTCTCAATACAATAGCCTTGTCCGTGTCGCTGGTCTATGCAGAGTTCATCTATCCGATTTGTCGAGCATTCTGAAGCTGGCCGCCTCGAGCAGATGCTCCTCAGCTATGTCTTCCGAACCGGAAAGATCGGCTATGCTCCTGGCGACTTTCATGATTCGGAAGCAGGCGCGCATCGACAGGCCCTGCCTTTCCGCAAGGTCCGTCAGCAGTTTCCGGCACGCGCCGTCCAGGCGGCAGTATCGCCTGACCATCGGGCTGCTCATCTCCGCGTTGGTCTCTATCGTCTCGCCGGCGAATCTGGATCTCTGCACCTCCCTCGCCGCACTGACCCTCCCGGCGATCGCCGAACTGCTTTCGCCGGCCTTCAGACGCAGCATCTCCCGGGAAGGGACGGGTCTCACGCGGACCTGGATGTCAATCCTGTCCATTATCGGGCCGGAGAGCCGCGAGATGTACGCCGCTCTCTGGTAAGGGGAGCAGCTGCAGCGGTCGCCTTCGCCGTAGTAGCCGCACGGACACGGGTTCGAGGCGGCCACCAGCATGAACGACGCGGGGAATTCGACCTTGGACCTCATGCGCGAGATGACGACCTTCCTGTCTTCCATCGGGCCACGAAGCGCTTCGACCACGGCTCTGGGTATCAGGCCGAATTCGTCCATGAACAGGACTCCGTTGCACGCCAGCGAAACCTCCCCGGGGATTATGCCGCCTCCGGAGCCTCCTCCGATTATCGCGGCGAGCGACGCCGAACAGTGCGGCGCCCTGAACGGCCGGTTCCACTGCAGGCCGCCTCCGCCTTTCCCGGCGACGGAATAGATTTTACCCGTGATCAGGGCCTCGTTCCGGCTCATGGGCGGCAGAATTCCCACGAGGGCCTTGGCCAGACTCGTCTTGCCGGATCCGGGAGGGCCTATCATGATTATGTTGTGACCGCCGGCCGCGGCTATCTCCATGCCTCTTTTGGCGCTCTCCTGGCCGATTATTTCGCAGAAGTCCGTTTCGGGTCTCGCCGCCGGCGCCTTTACCGCCCCGGAGCGGCTCATTCTGAATCCCGCGCGCTCCCCGTCGCCGCCCAGTATCCTGACAGCGTCGTCCAGGGTCTTCACCCCGTATACGTCTATCCCGTCTATCTCGACCGCTTCGGCGGCGGCGCTGACCGGCAGGATTATGCCCGCCATGCCTCTTGCCGCCGCGAGTTCGGCATATACGAGCGCTCCTGGGACATGGCGCACGCTCCCGTCGAGGCCGAGCTCCCCCATGATCATATAGGAGCCGGCGTCAGGCAGCTCCTTCTGGCCGGAGGCCGCGATTATTCCTATGGCTATCGGGAGGTCGTAGCCGCTTCCGTTCTTCTTCATGTCGGCGGGGGCGAGGTTGATGACTATCTTCCTGCCCGGAATCCTGTAGCCGGAGGATGTCAGCGCGGTCGTCGTGCGCAGCAGGCTCTCCTTGACCGCGGCGTCCGCCAGTCCGACGAGGTGAATGCCTATTCCGCTGTCGATGTCCACTTCCACCGTGACTTCGACGGCGTCGATTCCTATGCATTTGGCCGCTTTTACATGTGTCAGCATCTTGTCGTGAGAATTATCGTTATACTTTGTATATTTGCTTCCGATATGCAGCACAGTTTGATGATGAAAGACCTGTCGGAAATCGACAGCGCCGCCCGGGAGTTCCTGCGACTCGTCTCCGGGCGCAGCATCGTTGCCTTCCACGCCCCCATGGGAGCGGGCAAGACCACTTTCATAAAGGCCCTGTGCCGGTGTCTCGGGGTCGATTCCGACGCCGTGAGCTCCCCGACCTTCGCCATAGTCAACGAGTACGCGGCCGGAACCGGAGAGCCTGTCTATCATTTCGACTTCTATCGGATAAGCAGGGACGAGGAAGCTCTCGACATAGGACTCTATGACTATCTCGACAGCGGCTTCCTGTGCCTCATCGAATGGCCCGAGAACATCGCCAGCCTTCTGCCGGAGGAGACTCTGTCCGTCGACATCAGCGTCGGCGGGGACGGATCCCGGACGCTCAGCTGGCAGGACTGATCTCGACGGCGACGCGGCTGATGAAGCCGTGGACCTTCACTTCCTGCATGGAACCGCCTGTCAGGATTTTCGGAAAAGCCCCCTCCTGCCGCGGGGAGACCGCGTAGACGAGTCTGTCTCCCGCCGTGACGGCGCAGGCCGGCGACAGGAAATAGCAGTCCGTCTCGGTCCTGTCCTCCGTCCCCGAACTTCTGATCCGGATTCCTCCGTCAATGGCCGTTACGGTCCACCAGCCGCCTTCCGTGCAGTATATTTCGGCTTCTCCGTTCTGGACCCTGAGGAGCCTTCCGGCGGTCATGTCGTAGATTCCGGTGAAGGTGCTGCTGCCGTAGCCCATGTATCCGGCCGTGACGACGCTGCCGCCGGGCGCCCAGATGTTGCAGTTTATGGTGTAATAGCCCGAGATGCCCACGGTGGCCAGATGAACCTTGCCGTCCACGGATTTCATGTCATGTATGTCCCGCCCCTCCGGCACGGCGACATCTTCCTCGACTCCTCCTCTGACGCAGTAATATCTGCGCAGCACGCCCTTCCCGGAATGATAGCAGAAACAGATTTCACCCGCATCCATGTACAGCGCGCCGGTGGGTCCGTATGAGGGGTTCACCATGCTTCCGAACGCCGTGGCGCCGTCCTTGGCCAGCAGGACTTCTCCGTTTCTCCTGAAAGAGAAGCCGCTTCCGTCCCTCCTTTGCGAGAGCGTGTAGATGTCGTCACCGTCAGGAAGCAGCCCCACGAGAAATTCCCTCCCCTGGAAGCTTGCCACGACCTCTCCGTCCCTGCCTATGGAGGTCTCGGACAGGTCGGAGCGCTCGGTGTAGAGATGCCCGGAGATGATATGGTGGGTGTCGTGGTCCGGACTTGTGCAGGAGGAGTTCTGCGAACTTATGCCCAGCACCTGCACTCCGTCCTTCCAGAGCAGCAGCTCGTATGGCTCGGAACCGTATGCCGTGTCCCGCTGCCATGCGTAGCCGTCCCTGAAGCGCACGGCGCAGAAATACACTGAGGTGTCCGGCGCCGGGACAGCCGGCCGGTCCGCATGGCCGTCCTTGCCGTGCTGCTCTCTGTTGAATGTCCGGTCGCGCGGCTTTCCGGATATCAGTTCATATTCGTGCAGCATGCAGCCGCTCATGCAGAGCAGCAGGACCGCGGACAGAAGCGAAGTTTTCATAGCGGGTGTTTTTTCTGCAATATAAAAGGAAAAGACCCGGAAAACTGCGCTGTCTTCCGGGTCTTCGTCACATTTTGAAGTTTCTTATGTTTTTTGCCGTTTTCTTAGGTCTTTCCTAAAGGCTGAACCTGAGTCCCGCGTCGAAGTTGAACATCAGCGGCTTGTCGGTCCGGATGCTCTTGGGCTGTCCTCCGGGGAAATAGTACCTGACTCCGGGGTCGAGGTAGAGGCCGAGCTTGTCGGTCAGGCGGAACTCCACTCCGACGCCGCCGCCCACCGAGTACTGGATTTTCCTCACCGGTTCGCTGCAGCTGACCTGTGGCGTGGAGAATACCGTGAACTTGTTGGATACGCAGAATTCGGCTTCTCCGCCGCCGTAGACATAGAACTTTATCTTGTCGGAGCTCAGTATGTCATAGTAGAGGTCCAGGGGCACTCCTATGTAGTGCATGGTATGCTGCACGTCGCCGGAAACTTCCGTCTGGCCGCCCTCCTCGGTGTAGGTCCCCGTGAAGGTCCTGGTCAGCAGCGAGTAATCCACGCCCGTGCCTATGGAGAACCTGGGCAGCAAATAGAAGCGTACTCCGAGTCCCAGGGTCAGAGGGATGCCGTAGGTGGATTCGGTAAGCTCCCTGATTCCGGAACTTGAGACTCCCGGAGCCATGGAAGCCGCGCTCCTGCTCACGAAGTCGGGGTCGTTGCCGCCTATCGCTCCCTTGGCATAGAGGAAGGTGCCTCCGGCGCGGCGTCCGTCCTTTTCTTCCGCCATCGCCAGCAGCGCGAAGGGATCGGCGGAACTTCCGTCTGACATGGCGCTGTCGCCGCCGTCCGGTCTGCTGGCTCCGGCAGCCGCTTTCCGGCTGCTTCCGTCTTCATTTGTGGCGGGCGAGGCCGGGACTTCGGTCTCCGCCGGGTCTGTCAGCTCCGTTGCGGACGAAGGCGCGGCGTATGCGGCCTTTGCATTTCTCGCTCCGATGCTTCCGAGAGGAGACGCCTTCCCGACTTCGGGAACGACGAGCTCTATCGCGTCGGCCGTCAGAACGCCGCGCGTTGCCGTCACGGGTCCGGCGGAGTCAGGTATGGATATGAAGACGCCGACAGCCACGGCGGCGCAGGCGAGCGCCACTCCGGCCCATCTCATGATTCCCGGCGTGAAATTCCGGGTGCCGGAAACGGCGTCGGCTGCGTCGAGACGCCTGGAAATGTTCTTCCATGCGCCCTTCGGCGGCTTTATCCCGGCCCCCTCAAGAGCCGACCTCAATTGAAGGTCAAAATCCTGGTTGCTATCCTGCATCTTAATACCTTTCTTTGATCCTTGACTGCAGCAGCGTCCTCGCTCTCTGGAGCTGCGAACGCGATGTGGTCTCCGAAATTCCGAGGGCTTCCGCTATCTCCTTGTGGGAATAGCCCTCGATGACATACATGTTGAACACGGTCCTGAAACCCGGCGGCAGCGCCGCGACCATTTTGAGAAGTTCGTCGTAGCCTATCTTCTGTATGGCCGTCGGGTCGTCATTGGAAATGTTCCATGCGGTCTGGACGTCTTCCGAGTTCTTGAGAGCATCTTTCTTCCTGAGACTCATCAGTGCAGTGTTGACAAAGATCCTGCGGGCCCAGCCTTCGAAGGAACCTGTCCCCGAATAGCTGTCGATCTTGGAGAAAAGGGTCACGAAGCCGTCCTGGAGTATGTCCTCCGCGCTGTCCCTGTCGCCCATGTAGCGCAGGCAGACAGCGAACATCTTGGCTGCCAGGAGGTCGTAGAGCGCTTTCTGCGACTTTCTGTCGCCGCGCTTCGCCCCTTCGATCCAATCCGTTTCCCGTGTATCAAGATGCTTCCTGTTCCCGAAAAGTTGCATCCTCGCTGAAAATATATCCGTGCTAAAGTAGGCAATTTTGCTGTAAAAGCGCGGAACGGAAATGAAAATTGTATAATTTTGTGCGGTATGCGCAAGCCGACAGTATTATTATATGTATCCGCCGTGCTGCTGGCGTCCTCGGTCTCCGTCTCCGGACAGGAAGCGGATGCGGGGCATTTCCTGAGAGGGGTGACCAGCTATTCCCAGGGCCGTTACGACGCTGCCGCCGTCATCTTCTCCGACCTGCACAGGCTGGCGCCGGAGGATGATGCCGTAAGCTACTATCTCGGGCTTTCGGAGTTCGCTCTCGGCCAGGTGGATTCGTCGGAGGCCCATCTGCGGCTTGCGGTGAGCCAGGACAGCACCAATGTCTGGTATCTTGAGGCGCTTGCGTCGCTGTACAGCGCCGGCGGCGACAGGAGCAGCTTCGCCGCAATATGCGAGAGGCTGCTGGAGCTCAATCCGAAATTCTACAATAACCCCTATACGCTCACCGTCGTCGGCGACGAGATGATGAACCGGCGGGCCGACGCCAGAGCTCTCGAATACTACGAGCGGGCGCTCGACCTCGATCCCGACTATGCCCCGGCGCAGCTCGGGAAACTGGAAATCCTGCGCTTTCAGGGCAATTTCCCGCCTTTCTTCCTGACGCTGGACCGCTTCGTGCGCAACGGCCTGGTGCGCGACGACATCAAGAGCCAGTACATAGGCTCTCTGATCGACAATATGGATTCCCGTTTCTACTGGGTCTGGGGCGAGCAGCTGGGCAAGCTCGTGGATGTATGCTACGGGCTGGCTCCGGATGATCCCGGAGCCAACCTGCTGAAGCTGCGCATGACCATAATCGAGAACAAGCAGGATTCGGTCATATACATGTGCGACCGGCTTGCGGACGTCTCCAGACGCGCCGGTGACAAGGAGAACCTGGTGCTCGCGCTGTCCACGGCTGGCGACATGAGCCATCAGCTCGGCGACAAGCGGGAGGCCTACCGCTATTATGAAGCCGCGCTCGAAGTGGACCCGGACTGCACGGCCGTGCTGAACAACTACGCCTATTATCTGTCCGAAGAAAGAAAATCCCTGCGCAAGGCTCTGCGGATGAGCCGCCGCTCGATAGAACTCGAACCCGACAACGCCACGTATCTGGACACCTGCGGCTGGATACTCTACCTGCTCGGCCGGCCGAAGGAGGCGAAGCCTCTGTTCAAGCATGCCATGATCTATGGCGGCAAGGACAGTTCCGTCGTCCTCGAACACTATTCGATAGTGCTTGACGCTCTGGGCGAAAGGGACCTTTCCATCTATTATTCGTCTCTCGCGGAGCAGAAGAAATCCACCGGGCAATGAACTTCAGGCTGAACATATTCCTTGCGCTTTTCCTTCTTCTGGCCGTTTCCGTCCGGGCGTCGGCCCAGGACACGAGCCTGCAGGAGTCGAAAAGGGCCGCGCTCGAAAAGGAGATCGCCCAGCTGGAGCAGCAGATAGCAGAGAATGTTTCAAGAAGCAGCAGCGCTCTCAACGATCTGACCCTGATAAGGCGGCAGGTGGAGGCCCGCAAGGCCCTTCTGGCCGAAAGCGAGCGCGAGATAGGCAGGATAAGCGACAGCATAGGCGTCACCTCCGCCAATATCGCGTCCCTGCAGGCGCGCATAGATACTCTTACGCTCTACTTCGAACGCCTCGTGCGCAGCGCCTACCGCAACAGGGACGCCAGGGTGTGGTATGTGTACATTCTTTCGAGCAGGAATTTCGGTCAGGCCACCCGCAGGTACTCCTATCTGAAGAATCTTTCGGAGACCATGAACGGCGAGGCGGCGGAGGTCAAGCGGATGCGTGCCGGACTGGAACTCGAACTTTCCCGCCTCGACAGCCTGAAGACCGAAGCCACGCAGCTCAGGGACGAGAGGGCCGCGGAACTTGCGCGGCTGCGCGCGGAGGAGGAGAGGTCCGACAATCTCGTCTCGCAGCTGAACCGCTACCGCACGAGATACCAGCGGCAGCTCGCGACCAAGCGCAGGCAGGTGGAGGATCTCAACCGTGAGATAGAGCGCATCATCGCCGAGTATATGGCCGCACAGAAGGCGAAGGAGAAGGAGGCTGAGAAGACGGGCCGCCCCGCAGCCGCCGTGGACTATAAGCTGGCGGCCGAATTCGAGTCCAACAAGGGCAGGCTGCCCTGGCCGGCGGACGGGCCGGTGCTGGAGAAGTTCGGCAGGCACAACCATCCCGTCTATACGAACATAGTGATGCCTTTCAACAACGGCATAAGCATAGGTCTCGCCAAGGGCAGCGCCGTCAAGGCGGTATTCGACGGCGAGGTGAGGAACGTGATAGCGATGCCCGGCTACAACATGTGCGTGCTCGTGCAGCACGGCAATTTCTTCTCCTTCTACTGCAAGCTCGGACAGGTTTCGGTGAAGGCCGGCGACAAGGTGAGCACCGGCAAGGTCATAGGCATAGTCGACACCATCGACGGCCAGACGCAGCTGCATTTCCAGATATGGAAGGAGAAGTCGCCGCAGAATCCGGAGATATGGCTGCGGCCGCGCTGAAACGACAATCTGCCGGAGCGGTCTCCCGTCCGGCAGTCGTAAAATCATAGTCCGCTGCGGGGAATCAGCCGGCCACCCAGACCAGCACATGACGGTCGAAGGTCATGTACTGGAGGTGGATCTCCTCTTCGAATCCGTCCTTCTGCGTGAATGTGGCGTCAAGTTCGCCTTCTCCGCGCAGCCTGAAATTCTCTATCTCGATCTGCTCCGCGAAGTCGACATTGTACTGGGACATCTTCTTGTAGACGGCCTCTTTGGCACACCAGTATATGGCAAGCTGTTCATTGCGCTGGTCCTCGTCGAGATCGTCGATTTCATCTTCGGAAAGGGCCCGTTTCTCGACCGCCGAGAAGTCTCTGTCCAGAGACTCGCAGTCGATGCCCACTTCCTCCGTGTCGTTCACTATCACGGCCACATATTTGTCGGTGTGGGTGATGCTGATGTTTATCGATGAGTTCTCGATATAAGGCTTGCCGTTGTCGTGGTGATTGAGGTAGACCTTCTCGTCGAACATGCGGTCGAGCAGTGTGCGTACCGCAAGCTTCTGCTTGCGCAGCGATTCGCTCTTGATATAGGAGATTTCTTCAAGTTCGTCGGACGGAACCGAAGACAATGCCCGAAGTTCCTTTTCAGTTTCCGTAATCTGCCAGACTCCCAGTTTCGAGTGGTAGTCGTCGTCCAGATCCTTAATTAGATATAGTGCCATAAAAAGTTTATAACACGGCAAAGATAGTGTTTTTTAGCAATATAGCAATCCGGCCGCCGCGATTTTGCCTGCGCCTGACCAAAAAGCTTTTATGTTCATATAATTGCCTTCGGCGTTCGGCATGGCGGACAAGTTTGCATTGCTCCCAGCTTCTCCGCAATTTGGCCTGGCGGCCACATATGCGGCTGCGCCTCGGCATAGCAAATAAATTTGCTATGCTCTCGGCTTCTGCGTAATTTGACCTGGCGGCCACATATACGGCTGCGCCTCGGCATAGCAAATAAATTTGCTATGCTCTCGGCTTCTGCGTATATTTGCCGCTGACGCGCCACATATATTGTAGCGCCTCGGAAATGAAATCGAACAAGTTCGTTTCCATTTCACTCAGCTTCTGCGTATATTTGTAAGGATTTTGACAGTCATAATTATATTTTTATATCATGAACTATATCACTGACGAGAAATTGGTCATCGTGGGCGCCGCAGGAATGATCGGCTCCAACATGGCCCAGACAGCGCTGATGCTGAAGCTCACTCCCAACGTATGTCTTTACGATGTCTATGAGCCCGGGCTCAGGGGCGTGGTTGCTGAAATGGACCACTGCGCCTTCGAAGGTGCGAACATCACCTGGACCACCGACCCCGCGGTCGCGTTCAAGGATGCAAAGTACATCATCTCATCAGGCGGCGCTCCCCGCAAGGAAGGCATGACCCGCGAGGATCTTCTCAAGGGCAACTGCCAGATAGCAGAGGACTTCGGCAAGAACGTGAAGACCTACTGTCCCGACGTGAAGCATGTCGTCGTGATTTTCAACCCTGCCGACCTTACCGGCCTCGTGGTGCTGCTTCATTCCGGACTGAAGCCCGAGTGCGTGACCACCCTCGCGGCTCTCGACTCCACCCGTCTCCAGGAGGCTCTTGCCCAGGAGTTCGGCGTACAGCAGAGCAAGGTCACCGGAGCCCACACCTACGGCGGACATGGCGAGGCCATGGCGGTGTTCGCATCCCAGGTGAAGATTGACGGCGTTCCTCTCGCGGAGAAGAATCTTTCCGCCGAGAAGTGGGCCGAGATCAAGCACAACACGGTTCAGGGAGGCTCCAACATCATCAAGCTCCGCGGCCGCAGCTCCTTCCAGAGCCCTGCATACAATGCCGTGAAGATGATCGAGGCCGCCATGGGCGGAGAGAAGTTCACCTGGCCTGCCGGCTGCTATGTCAACAGCGGCGAGTACAAGAATGTGATGATGGCCATGCCTACGGTAATGGACGCCACCGGAGTTCATTACAGCGCCCCTCAGGGAACTCCCGAGGAGATGGCTGCGCTCAAGGCTTCCTACGAGCACCTCTGCAAGATGCGCGACGAGATCATCGAGCTCGGCATCATCCCCGCAGTCGCCGACTGGAAGACGGTCAACCCGAATCTGTAGTATCCTGCCGGATATTGTCCGGCGTTGAACAATTGACGGAGCTCCGACGAATGCCGGAGCTCCGTTCTTTTTTCACCGGGCATTTCACGGAATTCCGGGCACCGGATATTTCTGTCCGGAATGCTGCGGGCAAGAAACCTGTGATCAACGCCGCGGCCGCCTATAAGATTGTTTTTTGCGGAATCAGTGACTGCAAATCTTTTCGTGAAATTCATCAGCTACGCTTAAGCCCCCTGCACATGGATGAGGCTCGGTTGGAGCGCGCCAATGGAACCGAATTCCTTCCATCTGTGTCATTGGCCCTGCCAGGAATGATGTGTAACAGGCATAGCTGTAGCCAATGAATGTCACGAAAGCGGGCGCCGCACGGAACGCATGTCGTGCAGTCATGGGCCGTCATAATACGGACTGCAACCGCAATGTGCAGGCAAACTGCGCGTTGCGGTTGCAGCCGGTTGTGGAAGTATGCTATTCCAGCCCTTTGCTGAAGATCTCTATCGCCTCGGCGGTGAGTCCCGTTGAGGAGAAGCCGCCGTCATGATAGAGGTTCTGCATGGTCACATGCTTCGTGAGGTCCGAGAACAGCGTCACGATGTAGTCGGCGCAGTCGGATGCCGAAGCGTTCCCGAGCGGGGACATCTTGTCGGCGTAGGTGAACATCTCCTCCATGCCGGCGATGCCGCTGCCCGCCGTGGTCTTGGTGGGCGACTGGGAAACGGTGTTGACCCTTACATGGCGCTTCTTTCCATAGATGACGCCGAAGCTGCGGGTGATCGATTCCAGCAGCGCCTTGGCGTCGGCCATGTCGTTGTAGCCCTGGAAAGTCCTTTGGGCCGCGATGTAGGTCAATGCGGCTACGGAGCCCCATTCCTTGAGCGCGTCTTTTTTGTAGAGCACGTTCAGCAGCTTGTGGAATGAAAGCGCGGATATGTCGAGGGTCTTGTTGAAGAAGTCGTAGTTCGTGTCCTCGTACGGCTTGTTCTTGCGTATGTTCGGCGACATGCCGACGGAGTGGAGCACGAAGTCGAACTGCCCTCCGAAATGCTCCATTGCGGCGTCGACGAGGGCGCCCAGATCTTCAAGCGAGGTTGCGTCGGCGGGCACCACCACCGCACCGCACTGCTCCGCGAGCTCGTTGATCGTTCCGAGCCTTATGGAGACCGGCGTGTTGGTGAGCACGAGCTCCGCACCTTCTTCATGAGCCTTCAGCGCGGCCTTCCATGCTATGGACTGGTCGTTGAGAGCTCCGAAGATTATGCCTTTCTTGCCTTTGAGTAGATTGTAAGCCATATTACTGTTTGTTCAGTTTGTCGTTGGGAACCAGCATGAAGGTAAGTCTGCCCTTGCAGCACAGCTTGCCGTTCACCGTGGCTTTCGCGTCGACCACGACCACGGGGCCCATGCAGGAAACTTCCTTGGACTCCACGCATACCGTGTCGCCGGGGAATACCGAAGCCTTGAACTTGGCTCCGTCGATGCCGGCGTAAAGGGCAGTGTTCTCCTTGAGTTTCTCCGAAGGAATGAGCAGGAAACTGGCCTGTGCCATGATTTCGCAGAGAATCACTCCGGGCACTACAGGGTAGCCCGGAAAATGTCCGGTCGTGAAGAATTCGTTCTCACGGATAGTGTACTTGGAGTATACGGTGTCTCCGTTACGCTCCGATTCGTCCAGCAGGAGCATGGGCTCCCTGTGGGGCAGAATCTGTTTGATTTCTTCTCGGTTCATCTGATTAAGGTTTTAGTTTATACACGCTTATACGCGTCTCAGTGCTACGCAAACATTATGCCCTCCGAAGCCCAGGGAATTGGAGATCGCGATGTCCAGATCGCGCCTGCGGGCTTCCATGGGGGTGTAGTCGAGGTCGCATTCGGGGTCGGCCTCCTGAAGTCCGATGGTCGGAGGCACGATGCTGTCCTTGAGGGCGAGCGCGGAGGCGATGAGCTCCACGGCTCCTGTGGCTCCGAACATGTGTCCGTGCATCGACTTGGTCGAACTGACGGACGCCCTGCGGGCTTCCTCCTCGCCGAGCGCGACCTTGATGGCCCTGGTCTCGGTGGAATCGTTGAGGTGCGTTCCGGTGCCGTGGGCGTTGATGTAGAGGTTCTCTCCCGCCTTGTATCCGGCTTCGTCGAGGGCTTCCCTGAGAGCGCGTCCTGCGGTTATGCCGTCGGGCCTCGGGGCGGTGTAATGGTGGGCGTCGCAGGTGCAGCCGTAGCCGCATACTTCGGCGTAGATATGCGCGCCCCTCGCAATGGCGTGCTCCCTTTCCTCGAGGATCAGGACTCCGGCGCCTTCCGCCATCACGAATCCGCCTCTGCGGGCGTCGAACGGCAGGCAGGCCTTTGCGGGGTCTTCCTCGGTGGTCAGGGCCTTGGCGTTGGCGAAGCCTCCTATGGCCAGAGGGGTCACGGCGGCCTCGCTGCCTCCGGCGAGAATGGCGTCGGCGCGTCCGCACTTGATGGCGAGGTAGGCCTCACCTATGGAGTTGGTTCCTGTGGCGCAGGCTGAGACATGGGTCAGGCAGGGTCCTTTGGCCTTGTACTTGATGGCGATGTTTCCGCCCGCGATGTTGGGGATCATCATGGGGATGAAGAGCGGCGAAATCCTGCCCACCCCCTCGTCGAACAGTATCTTTGTCTGGGCGACGAAAGTCTGGATCCCTCCGATTCCGGAGCCGAGGTATACGCCGAAGCGGTCCTCCTCGATGTTCTGGCTCGATGCGAGCCCGCTGTCGGCCATCGCCTGGGCCGCGGCGGCCATGGCGTACTGGCTGTAGATGTCGTTGCGTCTCTTCTCGGCTGCGGAGAGACCGAACTTGAGAGGGTCGAAGTCCTTCACCCGTCCGGCCACATGGATCGGCAGGTCGTATTCATCGAACCCTTCCAGCCTG
The DNA here is from genome assembly GCA_944325495.1 of uncultured Bacteroidales bacterium. Classification (GTDB taxonomy): domain Bacteria; phylum Bacteroidota; class Bacteroidia; order Bacteroidales; family UBA932; genus Cryptobacteroides. Next base: position 5,243 of record CALVAD010000029.1, on the reverse strand, counting down.
CTGATGCCGCATTTTCCGGCCTTGAGGCTTTCCCAGAATGTGTTCACATCATTTCCGACCGGGGAGATGACCCCCAGGCCGGTGATGACTACTCGTTTCATTTCGTTATTCATACATGAATCTCCTTATGCTTCCCTTCGGAGTCTTGGCGAAGGCTTCGAAGCGCAGTTCATATCCGCTTACGTGGGAATATACGGGAATCCTCTTGTTGAGGACTTCGAGATTGGCGTCCATTATGCTCTTGAGACCGGCGGAGTCGATTTCGCCGAGCTGGTTCTGGTCGGGGACGATGAGGGCGACCAGCCTCTCGCCGCGGTTGACCACGAGCGACTCGGCCACTCCGGGCAGGGCGTTGAGCACGACTTCGATTTCCTCGGGGTAGATGTTCTGTCCGTTGGAGGTCAGGATCATGCTCTTGCAGCGTCCCACGATGAACAGGCTGTGGTCCTTGTCCATGGTGGCGAGGTCGCCGGTGCGGAACCAGCCGTCGGAGGTGAACACCGCCTTGGTGGCGTCCTCGTTCTTGTAGTAGCCGGAGAACACGATTTCGCCCTTGACGAGAATCTCTCCCGGGATGTGCTGCGGGTCGGGTGAGTCAATCTTGACATCCACGACTTCGTCGAGGTATTCACCGCATTCGCGCAGCTTGTAGCTTCCGAGGTGGCCGATCGAGATCACGGGCGCGGTCTCGGTCATGCCGTAGCCGGTGATGAAAGGCAGGCCGAGCTTGGTCACGAACAGCTTCTCGAACTGCTCGGGAATCGCGGCGCCTCCGGTGCAGAACAGCTCGATCTCGCCGCCGAGGGCCTTGAGGAAGATGATTTCCAGAGCTTCGCAGAAGTCGGGGTTGTTCCGGTAATCCTCAAGCTTGGCCGCTCCGTTCTTGCTGTGGATGAAGTCGCCGAGGGTGTCCTCGATGAGCTTCGAGAGAATCAGGGGCACGGCGAAGAACACATGGGGCTTGTATTCCCTGAGCGCGGGCTTGAGATAGGTGGGAATCGGCGGAAGGCCGAGCACCACCAGGTGCATGCCGAGGCAGAGCGGGGTGATCATGTCCACGGTCATTCCGAAGATGTGGGCATAGGGCAGCACGCTGACTATGTTCTCCCCTCTGCGGAAAGGTACGTGCGAGGGCACTGAATAGACATTGGCCGACAGGTTTCTGTTGGTCAGCATCACGCCCTTGGGGTTCCCGGTGGAGCCGGAAGTGTACATTATCGATGACAGGTTGTCGATGCTCGTGCCGGAATAGTCTATGTCTGCGGGCTTCAGGCCGCCGGGGTGCTTCTCGTTGAAGAACTGCTCCCTGCCGGCGTAGACGGCGTCGAATCCGCCGCGCGATGCGAGAAGCTCGCCGGTCATGATGTCTATCGCGCCGAGTATCGCCGGCATGTGGCCGAAGTCCATGTTGTCGAAGATGGCCTTCTCGGTGTAGAGTATGCGTGACTCCGAATGGTTCACGAGGTTTTCGGTGTCCGAAGCGGTGAACCCGGGGAAAATCTGCACGGATACGAAGCCTCCCGCCTGGCAGGAGAAGAAAATCTTCGCCCAGTTGGCGCAGCTCTTGGCGTTGATGGCAATCTTGTCGCCGGGCATGAGTCCGGCGGCCTTCCAAAGGAGGATGTTGGTCTCTATCTCCTTTGCGAATTCTCCGTAGGTCGTGCAGGACTTGCGGAAGTCGCTGACGGCAGGCTGGTCCCAGCACTGTTTCACGCTGTCCTCGAACCTGAGGAGAAAATTGTCTTTCTCTGTAAGGATGTGCATTTTGGAAATGTTAGGTTTACACTACTATGTTCATGAATGTCCCTATGCGTACATGAACCTCCTGATGCTGCCCTTGGGGGTCTTGGCGAAAGGTTCGAAGCGGATCTCGTAGCCGCTCACATGGGAATATGCGGGTATCTTCTTGTTGAGGGCCGCCAGGTTGGCGTCCATTATGCTCTTGAGTCCGTTGGCGTCCATGTCTCCGAGCTGGTTCTGGTCGGGGACGATCAGCGCCACGAGCCTGTCGTTGCGGTTCACTATCAGCGACTCGGCGACTCCGGGCAGGGCGTTGAGCACGACTTCGATTTCCTCGGGGTAGATGTTCTGTCCGTTGGGGGTCAGGATCATGCTCTTGCTGCGACCGACGATGAACACGCTGTGGTCCTTGTCCATGGTGGCGAGGTCGCCGGTGCGGAACCAGCCGTCCGGCGTGAACACGGCCTTGGTCGCCTCTTCGTTCTTGTAGTAGCCGGCGAAGAGCACGTGGCCCTTTATAAGAATCTCGCCGGGGATGTTCTCCGGGTCGGGGGAGTCTATCTTGAGGTCGACGCATTCCTCGATATACTCTCCGCATTCGCGCAGCTTGTATTTGCCTTTGTGGCCGAGGCAGATGGTCGGGGCGGCCTCGGTCATGCCGTAGCCTGTCACGAAAGGCAGCTTGAGCTGCTCGACGAAGAGCTTCTCGAACTGCTCGGGAATCGCGGCGCCTCCGGTTACGAATATTCCTATGTTGCCGCCCAGCGCCTCCATGAAGATCGTGGCGAGTGCCTTGCAGAAGTCGGGGTTGTTGCCGTAGTCGGCGAGCTTGGCGGATCCGGTCTTGCTGTGGATGAATTCTCCGATGGTGTCCTCGATGAGCTTGGTGAGTATCAGAGGCACGGCGAAGAACACATGGGGCTTGAATTCCGCAAGCGCCGGCTTGAGATATGCAGGCACGGGAGGCAGGCCGAGCACGACCAGGTGCATTCCGAGGCACAGCGGGGTGAGCATGTCGTAGACCATTCCGAAGATATGCGCATACGGCAGCACGCTCACGTAGTTGTCCTCCCTGCGGTAGGGGAAGTGCCTGGGGATGAGATATACGTTGGCGGTGAAGTTCCTGTTGGTCAGCATCACGCCCTTGGGGTTCCCGGTGGAGCCTGAGGTGTACATGATGGCGGCGAGGCTGTCGAGCGGCCGGTCGGGATAATGGATGTCCTCCGGGCGGAGTCCGTCGGGGTGCGCCTCGTTGAAGAGCTGTTCGCGCTTCCCGTAGATTTCGGCGAAGTCGCCGCGCGACGCGAGAAGTTCTCCGGTCTTGATTTCGATGACCCCGATCACGCCGGGGATGTCATCGAGGCTGATATGCTCGAAAATCTGCTTTTCGGTGTAGAGCACCCTGGTCTCCGAATGGTTGACCATGTTGGCGGTGTCGGCGGGGGTGAATCCGGGGAATATCTGCACCGACACGAACTCTCCGACCTGGGAGGAAAGGAAGATCTTCGCCCAGTTGGAACTGCTCTTGGCGTTGATGGCTATGCGGTCGTCCTTCCTGAGGCCTGCTGCTTTCCAGAGCAGCACGTTGGTTTCGATTTCCCTGGCGAGCTCGCCGTAGGTGATGCTTGAAACTCTGTAGTCGTCGAGCGCGGGCTTGTTCCAGCACTCCCTGACGCTTTTTTCGAAGGTAAGGATGAAATTGTCTTTTTGCGTAAGTGTGTCCATTACGATTCAGGATTTATAGTCCGGCGGCAAAATTACTTCCAAAATTCCTTTTTATGAAATCCGCCTTTTCTTTTGTGGCAAGCGCCCGCTATTTGTGGCAAATTTGTCAATTATGGGACGAATCCAGATAGAATCCTTCGGTCAGCGAGGCGTATTCCGGACTGCGGACTCCGTCCTTCATCAGGGTTATTGTCTCCTGATTTTCAGTGCGATTGTGCCTGTCGAACTCCAGTATGATTCTCTTCGGAGGCTTGGTCTCCACCGTCCTTATGAGAATTGAGCGTCTGGGACGAAAACCGAACGACGCTGCTGTTCTCCGGGACGAAATGTTGCTTTCGAAGGGCAATATCAGAGAGAGTCTTCCTTCTTCGGAGAGCCATCCGGACGCGAACTCGAAAATCTCCGCAAGGCTGAGGGAATGGCTGTGCCTTGCGGTTGAATGCCGCCTGTCGGGGTTGGGCAGGGAGTTGTCGTAGTAGGGAGGATTCGAGAAGATAAGGTCGAATTCCGTGTCGGGGGAGTAGTCCTTGAGCGGCAGATGATGCGCGCGCAGCCTGTCCGGCCACGGGGATTCGCTGAAGTTGAGGGCGGCCTCCTCCGCGGAGGGACCGTCGATGTCGATGGCTTCGATGTGAAGCTGCGGCGCCCGCTGGGCGGCCATCAAGGCTATGACGCCGGTGCCCGTGCCTATGTCGAGCGCCCGTCTGTCCTCCGCTTTCAGGGTCATCGCCGCGCCGAGCAGGACGGCGTCGGTGCCGACCTTGAGCGCGGATTTTTCGTTGTGCAGGGAGAAGCGCCTGAATCTAAACAAAGAGTCCATCCTTCATCGTGAGGCTGCGGTCGCAGAGTGAGGCCAGCTGCGGGTCATGTGTGACGATGACTATGGTCTGTCCCGTGCTGTCCCTGAGGTCGAAGAAGACCTTGTGTATCTCCTGCTTGGTCACGGAGTCGAGGTTGCCGGTGGGTTCGTCGGCCAGAAGCACCGCCGGCCTGTTGACGATGGCGCGGGCGATCGCGACTCTCTGCTGCTCGCCGCCGGAGAGTTCCGAAGGCTTGTGGCCGGCGCGCGCGGCCAGTCCCATGCGCTCCAACAGAGCCGCGGCTTCCTTTTTCGCCTCCTGCATCTTCCTGCCGGCGATAAGCGCCGGTATCATGATGTTCTCGAGTGCGGTGAACTCCGGCAGCAGGTGGTGGGCCTGGAACACGAAGCCTATGCGCCTGCCGCGGAAGGCCGCGAGAGCGTCGCTCCCGAGCCTGAGCGCATCCTGCCCGTCTATGGTCAATGTGCCTGAGTCGGGGGTCGAGAGCGTGCCGAGAATCTGGAGCAGCGTGGACTTGCCGGCCCCTGACGCTCCGACTATGGCGACGGTCTCGCCTTCAGCGGCGGAGAAGTCCACCCCCTTGAGCACTTCGAGCTGGCCGAAGCTCTTGTGTATGCCGTGCGCTTCGATGATCATGGCGGCAAAGATACACAGAAGCTGTGTGCAATGCAAAATTATCGCCGGCATGTGGTCGTGACTGACTGCCGCTGCCGGTTGTCGGTTGCAGGTGCGGAGGTTTTGTTTTCTCGCAAAAGGGGTTTATATTTGCCGTCCGGCGCGGCTTCGCTTCTGCCTGTTTTGGCATGATTCCGGATGCGGCCTGTCCGGAGAACATCCGGGCGGTGCCGGTTTGAAGCTGGTTCCGATGCTGCGGAAATTTTCGGGGTGTGGCGCAGTTGGCTAGCGCATCTGCTTTGGGAGCAGAGGGTCGAAGGTTCGAGTCCTTTTACCCCGACA
>CALVAD010000028.1 GCA_944325495.1 uncultured Bacteroidales bacterium | reverse complement strand
TCCCGTCGCGGCGGCCGAACTCGTACTTGGTATCCACGAGTATGAGGCCCTTCTGCGCCGCCATCTCGGTTCCGCGCTGGAAAAGCGCGCGTGTGTACGCCTCCAGCTGCTCGTATTCACCGCGGCTCACTATGCCCTGAGCTATTATGTCCTCGCGGCTGATGTCCTCGTCGTGGCCCTCCGCCGCCTTGGTGGTCGGAGTGATTATGGGCTCGGGAAGCTTCTGGTTCTCCACGAGACCGTCTGGAAGGGCCACCCCGCAGAGACTGCGCTTTCCGTCGCGGTACTCCCTCCACGCATGTCCGGAAAGATAGCCGCGTATGACCATCTCGACCTTGTAGGGTTCGCATCTCCATCCTGCGGTCACCATGGGATCCACCTCGGAGATCTTCCAATTGGGCACGATGTCAGCCGTGGCGTCCAGGAACTTCGAGGCTATCTGGTTGAGCACCTGCCCCTTGAAGGGGACGCCTCTCGGAAGGACCACGTCGAATGCGGAAATACGGTCGGTTGCGACCATGATGAGGTAATCGTTTCCGATGCTGTAGACATCGCGGACCTTGCCCGTGTACCTGGCTGTCTGGCCCGGAAAATTGAAATCGGTCTTTGTGATGGCTTTCATGATGACGTAAGAATAATTCCGACGCGAATTTAAGGTTTTTTCCAAGAAGCAGCGAAAAATTATTACTTTTGTCCCCGTTATGAAGCAACAGGGCGCTGAAATCCACGAGGAATGTGGAGTCTTCGGCATCTTCGGGGTTCCGGATGCCGCGAATCTGGTGTATTACGGACTGCATTCGCTCCAGCACAGGGGCCAGGAAGGCTGCGGAATAGTCGTCTGCGGCGAAGACGGCGTCCTGAGACGCGTCAAGGGCCAGGGGCTCGTCTCCGAGGTCTTCGACGAGGACAAACTCGGCTCCCTTCCGGGGAGCATGGCGATAGGGCATGTCCGGTACTCCACTACGGGGGCCAGCACCATCGAGAACGTGCAGCCTTTCCTGTTCCACCACAACACCGGCGACTTCGCCCTCGCCCACAACGGCAACCTCGTGAATTCGCAGCAGCTGCGCCGCTACCTTGAAGACAGCGGCAGCCTGTTCCAGTCGTCCTCGGACAGCGAGATACTCGCCCACCTCATAAGGAAGGACACCCAGGACCGCAAGAAGCCCAGGATCATAGCCATCAGGGACGCCCTGAACATGATTGAGGGGGCTTTCGCCTTCCTGATACTGACCCGGCACCGCATCTACGCCTGCCGCGACAAGCACGGGCTGCGCCCGCTTTCGCTCGGACGCCTGGGCGACGGCTATGTGCTGAGCAGCGAGACCTGCGCGTTCGACGTCATCGGGGCCGAGTTCGTCAGGGACATCGAACCGGGCGAGATAGTCACGATAGACCATCAGGGAGTACGCTCCAGCTTCTACTCCGACTTCCGCCACCATTTCATGTGCGCGATGGAGTACATATACTTCTCGCGGCCCGACAGCGACATCGAAGGCTGCAACGTGCACAACTTCCGCAAGCTTACCGGCCGTCTGCTGTATGAGGAGGCGCCCGCCGACGCCGACATCGTTGTGGGCGTGCCCGATTCCAGCCTCAGCGCCGCGATGGGCTATTCCGAAGCCTCAGGCCTGCCCTACGAGATGGGACTGGTCAAGAACAAATACATAGGCCGCACCTTCATCCAGCCTTCGCAGGCAATGCGGGAGAAGGGCGTCAAGATGAAGATGTCGGCGGTCAAGACCGTGGTCAGCGGAAAGAGGGTCGTGCTGATAGACGATTCGCTGGTGCGCGGAACCACGTCGAAGCGCATAGTCCGCATGCTCCGCGACGCCGGCGCGAGCGAAGTGCACCTCCGTCTCGCCAGTCCGCCGATCACCCGCCCGTGCTTCTACGGGGTGGACATATCCACCTACGACGAACTCATCTGCGCCCACAAGAGCCTCGAAGAGGTCAGGGAGATTCTCGACGTGGATTCACTCGCCTTCCTCTCGGAGCGGGCCCTCTACGAAGCCGGACGCCGCAGCGAACTCTGCCTCGCCTGCTTCAACGGACATTACCCCACCTATCTCTACCAGAGCATAGAGGAAGCCAACAAGGACGGAAAATTCTGAAGCCATGGTAAGGGAGGAAACGGTTTTCGGACCCATATTCAGCCGCCGTCTGGGCTCGTCACTGGGCATCAACCTGCTGCCCAGGAACGGCAAGATATGCAACTTCGACTGCATCTACTGCGAATGCGGATGGAACCGCGACGGCCTCGCGGACAGAAGGCTGCCCACGGCCGCGGAAGTGCGCGGCGCCCTTGAATCCAAGCTCAGGCAGGTGGTCGCTGACAACATACATGTCGACTCCATAACTTTCTCCGGCGACGGGGAGCCTACGCTCAACCCCGAATTCCCGCGGATAATCGACGACACGCTGGCGCTGCGTGACCTCTGGCTGCCGGACGCGAAGGTTTCAGTGCTGTCGAACGCAACGAGGGCGCATGTGCCGGAAATCTTCGAAGCCCTCAGGAAAGTCGACAACCCGATAATGAAGATCGACGCTCCGACTGACGAAGCCGCAGGAAGGATCAACAGGCCCGCCCCAGGCTACAGCCTCGGCCGCACGGTCGAAGCCTTGAAGCGTTTCGACGGAGACTTCGTGCTTCAGACCATGTTCCTGAAGAGCAGGGATTTCGACTCGTCCGACCCGGCACAGATCGCGGCATGGATGGACCTGGTCAGGCTGCTCAGGCCGAGAAGAATAATGGTATACACCATCGCCCGTCCCACACCGGAACAGAACCTTGTCAAATTCAGCGAGGAGCAGATGCGCAGTCTCGTGCAGCCGCTGCTCGACGAAGGCTTCGACATCGAAATCAGAGGATAATCGCTATCTTTGCATCCGGATTGCGGTGAAAGGAGGAATCCTTTTGAAAAGGGAATCCGGTCCAGCGGCGTCAAGCCCGAGTCCGGAACTGTGCCCGCAGCTGTAGGCGCCAGAAAGTTCTCCCATTATGCCATTGTCCGCGGATGAAAGCTCCGCAGCGGCGAGAAGGCGGGAAGGACCGGCGCGAGTCAGAAGACCTGCCGCACTCAAGTCAAACCACGGAGCCCGGGGCCAGGTTCCCAAAAGACGAGAACGATGTTTCTTTCCGCAATTCTGCTCGCGGTCTCCCTGTCCATGCCGGAAGCCGCAGATTCCATCGACGCGGTCACGATCACCGCGGAGAAAGGCATGGTGGTCTCCCTTTCCGACACCATAGGCGTCAGCGGCGGCGATGTTCCGGAAGTCCTCCAGAGTCTTCCCGGACTGTATGTGAACGACTACGGCGGCATATCCGCCCTGCGCAGCGTGAGCATGCACGGGCTCGGGAGCGCGCACACCGCAATCTTCATCGACGGCATCAGGGTCAACAACCTGCAGACCGGCCAGGCCGACCTCGGCTTCCTCGACCTTCCGGGCTATGGCTCGGCAGTCGTCGACTATGCACAGAACAGCCTGGATTTCAAGACGAGAAGACCTGTGTTCCCCGACGGACCGTTCAACGGCAGCGCCGCCGTCGAGGCCGGCTCCTTCGGCACCTGGCTTCCTTCGGCACGGCTCAATTTCCGGCTCTCCGACAGGCTGGTGCTCAGCGTCTCCGGCTCCGCCGCCGTCACCGACGGCGATTTCATCTACGGCGACGGACAGAGGCGGGAGAACAACTGGCTGAAGCAGTACCGGGCCGGAGCGGACCTTTTCGGCGCCATGCGGCAGGGCGGATGGCAGGCCAAGCTCTACTGGAACCAGGCCGACAGGAGCACGCCGGGAGCCGTGAACTGGCCGTCCGCAAGCAGGCAGAACGACAGGAACATCTTCGTGCAGGGACGCATGGACAAACGGTTCTCCGGACTCTACTCCCTGAACCTGAGCGCCAAGGCGGCCGACGACAAGCTGCTCTACAGCGACGAATGGTCCGAAACCGACTACCGGCAGCAGGAGCTGCAGCTGAACAGCGCCCACAATTTCGACATCCGTGAATGGTGGAAGGCGTCATTGTCGGCAAGCGTCCAGTGGAACAGGCTGGAATCCTCGTTGTACAGCGGATCGCGCACCGGCATAATCTCCGCGGCGGCGACCAGCATCCGGTCCGGAAATTTCCAGGCGGACCTGGCGCTCGAACACGACGGCTGGTTCGAAGAGGGTTCCAGCAAGCTGCATGCGCTGTCCCCCTCCGTCAACCTGCGTTACAACTTCCCCGGCGGCATAGGCATCACGGCCTTCGCCCGCAGAGCCTGCCGCGTGCCCACCTTCAACGAGCTCCATTATCCCGGCTACGGCAACGCCGGACTCAAGCCCGAAGACGCCATGCTGAGCGGCATCGGGCTCGAATGGAACCATAGACACGGCTCGTCCTGGAAGTTCGGGGCAAAGCTGAACGGATTCTACAACATCCTGAAAGACAAGATCGTATCCGCGCCCACCGAGGCTGACCCGTCAGTCTGGCTCCCCTACAATGTGGGAAGGGTCGAAGCCGCGGGGTTCGACGCCTCGCTGAACCTGCGCTGGAAATCCGGAATCTGGGACGCCGGGATGTCCGCGGCCTACTCGCTGCAGCACGCCGTGGACAGGACGCCCGAGAGCGACGCATTCGGACAGCAGATCACCGGCATACCCCTGCATTCCGCGAACATCTCCGGCAATGTGGCGGCCTCCGGATGGAAGATCACGGCCTCATGGTGCTTCAGGGGCGGGCGCATGGATTCCGAAGGGGAGCTTCCGGACTGGAACACCCTCGACATATGCATCGGCCGGACCGTCAGGAAAGAAGGTAACGAAGTGGAAGTCTACCTGAAAGCGCGGAATCTCTGCGACTGCCGCTACGAAGTCATACGCTGGTACCCAGCCCCGGGACGCTCCCTGATGCTGGGGGCCGAAATCAGTTTCTGACGACATGCTCAGCCTCCTGTATGTGATTCTTTCCGGCATCGCGCTGCCCTTGGGCGGCATCCAGATGCAGTATCTCTGGCGCAACCAGCTCGGCGACGTCTATTCGCTCGGACTCGGGTCCGCCGCATGTCTCGGCGCCGCCGCGGCAACCATGTCCGGCTGGTGCTCGCTGACCGCAGGCTCTTTCGTGTGCACGCTGGCATGCACGCTGATATGTTTCGCCGTCACCTTGAGGCTGTCCACTCAGGACCTCATCACGTTCGGCATCATTTTCGGCACCTTCGTCAGCTCGCTCTGCACGATAGTCGTGACAAACGCCCCGAACGGCGAGCTGCTGAAGCAGTATTATCTATGGGGAGCGGCCACTTTCCGCCTCGAAGGCGTGACGGCCGGAGACATCATCTTCTCGCTGGTCCTGTTCGCCGCCGGATTCGCATACGCCATGCTCGGTCACAGGCGGATGACTGCGCACTTCCGCGGCGAAATCGAACTTACGAAGCCGCAGAAGGCGGTGAGCCTGCTTATGATAATGTTTCTTGTGACTTCGGTGGTGAGCATCTGCGGCCCCATAGGTTTCGTGTCGCTCGGAGTGCCCAACATCAGCCGCACCGTCTCAAGGAGCACCGACATACGCCGGCACTACCTGATCTCGGGCGCGATCGGGACCGCGCTGCTGCTTCTGACCTGGCTGGCCGTGAATTACTCCGGACTCGGGATATATCTGCCCGTCAGCGCGACAATGGCCATAATCGCGCTGCCTCTGATGTTCTTCCTGTTCAGGAAGCGGAAGTAGCTTCTACTGCTGCGGGACTACGGCGAAGAATTCAAGATCCTCCGGACCGTCGTTGACGAGACAGTGCGTGTGGCCTTTCGGACAATAGTGCACGTCGCCGCGGACGAGATCCGTGCGCACTCCGTCGAACACGGCATAGCCGCGGCCGGAGAGTATCAGGATTATCTCCGAACTGTCCTCGTGCGTATGCATACCTATCGAGGCGCCCGGCACGAGCCTGGCCTTCATGATCTTGTTGACGCCGTCGGAGAACATCCTGGCCGCCAGCGACTTCTCCCCGCCCTTGAAGCCGGGGAGGATATTCTCGTCGATTGAACTGAAATCGAGTTTCATCTGAATCGGTCTTTGGTCTGCGCAAATATACAAAATCGGATTATCTTTGCATGAACGTCGGTCCAAGGCATCATGGAAGGGGAATACATACGCTCAAGGGAGAAGAAGATACTGCACGCCAGCATGGTGGGCATAGTGTCGAACACCGCCCTCTGCGGAGCGAAAGCGGTGATCGGGATACTCTCGAATTCAATCGCCATAGTCCTCGACGCCCTGAACAACCTTTCCGACGCGCTGTCCTCGGTGCTCACCTTCGCGGGAATCAGACTCGCGGGCAGGCCGGCCAACCGCAACCATCCTTTCGGCTTCGGACGCTTCGAGTACCTGACCACGATGACCATAGCGCTGATAATACTGGCGACCGGCGTCTTCTCCCTCGTGCAGTCCTTCAGAAAGGCCGTCGACCCCGAACCTTCGGAATATACCTGGGTCGGCCTCGCGGTACTTGCCGCCGCCGTAGCGGCCAAGCTGGCGATGAGCCGCTATTTCAGGAAAAGCGGAGAAGCGGCAGCCTCCGAAACCCTCAAGGTCACCGCCAGCGACGCGCTCTTCGACGCCGTGATCACCGCCGCCACGCTGACGGCCGCCCTTGTCTCCGTATTCTTCGGAGACGTGTCGCCATGGCTGGACGGGGTGCTCGGCATAGGCATATCGGCAGTCATCATACGCGCCGGATTCAAGATGGTCATGTCGCCGCTCGACCGCCTGCTCGGCGAAAGGGTGGACCATGCGCTCATCGAGAAGCTCAAGAAGGAGATATCCGCCGACAGCGAGGTGAAGGGAGTATATGACGTCATCATCCACGACTACGGTCCCGGGCGCAAGCTGGGCTCGGTCTACATCGGAGTGGAGGACACGATGTCGGCGCACGAGATACAGGACCTCACCCGGCGCATCCAGAGCCGGATTCTGGGCAGGTACGGCATCCTGTTCACCATAGGCGTCCACGCCATGAACTGGAAGGACCCGGCCTCAAGGGTCATGTACGACCGCATCATGGACATGCTCAAGCGCACCCCGGGCGTAATCGAAGTCCACGGACTCTATATCGACCCCAAGGACAGGACGATATCCTTCGACGTGGTGGTGGATTTCAATGTCAAGGACCTTGAGGGCTTCCGCAGGAAGCTGGTCAGCGAAGTCCGCGACTGCTATCCCGACTATCGTTCCGACGTGGTCATCGACTACGATTATTCGACTTCGTAGTCCTCGGGTCATTAAGTTTCCGCATCCCGGGAGAATGCCATGCCCTCTGCCAGCAAGCGTCGGGATGTCCGCACCGGGGAGGCATTGGATGGGGAACAGCCTCCCCGGCGCGGACATCCCGACGCAAGGCTTGTGGCACGGACCATCACGCTAAGGAGAGCCCGTGCTTCGGCCGTCAGAGCAGCTCCGACAGATAGCTGTAGTACTGCTTGCTCACGGGAATCTGGCGCAGGCCGTCCTCTATCATCTCGGCGATGATGACCCCTTCCTTGTTGCGGCTGAGAACCTTTATATGCCTGGGATTGACATAGTACGAACGGTGGCAGCGCACAAGGCCGTGCCGCGTGGCTATCTCCTCCAGGCTCTTCATGGAATTGCGCAGCATGAACTCGCGGACTCTCTCGTTCTCCAGATAATGTATCTTCACATAATTCGCCTCCGCATTGATGTACAGCACCGCCGAAGGATCGATGGACAGCTTCAGGCGCTTATGCTCGTCGTAGAACTTCACGAGCGTGGCGTCGGCGGCGTTCTCCCTGGACCTCAGCTCGGCATTACGGTTCTCAACCTCCCGCACAAGAATCAGAAACACATAGGGATAGACGAGTACCAGCGAAGTGAACTTGAAGCACTGGGGCAGAGCCATGAAATACGGAAGGTCGCGGCCGAAGAACAAGGTGGTGTACAGCGCCGTGAAGAAACTGATCACGACCACCTCGCCGAAGCACCACAGCAGATAATGCCAGCGGCGGAAGGGCACCACCCGCACCAACGCGCTGAGAATGAGCCTCGTAATCGCCATGACGCCCAGAATTATGCAGCTGAGCATCAGAAAATGGAAAAAGAAGGTCTTGCCGCCCACCTGATAGAACTCCTTGATAGAGAACGGGTCGTATATGGAGCAGAAACAGATGAAGAAGGAGGGCATTATGAGGACATAGAGCAGATGGTGGGAGAAGCCCTTGGGCAAGCTGAAAATACTATCCATAACGTATGAATTCAATCCCGGAACATGTTGGGACAAATGTCATTTTCCCCGGAATTCGTCCCTAAAATAATGCTTTTCGTCCACAAAACCAGCGTTTCGTTAACTTTTTCGGCCCTTTTGTACCACTTTCTTTATCCCCTCGGACCCATGCCGTAATTTTGCGTCAGACTTGAATACAAAATGAAACGCATCAACACATACGAATATTCGGCAGCACCAGAGAACACCGACTTCAACGGAAGGATAACGGTCCCTTCGCTCTGCGGCCAGATGATAAGCGCGATAAGCCGGAACATACGGACCGAAGGCTACGGCCTCGACGTGATGGCGAAGGAGAACATGAGCTGGATACTTATACGCTCGGCCTTCGAGATAGACTTCAGGCCCGAACTGTACAGCGACATATATATCGAAGTATGGCCCGTGCCCGGCAACGGTCTCACCTACCACCGCTGCGTCAGGATGACGGACCCAGCAGGCATGGAACTTGGCAGGGGCACCACCGAATGGTGCGTCATAGACAGGAACTCACGCAAGCCCGTGTTCCCCGATCTCAAGGACGGAGGAGCCGGGCTGGAGCTTCCGTGCCGCGGTCCCAGAAGAATCCGGGACTTCAACCCGGAAGTGGAGAACACGCGCAGGATAGGCTACACCGACTGCGACTTCAACGGACACCTCAACAATGTGCGCTATGTGGACATGATGTTCGACATGCTGCCGGAACACATCATCGGCGCAACCGATCCGCTGCGGCTGGACATCAACTACAAGCACGAAGTGCTCAGGGGGACCGACATCTCCACAGGACTCAGGCAGGGCAGCCCCGACGAAATCCTGTTCATAGCCAGGACCCCGGACCATACGCTCTGCAGCGCATCCATAACGAGGAAGGATTCTATTTCATGAATACGAAGAACACAGCCATGACCAGACAGGCGAACGCCGCGACGTGGTTCCAGTGTATGCCCTCTCCCTTGAAGAGGAAGGTTATCACGACCGTGAACACTATCAGCGACACGACCTCCTGGATCACCTTGAGCTGCACGAGGCTGAACGGTCCGCCGTTTATCGCCGAGCCTATGCGGTTCGCCGGGACCTGGGCGCAGTACTCGAAGAACGCCACTCCCCAGGAAAACAGGATCACGCAGATCAGCGGCCAGCCCTCGGAGATCTTCAGCTCCTGAAGTTTCAGATGACCGTACCATGCGAATGTCATGAACACATTGGAAACGATCAGAAGCAGAATAGTCCAGACACCTTGCATTGCATTACATTACTATGTTTATATAAGACCTAATTCAGGAAAGACTTCAGTTCCCCGGCCTTCAACCTTCCGGATGGGTTGAACGCCGGGGAGTTCATATAGTCGAGCAGGCTCGCAAGCAGCGCGCGGACCTCCGGACGCAGGCGGGCCTCGTCGCTGCTTATGTCCATCGAGCAGACCAGCAGCCTGCCGCTCTCGCATTCAGCCTCGAATATGTACGCCAGACGGCGGTTCATCACGAAATTGTCGACCGCCTCCACGATGGGGCGGATGTCAGCGGAAAGGCCGTCGAGCACCAGCGCCTTGGAATGCACGGCGAGATTCCACCACTGCCAGTCGCTGTGCATGTCCGTGGGGAACAGCGCCAGAGCGGGATCTTCGGGATTGCAGAGAACACCCATGGTGCCGGCCTCATCGGGGAAGAACACAGGACTCCAGAACACGGGCACGAACTTGCCCGGCTCCCCTTTCAGGGTAGAAGGATCGGGCGCCAGCAGCACGGTGCCTCCCTCGCTGAGTTCGTCCAGAGCGGCGTCTACGGTCTCCGCAAGCACGACCTCGCCGAAGTCCGCGGACTCTTCCGCAGGATACACCCAGATGCTCCAGCTGTTCTTCCATTCGGTATCCCTTACGGCAAGTTCCAGGGTCAGGCGGGACGGGCAGTCACCGACAGCGGAAAGGTCGACGGAGATGCTGCCGCGAACCGGAGATGTACGCCCTGTAGGCAGCTGCGCGGCCATTTCTCCCGACGCCAGCAGATCTTCGCCCTTCAGCAGCCTCCAATCAAGCATGCCAGAGATGTCATCGGACCAGTAGTTCGCCACCTCGACTCCGGCCGTGAAGGTCTCGTCCGAAGTCCAGCAGGGTTTCTCATAACGCACGAGCGGCACTACCGGAGCGTTGGCCTGTCTGAACCACGACGGGTCGACCAGCCCCTTGCCGTCCCAGAACGCATCCACGAGACCGACATGGGCCGTGGCCTGACCGCTGAAATCCTGCAGGCCCAGCACCTGGAATCCTGCGAGCTCCGGAGTCTTCAGCGCTCTCTCCACCTCCTCCTTATATAATATCGCGGCGAGCCTTCCGGAAGCCAGGGTCCAGTCCTCGGCCCTGTCAATCAGCCCCTTTTCGGTGAGTTCGGCGCGTATGCCCTTGAGGTTCAAAGGATCGAGGGTTCCTGTGTATTTGTCGATACCGCGCAGGTCGGGATAGACGGAATACTGGCCTATCTCATGGGAAATCAGCGGGATGCCGACTCCTGCGGCATATTCGGAATAGTCGCTGCGGAAATCAGGGGTGCGGGAGCCGAGATAGTCCTGCCCGCGTATCTGCCCGCGGACGGTACGGGAGGCTATCATATACTGGTCCTCGGGTTCCGGCCTGCCCTTGTGCCCCGCTCCCATGGAATAGGTGCTGTTGGTATAGATACGGCGCGGATCGGACGCTTTCATGTATGAGAGCAGTCCGTTCAGAAACTCATAGCCGCTGTCGAACTCGTTGCCGCAGGACAGCATGCAGAACGAAGGATGATTTCCGTAGCTGCGCACGATGCGGTCATATTCCGAACGCAGGAAATTGTCCACATCCTCCTGTCCGACCGCCTTGGACCATGCCGGAAGCTCCACCTGAAGGTAGAAGCCCATCTCGTCGGCGACATTGAACGCGGCCTCGGGCGGGCACCACGAATGGAAGCGTATATGATTGTATCCCCACTCGCGGCACACTTCGAACTCCTTGCGCCAGCCCTCCTCGTCGGTCGGAGGGAAACCGGTCAGCGGAAAGATGCAGCAGTCGAGCGCGCCGCGCATGAAGACCTTCCTTCCGTTCACGGTGATTCTCCCGTCCTCGGCGCCTATGCTCCGGAGTCCGAAACGGACGCTGCTCCTGTCGTCGCCGGCAGCGAGGTCGAGCGTATGCAGGACAGGCGAGAATTCATCCCACAGCGCATCGGCGGAGTCGAACTTCAGCGTAAGTTCGGCCACAGCGGTGTCCCCGGCCATGACGAGCTCGGTTTTCCCGGACGCGCCGCCGTCTAGCGTATGCCGCAGAAGCACTTCCGAAATTTCCGGATCGTGCCGCACGATTGACGCCAGCACTCTGGCGCTCAGGCTCTCAGCGTCAGGATATATGTCGACATGGGCGATCTCCACGGAGGGAAGCGCCCTGAGGGTCATGTCTCCGAGCACCCCGTTCCAGATGGTCTGCGTATCGTTAGTATAGGAATGCGCAAGGTCGCGCCACGAGATGTCGTAGCGCTTGCGGTTGTCTATGCGCAGCATTATCTCGTGAGTCCCGGCCGCAAGCCCCTCGGGAATCAGATAGCGGTGAGGGGTCGTCAGGCTCTCCTCGGCCCCTTCGAGCCGCTCGCCGTCAATCCACACGGAACTCTGCCACAGGACCCTTTCGAGCGTCAGTTCGAGGGGTTTCCCCTCCATGCCGCGCGGCACATTGAACTCCCTTTTATAGAACGCCGCCCCGATGAACGAATGTTTCCGGGTCAGACGCTGGATCTGCTCGCCGCTTATCGCAGGTTCAAGCATGTTCGGTTCTCCGAGGCCGGCGAGATCAGTGGTCCCTGGCAGCTGCATGGGCTGGAAGCTAGCCAGGCTGTCGAGACTGACCTGCCAGACGCCCGACAGATCCACACTGTTCTCCTTTCTGCAGGAAACGAGGCCGAGAGTCAGGATGACGGCCACGAGGCATATTCTCTTCTTCATGGCCGCAAAGGTATAAAATCCCGCGCAAATATCTCGTTTTCAGGCGAAAGAAAGGTTTTTTCCAAAAATTTGCAGTAATATTTGGAGATTTCGCCGGAAAAGGATACCTTTGCAATCCCAAAACGGAGGACTCGTTAGCTCAGTTGGTAGAGCATCACACTTTTAATGTGGGGGTCTCGGGTTCGAGCCCCGAACGGGTCACGAGTTGAAATTTTGCTTCCTTAGCTCAGTTGGTAGAGCACCTGACTCTTAATCAGGGTGTCTAGGGTTCGAGCCCCTAAGGGAGCACAAATGCGGCGGGAGCGATCTTCGCCGCATTTTTTATTTCTTCGCCGATGGACAAGAGCGGACATATCGGAAGCCGCCGGTGCAGATTCCGCCGCACCCTGCTCTCCGTCTGCACATGCCTCCTTCTGGTTCCTGCGGTGTCCCGCGCCCAGGTCCCGGTGGAGGACTCGTCTCCCGCAGTCACGCGCATCTCCCCCAAATTCTTCGGCCCCTACGCCTTCCCGGTCCCCGACCTGCTGGAAGGCCGCATCCGCAGCGGACTCTACGCCGAACTCGCAGGCGACGCGGTGGCAGGCAGGATAGGCGGGGACGGAAGCACGGACTGGACCTGGGCGCCGACCTTCAGGGTCAGCATCCCGCTGTGGACCGACAGGGCCTCGCTCTCGATATGGGGGGAACTCCATGAGTGGTACCGCGACACGCCGGCCGCCCGGGAGGCGAGAAGAGTCTCGGCGGAACGCCCGCTTTCCGGCCACAACTTCGGCAATCTCTGGTTCGCGCTGGAAATCCAGGCGCTGCTGGAGCGGGAGCGCCGGCCTTCCGTCTCCCTGAGGGCCGCGACCCTGAGCGCCAACGGCGACGGCTACGCGCTCGCCCGGCACTACGACGCGCCGGGATATTTCTTCGACGTCTCGGCAGGCAAGAGTTTCAGGACCGGAGCGGAAGGCCGCCTGAGGGTGTCGGCGACCGCAGGCTTCGTCTGCTGGCAGACCGACCGCGGCAGGCAGAACGACGCCTGGCTGCTGGGGATGAAACTTTCCTGGTCAAACCCGCGCGTCAGCTGCTCCGCCGAATACGGCCAGTACAACGGATGGGAGAAGAACCGGCAGGCGGAGTCCGGCATCGAAAGCGGAGACTGCCCCATGGCCCTGAAGTCGAGGATAGAACTGCATTTCGGCAGTTTCTCGCCCTTCATCTACATGCAGTACGGCCTTCGTGACTGGCCCTTCACGCAGCTCCGTCTCGGGCTTGCATGGTCATTCGACCTGCTCGGCAGCCTCCGCTCCGGACAGGCGCGGTGAGAAGGTCGCCGGCGGCAGCTTTAGCACGGTTTTTGATAGCGAGTCGGCTGCAAAATTGATTCAGCCGATGAAAATATCCATTCTTCCCGCAGCCTTGACAATTCTGCTGCTTTCCTCCGCGTGCAAGGAGCAGAGCACGGTCCGCTCCGAAGACAAGACCTACCCTCTTCTAAGGGTGGAACTCAGCGACAGACTTCTCAACTCTTCTTTTCCAGCCACCCTAAGGGGCCGGCAGACCGTGGAGATAAGACCGCAGGTCAGCGGGATGATCACCGAAATACGCATAAACGAAGGAGATCCCGTGCGCAAGGATTCTATCCTCTTCGTGATAGACCAGACCCAGTACAAGGCCGCATACGAAATAGCCGTTGCCAATGTGAAGAGCGCCGAGGCCGCGCTTTCTACGGCGGAGCTCGTGCTCGAGAGCACCAGGGACCTATACGAGAACGAAGTGGTGTCCGAATTCGATCTCATGACGGCGCAGAACGACCTCGTGGAGGCCGAAGCGCAGCTTGCGCTGGCCAGGGCCGAGGAGACGCGGGCCTACAACAACCTTTCATATACGGAGGTGCGCTCCCCCGTCAACGGCGTGGCGAGCATGACGCCCTACCGCGTCGGCGCGCTCGTGAGCAGCACCATAGCCGAACCGCTGGTCAAGGTCTCCGACGACAGCCAGATATACGCCTATTTCTCGATGGCCGAGAACCAGATGCTCGACATGGTGCTCGAGACCGGAAGCATCCAGAACGCTTTCCGGAACATTCCGGAGGTTCAGCTCGAGATGAGCAACGGCAGGATGTACGACCAGCCCGGAAAGATCACGGCGCTGAGCGGAACCATAGACCAGACCACGGGAGCCGTCAGCATACGCGCCTCCTTCCCCAACCGCAACCATCTGCTGCGCGACGGAGGCAGCGGCTCGGTGATCATACCCCATCAGATGAACGACTGCATAGTGATCCCGCAGTCGGCGACCTTCGAGATACAGGACAGGATTTTCGTGTACAAGGTGATCGACGGCAAGGCCTCGTCGGCCCAGATCAAGGTCGCGAGCGTCAACAACGGCAGCGAATATGTAGTTGAGGACGGACTTGAAGTCGGAGACGTGATAATAGCCGAAGGCGCCGGCCTCGTGCAGGAAGGCACGGAGATTCCGAATGCCGCGGAATTCATCGAAGGGGAGGAACCGGAGGCATGAACATAAGGACTTTCATCGACAGGCCCATTCTGTCCGGAGTCATCTCCGTAGCCATACTTCTGGTGGGCGTAATCTCCCTCGTCAACCTGCCTATCGAGCAGTTCCCCGAAATCGCCCCTCCTACGATAAGCGTGAGGGCCACATATACGGGAGCCAACGCCGCCACGGTGCAGAAGAGCGTCATCGTGCCGCTCGAAGAGGCCATAAACGGCGTGGAGAACATGATGTACATGGTATCCACGGCGACCAACACGGGCTCGGCCAACATCCAGGTGTATTTCCGCCAGGGGACGGACCCCGACATGGCCATGGTCAACGTGCAGAACCGCATCGCCTCGGCCCAGGGCCTGCTGCCCTCGGAAGTCACGAGGAGCGGCGTGACCGTCAGGAAACGCCAGACCAGCAACATCAAGAGCATAGCGCTGTACAGTCCCGACGACTCCTTCGACGACAAATTCATCAACAACTACCTGAAAATCAACATCGAGCCCCAGCTCTCCCGCGTACCGGGAGTCGGCGAAGTGGACGTGCGCGGCTCCGACTACTCTCTCAGGATATGGCTCGATCCGGGCAAGATGTCGAAATACGGGCTGATGCCGGCCGACATAAGGACGGTGCTCGACGAGCAGAACCTCGAATCCCCAACCGGAACCCTCGGAGCAGAATCGGACAACACCTTCAGGTACATCCTGAGCTACCGCGGGCGCTACGAGGACGTGGCCGACTACGAGAATTTCGTGATCAAGGCCAACGACGACGGAACCCTTCTGAGGCTCAAGGACGTGGCCCGCGTCGAGCTCGGAGCCAGGACTTATGAATACATAGGCAGGGTCAACGGACATGTCGGCACGCTCTGCACCATAGCCCAGACCTCCGGGTCCAATGCAAACGAGGTCATAAAGCAGATAGACGAGCTGATGGTGGAGCTCAGCGCACAGCTGCCGAAGGGGCTTGAGCTCGTGGACCTGATGAGCACGAAGGACTTCCTCGACGCGTCCATACACAACGTGGTCAAGTCGCTGCTCGAAGCAATACTGCTCGTAATACTGATAGTCTATGTGTTCCTTCAGAGCTTCAAGGCGACGGTCATCCCCACGGTATCCATCATTGTCTCGCTTGTAGGCACCTTCGCCTTCATCTACCTCGCGGGCTTCAGCCTCAACATGCTGACGCTCTTCGCCCTGGTGCTCGTCATAGGAACCGTGGTCGACAACGCGATAGTGGTGGTCGAAGCGGTGCAGGCCAAGTTCGACGAAGGCATATCATCCCCCTACCAGGCCACGGTCAAGGCCATGGACGGCATCACCGGCGCTCTCGTCGCCACGACCCTGGTCTTCATAGCCGTGTTCATACCCGTCAGCTTCATGGGCGGCACCTCCGGAGTCTTCTATTACCAGTTCGGCATCACCATGGCGGTGGCGGTGGCGATTTCGCTCGTGAACGCCCTCACCCTGAGCCCCGCAATGTGCGCGCTGATGATGTCGCCCCACGGGGACTATGTCAAAGGTACGAAGATGAGCTTCTCGACGAGATTCCACCACGCCTTCGACACCGGCTTCAACCGCGTGCTGCTCAAATACCGCAGCGCCGTGTTCTTCCTCTCCAGGCACCGCTGGCTTACCGGAGGGCTGCTGCTCGTGGCGGTAGGCGGACTGGTCTACCTGATGATGACCACGAGGACGGGTTTCGTGCCCAACGAGGACATGGGTACGGTCTATGTGGACATACGCACTCCTCCCGGAACCAACATGGTCCAGACATCCAAGGTCATGGACGAGGTCGAGCGCAGGATAGCCGGCATCCCGCAGGTGGAGGCATATTCCTCGACCACGGGAAGCGGCACCATCAGCGGCCAGGGCTCGTCCAACGGAATGTTCACGATAAGGCTCAAGGACTGGAGCGAAAGGAAGGGCAGAGGTGACGACATCGATTCCGTGATAGCAGAGATACGGAGGCTGACCTCCGACATCTCCGCGGCCGAAATCACCATCTTCACCCGGCCTATGATCCCCGGCTACGGCGCCACGAGCGGATTCGAGGTCCATGTGCAGGACCGCAAGGGCGGCGACATCGAGGACCTCAAGAACGTGACCTATGACTTCGTGGCCGCGCTGAACCGCAGGCCCGAAATCAGCGGAGCCAACACCTCCTTCGACACAAAATACCCGCAGTACCTCGTGGAGGTGAATGCGGCGCGGTGCATACGCAACGGAGTCTCTCCGGGAGACGTGCTCGACGTAGTCGCGACCTATGTCGGAGGAAGCTACGCCTCCAACATGAACCTGTTCTCGAAACTCTACCGCGTCATGGTGCAGGCCTCCCCCGAATTCAGGCTAGACACCGACTCCTTCGCGAACATGTTCGTGCGCAACTCGGCCGGAAACATGTCGCCGGTGAACCAGTATCTGACCCTCACGAGGATATACGGCGCCCAGTCTCTGTCGCGCTTCAACATGTTCTCGTCCATTTCCGTCAACGGCTCGGCGGCCCCCGGCCACAGCTCCGGCGAAGCCATCAAGGCCATACGGGAAGTGGCCGCACAGCAGCTGCCCGCCGGCTACAGCTTCGAATTCGGCGGAATGACGCGCGAGGAAGCCTCCTCGGCGGCGTCCTCCGTAATCGTGTTCGCCATCTGCGCGATATTCATCTATCTGATTCTCTGCGCACTGTACGAGAGCATATTCATTCCGATAGTGATACTCATGTCAGTGCCCTTCGGACTCGCCGGAAGCTTCCTGTTCGCAAGGATGTTCGGCCTCGAGAACAACATCTACCTGCAGGTCGGACTGCTGATGCTGATAGGCCTGCTCGCCAAGACAGCCATACTGCTGACCCAGTACGCCACCGAGAAGCGCAGACAGGGAATGTCGATCGCAGCAGCCGCGATATCGGCAGCAAAGGTGAGGTTCCGCCCCATACTCATGACCTCGCTGACCATGATCTTCGGCATGCTGCCGCTTATGTTCGCCCGCGGGGTCGGGGCCAACGGCAACAGCTCCATCGGCGTGGGAACGGTGGGCGGACTGCTCATAGGCACCATAGCCCTGCTGTTCATAGTGCCCATACTCATAATGCTGTTCATGAAGCTCGAAGAAAGGATAATGCCCAAACGGAAATAATGACCGCCAGATGAAGAAGTTTCCCGCAATAACAGTATTCTGCCTGCTCACATCGGCATGCGGAATCTACACGGACTACCAGAGACCGGAGATGCCGGTCGTGGACAGCCTGTACACCCATCTCCACGCGGAGGCGGTCAGCAACGACTCCAGCTCAATTGCATTCCTCCCCTGGGAGGAGCTGTTCGCGGACAGTCTGCTGAGGGGCTACATACGCACCGGCCTCGAAAACAACACCGACCTCAACATAGCCAGACTCAAGGTGGAGGAGGCCGAGGCGACGCTCGAAGCATCGCGCCGCGCGTTCCTGCCGTCCGTCTCCGCCGACGCGGGGCTCAGCGTCTCGACCGGAGGATCCTCCTTCTCGGTCTCGCCTTCGGTGCAGTGGGAGATCGACGCCTTCGGCAAGCTCCGCAACACTCGCAAAGGTGCTGAAGCGGCCCTGGAGCAGTCGCGCGCATACACCCAGGCCGTGCGCACCCAGTTGATCGCGACCATAGCCGACAGCTACTACACCCTGCTGATGCTCGACCAGCAGATGGAGATCAGCAGAAGGACCATGGCCACATGGGAGGAGAACATCCGCTCGCTGTCAGCGCTCAAGCGGGCGGGCAAGACTAACGAGGCCGCCGTGCTGCAGGCGAATGCCAACAGGCTTCAGGTAGAAGCTTCCATCCTCTCGATGCAGCAGCAGATATACGAGCAGGAAAGCGCGTTCTCCGCCCTGCTCGGAATTGCTCCCGGGGAGATACGCCGCGGCCGGCTCGATGACCAGAGCTTTCCCGAAGACCTGTCCATAGGCCTGCCGCTGCATCTTCTGCAGCGCAGGCCGGATGTACGCCAGGCTGAATTCGCGCTCGCCGAAAGTTTCTATGCCGAAAATCTGGCCCGCTCGTATTTCTATCCCGGCATCACGCTCGGAGGCTCTGCAGGATGGTCCACCGCACTCGGTGCGGCGATAAGCGACCCGGCCGGCTGGATTGCGGACGCGCTGCTGGCGCTGACCGCTCCCCTGTTCGACCGTGGCGCCAATTCTGCGAGGCTCAGGATCGCCGAGGCCCGGCAGCAGGAGGCGATGCTGTCATTCAGGCAGACTCTCATAGACGCTGGGACCGAGGTCAACAACGCACTCGTCGCATGGCAGACCGCAAGGGACAGGCTGAATGTCGACCAGAGACTCATAATGAACCTTCAGGCCGCAGTCTGGAACACGAACCTGCTGATGAAGCATGGTCTCACCAACTACCTCGAAGTGCTCACCGCACAACAGACACTGCTGCAGGCAGAACTGGCGCAGTCATCGGACAAGTACGCTGAAATCCAGAGCGTGATCTACCTGTATCATGCACTGGGAGGCGGCTCGGAACCTGCCGGGCAGAGCGACTGACATAGCCGGAATATACCGCCGCAGCTTTGAAATTTCCGGGAAGAATATTAGATTGGAGAAAATTTCAGACCATGAGAAAACTGATTCTTTCAGCCCTGCTGCTGGCGGCGGCAGTCCTTCCGGCTGCGGCGCAGACGCGGACGGGTGCTTCGCCTGCAAGGGAGAGGGAGCACTTCCGCTACCGCAGCTACAGGACGGCCCTGCCTTCCGAGCGCTGGAGCGTCAGGCTCGGGGCGGGGATGTACTCCGAGTCCAACACGCAATTTTTCATGTTCGGCTCCAGAGGCGAGAAGCTTGGCGAGGGGCTGTCGGCCTACTACGGCGGCTATCCCGGCAATACTTACTCCTCCGGATGCTACAGCGTCGGAGCTGAATACCATATAGCGCGCTGGTTCGCGGTCTCGGCGGACATCAGCATCGAGGCTCTCTGGAGAGATGTCCTTGAAAACGGCACCGGAAGGAAGACGGGCACGAGCAAAGGCGTGGCGCTGGCCTTCGTGCCCCAGGCCAAATTCATTTACCTTCACAGGCCGCTCGTGCGCATCTACAGCGGCATCGGATTCGGCGCCGTGCAGTGCTTTGGCTTCGAGACCATGGAGCACCGCTATGTGGACGAGAACGGGAGCCATGTCGACCCCGGGCAGACCCTGCGCTTCACCGGACAGTTCACTTTAATCGGCGTGGAAGTGGGGCGCAAGCTGTTCGGCTTCCTTGAATGCGGCTCAGGCTCCATATTCACCGGCATAAGGGCCGGTGCCGGCTACAAGTTCTGATTCATGCAAAAATTTCCCTGGTATGAGAAAATTGATTTCCGCCTTGATGCTGCTCACATTCGCCGTTTCCTGCATGGTCAGCGACGATGAGAAACCGCTTGCCAGATATGACTCTCTCGAAAATGTGGCGAGAGATATAGTGAATCTGTCCGCAACTTTCGCAGTGAACACACTGTGCGCGCTGTCGGAGGAACCGGTGTACATCAATGCCGAAGGCTTCCGCCACCAGTGCGTCAGGGAGCTGGAGACGAGGCCGCGCATCATCTACGACTTCGTGCGCACCGGAGAGCGGCTCTGGGAGGTGACCGCTTCCGGAAAGACTCTGAACTTCTCGCTGCGGGTGTCCCTTGACTCCGATGACCCCAGAAACGGTCGTTGGACCGTCTCTCCTTTCACCCTCGATTACGACGAAGGCTTCGGCTACTCCGCAGTGATAAGCGCCCGGGATGACATAAGCCTCTATTATATATATCACAGACCCGGCTTTCTCTTCTCCGGCGGATGGCAACTGAACCAGAACGGCACATACGAAGTGCGGACCTTCATAAACGGAAAGGAGGCCGATTCATGCATTCTCGAATACTGAACCGGCCGTCCTTCAATTGTCCGCGGAGCGCTTACAGCAGTCTCTTCGCGGTGACCATCATATAGTCTCCGATTTCGGAATAGGGAACCGTGAACGACGGTCTTCCGCTGGCATACGCGGCGATTTCATATTCGTTGTACACGAAGCGCACTCCGTCTTCGGTGAACAGCGGCGCGCACTCGGGAAGAGGTACGCTGTAGAAGTCGTTCTCGTCGAGGAAATATGACTTGAGTTCATTGTCGGAGGATATCTGCCAGTATTCCTTGAGGCCGTTCTTCACGAGAGCCGCGAAATTATCGTCATACTGACCGGTGAACACGTCCCAGCCGATGCGGCGTCCGTCGCATTTGCGGAAGGTCACGCCGTCGAGCATGTGCGAACCGTGGGCGCCCCCGAGATAGAGGTCATGGGTCACGAAATAGGTCACATACTTGTCGTTCTCCGCGAGCTTGACCACGGAGGTCTCGTCAAGGCAGCGCGCCTGATCGGCGGGCAGGTCCTTGAACATGTCGGAATAGGTGGCAGAAAGCGCCGACACATAGTGTTCGAGCATTCCATGGAAATTGACGCATGAACCCTCCCAGCTGCCGCCGAGAGCCTCACTCACATATTCGCCTACCGCCTTCGAAAGCGCGGACACGGTATCTACGGGGAATTCGGCGGATATGCTTATCTCGCCCGGGCCTGCGGCTACGACGCTGTCAAGCTGTACAGGAATGACAGCGGGGACTGACGTCGCCTCCGTTGATGTCCTGTCGCAGCCGGCGATCCCTGTCAGCACGAGTGCCGCAATCATCGCTGCCGATGCAATTCTGATAATCTTCATGATGTTATCTGATTTGAAAGTTGTTGTCAGTATCCGTCCGGAAAGCGGCCGGGTTCAAAATTACCGCTAAAATAGCAATTTTCATCCTTATCGCATATCATCGGACTTATTTTCACCTGAATGTCCGGCACTTGCATGCCGGCCGCCTCCATCGCGGGAAGTGCTTCGGAAAAAGGCGCCGCCGGCGGCGCACGCCTGCTCGCGCGACACGACTGAAAAAATGTCAGGACATCGGGACAAGGTTCACTTTTTGCATTGTTCTGGCGCGGGCCGTTTTCCAGCCCCGCAGGCCGGTACGGACACCGGGACAATACAGATTTTAACTATAACTGTCATGATCAGCAAGAAACTCGAAAAAGCAATCAACGACCAGATAGCAGCCGAACTCTGGTCCTCACAGCTCTACCTTCAGATGTCACTCTTCCTCAAGAAGGAAGGCTGGAGCGGCTCCGCCCACTGGATGGGCAGGCAGGCCGACGAAGAAAGAGAGCACGCGCTCTCCCTGGCCGACTGGATGATCAAGCGCGGAGGCGAAGTCAGGCTCACCGCAATTGACGAGGTTCCCTGCGGATGGGACAACCTCCTGGATGTCTACAAGGCAGTCTACAAGCACGAGTGCCATGTATCCGAGCTCATCGACGCTCTGGTTGACGTGGCTTCGGCCGAGAAGGACAAGGCCAGTCAGGATTTCCTCTGGGGCTTCGTGCGCGAGCAGGTCGAGGAGGAAGCCACAGCCGCAGGAATCGTGGAGTCTCTCAAGCGCGCGGGCGAAAACGGCTGGTTCTTCGTTGACGCGGAGCTCGCGAAGAGGCAGTAGGCGCAGTCCTCTGACAGAACGGAAAGAGAGTCTGCAGACAGGCTTTTCGCGCCTGTCTGCAGACTCTCTCTCCGTTCAGATATCTGCTACAGCCTATTCCGGCAAATTCTTCAACTTCGCCTGTCGGCTTCTGTAGCCGACCGCGAGGCCGCCTTCGCCGGTCTCCTTGTACAGGGACGGCAGGTCGTGCCCCGTCTCCTTCATGACCTGCACCACCTCGTCGAACGACACCCTGTGGAAGCCGTCCGAGAAGGACGCGTAGATGTTCGCGTCGAGAGCACGCGCGGCAGCGAAGGCGTTCCTCTCTATGCACGGAATCTGCACGAGGCCGCACACCGGGTCGCAGGTCATGCCGAGATGGTGCTCAAGTCCCATCTCCGCCGCATATTCCACCTGGGTCGGGGTGCCGCCGAAAAGCTGGCAGGTGGCTGCCGACGCCATGGCGCAGGCCACTCCCACTTCGCCCTGACAGCCTACGTCCGCCCCGGAAATCGAAGCGTTCTGTTTGACGACGTTGCCGAATATGCCTCCTGTCGCAAGCGCATGGAGTATGCGGGTTTCCGAGAAATTATGACCCTTGGCGATATGATAGAGGACCGCCGGCATGACTCCGGACGAACCGCAGGTGGGCGCGGTCACGACAGTCCCGCCCGAGGCGTTCTCCTCGCTGACCGCAAGAGCATACGAAAACACGAGACCTCGGGTCTGCAGGTTCTGCCTGTAGCCGGACGCCTTTATATAATATGTCGCCGCCTTGCGCGAAAGCCGCAGCGGCCCTGGCAGCGCGCCTTCGGTGTCGAGCCCCTTCTGGACGGCGGCCTTCATGGTCTCCCAGACTTCGTGCATATAGTCCCAGAAGTCAGGGCCTTCGCATTCCTGGGCATATTCCCAATAGTTGCGTCCGTTGTCCTTGCACCACTGCACGATCTCCCTTATGGAATTGAGGTCGTATATATCCGGGCCCTCCCCTATCGCCGAGCCGGAGCCTTCGGATATCGTGCCGCCGCCCGTGCTGTAGACCGTCCACTCGTCGCCGACATGTCCGTCGGAGTCCTTCGCCGCGAACTTCATTCCGTTGGGATGGAACGGCAGGAAAATGTCAGGCTTCCATACTATGTCGACCTTTCTCCTTCCGCCACCCGAGAGCGCATCGGTGACCGCAATGTCTGTAAGGTGTCCGCGGCCCGTCGCGGCAAGGCTGCCATAGAGAGTGACTTCGAACGCGTCCGCCTCGGGATGCCGCCCGGCGAACATCAGCGCCGCCTTGTATGGGCCCATCGTATGGCTGCTGGACGGCCCGCGGCCTATCTTGTAGAGTTCCTTGAGGGATTTCATG
>CALVAD010000027.1 GCA_944325495.1 uncultured Bacteroidales bacterium | reverse complement strand
CCGGTGTCCTGGGCGGACAGGCCGAAGGCCGAACACAGCCCGAGAACGGATAAAATCAGTGTCTTCAGTTTCATAAAAATATGTTATTTCAGATAGTTTGCAAGCGGGTGGCCGGCGGCCCTGAGGCCTTCGGCGAAGGATTCCGCGTTCCTCTCCGCGCCGAGACGCGAAGTGTGGGTGTGGTCGTTCTTGTAGTACGCCTTCGCGGCTTCGGGACCGACGGAGTCGAAGAAGTCCGCGCTGATGTTGTGCATGTCGATGAAGTCGACGCCGGTCTGCTCCACGACTTCGCGGCACCACTGGCCGTAGGAGTCGTTGCGGCGTTCCATCTTGCCGTCGGGCCATTCGTTGCGCGGCGTGATGCTCAGGAGAATGGGAATGCCGCCCTTCTCACGCACGTCGCCTATGAACTTGCGCAGGTACCATCCGTAGCTGTAGATGACCTGGTAGATGCGCCTGTCGGGCATGAAGTAGACCTTGCTCTCGTCGGAGGTTCCCGGCAGCTCCGCCCGGAACGGCTTGCTGTCTATGGGACCCATGTCGTTGTGGCCGAACTGGATGACCACATAGTCCCCGGGGCGTATGCTGTTGTAGACCCTGTCCCAGCGTCCCTCGTCGAGGAAGGTCCGGGCGCTGCGTCCGGCCTTTCCGGCATTGAAGACCGTTATGCGCGTGGTGTCGAATACCGTGTCCAGCACGCTGCCCCAGCCCCACATGCCGTCGGGGTCGGAGTCGTTGTTCTGGATGGTGCTGTCTCCGGTCACGATGAGCGCCGGTTTCCCGGGCTGCCTGCGGAGGTCGAGCGTGTCGGGCTCAAGCGGCAGCAGATAGTCCCTGAGGTCGCATTCGCTGCATGCGGCTATGCCCTCTGCGGCGCTGCGGGCGTTGTTCATCGCTCCGAATGCGCTGGAGTGGATATTGTCCTTGTAGAACATGTATCCCGTCTTGTACGGCCCGAAGGCTTCGAGTTTCCTTGCGCTTATCTCCTCGAGATCCACCACGGGGGTGCCGGTCTCCTCTCCGATTTCGCGTATCCACTTGTCGAAAGTGTCGGTCTTGCGGCGGATGCGGCCGTCCTCGTCCCACTGGTCGCGCGGCGTGAGCGTGAACAGAACGGGCGTCGCTCCGGCGGCTCTGGTCTCCGAGATGAAGCGCCGCAGGTATTCGCCGTAGCTGAGCACGGTCTCTTTCCTTCCGGTTTCGGCGATGGTCACGTTCAGGCTGTCCTTTCCCGTCCCGGGAATGGAGGAGCGGGCCCTGCCGCTGTCATAGGGGCCGCTGTCGTTGTGTCCGAGCTGGATTATCACATAGTCGCCGGGATGCACTCCCTTGATTACGTCGGGCCACCATCCGCGGTAGAAGGTGCGGCTTGACAGGCCCCCGAGGGCGTGGTTTTCGACGGTGATCCTGTCCTCGTCGAAGAATTCATGGGCGTAGTAGCCCCAGCCCCACTGGCCGTTGTCGCCGTTGCCCCTGGTGCCCGTGCGCATCGTCGAGTCGCCGACGAGGAAGAGCACGGGATTGTCGCCCTTGCGCGAGCTGCCCGCGACGGGCCGCGCGGTTTTCGCGAGGTCGAGCGAGTCGGGAGTGTTGTCGACTATGCTCTCGTCCTGCTCGAGAGGCCGGCGGGGCATCTGCGGACCTCTCGGACGGGGCATTCTCGGCCTTTCCTCGATGAGCACGGAGTCCAGAAGGACGTCCTCGAGCACCGCAGCGGGCTTCGTCTTCGGCCCCCTGACGGTCGTGCCCCTGAATTTCCCGTTGAGTTCGCTGCCGAAATAGAAGCCGACTTCGGGCGGCTGGTTGTAGCAGACGTTCTCGGTGGCCACGCTCGTGCGGTAGACGGGGTCCTCGAGGAAGGTGTGGAAACGGTATTCCGTGGGCAGCGTCGAAATGTAGAGCCTGAGCTCGCTGTTGTCATCCGAGCGCAGCAGCACCTCCTCCCTCCAGTCTCCGATGATGTCGCCGGAGATGGCAGGGGTCGACTTGGTGCCGTTGTTGCTCGCCGCTCCCTCGAAGGTCACGAGATTTTCGACGAGACGGGTATCGGGGTTGAACTTGTCTATGCGGTTGCCGTCGAGCAGCTCGCGGGACAGGTCGCCGTCCCACCATACCGCGAAATTCTGCGATGCGGGCTTCACGGCTATAGAGTCTCCGCGGAAGTTGCGCATGCTTCCCGATGCCGAGCTCCACATCTCCCAGCCAGGGCTGTCCGGGTCCACGTCGGCGGCCATCGAGCGGCCGACATCGATGTTAGAAGGTATTCTGTAGTAAAGCTTTCCCGTAGCGGCGTCCACAAGCGTGGAACCTGTGCCCCGGCCTTCGTGCCCTATCCATACCTGGAGCTTGTCGGAGCCGGGTATCATCGCTCCGAGATGCATGGAGTCTCCGTGGCCCAGGCCGTTGCTGTAGAGTCCGGTGCCGTCGTCGTCGATGCAGCACGAGCCGTAGATTATCTCGTCGCGGCCGTCGCCGTCGACATCGGCTGCCCGGAGGTTATGGTTGCCCTGTCCCTCGTAGGCCTTGAGCCCGGGCTTGTCCTTGGTGTCGAAGAGCCAGCGCAGCCTGAGCTCCTTTCCGTCCCAGTCCCATGCGGCGAGTGTCGCGCGGGTGTAGTAGCCGCGGCACATCACGACGCTGGGGCGCTCCCCGTCGAGGTAGGCTATCGTAGCGAGATAGCGTTCGGAACGGTTGGCGTCGCGGTCGCCCCATATTCCGGGCTCTCCGCGGACGGGCACGTATCCGACCGTGCACATCGCAGCGCCAGTGCGTCCGTCGAACACCGTCAGCCATTCGTTGCCGGACATGATGTGTCCTACATTGCCCTTGTGCACGCGGTAGTCGGCTTCGGGGTCGCCGAGCACCTTCCCGGTGCCGTCCACGGTGCCGTCGGAGGTCTTCGCCACCATTTCGGCGCTGCCGTCACCGTCAAGGTCATAGACCATGAACTGGGTGTAGTGCGCGCCCGCCCTGATGTTCCTGCCGAGGTCGGCTCTCCAGAGCCTGGTGCCGTCGAGCTTCATACAGTCGATGAAGACCGTCCCGGTGTAGCCGTCATGGGCGTTGTCGTGCGAATTGGAAGGGTCCCATTTCAGGAACAGCTCATATTCTCCGTCTCCGTCGACATCACCTATGGAGCAGTCGTTGGGGGAGTAGGTCGCAACCTGCCCGTCGGGCATGGTCTGCGGGGCGGGGGCGTCGAGAGCTATGGGGATATAGCCGACCGGGGCGCCGGCAGGCAGCGTGAAGCTTCCGCCCGCAGCCTTTCCGGAAACCGGCCGCACTTCATATACGGCGGCTTCTCCGGAAGCGTTGCGGTCGACGAGCCAGCATGCGTCGCGGACAGGGCTGCCTTCGAGCAGCACGCCGTCACGGTAGACGTTGAACGATATGTCCGAGGGGTCACCGCTCAGGTATCTCCAGCTTACGAACACTTCGGAAGGGCTCCGGCGCACGGCGGCGACGCCTCTGCCGAGGTCCTCCATCTTGAGCCTGGAGAAATCATAGTCCGTCTGCGCCCCGCAGAATACGGAACTCAGCAGCAGGGCAAGAACGAGTATCCTTTTCATATCGTCGCGTGTTTATCTGAAATCGAACCAGACCTTGATCTTCAGCCCTTCGTCGCCGGACTTGATGCGTATGTTGCCGGGCTGGCTGTGAGGCCCCTGCTGGTGTATGGGCTTGAAGCTCTTTATCGCCTGGATGTCGAGCAGCAGCGCGATGTCGCCCTCCGGCAGCACGGGGAAGACCCTTGCCGGGGAATCGGGAGCCTCTTCGGGGTTGTAGACCTTGAGGAACAGACCGTCCTCCTCGCTGTAGATGGTCAGAGGCGCCGTCTCGGACTGCAGCTCGGCCCAGTAGATGTTGGCGTGGTAGCCCTTGAACTCTGGATATTCGAGCATGCCCTTGACAGGCTTGCCAGTGATGGTGTTGTTCCAGTCCTTCTGCCAGAGGTCGATGTTGTGGCCCCTGATGCGGTTCTTCCAGACCCTGTAAGGGCCGCGGCCGAGCCACTGCATGCCGCTGACATTCTCCTCGGGGTAGCTGAAGCTGAATCCGAGATCCTTGACGTCGGTGTCCATGAATCCGTCGTCGAAGCCGCCGCGCACTCCGCCGTTGTCGCGGTTGAGCAGCACCACGTCCATTCCGAGCTTGCCGCCCGGAGTCATTCTCCAGACTATCGAATCCACGGCTCCGAGATATTTGGCCACATAGAGCGCGTCCTCGCCGTCCTGGCGGCTGTAGCCTTCAGTGAATTTCATCTTGATGCCCACGGGCTCCATGTCGCCGAACGGGAAGGCCCTGCCGTCCACGCTGACTCCGGAGAGCTCGCCGGTGGCGGTGTCGAAGCGCACCTCCACTCCCGACGCCGAAAGCGTCACGGCGCCGCCGGCCTCGCTGACCGCGGCCGCCTTTCCTCCGTCATCCAGGGGCGAGTGGGAGGCGAAGTATTCTCCGGCATAATGTATGGGCCAGGTCCAGGTGCAGATGCTCCTGCCGTATTCGTCGAAGGCCTCGAGTTCCAGGATGTCGTTGCCGAAGAAGCCTTCCGGCAGTTCCATCTTCATGATTCCCGTGGTGTTGGGCACGAGCGAAGGCAGCTGGATGTCCCCTTCGGCGGTCACGTCGGAAGACGCCCCCTCGGCGGGAGAGTTGATTTTCTTGAGCCTGTACTTCATCGTGCAGCGGTCGAGGTTTGTATATAGATATTTGTTGGTCACATAGAAGGTTCCGTCGAACGACGGGGTGATGTAGAGCTGCGCGAACTGGATAGGCGCCCAGATGTTGCGTATCGCCCAGAAGCTTCCCTCCTTCTCGCGGTAGGGTCCGACCACGCCGTCGTTGCCCATGTCGAAATTGGAGTCAAGGACGCCGTCCCTGTCGGTCCGTGCCACCGATTCGTCAACGAAGGCCCAGATGAAGCCGCCGGCGAACAGGGGATGTGCGCTCCAGCTGGCCCAGAAGTCCTCGAGCCCGGCACCGCCGCCCTGGTCGGAGTTGGTGTGCATGAATTCCGTGGGCATGAACACCTTATAGCCGTTGGTGAAGCGTGCCACTCCTGTCAGGTAGGTGGGATAGTGGTGGGTGTCGAGTTCGTCGAAATCGGCCCAGGGGTGTATAACATGGCGCTTCTGGGGGTCGAACTCATGGAACAGGGGGTCGAGGTTGGTGTTCCAGCCGCCCTCGTTGCCGTTGTCCCAGAGAATTATGCAGGGGTGGTTGACGTCGCGCCTGACCATCTCCTCCACGAGCTTCGGCCCGACCTCGTCGTCGTAGCGCCCGTGCCATCCGGCCAGTTCGTCGAGATAGAAGAGTCCGAGCGAGTCGCAGATATCGAGGAAGTGCTCATCGGGCGGGTAGTGCGAGCGCACGGCGTTCATGTTCATCTGCTTGATGAGCTCGGCATCCATCAGGCTGATCTCGCGGCTTGAGCAGCGGCCGCCCTCGGGATGGAAGGTGTGGCGGTTGATGCCCTTGAGCACGACCTTGGTCCCGTTGACATAGAGGCCGTCCTTGGGGCGGAACTCTACGGTGCGGAAGCCGACCCTTTCGGTAACCTCGTGCAGATGCTTGCCGTCGGGGCCTGTCAAGGTCATCTTGATCTCATAGAGATTGGGGTGCTCGCAGTCCCAGGTCTTTATTTCGTTCCTGGAGAGAAAGTTTATCCTGCCGTCGGGGTCCTGTGTGGCCGGACCGGAGAATCCTACGCTCCAGTCTATGCTGTCGCGGTAATGCTCCGTGGAGATGGGATATATCGTGCAGAACGCAGGGCTGTATTCTCCTCCCACGGGACGCATGGCGTATTCCATGCACGAGCCCTCGGGTGCGTTCGCCAGTTCGAAGTCAAGAATCATCGTGCCGTCCGCCCTCGCGTCTATCGCCACATGCTCGATGTGCTCCTTCGGCGTGCGGGTCAGATAGACAGGCCTGTATATGCCCCCGAAGTTCCACCAGTCGGCATGCCTTTCGGCATTGTTGACCGAGGCGTTGTCCGACTCTTTCCTTACCGTGACTTCCAGCCTGTTGCTGCCTCCGTAGCGGAGCAGGTCGGTGATGTCGTAGCTGAAACGGTAGAAGCCTCCCTGATGCACGGGGCCGGCGGACTTGCCGTTGATTTTCACCTCCGTGTCGGTCATCACCCCTTCGAACACGATCTTGACCTCGCCGCCCTTCCAGGAAGCGGGGACCTTGAAGTTGTAGCGGTATTCGCCGTATTCGTTGAGAGGAGTGCGGGGGCCGTCGAGCTTCCGGCCGTAGTCATATTCTCCGTAGCCCTGAAGCTCCCACTGAGAAGGGACTTCGATTTCTCCCCATCTGCCGCTGTTGCTGCCCGCGGAGCATCTGAACTGCCATGTCCTGGTGTCGTCGAGTCCGGTGCCGGACAGATAGAGGGTCTGTGTCTGCTGTGCTGAAAGAGTGGCCGAGAGGGCCAGCGAAAGAACGAATGCGGTCAAAGCTTTCATAAATTGGTTTTAGTTTTGACTAAAAATCCCTCAAAGTTAAGAAATAATTGCCGATTCTCATATTTTTTCTAACTTCGCCGCCGTAACCGATGATACTGTAACCAATTTCCATAATCGATGAAAAAAATTCTTCTTGCAATGCTCGCTCTCGGCGTGCTCATGCCCGCTGACGCGAAGAAAGTCAAGGAGCAGCCGCTCCTCTTCCCCGACGGCACCGAGGTGTCCGCATGGTTCAAGGATTCTACGGTGCCCGCGCCCGAGGATCTCGGCAGAATCTACAAGATCTCCGACTACGGCGCCATCAGCGATCCGAACCTGATCCAGACCGAGCTCATCCAGAGCGTCATAGACAAGGCTGCGGCTGACGGAGGCGGCGTCATCGTGATCCCGGAGGGAATCTACAAGAGCGGCGCGCTGTTCTTCCGCCAGGGGACGCACCTGCATCTTTCGAGAGGCGCCGTGCTGCTCGGAAGCGAGTCTATCTACGATTTCCCGATAATCGACACTCGCATCGAGGGTGAGATATGCAAGTACTTCTCCGCCCTTATCAACGTCGACGGGCTCGACGGCTTCACGCTCACCGGCCCCGGCACCATCGACGGCAACGGAAGCCCGTATTGGAAAGCCTTCCGCCTGCGCCGCGAGTGGAATCCCAAATGCACCAACAAGGACGAGCAGCGCCCGCGCCTCGTGCATATTTCCAACAGCCGTAACGTGATCGTAGCCGACGCCACCCTCCAGAACTCCCCCTTCTGGAGCTGCCACACCTACAAGACCGACAGCATCAAGTTCATAAACCTCAGGATATTCTCGCCCCGCGAGCCCATCAAGTCCGCGAGCGCCGACGGAATCGACCTTGACGTATGCTCCACCGTGCTCGTGAAGGGCTGCCGCATCACGGTCAACGACGACGCGGTGTGCTTCAAGGGCGGCAAGGGCCCCTGGGCCGACAAGGACCCCGTCAACGGGCCCAACATGAACATTCTCGTGGAAGACTGCTTCTTCGACCATACCACCGGAAGCTGCATCACCTGCGGAAGCGAGTGCATACATGCATACAACATCCTCGTGCGCAACTGCCGCGTGGAGGAGGGGCAGACGCTGCTCCAGCTCAAGATGCGTCCCGACACGCCCCAGCGCTACGAGTACATCACCGTCGACGGAGTCGAGGGCAGCTGCCGCTGCGTGCTCGGCGTGGCTCCTTGGAGGCAGTTCTTCGACCTCAAGGACCGCAAGGACATCCCTCATTCCTACGGAGAGAACATCATCTTCAGGAACCTGGATCTCGAATGCAAGAGCTTCGCGAACATCAGCCCGAAGGATGACGAATACACGCTCGACGACATCCGCTTCGAGAATGTCAGGGTCGAGACCCCCGTTCCCGAATGGAACAGCTCTTCGATAAAGAACCTTACTCTCATAGATACCTATATCAATGGCGTCAAGCAGTAGAATCTTCTCTTGCGCGGCGGCCGCGGTCCTGCTTCTTGCGGGCTGCGGCTCCGCCGTCAGAACGGGCGACCCCTGGGCCGAGGCCGACAGGATAGCCGCCGGCATCAGCACTCCAGAATTCCCCGAACGCAGCGTCAGCATCACCGATTTCGGCGCCGTGGCCGGGGATTCGCTGAAGCTTTCCGGAGAAGCGATCAACCTCGCGATACTGGAGATGAACCAGCAGGGAGGCGGCACCGTCGTGGTTCCCGACGGAGTCTTCTATACTGGCCCCATAACGATGAAAAGCAATGTGCGGCTCCATCTGTCCGACGGCGCCGTGCTGAAGTTCGTGCCCGATGTCCGGCTCTATTTCCCCGCCGTGCTCACGCGCTGGGAGGGCGTGGACTGCTGGAATGCGCGTCCGCTGATCTATGCCTTCGGCGAGACCAACATCGCGATTACCGGCGGAGGCACGATAGACGGAGGCGCGGGTCCGGACAACTGGTGGAAGCGCCAGCGGGAGATAGAGCGCAGCGATTTCCGTCCTTCGCCCGGGGCTCCCGAGATGCGCGCGTCGCGGCTGAGGCTGCTCGACATGGGCGAGAACCATGTGCCCATGAGCGGCCGCATCTTCGACGAGACTGACTGCCTGCGGCCCCAGACCGTCAATTTCTACCGCTGCACGACCGTGCTGATCGAAGGGGTGACGCTGATCAATTCTCCTTTCTGGGTGATACATCCGCTTTTCTGCAACGACCTGACCGTGCGCGGCGTGACCATAGTCAACGACGGCCCCAACGGCGACGGCTGCGACCCCGAGTCCTGCCGCAATGTGCTGATCGAGGACTGCGTGTTCGACACGGGCGACGACTGCATAGCCATCAAGAGCGGCCGCAACGAGGATGGGCGCAGATGGAACGTGCCGAGCGAGAACATTGTCGTGCGCGGCTGCACGATGGCCGACGGCCACGGCGGAGTGGTCATAGGCTCCGAGATTTCGGGAGGCTTCCGCAATCTGTTCGTCGAGAACTGTCGCATGAGCTCGCCGAATCTCGACAGGGTCATACGCATAAAGACCTCCACCGCGCGCGGCGGCCTCATCGAAAATATCTATGTGCGCAATGTCGAGGTGGGGCAGTGCCGCGAGGCGGTGCTGCGCATCAATCTCAACTACGAACCGCGCGAACAGGCCCGCCGGGGATTCTGGCCCGAGGTCCGCAATGTGCGGCTCGAGAACGTGAACTGCGCCTCGTCGGAGTATGCTCTGTGGCTCAGCGGCCTTGAAGACAGGACGAACATCAGCGGCGTGAGTCTCAGCAACTGTGTTTTCGACGGAGTGGAGACCGGCGGCAGCCATGTCGACGGGCTTGTCGGCGACATCGTTCTGGACGGCTGTACCATCAACGGCTCGGAGTTCAGTTCCGTAACGGACTGATTTCCTGATGTCGGCGGAACAGAGGTGCTCCCGCACGGCAGGCAATGGATTTGGGAAAAGCCTGCCGTGCGGGAGCACCTCTGTCCTGCGTCATGTCCGGAGCGTACGGAGATTCTCCGTCCGCGCTGACAGATAACGCCTAAGTCTTTATCGTAGCGGCATCCCCTCCAGACAGGCTTTTCCCAAATTTACTGCCTGGCTGGAGGGGACGCCGCTACGATACTGTCAGTGAATCAGTCGTTCAGATAGTAGACCACGTTGGTGACCACCCTCACGTTCTTGATATACGGCGTGTTGGAATCCCTGTCGGTGATCGTGAACTGCCCCTGGGTCGCGGTCTTGATCTTGCCCAGGCGGCTGTCGCTGTCCTTGGCGAACTTCTGGGCGGCCTCGCGGGCGTTCGCGGTAGCCTCCTCTATCATTTCGGGCTTGATGTCGTTGAGCCCGTTGTAGGAGAACACCGTGGGGTTGGACCACGAATCCGCCGTACCAACCGGCACGCCCTGGGCGATAAGCTCCCCGACGCGCTTCTGCAGACCGATTATCAGGTCCACGTTCTCGGAATATACGGTCACGACGGAGGTGATCAGGTAGTTGTAGGTCGCGTTGTTGTTGTAGGACACGGCGCGGTTGTCCTCTATCGCCGGAGTATTGACCGAAATCTCGCTTTCCGGCACTCCTGCCGAAGTCAGGAAGTCCACCACCTTGTCGTTCATGGAACTGACGCGTGCGTACATGTCGGTGAGATTGTTGCCGCCGAACTTGTAGGCCAGCGGCCAGATGACCTTGTCGGCCTTGACCTGCCTCTCGCAGAGGCCTTTCACGGCGACGGTCCTGTCGAAGGCGCGGTTGGACTTTACAGCGCATATTGCGCAGAGTCCCAGTATCAGGCATCCGATGACGAAGGACGCCCCGAGGATGAATTTGGAATTGTTCATGGCGTATGGCTTATTTGTCGTATTTGCGGAAGAACGGCAGCCTGGTGAGGTCCACCATCACGAGATTGAGCCTCTCCCCGTCGGAATATGCACCGGACTGGAAGCATAGCTTTTTCCCGTCGGGGCTGAAGAACGGCTGCGCATGGTCGGGAGCCATCCTGGTGCCGGAGGCTATCTGATATTTGTGTCCGGTCTCCACATTGATGATCCAGACGCTGCCGGCGAAGGTGTCGCCGCAGGCCCACTGATTGTCGCGCGTGGAGTTGCAGTGCCAGAAACCGCGTCCCGTGAGGGATGAGGAGCGGTCCTTGTCCATCTCCACATTGCCCAGGCAGTCCACGTCGCCGCTTCTGAGGTTGATGCGGAATATGCCGCTGGCCTGCTTGCGCAGCCTGTCCTGCCAGCCGAGGATGTTGAAGTAGACATAGTCCTCGGTGCCGAAGGTCTCATGCGTCACCCAGTCGAGAGGGGTCTCGCGATAGAGCGGTTCGAAAGTGTCCGTCTCCGCATTGGCGTACCACATCCGCTGGTCGGCGTCGCCTCCGGTCTCCAGGCAGAATACTATCTCCTCGGGCCTGAAACGGCTCGCCTGTATGTGTCCGACGCGGAAATCCATGTCGGCGAGCACGGTGACTTCTCCTGTCTTGAGATTCATCTTGCGTATGCCGCAGAGCGTTTGCTTCACCTTCTTGGGCTGGTCGTCGCGCGGGACGAAGGCTTTCGCCGCCATGGCGGCCTTCTCCTCGGCGCTGCCTTCGCGCGTCACGGTGATATAGGCGTAACTGTCATCGCTGTTGACGCACCATCCTCCGGGTCTGCCCATCTCGGGAGATGTGGGGAAGGTGCCGATGAAACTGAGATAGCTGTCGAAATCTGCCGCGCGCTTTTTCGCCGCGTCGGCGAAGAAACGGTCGAGGTCCATCACATACATGTTCCAGTCGTCACCGTCCATCCGGCTCAGGAACATGCGGTTGGACTTGTTCGCGAGGAAGACCGCGTTCACATGGCCGTCGGTCGCCTGGACTATCTTTCCGTTGCGTATGTCGATGAAGAAGAACTGCGACGGGCGGTATTTTATTTCCTTGCCGTTCTCCAGCGTGCCGGTCATCGTTTCAGGCGTCCCTCTGTTTGCCGAGCGGAACAGCAGGTAGTTCCCGTCCGCCGTCCACATCGGGTCCGTCTGGTACAGGAACTTGTCGTTCCCGTCGGTGTCGGTGAGCACTTCGAGCCGTATGCCCGTGACGGGATCCTTCACTCTTGTGGTCTCCGACGCGGTGAATACTCCGAACTGGGCGTTAGCGGAACCGGCTGCAACCAGCAGCGCGGCCGCAAGAAAGACAGGCTTTTTCATATAAGCTGCGGTAGGTATTATGGTTAATCCGTGAATATAGCGATAAATTTCGAAATGCTGTCTGCGTTTTGACCGAGTGGCGGGTTCACTTCGTCGTGAGACCACAAGAGTGAAGGATCCCGTCACAGGCATACGGCTCGGAGGCCGCCGGGTCCAGAGCGCCGCACTTTCCGGTGACTATGAGGCCCTGGTATCCGAGGAGTCTGGAGCCGTCCTTGAGATAGACCTCGACGGGGAAGGTGTCCCATCCGGTAAAGCCTTCGTCCCTGAGCAGGTCGATTACCCGGTCCGAGGCCGGACCGAGACCTATCCCCCCACCCGGTACTGAGGAAGTCCGCCAGTTTGCTGCCGGTGCCATCGCGTTCCTGGCGGAAGACCACCGGGAATGTCATGCCTTTGAGCCCGTTGAACCACACCTTCGTCCAGTCGGTGCCTTTGGGTATGACGGGATGGGCGCATAATTTGGTCCATCCACCGTAGTTGTGTATATTATAGAAATCTAAAACGGCCATAGGTCAGTGTTTTCTATTCTTTTTTTGATCAGGTTATAATCTCCGGAATCCACATCTTCAAATTTTCGGAAAACACTCTCTTTTGAATGGTCAATAGGGGCATCCCAGAACATACGCCATTGTTGATTGTAGTCGTATGCGCCCCTGCGATGCGTGTACGAGTCTTTCCAGACGCCATAAACAGGGTTGTTGACATCGATGCCGACTTCCATGAATCTGTCGCGGAATTTATGAGGGAACACATGAAGCGCATGAAGGTCTAGAAAATGTTGGTGAGTTTCTTGAAGGACATGCCGGTCAGACCCTCGCGCATGGCGTGTAGCCGGATGTCGTTGCGGACGATGACGAGGGAAGGGATTTCAGTGAAATATACGCTTCTTGGGAAGACGCTGACTTTTGAAATTTTTTCGGCGCAGAACGCCGGTATCAGGATATGATCCGAGTTATGCGCATATAATGAATGTGTGTGATCTACAACATCTGGAGCGGAGAGGAATCTGAGCATGAAGTAGTCCTCGGCCTCGGAGCGGTAGGTGACATGGCATCTGATCCAGTCGATGTGTTCGAGGCCGGTGAGATGCTGGCGGACGACATCCCGGAATCTCCGGGAGAAGAGACCTACTGCGTAGGGAGAGTTGAGATAGTCGGGCCAGATTGGCTGTCGGACATCGTCAAGGTCGAAGCTCTTCTCGAGCCCCTTGCGGACTGTCGTGAATTTACCGAGAGTAAGGTCATAAGGCAGAGAATCTTTGTCTCTGACGGTTTTTTCAAGATCCAGAATATTTACTTCTTCAGGCGGGAATGCCGTGACCGTGGGATTGACATATTTAACATAGAGGAAATGATAAGTCATTTTCATTGTCTCAATATTTCAGGGTTACGCGAAACGGGTTCACTTCTTCGAGAGACCGTGGAAATCGTTGAGCAGAGGGAACAAGACCGGTGAACTTATGACGGCCAGCAATGCTGTGGCGATTATCACGATTGCCCCATAGACGAGTATGGTAAGGATCTTTGAATTTTTCCGCATAATAAAAGTATTATTTTGACATTGGTGCCGGCTTCCATGAGTTTGATTCTGAATTCATGAGGGAATACATGATGCGCATGAAGGTCTAGAAAATGTTGGTGAGTTTCTTGAAGGACATGCCGGTCAGACCCTCGCGCAGGGCGTGTAGCCGGATGTCGTTGCGGACGATGACGAGGGAAGGGATTTCAGTATAGGTCGGGAACCAAGGAAAGACACTGACCCGTGCTATTTTCTCGGCATTGAATGCCGGCCACAAGACATCGCCAGGGCGATGGTAGACTGTATGCTCCTCGTCAATGACATCTGGAGCGGAGAGGAACCTGAGCATGAAGTAGTCCACGGCTTCGGAGCGGTAGATGACATGGCATCTGATCCAGTCGATGTTTTCGAGGCCGGTGAGATGCTGGCAGACGACATCCCGGAATCTCCGGGAGAAGAGACCTACTGCGAGAGTAGAGTTGAGATAGTCGGGCCAGATTGGCTGTTGGACATCGTCAAGGTCGAAGCTCGACTCAAGACCTTTGCGGACTGTCGTGAGTTTCCCAAGTGTGAACTCGAAAGGCAATGTGTCTAGTCCTCTTACGGATTTGTCCAGGCCAAGCAGCATCACATTGTCCGGGGCGAATGCCGTAACCGTGGGATTGACATATTTAACATAGAGATCGTGATAAGTCATTTTCATTGTCTTAATATTTCGGGGTTACGCGAAACGGGTTCACTTCTTCGAGAGACCATGGAAGTCGTTGAGCAGGGGGAACAGGTCGCCGAAGGGCAGCGTGTCGGTGATGAGGCAGTCGGCTGCGTTGCGATAGAAGATGCCCTGGAACTTCTCGCGCTGCATGGCTTCGGCCAGCCTTGCGGAGACGAAGACATGGGTCGAGTCTCCGTCGGTGAAGATGTCGGAGCCGTCCCAAGCGGAGATGTCGAGGGGGAAGCCCTTGAACCCGATGGAGCGGGTCTTTCTTTTTGGGTTGACCCACTCGACGGGGACCGGCCGCGGGATGGAGAGGTTCCTTCTGGAGCACCGTCCGAGAATCGAGAGGAAGCGGAAGTCGGTGCAGGTCGAGCCGTCGTCGAGCGTTAGGAGGACGGGGTGGGCGGTCCATCCGGAGAAGTGACCGGCGGAGAGGAACTCGATGAAGCGGCTGGAGACGATGGGCGGGAATTCGAGCCCGCAATTGATGAAGTCGTCTCTCAGGTTTACGAATCTGCCCGGCACATGCTGGAAGGCCAATGACGGTAGCGGAGTCTCCCGGTAGCGGAGGA
This sequence comes from uncultured Bacteroidales bacterium, assembly GCA_944325495.1. Taxonomy (GTDB): domain Bacteria; phylum Bacteroidota; class Bacteroidia; order Bacteroidales; family UBA932; genus Cryptobacteroides. Next base: position 12,067 of record CALVAD010000027.1, on the reverse strand, counting down.
GTGCTGCCGGGGAGAAGCCGCCGACCGGACAGAAGGTCGTGACCGGCACATGCTTGGTGCGGTCGCCGAGATACACGAAATCCCTGAGGGGGTCGTCGTGAGGGATCGGAGGCTGCCAGTAATCAAGCAGCAGCGGAGCAATCTTGCTCATAAAGGTAGGTAAAAGTTCATCTTCGACTCTCTTGAATTCGATACCTGATATCTTGTATCTCCTGAAAGCGTCGCGCAGGCGTCGGGAGACGAAGATATGGTATGTCATGTCCACGGGACCGGTGAAGATGTCGGAGCCGTCCCACGCCTCGTAATCCAGGGGGAAGCCTTTGAAACAGAGGTCGCTCCACCCTCTGAAGGTGTAATCGACGACGTCTATCGGCTCGGAGGCCGCCGGGTCCAGAGCGCCGCACTTTCCGGTGACTACGAGCCCCTGATATCCGAGGAGTCTGGAGCCGTCCTTGAGATAGATCTCGACGGGGAAGGTGTCCCATCCGGTAAAGCCTTCGTCCCTGAGCAGGTTGATCACCCGGTCCGAGGCCGGACCGAGACCTATCCCCCACCCGGTACTGAGGAAGTCCGCCAGTTTGCTGCCGGTGCCATCGCGCTCCTGGCGGAAGACCACCGGGAATGTCATGCTTTTGAGTCCGTTGAACCACACCTTCGTCCAGTCGGTGCCTTTGGGTATGACTGGATGGGCGCATAATTTGGTCCATCCTCCGCGACTGTACATATTAAAGAAATCTAAAATGGCCATAGGTCAGTGTTTTCTATTCTTTTTTTGATCAGTTTATAATCTCCGGAATCCACATCCTCAAATTTCCGGAAAACACTCTCTTTTGAATGGTCAATAGGGGCATCCCAGAACATACGCCATTGTTGATTGTAGTCGTATGCGCCCCTGCGATGCGTGTACGAGTCTTTCCAGACGCCATAAACAGGATTGTTGACATCGATGCCGACTTCCATGAATCTGTCATGGAATTCATGAGGGAACACATGATGCGCATCCATTCCGGCGCCGCTCTCTCCTGTCCTCCGGCTGAGGTTTACCCTGAAGTTGGAGCGGGTGAAGCTGCGGTAGGTGACGCTGGCGTCATGTATGTTGTCCGCAGCTTTGACCGCGTCTGCTGCCGCTCCGGCGGCGTCAGTGATGTTGTCCGCCGTCCTTGCGGCATCGATGATGTCGTCGGCTGCGCGCACGCCGACGATGGCGGCAGAGGCGCCACCCGGAACGAAGGGCAGAGCCACGGCGACAGCATCGGCCAGCACGCCCGCGCCGTCGAGAATGGATGCCCATACTTTGCCGTCCCGTATGTTTTGCCGCAGACTGTTTACACCGAGGACGAGAGAGGTGACGTCGAAGGCTGTTTCAAGGAATCTGCCATCCGGATCCACGATGTTGACCGGATTGTCCGCGCAATAGACATAAGGTGAGATGCCGGGATACTTGTCGGCGAACGGGTCGGGGGAGGACCATCGGGCGATGGCGGGGAGGTAGGTCCGCCGTCCGAAGTCAAGGGACGAGAGCGTGGGGTCCCACTCCTTGCCGGAGAAGCGGAACGGCTGGATGCCGTCGTCCGCGGAGACCGCATCCGCAGGGCCTCCGAAAGGGAAGTAGATGTATTGCCCCATGACGGCTCCCGTGGAGTCGACTACGGAGCGGATGCTGCCGAGGCGGTCTTTTATGAAGAAGCGCATTCCGCCGCTTACTGTCCCGAGGTCCCTGTAGCCCTCATCGTAAAGCAGCCATTTCGGAGAGAGGTTCTCGTAGATCAGCGAGCCGCAGAAGTCGAGAGTCCTGCTGCCCGAAGCGGAGTTGTGCTGCGAGCGTAGCTTGGTGCCGTCGGCGGCGTAGAGGTAGATTGTCGAGCTACCGTCGGAGAAGACTATCTTCTCGGGGTCGCCGGTGGGGTAGTATGATACCGACTGTATGCCGCGGGAGCTGTCGGCGGTGAGCCTTCCGGCGGAGTCGTAGCTGAAAGCCGCCGAATCGGCAGCGAACTCGAATCCGTCCTGGGCGGCCTCCCCTTTGGAATCGCTGACTGCGACAAGGCGGTTGCCGGAGTAGGAGAGCGAGAGCGAATCTATGACGCCGTAGGTCCCGCGCGCCGTGCGTCCCTGCCGGACGAGAGAAAGAATGTTGCCGTTGAGGTCGTATTCTCCTATGGTTTCGGAGGATCTTTCGGCAGACAGCATCCGCATCGGCAGTGCGGACTTCATTCTGCCGAGGCCGTCATAGCGGAACTGCCAGCCCTGCTGCCGGACAAGGGAAGTGCCGGAAGGATGGTATGTCCTGAGCGTCGAACTGACTGACGATGCGTTTCCGTTGTAGCCTTTGCCCGTCGTGCCGTCGGCATAGGAGATATTTTCGGAGAATACTCTGTGGCTGCTCTGAGTCAGTCTGTCGCGGATGTCGTAGCTGCAGACCTGAATGTTCGACAGGCTGTTGCCGGCGAAGACCTTTGATGCCGTCCTGCCGAACTCGTCGTGGTTGTACGCGGCATGCGTCTTTCGTATGAGACCTTCCTGCCAGGCTAATCTGACGGTTTCTATGCGGCCGAGCCTGTCGCGGGAGTCGTAGGTGTATCGGATGTCGGTGCTCTGCGGGACTTCAGCGAAACCGGTGTACCTGTATGTGATTTTCCCCAGCACCTTGTCCGTAGGAGAATATATGGTCGTGACCTTCTCGTGGCCGTAGGTGCTGTCCGCAGGATGGTTACGCACGGTTTCCGTCAGCCGTCCGCGCTCGTCGTAGACGAAACTGGTGTATATGCGGTCGGCGTATGCCATCCCCGGTCCGGGCGAAAGCACCAGCATCTCCTGGCCTGTGAGCCGGCCACGGGCGAATTCGCCGTCTTCGGGATAGACGCTGTCGGCAAAGCCTCCGCTGCCTGCGAAGGAGTAGTCGTCGTAATGATTGACAGTCAGAGTCTGCGGAAAGGACGACGTGTCCTTCGCCGTGCATTCTCCCTGACGTACGACGCGGCTCAGGCCGTCGTATTCGGTGAAGCTCCAGCGGTTCCGCTCCCTGCGCGGTCCGTCCTGAATGAATATCGGTCTGTCGTGGCTGTCGAATACGGTTTCTACATGGGAGACTCCGGGGATTTTGCTCCTTATGAGATTGTCCCGCGAGTCATAGCTGTACTGGAAGGCGAATTCGTCGAGATCCGGGTCTGCCTGGTACTGGGGCTGGAGGATGTAGCGGAGCCGGTCGCGTCCGTCGTAGACATAGTAGGTGTCATGGTGGACGAAGCCGTTTTCCGTGGAGTCGACCTGTCGCGTCAGCACGGTTCTTCCGAGCTTGTCGGTGAAGCGGTAGCTGCGGTTGCCGTCCTCGTCGGATGTCAGCAGCACTTCGAGCCTTCCGGCGGCATGATAACCGGATGAGACAAGGCCGCCGGTCGTACCTATATGGTAGTATTTGCAGGCAAGCAGCAGATTCTCGGTCGGGGAGCAGTTGCCGAAGCGGCTGTAGCTCACGGGGTGGGCGGGATACCAGTCCTCACCGGGGCCGTATTCTGCCGTCGGTCTCGCGAGGGCCGAGGGTTCGAGCACGGTTTCCATGAACGGCCTCGAGTCGTTCCTTGCCATTGCCGCCGTGTCCTTGAAAGCTTCGGCTTCCACGGGGGAGGTGCCTGTAAACGGTGTCGGAAGCCATTCTCTGACCTGCCGCCCCGCCGGGTCGTATTCGAGCATGGACACGAGGCTCCTTCCTTCCGTGGACGCATCGTGCTCTATGGTCTGGCTGAGTCTTCCGAGCCCGTCGAAGATCTTGCTTGTGCTGATGTACGAGGGCTTCGTCGGACGGCCCCCTGTAAAGACGGAGGCTTCTTTGAGAATATCCGTAGTGATCCTGTTCGGCGAAACCAGAGCTCCGGAGGAGTCAAAGCTGGCGTAGGCATAGCTGTACCGCGCGATTTCGCCTATGGAATCTTCTTCACCGGTCAGTCTGCCGAGCTCATCGTATTCGTAAGAGAGCAGGTTCCCGGCCGGGGTCTCCATCGATTCCACGCCGATTCCCGGCAGGTAGGTGTAGGAAGTCACGAGGAACGGCGTGGAGGCCAGGGCGGCCGCATTCTCGAGAGCATCCCTGAACGCCCCGATGAGCGAGGCGGCGTTGGAGGCGTCGCAGCTCGTGATGGAGTTCACGATATGTGCGGGTACGGCCGATATCAGCTGGCTCCAGCTCAGGCCCTGCACCAGCACGACCGGATAGCGGCCGCCATAGCCCCACAGAACGATGTTCCTGCTGTCGTCGGCCGTGACGGTGAAATGGCGTAAGTTTCCGAATGCGTCGTAGTTGACGAAGTCCGCCAGCTTGCTCGTGACTCCGTCGGCGGTCTGGGAGACGGACGAGGGCACGAACAATGTGTCGCCGGAGCTGATGAGCCTCGAATATTCGGTCACCACGGATTTCTGCAGCTCCCCGCCGTAGGAGAGCGCTTCCGCGACAGGAATGTCGGCATATCCCGCGGCCGTCATTTCCGTGTAGGGCGCGGTGTCCAACCCGAAGGGGTAGGTGTACGAGACTGTGCGCACCTTCGAGTCGCTGTTGACGGTGCCGATGGTGAGCGGCCTGAGGGTGCGCAGCTTGCCGGAGTCATAGCTGTACTGCGTGACGGTGCTTACTCCCGTGAGATGGTCCGTTGTCGTGAGCGAACTTGGCAGACGGAGCTTGCGGTAGCCTTTGCTGGAAGTATATACGATATTGCCGAGGTATTCGTCGGCGGAGCCGTAGGGGGCGTATGCGGGAGTCGGACTGTTCCCGTAGAACACGCCTATGCCCATGCGGCCGATGCGCACCCCCGTGGAGATCGTGTCGCGCAGCGGGACATGTTCGGTGTAGGAGATGCTCTCCGTGCGGATTTTGGTATAGCTGCCGTCATCTTCCGTCCTGTAGTACTCCGTTTTCGTCGGCAGCGCCTTGACTATTCCTTCGTCATTGTTGTAGAGATTGGAATAGAAGCGCATGTGCAGCGGGGCGGCGTAGAGGTCTTCGTCGGAACCGGGATAGGACGACTCGGTGTCCCGCAAGTACGAGTAGACGGTCTTGCCGAGATTGTCGTCAGGAGTGCCGAGATATTCCGTCACGGACGGGTAGAAGACGGGTGCGCCGCTCCATCCGGTGAGGGGAAGTATGGGCTGTGAGACCGCGAAGAAATGCTCCTTTTCGCTGGAGAACCACCGCGCGGCGAAATCCTGATAGAAATACCACACGTTGTCGTAGTAGGAGAAGAGGTCGCTCGTGATGCCCATCTCCATGTTCGCATCGGGGTATTCGTAGGTCTTTCTCTCGAGTACGGTGCCGTCGCAGTCCTTGTTCACTATCGAGGCGACGCGCAGCCCTCCGATAAGGGTGTTCCCGCTCCTGTTGGCTTCAAAGCCGAATTCGGTGCTCCCTCCGGTAGGGTAGGTGATGCTCTTGAGCGAGCACATTTTCATGAATGACTCCACGGATGTCTTGTCGGCTCCGTCCATCCCCGGGACGATGCCGTCGGGAATCGCATGCACGGAAGTCCTTCCGTTGTAATAGCCCCACCAGTCTTCGTAGCAGCGCAGGTCGTACGGCGGATCGGACTGGCTTCTCCAGTTGTAGTGGTTGGGCGGAGTCTGGGAGTCATAGCTGAACGACCACTTCTCCTCGGGACCGTCTTCGTCGGAATTCCCCTTGACGGATATGCCGTCGAGCTTCATGCGGTAGTTCTGGTCGTGGCTGCCGAAATACTGGTCGTTGTCGAAGTTCACGTGGCGTATTTCGCCTCCGGAGTCGGTGACAGTCATCGAAACGAGCCTCTCTCTCTGCGCGTCGAGCCTGTCGTTCTCGTAATTGAATTCGACCGTAACGTCCTTCCAGCTGATTGTCTTCACGAGCGGCACCGTGTGCACATAGTTGATCAGCTTGAATTCGTTGTTCGTGCCTGGATGGACCTCCTCGTGCGTTCCGTCCCAGGTGACGACGTCTCCGCTGTCGTAGTATTCTGCGCGGTATCGGACGGTATATGCGTTGCAGTTGCTGTAGGAGATGTTAATCTCGTTATGCTTCCCGCCGGTGATTATCTTCGTCAGATACCAGCCTGAAACGGCCGCTCCGTAGTATCCGCCGCAGGTCTCCTTCTGCGTGAAGAAATATCTGCTGCCGTCGGAATCCGTGATGACATAGCCGCTTCCGGGCGTGCCGTACTCCTCTATGATGATGGCGTCGTGAGGGACGGGGAAGATGTCCATCGTGTATACGTCATAGCGGAAGATTCCGGACTTGCCCGCAAAGCTGTAGAAGTAGCGGTCGGTCTCGCTGTCGAATTCGCTGGCTCCGCTGAAGAGCCTGTTCCAGAACAGGAAGTTCCATCCGGAGTCCACGCAGCTGCGCACGTCTCCCTTGTCCTTGAAGTAGAGCCTGTACTGGGAATCGAGGTGGTCAGGAACCGCGCAGGCTGTCCGGCTGACGAGCCCTCCGGCGTTCAGCACCCATCCGAGTCCGACAGGCGAGGACACGTCGTTCACCTTTATTCCGGAAGCATGGTAGGAGATGGAGACGGGCAGCTGATAGTCGCCGGTGTCGAGGGTGTAGAGCGGAATTTCGATTTTTGGAACGCCGGTGCTGTGGTCGACCGGATATTCCCCGTAGCGCATGAAGGCCGCCGTGGTCGGGCTGGGATGGAATATGCCCTTGATGAGCTGGTCGGCCATCGAAGGGGTAGGTACTGTCTGTGCATCGGCGGAATGGATGCCGTGGACGGAGATGCAGCCCAGAAGAACCGCCGCAAATCGCAGGATGGTGGACAGGAGGTTGCGCATGGCCGTGGTGGTTAGAAGTTACGCTCTGTAAGATAAAATTTATCCGGCGGATTCGCAAACGGAATCCGCCGGATAATACGGAATTGTCGGACTGCCGCTATTGCAGCAGGTGCTCCTTGAACTCTATCTCCACGATGCGCAGCTCGTTGCTCGGGGCGTCGGCGTTCTGCGCCTTGAACAGGTCGAGCTCCCCGGCGGCGGGCGCCACCACTTCGACTATGCCGCCGAAAGCGTCCTTGTCCTCGGCGGAGCCTTTGAGCCGCAGGGTTATCTCGCGCGTCATCACGGGCTTCACGGGGATGTGCACGTAGCCGAGACTGCGCGGAGTGTCGCCTGACCATATCAGCTCGTCTCCCGCATAGATTTCGATGGGGTAGCTGCGCATCCTCCAGCCGGTGAACTTGACGCATACTTCGTCGATCTGCGCCATGCGTCCGAGGTGGTAGCGTATCCATCCGGTCGCGAGCTGGCCGTCGTTGGTCCATTCGCTGAGCTCGTTGTCGTCCCAGCTGGCGCATGCCTTGCCGGCGTTGGCTCCGGCCTCGGCCGAAACTATCTCCACGTCGACGGCGGAGTCGCGGTAGGAGGGAGTCTGCGGAGTCTCGCCCCTGTCGAGACGGCTTGCGAGATGGTCTCCGGGTATGTAGCCGCTCAGGCCGCCTTCGGTCTCGTAAGGCAGGGTCTCCATGGTGACTTCTGCGCTCTCAAGGCCGTCAGCCGATGCTTTGAGCGTTACCTTCCCGGCAGTGGTCGTGGAGCGTATGAGGGCGCGGTTGACGCCGCACTCCACGGGGAAATCCTCGGCGAGTATGTAGTTGCCGGGCCCGAGGGCTATTCCGCCGCGCCATTCCGCGGGGCCTTCCAGCTCATAATGTATCATGTTGTCGGCGAGGGGGCATCTGCGGCCCTGTGAGTCCACGACCTCTATCTGCACGAGGGCGACATCGGCTCCGTCGGCCTTCCATCCGGAAGGGTTCTCGACAGTCGTCATCCTGATGGCGGCGGGCTCTCCGGCCGTCTCCAGAGCGTAGCGGGCGACCTCCCTGCCTCCGATGTAGCCCACGGCCTCTATGGCTCCCGGCTCGAAGCTCACTTCGTCGAAGGTGAACAGAAATTCGTATTCGCGGCGCGGCCGAGGAAGCTCCCTGCCGTTGACGAAGAGTCTGACCTCGTCGGCCGTGGAGACCACATATACCGGCTTGACCGTACCCGCGTCGTAGTTCCAGTGGCCGAGAATCATGATGCCCGGCTTCTCGACGTCGACCCAGCCGTCCCACATTATGCGGTGAGCGAAGTAGCTGTCCTTGGGAATGCGCATGGCGTCGGTCACGCCGCTGCGGCGGTAGTTCTCGGTGCCGCGGAAGTGCGTGTTGGTGTCGGAGAAGATGATCTTGACGCCGCCCGAGCTCACGCGGGTTCCGGTTCCCGGCCTCTCGCGGTAATAGTCGTACCAGCGCCGCACATGCTCGACGGTGAACTGGTCCTGGTTGTGGTTGTAGGGTGCGGAATTGCCCGGCACCATCTTGTTCTGCGATGCCGAGAAGAAGGCGTCGTTGCCTGCCCCTTCGACATGGTATGGATAGGAATACTCATCCCAGTATTTGCGCAGGGCCTCGTCGCGGCAGTATTCCGTCGCCCAGAAGGGAGAGTGGGCGCTCTTGTTGATATAGAGCATCTCTCCTCCGTATTCGGCTTCGCGTATGTCGAGCATCTCGCGGCTTCCGATAGCGCGGCCGCCGTAGAAGTCATATTTGTCGCGGATCGCGCGCATCTCGAGCATGTGCTCGCGGCTGATCGACTCGTTGCCGCATTCGTAGAAGATTATCGAGGGATTGTTGCGGTTGTAGATGATGGCGTCCCTCATGAGTTCGGTGCGCTGCACCCACTGCTGTCCCTTGGCGTCCTTTTCGGCGTCACCGGCGGGCATGGCCTGAAGCAGTCCGACACGGTCGCACGACTCCACGTCCTGCTTCCACGGCGTCACATGCATCCAGCGCACGAGGTTGGCGTTGCCTTCGACCATCATTCCGTTGGAGTAGTCGCTGAGCCATGCGGGCACGGACATTCCGAGGGCCGGCCATTCGTTCGAAGTGCGCTGCGCATAGCCCTTGAGCTGGATGACTCTGTCGTTGAGCCAGACCTTGCCTTCGGCGAAGCGCGTCTTGCGGAAACCTGTGCGGGTCGTGACTTCGTCCACGACCTTCCCGTCGACTCTCACCGCCGTCGTCACATCGTAGAGATAGCCGTAGCCCCAGCTCCAGAAGTGCAGATCGCCGACCTCCTGAGCGGCGCTCAGGGTGACGGTGGCTCCGTCCGGTATGTCGACCGCTTCGCCGGCGCTGAAGCTTGCGACCGTGTTTCCGTCAGGATCCGTGATGGTGACTTCGTATTCTGCGGTCTGATTCCTGCCGGTCTCGTTGCGCACTTCGGATTCCGCATGGATTACCGCGGTGCGGGACTTTATGCGCATGTCGGAGGCGTAGATGTAGACTCCCGTTGTTCCGAGATTGGAGTAGAGGGGGAGAGTCTGGTACAGCCTGTCCGTCACATGCAGCCAGACATTCTTGGTCAGGCCGCCGTAGTTGGCGTTGAAGTTCTTGTTGCTCCACTGGTACTTGACGCCTGTGCTGCGCTCCGCGTAGTCCCAGTCGTTGTCGACCCTGACAGCCATGACGTTCTTTCCGGGCTTGACATATTCCGTCAGGTCGAAGCCGAAGGCCATGACGCCGTTCTCATGCTTGCCCGCGAGCCTGCCGTTGACATAGAGGTCGACTCCCTGTCGCGCGCCCTCGAACTCGACGAAGACCTTCTTTCCGCGGGTCTCGCGCGGCAGTACGAAATGCTTGCGGTACCACATCACTGTGTCGCTGAGGTCGCGTATGTCCAGCCTGAAAGCCTCGTCCTCGTTGAAGGCGTGGGGCAGGGTCACCTTCTCCCAGTCCCTGTCGTTGAAGGAAGTCTTCTCGGCCGAGGGGATGTCTCCGACCTTGAGAAGCCAGCCGGAGTTGAAATTGTACTTCTCACCCGCAAGGCAGAAAGTTCCTGCGAACATTGCGAGCGAGAGCAGCAGATGCCTGAATCTCATACGGTATGGTTTTGTGTTATAAGTTTCGGTATGTGAAGTTCCGGATCGCGGTGCGCGACAGCGTGGTGCGGAATCCGAACCAGCCTTCGGTGTAGGGATCCGGGTCCTGATAGTCGAACAGCAGCTCACCGTCTATCCAGTACTGGACGCGGCCTCCGTCGTTGACGAGCCTTATCTTGTACCAGTGGTTCGGCTTGAGCAGATGGGTGCTGTCGCTGTATTCCTTGATGACGGGAGGGTTCGCCTCACCGGTGTAGCGGCGGAACCTCGTGGTGGAGTTCCAGTTGCCGCCGTAGCCCACATAATAGAGCTTCATGCTCGCGCAGTTCGCGAACACTCCGTTTCTCTCGTCCATACGGTCGAACACTGTCTCAGCCATGGGGTCGGTCGCCATCCAGAAGCAGTTGAGGTCGCTGAGCCTGTCGCCTTCCTTTTCGTCGTAGACCATGGCTTCGTACTTGATTTCGACATCTCCGGAGAACTTGCGGTTGAACCACAGGGTCAGACCCTTGGGAGCGACGATCTCGCAGACTCCGTCAGCGGACACTTTTGTGCTGTAGTCGGGTGATTCGGATTCCACTGTCCACCAGTCGTGGAATTTTCCGGCGCTCAGGCCGTTCTCCACATTGCCTGCGCAGCTCTGCAGAATCGCAGCCGCCGCGAATACGGTCAGATACAGAAATTTTCGCATAATGCATCAAAGTTACGAAGAATAATCAGCAAAAGCGAAAATCGATGCCGCAGGCTGTAGGATGCCGCGGCACTTCGGTATGGAATCGATACGGAAGCGCTGTCCGGCGGATAGCATCTTCCGCGCGACCTCTCGTTTTAATCAAAGAAACATTGTCATATATGCCGGAAGATACAACATATCCTCTTCCTTGCGCATATCTTTCGTATAAATCAGATATTTGCTTTTTATCCGTGCTGAAAATCTTCTGCAAAACGCATCCAATGACGCATGTGCTTTATAACCGGATGATTTTACCTCAATGGGACTTACCTTATCGGCTTCGGCTATCAGAAAATCCACCTCGTAATTGTGTTTTCCGCTTTCTGTGGGAAATGTGTAATAGTACAACTCATGTCCGGATGCTTTCAGCATCTGGGCGATGACATTCTCATAGACATATCCCAAATCAGCGCTCAGCTTGTCACTGAGGAGCTTATGATAAATCGTGTTGTCGGTGAACTTCTTATCCCAGAATGCAAGAGTGACGAACAACCCAGTGTCGGCAGCGAACATCTTATATTTGTCGGGATTATGATGCAATGCCATCCCGGCATTTGGATCATTGGCATGATAAGACATGTTGACTACCATCGACTCCTTGATTTCTGAAACGATCTCTGCCAATTCGGAGTTGCGTGTGCCGCCCGTCGCGCTCCACGCAAGATACCTGTTGGCGTTACCGGTCAGTTGTGCGGGAATCTGATGGTACATCCTGGAAGCGTTGCCGCTGGGGTCTATTTTATTGAAATCGTCTTCATACAATGTTATGATGGAGCGTTTCACTCTGTCTACCTTCTCCAGATTATTGGTCTCAAGATAAGAAGCCACAGCCTGCGGCATGCCGCCGACAAGCATATACAGGCGGAAATCCCGCATCAACTTACGGTTCGTGGCATCTCCCAATGATGTTCTGTCGTTGAAACAGCCTTGAAGAAGCTTTATCGTCGCGGTATCTCCCAACGCCCACTTGAACTCTTCATAATCCATCGGATACATGTGGAGCTTGGTCTCTTCACTTGGAATAAGAATATCCTTGACATTCTTGCGGATTGAAATCAGCGAGCCGGTTTCTATGTAATCATATCTTCCGTCCTTTACAAGATACTTGATCGCCTGCCTTGCTTTAGGTGCAAGCTGGACTTCGTCGAAGATTATGGCGGACCTGCGTTCTTTCAATTCTATGCCGAACTCCAGCTGCAGCCGCATGAAAATACGGTTAAGGTCAGATATATCATTGAACAAGTCGCGGATTTCGGAAGAGCATGCGGCAAAATCAACCAATATATGGGTATCGTATTCGTTTGCCGCAAATTCTTCAGCGACAGTGGATTTCCCGACACGCCTCGCGCCTTGTATCAACACGGCTGTCCTGCCTTCGTCCGTCCGCTTCCACCGCAGAAGATCATCGTAAATTTTTCTTTTGAATATCATAGATTGGCTTCCATTGAAGGCAAAGGTAA
>CALVAD010000026.1 GCA_944325495.1 uncultured Bacteroidales bacterium | reverse complement strand
TAATGCTGCGTATCTCCCTGAAAGCCCAATAGTTTACATTATTCTTCCTAAATCCATCCGAAATCGGGCGAGTTTGCGTATCTTTGTAGACAATGCCGGAACTAAAGAAAATAACGGTCCAGAATTTCAGGAACATCGAGCTTCAGGAAGTCTGCTTCTCCCCGAACATAAACTGCATCAGCGGAGGCAACGGCGAGGGCAAGACCAACCTGCTGGAAGCCATCTGGTACCTGTCGATGACGAAAGGCTCCCTGTCCGGCTCGGACCGCTTCAATTTCCGCTACGGGACCGACTCGTTCTCCATAGCAGGCGACTACGGCATGCCCGGAGGGACGGTCTCAAGGTTCAGCGTCAAGGTCGACGGCAGCGGGGAGAAGCGCATGAAGCGCGACGGGAAGACCTACACGCGCATCTCCGAGCACATCGGCGTGCTGCCCATCGTCATGGTCTCCCCCGCCGACATCTCCATGGTAAGCGAATCCGGAGAAGAGCGGCGCAGGTTCATCAATTCCGTGCTCTCGCAGATGGACCGCGAATACCTCTCGTCCGTCCAGCAGTACAACCGCCTGCTCCTGCAGCGCAACCGCCTGCTCAAGGCCGGCATAGTCGAGGAAGAGCTGCTCGCGACCTTCGATGACAGGATGGCTGCGGCGGCCGTGCCGGTTTTCAGGAAACGCGCCGCCTTCTGCGACAGCCTGGTCCCCGTGGTGCAGCGCTACTACGCCGACATCTCCGGAGGCCGCGAGGAGGTGGGCATCGAATACAGGTCGGACCTGCAGGGCGGAGACCTCCGCGAGATATTCCGCGGCCGCCGCGAGAAGGACAGAATCTGCCGTTTCACCACCGCCGGCGTGCAGCGCGACGATTTCATATTCACGATGAACTCCCACCCCATCCGCCGCTGCGGCTCCCAGGGCCAGCAGAAATCCTTTCTCGTAGCGCTCAAGTTCGCGCAGTACGAAGTCATGAAGGCGGAAGGCGGAGCCTCGCCCATCATGCTGCTCGACGACCTCTTCGACAAGCTCGACCCCACCAGGGTGAGCAACCTGCTGGAACTCGTGGCAGGCAGGGATTTCGGACAGATATTCCTCACCGACGCCGACAAGCAGCGGACCAGGGGCATAGTGGACGCCATAACCTCCGACAGGATGTACATCGAGACGGAAGGAGGCGTCTTCAGAACCATTGATGAATAAGATACAGTACCGCAGATACACCACCCTCGGCGATGCGCTCCGGCTGCTCCTGCGGCAGTACGGCCTCGCTCCCGAACTTGAGCGCCGGCGAATATATGAAGCCTGGGACACGGCTTCGGGCGCGGGAGCCTACACGGTGCGGCGCTACTTCAGGGACGGACGGCTGCATGTCACCATGAGCTCCTCCGTGCTGCGGAGCCAGCTGTATTTCCAGAGGGACGCCCTGCTCGAAAAGATGAACGCCCTGCTGCGCGACGACGGGCTTCTCGCCGCTTCCAGCGGAAGGGTATATGTCAAAGAACTGATACTCAAATGAAAATAGTCATCGACAAATCAATCCCCTTCATCGAGGGAGTCTTCGAACCATACGCCACCGTGCTCTACATGGAAGGTCCGGAAATTTCCAACGAGGACCTGCGCGACGCCGACGCGCTGATAATAAGGACGCGCACCAGATGCGACGCGCGTCTGCTCGACGGCTCGAACGTCAAGATCATCGCTACGGCGACGGCGGCCACCGACAACATAGACTACGACTACTGCCGGCGGCACGGCATCTTCTTCCAGAACGCATCCGGCTGCAACGCCGGGGCCGTCGCCAACTATGTGTTCTCCGCACTTTACGGAGCAGCGGCGCGGAAAAGCATAGACCTCACCGGCGCCACCATAGGAATCATCGGCCTCGGCAACGCCGGCCAGAGAGTGGAGTCCATGGCCAGGTCACTCGGCTTCAAGATTCTCAGGCACGACCCCAAGAAGGCCGAGATAGAATGGTACACCCAGTTCTGCTCGCTCGACAAGCTGCTCAAGGATTCCGACATCGTCACCCTGCATGTGCCGCTCAACGAATCCACGCGCTGCATGGCCGACGCGGAGTTCTTCGCGAAGATGAAGGACGGGGCGTTCTTCATCAACACGGCGCAGGGCGACATAGTGGCCGAGCAGGACCTGACAGAAGCGGCCCACCGTCTCGGCCCGATCATAATCGACACTTGGAGCCACGAGCCGACGGTCAACACAAGACTGATGAACCTCGCGGAGATAGCCACCCCGCACATCGCCGGATATTCGCTGCAGAGCAAGCAGACCGGCAGCGCCATGGCTGTCAGGGCCGTGGCGCGTTTCTTCAAGCTCGCGAGCCTCTACGAGTTCTTCCCGCAGACCGACATAATGGAGTACCAGGCGGTCAAGCTCGACGTCACCGACAAGTCGCAGGGGCAGATCGCCGCCATGCTGCAGTACAACTACCCCATATTCACCGACGACTTCATGTTCCGGATGAACCCGACCAAGTTCGAGGAACTGCGCACCAACTACCAGTACAGAAGGGAATTCTTCATATGATTGCACACTAAAACTTTGAAAACCATGGACAAGAAAAAGATCAACGCCCAGGTCGAACGCTTCCGCAAGGGTTTCCCCTGGCTCGACATCGTGGCTTCCGCCACCCCTGAAAGGGGAATCGAAAGGCTCAGCGAGGCTCAGGCCGATGAAGCCGTGAAGTACGCCGACACGGCCGAGACGGCAGGACGCTGCAAGTTCGTTCCGGCATCCGGAGCCGCCTCCAGAATGTTCAAGGACATTTTCGCGGGCATGGACGAGCCGAACGACGCAGTGCTCAAGCTCAGCGACAACATCGAGAATTTCGCGTTCTACAGCCCCGAAGTGTTCGGGAAGGCGCCCTACAACCCCTCCCAGGTCGCCCGCAGGCTGCTGACCGACGAAGGCCTCGCCTACGGCAGCAAACCCAAGGGCGTGCTCAAGTTCCACCGCTATCCCGATGAGGTGCGCACGGCGCTCGCCGAGCATTTCGTGGAGGGTCAGGCCTACATGCGCAACGCCGACGGCAGCGTGAACATCACGGTGACCATCTCCCCCGAGCACAGGGAGCTCTTCGAACAGGCGGTCGCCGAAATCAAGGACAGATACGAGCAGCGCTACGGAGTACGCTACAACATCAGCTTCACATACCAGAACAAGGATACCGACACGATCGCGGTCGACGGCGACGGCAATCCGTTCCTGAAGGAGGACGGCAGCATACTGACCCGCCCCGCCGGTCACGGCGCGCTGATATACAATCTCAACGCCCTCGATTCCGAACTGGTGTCCATCAAGAATATCGACAATGTCTGCGTGGAGCGCATGCAGCCCGTCACCTATAAATGGAAGAAGGTGCTAATGGGCCGCGCCCTCCAGCTGCGCGACCGCATCCGAGGCTACATCTTCGCGCTCGACCAGATCACGGTGATGCGCAAGGAGATGTCCGACTTCGCGTTCATCCCGGCCGAAAACGTGTATCTCGACGACCCCTTCGCGACTCCCGAATGCCAGATGCTCTGCAACGAGATAGAGACCTTCCTGCGCGACGAGCTCTGCATAGAGATCCCGGAGCCCAAGGACTGCCGCGACAGGGCCGAGAAGCTCCGCGCGAAGCTCAACCGCCCCGTCAGGGTGTGCGGCATGGTGAAGAACGAAGGCGAACCCGGCGGAGGCCCGTTCATCATCCGCGACAAGGACGGAAGCACTTCGCTGCAGATTCTCGAGGCCGCACAGATCAACAAGGATGACCCGCACGCCGTCGGGCAGATGAAGAGCGCCACGCACTTCAACCCTGTCGACCTCGTATGCTGCCTGCATGACTATAAAGGGGAGAAGTTCGACCTGCTCAAGCATGTCGACGAGGAGACCGGCCTCATCAGTTCGAAAAGCTATCAGGGCCGCGAACTCAAGGCGCTCGAGCTGCCCGGACTCTGGAACGGCTCCATGTCCGACTGGAACACGCTGTTCGTCGAGGTTCCGGCCGAGACCTTCAATCCCGTGAAGACCGTGCTCGACCTTCTGAGACCGGCGCACAGATAGCAGGAGCCGGAGGGAGCAGGTAGAAAGGTATGCCATACGTCTGGAGCAGACGGACGGACAGCGGGCCGTTCATTGATTTCATGCTGAACGAGATTCTTGAAGCGCTGAAAAAATATCAGGGCGAGCCACTTATGACTATAGTTCCTGATAAAGTTCCTGATAAACTGAAGGCGCTTCATCCGGAATTTTCAGATGTCACCTGGGAAGTTCTTGCACATATCAAGAGCAATCCGCATATCACCGCCATTGGAATAGGAAGTCGCATGGGGATTTCAGACCGGATGGTCAGAAAACACATCGCCTTGCTGCGCAATGCCGGAATTATACATCGGCGCGGCAGCAACAAGAACGGCTGTTGGGAAACGCTTGATGAAAAATGTGACAGGGAGTCAGATTCCTAATCGGATAAATAACAGAGAAGGCATAGCTTGTTACTGATATGGACGAGCAAATGCTTCTTCTGCGGGTCTTCCAATGTGGCCAGGAAATGAAATTCATTTGCTACACCACCCCGTAATGGAGTGACATGGGACAGCAGCCGCTGCGACTGATGGAAGGAAATCGGTTCCACCGGACGCACCTGCACCCCTTTTGACGCGCCATACGGCAGGCAGGCGCAGCTGATGGATTTCAGCCGCCATTACTGACATCAATATCATGAATTCTGTCGACCATACCTGCAAAACATATTGCTCCCGGGGGTTTTCATGTGTCGCAGCCTGCCCCCGCCTCGTGATGGCAGGCTGCGGCCGCCGAAGCAGAGTCGGGGCGGCAGGAGCTTGACGATAAGGTGACAGCGTGGTGACAGATGACCCATGGCGGCTGCCCGTACACGCCATAATTGAATACTACGAAATTATTAGTATCTTTGTTCGATTTTTCGCATTACGCTTGCGTATTGCCCAGACTAAGACCTAATATGAGTATTCAACAGGAAAAAATCAAGGAATTGGTTGAACGCCGCGAATCGGCCAGACTCGGCGGCGGACAGAAACGCATAGACGCCCAGCACGCGAAGGGCAAGCTCACCGCAAGGGAGAGGCTTGCGAAGCTGCTCGACCCGGGCAGCTTCGAGGAATTCGACATGTTCGTGCAGCACCGCTGCACCGATTTCGGCATGGACGCGTCCCACACGGACGGCGACGGAGTGGTGACCGGATACGGCACCATCGACGGGCGCCTCGTCTATGTCTTCGCGCAGGACTTCACGGTCAACGGAGGCTCGCTTTCCAAGACCATGTCGGAAAAGATATGCAAGGTCATGGACATGGCCACCCGCGCCGGTGCGCCCATAATCGGACTCAACGACTCTGGAGGAGCGCGCATCCAGGAAGGCATCGACTCCCTGGCCGGCTACGGCGAGATCTTCGAGAGGAACATCCTCGCGAGCGGAGTAGTGCCCCAGATCAGCGGAATCTTCGGCCCCTGCGCCGGCGGAGCGGTCTACTCCCCCGCCCTCACCGACTTCACCCTGATGGTCGAGAACACCTCATACATGTTCCTCACAGGCCCCAGCGTGGTCAAGTCGGTCACAGGAGAAGTCGTCGACCAGGAACAGCTCGGAGGAGCGTCCGTACATGCTTCGAAGTCAGGCGTTGCCCACTTCAGCGCGGCATCGGAGGAAGAAGGCATCGAGAAGATCAAGAAGCTCCTGAGCTACCTGCCCCAGAACAATCTCGAAACAGCGCCCGAGCGCCCCACGAAGGACCCGGTCTCCAGGACGGACGACGCCCTCAACGACATAATCCCCGACAACCCCAACAAGGCCTACGACATGTACGGAGTCATCCGCAGCATAGTCGATGACGGGGACTTCTTCGAAGTGCACGAGCACTTCGCCAAGAACATCATAGTCGGCTTCGCCCACATGGGCGGCAGGAGCGTCGGAATCGTGGCCAACCAGCCCAGGATTCTCGCCGGAGTGCTCGACATCAACGCCTCCCGCAAGGCAGCGCGCTTCGTGCGCTTCTGCGACGCCTTCAACATCCCGCTCGTGACCCTCGTGGACGTGCCGGGCTTCCTCTGCGGCACGCAGCAGGAATACGGCGCCATCATCACCAACGGCGCCAAGCTGCTGTACGCCTACGGCGAGGCCACGGTACCAAAGGTGACCGTGACCCTCAGGAAGAGCTACGGCGGCGCGCACATCGTGATGAGCTGCAAGCAGCTGCGCGGCGACATCAACTACGCCTGGCCTTCCGCCAACATCGCGGTCATGGGAGCCGACGGAGCCATAGGAATCATCTACGGCAAGGAGCTCAAGGCCGAGACCGATCCCGCAAAGCAGGCGGAACTCGCCGAAAAGCGGAAGAACGAATACAACGACCTTTTCTGCAACCCCTACCAGGCCGCCAAGAAAGGATACATCGAGGACGTGATCGAGCCGAGGAACACCCGTTTCCGCGTAATACGCGCGCTCGCGGCTCTCGAAGGCAAACATCAGGAAATACCCGCCAAGAAACATGACAACCTGCCTCTATAGCATTCTGACGGCCGGCGCCGACAGGATGGCGCAGGTCGACCCCCATGGCTGGACCCTGACACTGATCAGTGTCTGCGTGGTGTTCTGCGCGCTCGTGATCCTGTACTTCATCTACTCCCTTTCCGGCAACATCTTCTCCGGAAAAATAAAGTTCGGCAGGAAGAAGGCCGCCGAAGGGAAGGACGAACAGGAGGCCGTAGCCGCGGCCATAGCCCTCGCGCTCGACGCCGAGACAAGAGCCGGAGACGAAGCGGCCGCGATTGCAGCCGCGCTGCACCTGTACCTCAGCGACGGAGTGCACGACATCGAGCCGGGCGTCATCACCATCAGGCACGACAGCGCCTCCGGATGGGACAGCAAGCAACGCAATTTCAGAAAATCAACCCAAAGATGAAAACATACAGATTCAAGATCAACGGCAAGGACTACGATGTCGCCGTAAATGGTATTGAAGGCAGAAATGCCAGCGTCACCGTGAACGGTGTCGACTACAATGTAGAGATGGAGAACGAAGTTCCCGCAGCTGCCGCTCCCGTGGCGGCGACGCCCGCAGCGCCTGCAGCACCGGCACCGGCCGCTTCCGCCGCACCTGCGGCCGCGCCCAAGGCCTCCGGTGCAGGAAAGGACATAGTGTCACCCCTCCCCGGCGTCGTGATCAGCGTGGACGTGAAGGTAGGCGACGCGGTGAAGCGCGGACAGAAGGTCGCCGTGATCGAAGCCATGAAGATGGAGAACGAAATTCTCGCCGACTGCGACGGAAGCGTCACCGCAGTCCATGTCTCCAAGGGAGACTCGGTTCTCGAAGACGCTAAAATCGTCACCGTCGGCTGATGGAGACGATAGCCGAAAGTCTGCAGCAGTTCTGGCAGTTCACGGGATTCGCGAACTGCACATGGCAGCATCTGGCGATGATTCTTATCGGAATCATCTTCATAACGCTCGGAATCGTCAAGAAATGGGAGCCTCTCCTGCTCGTCCCCATAGGATTCGGAATGATCATAGGCAACATTCCCATCTTCCAAGGCCTGCAGGTCGGAATCTACGAACAAGGCTCCGTGCTCAACATCCTGCACCAGGGGGTGCTCAAGGGGTGGTATCCTCCCCTGATCTTCCTCGGCATAGGAGCGATGACGGATTTCTCCGCCCTTATCTCCCAGCCGAGGCTGATTCTCATCGGAGCGGCGGCGCAGCTCGGAATCTTCGGCGCATATCTCCTGGCCATGAGCATGGGCTTCGCGCCGAATGAAGCCGGAGCCATAGGCATAATCGGAGGAGCCGACGGCCCCACGGCCATCTTCCTGAGCTCGAAGCTTGCGCCGCATCTGCTTGGAGCCATCGCGGTGTCCGCATATTCCTACATGGCGCTCGTGCCGGTGATCCAGAAGCCCATAATGCTTCTGCTCACCACAAAGAAGGAAAGGCTCATCAGGATGAAGAAGCCCCGCGTGGTCAGCCAGAGAGAGAAGATCATCTTCCCTATCGTCGGCTTCATCTGCACGGCTTTCATAGTTCCTTCCGGACTCCCGCTGCTCGGAATGCTGTTCTTCGGCAACCTGCTCAAGGAAAGCGGGGTGACCAAACGCCTCGCCACCACCGCAGGCGGACCGCTTATCGATGTGGTGACCACTCTAATCGGCCTGACCGTCGGAGCATCCACACAGGCCGACGTCTTCCTCACCTCGACGTCCATCAAGATATTCTTCCTCGGCTTCATCTCATTCGTGATAGCCACGATCGGCGGCGTGCTTTTCGTGAAGCTGATGAACCTGTTCATCAGGGACGAGAAGAACAAGATCAATCCCCTCATCGGGAACGCGGGAGTCTCGGCGGTGCCTGACTCAGCCAGGGTTTCCGAGATGGTGGGACTTGAGGCGGACCCGAAAAACCATCTGCTGATGCACGCCATGGCCCCCAACGTCGCCGGCGTGATAGGTTCCGCCGTCGCGGCCGGCATCCTGCTCGGGTTCCTCGGATAAGCCGCGCATATCCGCCGGCTCCGCACCTGCGGGACGCCCTAGCGGAGAGGCAGACCTCGGTTCTGAGGTCTGCCTCTCTGCGCTATTTCGGCTCATCGCAGACATATTGCGACTCCGCAGCAGCGGTCATGTTCCGAATCCGAAGCAAGGAATTTACCGCACATGGAAATACCTCGCCTTAATATTGTTTTTGGAACGGATTTTATGTAAATTTGTTCCGCTTGTGCCAAAGCTGACCAGACAAATAACACTAACACGATATGTCCAACAAACTACAGGAACTAACGGACAAGCTGTACAACGAAGGCCTGTCCAAAGGAAAGGAGGAAGGTGAGCTCCTGCTCGCCCAGGCGCGCGTCGAAGCGGACAAGATCAGGGCGACAGGAAGAAGAGAAGCCGCCCTCATCGTTGCGGAAGCGGAGAAGGAAGCGGCCGCCCTGAAGGAGAAGGCCGAATCCGACATCAGAATGGCATCGGCCCAGAGCCTGCAGGCGACCAGAAAGGACATCGAGGATCTCCTGGTGAACGCCGTGATTTCCGACAAGGTCGACAAGGCCATGAAGGACAAGGATTTCGTCAAGGAGATAATCCGCTCCGTCGCCGAAAAGTTCAGCACCTCCGAGGCGGAGGACATCAGTCTCGTCCTCCCCGCATCCATGAAGAAGGATCTCGAGAAATGGGTTTCATCCGAACTCGCCAAGACGCTCGGCAAGGAAGTCAGGGCCGAATTCACCAAGAAGATCCAGGGAGGCTTCACCATAGGCCCCAGGGACGGAAGCTGGTTCGTGAGCTTCACCGACGAGACATTCAGGGAACTCATCGCCGAATATCTGCGTCCCGTGACCAGAAAGATTCTGTTCGGTTAGGATGAACAACTACGAATACATCATCGCGGGGCTTCCTTCCCTGCAGCCGGGCGTGACGGGCGGCCATCCTGCCGCGGAACAGGTAATACGTTCCATCCGGGACCAGCTCTCCGGAAAGGACAACGAACTCATGGACCTGCTGCTGTCCGGCTACGAATCCGACAGGCTCGACGCCGATTTCTACCGGAAGGCCCTGAAGCACCGGAACCGCTTCATACGCGAGTTCTTCGAGTATGACCTCAATCTCCGCAACGCCAAGGTGGAGTATCTCAACAGATCGCTCGGAAGGCCCGAAGGGCAGGACTGCGTCCAGCCGGAAGGATGGGACGAGTCAGGGTTCGAAGGCCGTCAGGAAATCATGGCCGTGCTCGAAGGCGGCGACATACTCAAGAGGGAGAGAGGTCTCGATGACCTGCTGTGGAAGAAGATAGACGAGATAACCGTCATGGATGTCTTCGACATCGAGGTCATCCTGGGCTTCACGGCGAAGATGAAGATCATCGACAGATGGGACAAGCTCGATCCCGACACTGGCCACGCCATGTTCCGCAGGCTGGTCGAAGAAATACGAGCCACATACGACAACAAGAAAAACCACATGATATGAAGACAACAGGAAAGGTAACGGGCATAGTCTCCAACCTGGTGACGGTGACGGTGGACGGACCTGTGGCCGAAAACGAGCTCTGCTACATCGACCTTTCGGGCACCAGGCTGCTCGCCGAGGTCATCAAGGTCAACGGAGACAGGGCGTCGGTCCAGGTCTTCGAAAGCACGCGCGGCCTCAGGAACGGCGACAAGGTCGAGTTCCTCGGCAGGATGCTCGAAGTCACTCTCGGACCGGGTCTGCTGTCCAGCATCTACGACGGACTGCAGAACGACTTGACCACCATGGAGGGCGTTTTCCTCAAGCGGGGAGAATATACCGAAGCCCTCGATCACGAAAAGCTCTGGAGCTTCACCCCCATCGCCAAGGCCGGCGACAAGGTGATCGCGGCCGACTGGCTCGGCGAAGTCAAGGAAGGCTGGCTGCCCCACAAGATAATGGTCCCGTTCTCCTTCAGGGGCGAATATACCGTAAAGGAAATTGCACCGGCCGGGGAATACAATATCGACAAGGTCATAGCCGTGCTCACCGACGGAGCCGGCGAGGATGTGGAGGTGACCATGACCCAGAAATGGCCCGTGAAGGTCGCCATCAAGAACTACCGCGAGAAGCCGCGCCCCCGGAAGATCATGGAGACCGGAGTCCGGGTCATCGACACCTTCGACCCCATAGCCGAGGGCGGAACCGGATTCATTCCCGGACCTTTCGGCTGCGGCAAGACCGTGCTCCAGCATGCCATAGCCAAGCAGGGCGAGGCCGACGTCATAGTCATGGCGGCCTGCGGCGAGCGTGCCAACGAGGTCGTGGAGATCTTCACCGAATTCCCCGAACTCATCGACGCCCACACCGGAAGGCATCTCATGGAGCGCACCACCATCATATGCAACACCTCCAACATGCCCGTAGCGGCGCGTGAGGCCTCGGTCTACACGGCGATGACGATATGCGAGTACTATCGTGCGATGGGACTGCGCTGCCTGCTGCTCGCCGACTCGACCTCCCGTTGGGCACAGGCGCTGCGCGAGATGTCCAACCGAATGGAGGAGCTTCCGGGAGCCGACGCCTTCCCTGTCGACCTCTCGGCAATCATCGCGACCTTCTACTCGCGCGCCGGCATGGTCGTGCTCAACAACGGCCAGACCGGAGCCATCACCTTCATCGGCACCGTATCCCCTGCGGGAGGAAACCTCAAGGAGCCTGTGACCGAATCCACCAAGAAGGCCGCCCGCTGCTTCTACGCCCTCGAACAGAACCGGGCCGACCAGAAGCGGTATCCGGCGGTCAGCCCCATCGACTCGTATTCGAAATATCTCGAATATCCGGAGATCATCGAATACCTGAACGAGAAGATTGAGAAAGGCTGGGTCGACAAGGTGCTGAAAGCCAAGAACATCGTGCGCAGGGGCAAGGAAATGGCCGATCAGATCAACATTCTCGGCGACGACGGCGTGCCCATGAGCTACCACGAGGCTTTCTGGAAATCCGAGCTCATCGACTTCGCCTTCCTGCAGCAGGACGCCTTCGACGATGTGGACGCCCTCTGCCCCATGGAACGGCAGAAATTCATGCTTGACCTGATTCTCGACATCTGCGACCGCAGCTTCGAGTTCGAAGACTTCGAGCAGTGCCGCAACTACTTCAAGCAGCTCATCAACGTACTGCGTCAGATGAACTACTCGGAATTCGACGGCGAACAGTTCAAAGACTATCAGCAGCAGCTGAGCAAACTCCTTTCATAGACATGGCAGCAAAAGCATTTCAAAGAACATACACGCATCTCCAGGCCATAACCAAGGCGACCGTGTCGCTCAACGCCCGGGGAGTTGCCAACGACGAGCTCGCGACCGTGAACGGCAAGCTCGCCCAGATAGTCAAGACCAAGGGCGACCTCGTGACCCTTCAGGTGTTCTCCGGCACCGAAGGCATCCCCACCGACGCCGAAGTATCCTTCCTCGGCGCTCCCCCGACGCTCGTCGTGGGCGACCAGCTCGCGGGACGCTTCTTCAACGCCTACGGCAAGCCCATCGACGGAGGACCGGAGATCGAAGGAGAGGAAAGGGAGGTCGGAGGACCGTCTGTGAACCCCTACAAGCGGCGCCAGCCGTCTGAGATCATCCCTACGGGAATCGCCGGAATCGACCTCAACAACACCATAGTCTCCGGACAGAAGATTCCGTTCTTCGCCGACCCCGACCAGCCCTACAACCAGGTGATGGCCGACGTGGCCCTGAGGGCCGATGTGGACAAGATCATCCTCGGCGGAATGGGTCTGTCGAACGACGACTATCTGTTCTTCCGCCACGCGTTCGAATCCGCAGGAGCCCTCGACAAGATAGTCTCCTTCGTGAACACCACCGAGGAGCCGCCCGTGGAGCGTCTGCTGATTCCGGACATGGCCCTCGCGGCGGCCGAATATTTCGCCGTAGACAAGAACCAGAAGGTGCTCGTGCTGCTGACGGACATGACCCTCTACGCCGACGCGCTCTCCATCGTGTCCAACCGTATGGACCAGATTCCCTCGAAGGACTCCATGCCCGGCTCCCTGTACTCCGACCTTGCGAAGATCTACGAGAAGGCCGTGCAGCTGCCTGACGGAGGTTCCATCACCATCATCGCGGTCACGACGCTCAACGACGGCGACATCACGCACGCCATTCCGGACAATACGGGATACATCACGGAAGGCCAGCTTTTCCTCCGCGCCGATTCGGATTCCGGAAAGGTCATAGTCGACCCTTTCCGTTCGCTGAGCCGTCTGAAGCAGCTCGTCCAGGGCAAGAAGACCCGCGAGGACCATTCCCAGGTCATGAACGCCGGCGTCCGTCTATATGCCGACGCGCAGAACGCCAAGTCCAAGCTCGAGAACGGCTTCGATCTCTCGGACTACGACCTGCGCTGCCTTGACTATGCCAAGGAATATGCGACACGCCTGCTTTCCATCGATGTCAACATCACCATCACGGAGATGCTCGACACGGCATGGGACATCTTCTCCAAGTACTTCACCCCGACCGAAACCGGAATCAAGCAGGCCCTGATAGACAAATACTGGAAGAAGGATTAGGCCGTGGCAATCAAGTTTCAATACAACAAGACCTCTCTGACGAACCTCGGGAAGCAGCTCAAGGTGCGCCAGAACGCCCTGCCGACTCTGAAGAACAAGGAATCGGCGCTGCGTTCGAGCGTACAGGCCGCGAAGATGGAGGCCCGCAGGCTGGAGGAGCAGCTTGAGAAAGCCATCGCCGGCTACGACTACCTTTCAGCCCTGTGGAACGAGTTCGATCCGGGGCTGATAAGCATAAGCGACGTTGACCTCCGCACGGTAAAGGTCGCCGGAGTCAAGACCCCGCAGCTCGATGAGATACATTATGAGCTCAAGCCCTTCAACGCCTTCGTGAAGCCGGCATGGTACGCCGACGTGGTCAGGATACTCAAGGAGCTCACGAGGCTCGGAATCGAATCGGAGATTTACCAGCAGAAGCGCGACATCCTCGAGTTCAACAGGAAGAAAACCACGCAGAAGGTGAACCTCTACGAAAAAGTCCAGATTCCCGGCTATCAGGAGGCCATCAGAAAGATAAAGCGATACATGGAGGACGAGGAGAACCTCTCCAAGTCGTCGTCCAAGATCGTCAAGACCCGACACGAAGAAGAGGAGGCCGAGCTATGATAATACCAATGACCAAATACTCCTTCCTGCTGCTGAGCTCCGACAAGGAGAGTTTCCTTGAGAAGCTTCAGGATCTCGGAGTAGTGGACATCACGCGCTCATCGAAGCCCGTGGACGACATGTCGCGCAGCATCATGTCCGAAATCGAAGCCGTCAAGGCCGAGATCAAGAGCATAGACAGCGGGAGCAACTCCAGGACCGAGACCCTGAAAGCGCGCAAGGCCGAACTCCAGAAGAGTCTTGAAGAGGCGGCGCCATGGGGCGAATACGACCGGGAAAGGCTCACCGCTCTGGGCGTAAGGTTCTATGTGATCTCCGCCAAATCCTACAGGAAGGAATGGGAGGACAGCTACGCGATACAGATTGTCCACGAGACCAAGGAGAAGATATGGTTCGCGATAGCCGGCGACGCAGAAGGCTTCCCCGTCAAGGACATTCCCCTGCCCCAGCGCAAGGCTTCCGAAATCGAAGCCGAGTTAGCCGCGACCGACAAGGCTCTCGAACAGGAGCTGAACGGTCTTGAGGCAAGAAAGCCGGAGATACCCGGACTGGAGAAGAAGATAGAGAGCCTCTACGCCGATCTCAATGTCTATCTTGCCGGAGTTTCCGGACAGACGGCCGCCGAAGACTGCCTGCTGATATATCAGGGCTTCGCCCCCACCAGGGAGGACGGCAGGCTAAAGGAAGCGTTCGACTCGATGGATGTTTACTACATCGCCGAAAAAGCGACCGCGGCGGACAATCCGCCTATCGAGCTGAAGAACAACTCCTTCTCGCGCCAGTTCGAGGTCCTTACGAGGATGTACGGAGTTCCTGTCTACAACGAGTTCGACCCGACGGTCTTTATGAGCATATTCTTCCTGCTGTTCTTCGCGATGTGCCTCGGCGACGCAGGCTACGGCCTTGCCCTCATAATCATAGGACTCGTCCTGCGTGGAAGGAAAGGCGGACTCGCGGACATGTGGAGCCTCATCGTCTCTCTCGGCGCCGGGACCGTGGTCGTCGGCCTGCTGATGGGAGGGTTCTTCGGGGTCAACCTCGTGGAGGTTCCCTGGATTCCGGACTGGATGAAGAAATTCATGATAGTCGGCGACGTGAGCGTCGGAAACGCGACATACGCCAAATGGATGATCATCTCGCTGATGATAGGTATTGTCCATATCTGTCTCGCTATGATCACCAAGGCTGTCTGGGCGGTGAAGCGGGACGGGTTCAAGAACAGTCTCGGCACTCTCGGATGGACGCTGCTGATAGTCGGCGGCATTGTCGGGCTTTCCGTCGGACTCACGGGAGTCATTTCCGAAACTGTCATGAAATGGCTGCTGATAGGTATCGCCGGAGTCTCCGCCCTCGGAATCTACATCTTCAACAAATGGGGACGCAATCCTCTGGTGAACATCGGCTCCGGCCTCTGGGACACCTACAACACCGCTTCGGGACTCATCTCCGACGTGCTCAGCTACATCCGTCTCTACGCCCTCGGCCTTTCGGGAAGCATGCTCGCTTCAACTTTCAACCAGATCGCCGAGATGGTGAAGGGCCCGGATCCGACCTGGCAGTGGGTGCCGTTCGTGCTGATTCTGATATTCGGACATGTGCTGAACCTCGGCCTGAGCTGCCTGGGAGCCTTCGTGCATCCTCTGCGACTCAATTTCCTCGAGTTCTTCAAGAACTCCGGATATGAGGGCGCCGGCACGGCCTACAGTCCGATCAAACGATAAAAATTATAAGTAAAACAAATAAAGTAATTCAATTATGCTCAACACAATTCTTGCTTATCTCGGCCTCGGACTCATGTTCAGCCTTGCCGGTGTCGGTTCCGCAATAGGCACTACGATCGCAGGCAATGCCGCCGAGGGCGCTCTCAAGAAGGCTCCGGAGAAATCCTCTTCCTACATGATTCTCTCCGCGATTCCCGCTACCCAGGGTCTGTACGGCTTCATCGCCTTCATCCTCTGGCTCAGCAAGGACCTTGCGGCCAACGGCCCTCTCTATTTCGGGGTCGGTGTAAGCGTCGGTCTGGTCTGCCTGATTTCCGGAATACGTCAGGGTCAGGTCTGCGCAAACGGTATCGTGGGCATCAGCCAGGGCCACAATGTGATGACCAACACGATGATCTACGCCGCGCTTCCTGAGTTCTACGCGATTCTGGCGCTGCTGGCTTCGATTCTCATCGGATAGACATCCCTTCCGAAGGACAGATATTCTCCCCTGAAAGGTTCCGCTACGCTACATTGATGCTGCGCATCATCCGCTCACTGCCGCGGACGGCAAGCCTTTCAGGGGAGAATATCTGTCCTTAGTATTTTCTGAAGAGCCATGAGGCGGGAAAAGCCTCACTCACGGTAACTGCCGGCTTCGGTTTTATATTGTTCCTCGGGATTGAATGGATTCCACTGCGCTCCATTGATGCTGCGCATCATCTGCTCACTGCCGCGGACGGCAAGCCTTTCAGAGGCGGGAAAAGCCCACTCACGGTAACTGCCGGCTCCGGTTTTATATTGTTCTTCGGGGTTGAATGGATTCCGCTGCACTACATCTATGCAGTTCTGCAATCAAAGTCTGGTCGACAAGAAGTATGATAAATCGCCGCAAGGTATTGATTTTAATATCTTTGCAGAGCCCGTTTGCGATATGTGCAAATTCCTACGGGTCTTCGAATGTGGTCAGGAACGGCCTTAAAGGCGGGAAACAATGATATGAATGCAAGAATTGTCGCAGCCATCGTGGAAGACCCCGATGCAGCACCCGCGTATCTCAAGCCGCCTCCTCTCCTCTCTGCACGCTTCTTCCGCCTCTCCGCCCACAAGTTGAAAAAAGGTTGTGCAACCTCGTTCGTCACCCTGTTGACAGTCAGGTCATTGCGTCTTACGCCTGCACCCCCGTCGGGTTTCCGAAGCCGACCAGTGTGCACCATCTTTCGGAAAATGCGCCTCTGAGGGGCCTGCATGGCCGATTTCCGAATCCCGGCCGCACAGACTGTTTTCAGCCTCTTCCGCCGGAGTGGCCCATATGCTCCTCCGGCCCGGACATCAGATAATGTCAGCGGGAAGCGCCATGCCGCGGATTGCGGACCGCCACGAAGCCTCACTGCTGCAGGGCATCCTGCTGTCGTTCCGGTGGGTGGTCCCATTCGTCTCCGCACCGGTCCGGCGTCACGGATGCACAAGCGACTGATTGCAAACCCGCCGCGACAGAGAATGGCGGCTCATTCCATACGAACAGACGCCGGGTTGTAAATCATCACCGGGATTATTCGGAAGGAGTGCTGGTGCATAATGAAATTCATCTGCCACACCACCCCGTCATAGAGCGACGCAGGACATCGGCCGCTGCGACTGGTGGAAGGAAAATGGTTCCACCGGGCGCACCCGCACCCTTTCAGCCGCGCCATACGGCAGGCGGGCGTAGCCGATGAATTTCAGCCGCCATGCATAGCGGTGCAGCAGAAAAGGCAGGTCAGATTTTGTCGAGCCGGAATCACATGACAGTCAGAACCAAAACCGGCCAAGCCTCATTCTACAGTCTGACGACCGTGCTGTCCCACGCGGGGACTGACAGTCTGACTGAATTCCTGCCGCCGACTGCGGAGTCAAGTTCCGCCGGGAAGTTCACGCTCAAGTCAGCGTCCGCATCGGAGAAATTGCAGGCCACGAGCCAGGTTTCCGAAGAATCGTAACGCAGGAAGGCGAAATGGCGGTGCGGATCGAACCCTTCCGAACCATGGTTGCAGTAGCACAGGTCCCAGCATTTCCCGGAACGGAATACGGGGCGCTTCGCCAGTTCCAGAAGCTGCCGGTAATGTGCAAGTACCGCAGTCTCCCGTCCGTCCAGCTCCTTTTCGCCATGCACGAAGGCATACAGGTCGCCGAGCATTTTCGGATGGCACCAATTGAATATCGAAGTGCGTCCGTCGGAACTTTCGGAGGCATCCTCCCCCGCCTCCTGGCCGGCATACAGCATGAACCAAGCATCGTTGAACAGCAGCGAAACCGCCAGCGATGCGTAGGCTTTCTCGGGCGAACCGAGAAAGGCTGCGGCCGCAAGCCTGAGTTCATCGTGGTTCTCAAGGAAATTCAGCATGCGAGGCTGCATGTCGCCCAGGAACTGCCAGTTCCAGGTGACCGACTCGGCGGTATGGCCCCATCTGCAGATACCGTCGAGGGCATCATAAAGTCCGCATTTGTCATACAGCAAGTCGAAGCCTGCGTCGAGATAGCGGCGGTAATTATGTTTTCCGTAAACTTCGGCTACGAATATGAGGTCGGGGAATTCGGACTTCACGGCTGCGATAAGGCCGCCGAGTTTCTCCGGGTCCACGAGTTCGACCATGTCGCACCTGAACCCGTCCACTCCCCGAGCGGCCCAGAACCGGAGGACTTCCAGCATAGCGTCCCGGGTCTCCGGCGCATCCCAATTGTTCTTCCATGTGTCGGTCCAGTCGCCGTCGCAATAGTCATAATGCACAATCCTGCCCTCATAGTCGCGCGCGACATGATTCGGGACATAGTCGACCAGCAGTTTCAGGCCCGCGGCATGAGTCCGTCCGACCAGGCTTGAAAATTCGGCCATTCTTTCCGCAGGGTCGCAGGCGAGATAGGGATTGACATCCATCCAGTCACTTATTGCATACGGACTGCCGGGGTCGCCCTTGACGAAAGGCTTGCCGGTGGCATGGCGCGGAATGCCGGTATACCATACATAGTCCACACCGAGGGAACGGAGATATTCGAGCGTCTCCTTGTCACAGCAGCTCATGGTCCCGTTGCCCCACAGGCGGGGGAGCATCTGATATATTATCTTTTTCATTTCTTCAACAATCTAACATGAATATATGCGTTAGAACGGATATCCCACGCCGAAATGGATGGCGTAGCCGTCGCGGCTCACCCAGTCGACGGGCCTGAGCCAGCGGCTTCCTGCCGGACGGGCGGGGTCGTGCACCTTGAAACCCGCATCAAGACGCAGCAGGATGAAGTCAAGATTGACGCGGAGTCCGAATCCCCAGTCGCCGGCGAGACTCGCGAAGAAATCATCCATGATGCTGTCCAGACGCCAGACATTCCCCACTTCGGCGAACACTGCGCCTTCGAGCTTCCAGAACATGTCGAAGCGGTATTCAAGGTCAGCTTCCAGCTTGATGTCGCCGGTCTGGCTCGGAATCACGAACGAATTGTCGATCTGGCTGAAACCGGGGCCGAGAGTCCGCACCTGCCATCCGCGCATGCTGCTCGCGCCGCCGGCATAGAACTGCTTCTCGAACGGCAGCGCGGTGGAGTTGCCGTATGCATGGCCTATGCCCATGTCAAGGCGCATGGCGAGAGCCTGACCGTCGTTCCTGCCGTAACGGAACACCTTGCCCAGCTCAAGTTCGGCACGCACATACTGGTTATAAGGCAGGCCCAGCAGCATCCTGTGCCCCGAGACCTCATCCAGGGGCATGAATCTGTTGAAGAGAGACAGCAGATTGCCCGACAGGTCGAAGGACAGTCTGGAGAATCCATACGATGACTTCGGCACGATGGACGCATCGGTGGTATGGTAGAGAGTCATGCCTATTCCGGCGTCAATCTGGTCCTGGAACGAATCCCACAGATAGGGGTTCTCGCTGAGAGTCTTGGCGAAATCCCCGCTGATGTCGTACAATTTGACGAGGTCGAGCTGCAAAGGGTAGAATTGGTAGAAAACCTGGTTCCCGATCTGACCCGTATATCCGAACGAGAACCCGGCTATGCTCCTCCTGTACTCCGGACGGTTCTGATAATTATAGGAAGCAGAAAGCTCGGTCCTCGGGATATTGCGGCCTTTCACCTTCTCGAGCGGATAGCCAAGCGCACGGGGAAAACTCAGGCTCGCGGAGACCCCGAGCTCGGACGAGCTCACGTCCGTGCCGGGCATGAACTGCCAGTTTCCGGTGAACTCAAGATTCAGCCTCTCTCCGCCGTTGAACAGATTCTTATGATAGAAACTCAACTGCGGCGAAGCACCGAACAGGCCGGATGAATTGGAAGAGACTTCGGCGTTTATCTTGAAGCCCATGAGATTGGAGTCTCCCAGCCTTATGTCGCAGTCCACGAAGCTGCTGTCGACCGGCGTCATCTCTATATTCACGCTGTTGAACACATTCAGCGCCGAAAGCCGGTAGTATGTGGTGTTCACGGTGCTCTCGCTGTACAGGTCGCCGGGATGTATCAAGTTGAGCTTGCGGAGCAGGGACTCGCGGAACTTCAGGTCCGCAGGATACCATATGCTGACCTTGTTGATGCGGTATCTGTTGATCGGGGAATCGGATGCGGAGGTTTCGTTTCTCGTGTAGCCCCTCACCCGGTAATGCAGTACGGTCCTGCCTGAAAGCGTATCCGCTTCGAAGAAATAGTTGTTCTTGTTGAAACTGTAATATCCGAGGTCGCGGAAATGCGCCGCGCCCCTTGCCGTCTCGGCCTCCAGAGCCTGTTCGGAAAGGAAGTCTCCGGGCCTTACCGTCACCGACGCAGTGTCGGCAAAGAAGTCCGCTGCGAACTGTCCCTCGGGTATGTCGTACACAATCTCGTCGATCGGCCTCCTTTCCCCGGTTTCCACCTTATATCTGACCTTGGCGAGCCGGCGGACGGTCGTCACCTCGGGAATGACCTCGGCGTCATAGTATCCGAGATATTCGAGCCGCGTGGTCATGTTGTCGACCGTGCTCTGCACGAGCTGCGGGTTGAACACCACCGGAGGGGTGCCTATCTTCTCCCACAGCCTGTTGATGCCCTTGCCGCTGCCGTCCGACCAGTTGTAGACATTAAGGAAAGGATTCCAGCCGAAAAACAGGTAATTGTTTGACTGCTGGCGGAGATAAGGCGAAAGGTCGGCGGACCCGAGCTTGCCGTCCCCGCTGACTTCGATCTTGTTGGACGCCAGACGGTACTCCCCTTCAGGAACGAGACGCGTCGTGCTGCACGCCGAAAGCGCCAGCACCAAAAGGATTATGCACGCCTTACGTTTCATCTGCGCCTGAATTCTGAAAGCGTGACAGCGGTGGCCACGGCGACATTCAACGATTCGGCTCCTCCGCCGAACGAGGGGATGCGCAGACGGCAGTCGAGCAGACGGCGCACCTCGTCGCCGATGCCCGCGGATTCGTTGCCCATGACCACGAGAGCATCTGCGTCAAGCTGTGCCGAATAGATATTCCCCCCGTCAAGAACCGTCCCGCAGACCTTGCGGCCCGAATCTCTGAAAGAACGGCAGACGGCGGCAATGCCGCATCGGTGCACGCATACGCGGAAAACCGACCCCATCGACGCCTGCACGGTCTTGGGGTTGAAAGTCTCGACGCAGTCAGGAGACGCGTAGACATGTTTCACGCCGAACCAGTCGGCTATGCGCAGTATGGTGCCGAAATTACCCGGGTCGCGGACGGAATCCAATGCCAGCACGAGCCCGTACGGAAGCACCTCCGGAACATCCTCCTGAGGCATTCTCACTACAGCCAGCACCGGAGACGGAGTCGCGTACTGAGAGATGCGGGACATCACGGAAGCCCCGACATCCTCGGCGCGCAGCACTTTGACCACCTCAAACGACGAAGCCAGTGCCTCCGAGACCATTTTCTCCCCCTCGACAGTGAACAGCCCCAGCCCGTCCCGGAACTTCTTCTCCCGGAGCGAACGGATGGTCTTGATTTCGGCATTGGTGAGCATTCTTACAAATATACGCAGAAGCCGCCGGATTCCAAGCGCCCGGCGGCTTCTGTCCGCAAAATCCCGGTCTATTCCACGAACCTGATCTTCGAAAGATCGCGGGGCTTGGCCTCGGGGCTCTCGTCGGGATAGCCGACCCCTATCATGTAGAGAAGGTCGTAGCCCTCGCTGAAGTCGAGACGCTCAAGGAAGGCCTTGCCGGCTTCGCTGTTCTTGAGATAGCCCACGGGGCCGCCGAGACATACGGTGCCGAGCCCCAGGGAATACGCCGACAGGCAGATGTTCTCGCCGAGCAGTCCGGCGTTAAGACCGTCCTCGCCCTCAGGAACGGCGATGAAAATCACGGCGGGTGCGTTGCGGAACATGTTCTTGAAATTCGGGTCGCGCTCTACGGCTCCGGGATTGTCCCGACGGTAGCTGTCGCTGATCGCATCGATCATCTCGACGTCGTCGACTATGCGCAGCTCCCATGGCTGTGAATTCATGCCGTTGGGTGCGTTCACCCCGCATTCGGCGATGAGCTGGAGTTTCTCGCGCTCGACCGGCATGTCCTTGTACATGCGGATCGAGCGGCGGTTCATGATGGCCTCGATCACGGCGTTGCCGGTCTCGCCCGCGGCCTCGGGCTGTCCTGCGGAATTCCGGCCGCAGGATACTAGACAAAGCGCGGCTGCGGAAGCCGCCAGAATAATTATCCTTTTCATAGCCACAAGTTAGTAAAGATTATTGAAAAAATCCCTGCCCGACTTGTCCCGGGCAAGGATTTTTCCTGAAAATGCCGCAGAAAGCGGCAACGGAGTCATTCTTCAGGCGCCGGCGCCGTGAGATACTCCCCGTCGTAGGAGATCTTGAGCGGGGTACCGTCCGCAAGACGTATGTCCAGCTCCACCTTGAAGGCATCTCCCGATTCGGTCACCCGGAACCATCCTCCTTCAGGCTCGCGGTACTGCGAGTAGTAATGCACCGGATCTTCATAGACCAGAATATAGTCGTCGTTGTGGTCCAGATTCTCTCCGGCAGGGTCGTTCACCTTGTGGACCTCGCCGTCGGCCCAGTAAGGGTCCACGGCAAATGCCAGATAGGTGCTCAGGCTCCCTCCGTACAAAGGCGAGAATATGAAGGTCAGTAAGGTCTCCGACCGTTCGAAGCTTGCGGTGAGAATGTCGTAGCCGTCACCGTCGAATTCATAAGTTCCGAGGACTTCAGGAAGGTCTCCCTCCCCGCCGTCCGGACTGTTCTTCGTGCACGAAAAAGCGAGCAGCGCCGCGGCGGCCAACGCCACGGCGGCCCTGCCGCCACTTGAAAGAATCTTGTTCATGGGAATGGTCCTATTCGACAATCACGGCTGTCCCGGAATAATGTCCACTGAAATTGTCGTAGTTCGTGAAATCGACGGTCAGCTGTTCTCCTTCAAGGTATACTTCCAACGACCCCATTGCGCTTCCGTCGTCAAGCCACTGCCAGGTCTGCCCCGCATACTCGAACTTCAGGATCTCCTTGTAGGTCGAGAAGCCCACACCTCCGTCATTGAAAGCCTCTGCCGGGGCAGTTATATGAATGGCATCGTTGTAGGGATCCTCATACTCGGACAGGTCCTCGAGTCCGCCGACCGCACTGAGCCATACATGCCAGATGTCAGGGTCGCTCTTGTCGACGAGGGCGGACTGGACAGCTTCGGTCGTCCCCTCATAAGTGAATTCATTCGGTTCTTCGGGAACATAGTCCACCGATACGCAAGTGCCGTCGAAATCCACGGCAATCTCGGGGCCTCCGTCGAAGGCCGCAGAGATACTGGCAGCATAGGTCCCGTCGGACGTCTTCTGCATGTTGAACGTCAAGGACGCACCCCCATCGCCGGAATTTGCCTCGTACGGCTCGCCGTTTCCATTGTCTATGTACATGACAACGACATTGTCCTCCCCGGAAAGATCCGCCATGTCGAAATCTTCACCCGTCATAAGTCCGTCCGGCACCATGATGAGGAAATAGTACAGGGCCATTTCCTGGAGTTCCTCGAAAGTGTATACCTCCGAAGAAGTGAAGTACAGAGCGGTATTTCCGGAATCTTCCAGATAGAAAGCCCCTCTTACAGGCTCCTGCGTTCCGTCGACGGTGATCGTGCTGCCCTGCTCCGGGGCGGGAGCGCTCATGACGGCCCCGGCGTTGACTCCGACGACGGTCCCGTCGGAAAGTTCGATTGCAAGCTTGAAGACGACTTCCAAAGTCTCCTCGTCATACTGCACGACAGCCTTGCCCTCGGTCAGGTTCTCGTCCGGAGAGATAACGGTGCAGTCACTTTCGTTGTCCTTGCAATAGATGCGCTGGGGTTCGGCCACGAGGTCTATTTCCCTGTTCAGATTCTGGGGAAGCACCATGAACTGGAGATACTCCACGCCATCCGCCGTCACGGCGTCGACATAGGATTCAACCTCGGTGTCAGGTGTCACGGTTATGAGTACATATTCCTCGAACGTATCGGCAAATGCCTTGCCCACTGGTGTTTCAGTACCGTCCACCGTAAAGGTCATCGGATTTGCGGGCCCCGGAACTTCATCCGGGCCTGCCGGTTTCTCGCAGGAAGCCAGAACCGCTCCCGCTGCAAGCACGAATGCCAATGCACTCGCGAATTTGAAGATGCTTTTCATTCCTGTATTGATTTTTTTGTTCTGTCTGTCACAGTGCTATCGGACCGTCGGTTTCCCAGACGCCGGATATGTTCCATGCCGGATCGCTGCAGTCCTTGAGCCTTATGTCGAGACGGTGCGCGTCGCCGTCCCTGGCCACCTCCACGGTGCCGTCCGCTATGCGGGCATAGTCTTTCCATGCTCCGTCTTCGAGTTCGATGTACCATGAGCCGGAAAAATACTGGAACTTGTCCGGACTTCCGGGAACCAGCCCGAACGGCTTGATCTGCTCTCCGGGGATGCCGCCGTCGGCGTTGATCGAAACCGCCTCGTATGTTCCCTCGGGAATGCCGTCCGCGACATCGGCCTCCCATGCGGCGAACAGTTCTATCCTCATCACCTTACCGCTTCCGGACGGCCATTCCCCGGAAATGTCGACGCCTTCCTCTGCAAGATACAGCGCATAGGCGCGGCAGCGCTGGTCCCAGGTATAGATATCCTTCCTGTCGATGAGCCTCGCCTTGGTAAAGGCCGGAATCTCGATGTCACCGGTGAGGCTGCTGTTGGGGAATCTGACCTGACCGCCGTCACCTTCGGAGACTTCGGGCCTGCCAGTCCAGGAAAAATACCTCTTCAGATAGTCGGTGCCGACCATGACGCCTTCGATTTTCACGGTGCCGTCGTCACCCAGCTCAACCGCGACGGAGCCTTCGTTCAGGAAATCAGTGCTGTGATCATTCTGGCCGTCGGCAAAATCGGCGAACCAGGATCCTCCGGGCACCTCGACAGGTCCCCATGGAGAATCCACGGATCCGGACATCCCCTGCTGCCAGGTGCCCTCGGAGAAGTCTCCGCTGTTGGCAGGTTCTACATATTCGCCTGCAAGGAACGCAAGATCGGGCTCCCCGTCAGGATTCACCGCAGCGTTCAGAACAAGGTGGAGCACCTGGCCCGGTCCCGTCCCTTCTATCAGACCGCCCTCGTCCGTCAGCTGCATGTCCGTATAGAGCAACAGAGTCCACACGTCTGCTCCTTCGCCGTCATAGCCATTGTATGCAATCCTGACGTTCATGTAGTCCGGCTTGTCCGGAACAAGTTCGCTGAATCCTCCATCGCCGGAATCCTCCGGTCCCTGCTTCGAGCATGCCGTGCTGAAGGCCAGCGTTGAAGTCAGAATGAAAAAGGCGGCTTTGAATACTACAGATTTCATCTGGAATCGGTTAAATCATGAAACATTTTCACTATCGCCGTAAGGATATTTCCACCATAGGCGAAATTTCGGCAAATATAGCACTTTCAACGGGCATTCCAGCACGGATCCCGCAAATTCCGGCAAAAGCCGCACCGGAGGCCGGAAAACTTTTTGGCAAGAAAAAAAAATCGGCAACAGTCTCGCGATTGCCGATTTTTGCGTATATTCGCGGGTCGAAACTCGCAAATTGGATCATGAACATTTCTACAATAGGAGTCCTGACTTCCGGGGGTGACGCTCCCGGAATGAACGCCTGCGTAAGGGCCGTTACGAGGGCGGCCATCAATGCAGGATGGAAAGTGTACGGAATCTACCGCGGATATGAGGGTCTCATCAACGGAGATGTCAAGGAGCTGACCACCGAAAGCGTCAGCAACACGATTCAAAGGGGCGGCACCATACTCAAGACCGCGCGCAGCGACGAATTCCGCACACCGGAAGGAAAGGCGAAGGCATACGAGACCATCAAGCAGTTCGGCATCGACGCCCTGATTGTCATAGGAGGCAACGGCTCCCTCGCCGGAGCGCAGCAGCTCGCGCAGCTTCATGACGTCACCGTCATAGGTCTGCCGGGAACCATCGACAACGACCTCTACGGGACCGACTCCACCATAGGCTATGACACCGCACTGAACACCATCATGGAGTGCGTCGACAAGATAAGGGACACCGCCACCAGCCACGACCGGATCTTCTTCGTCGAAGTCATGGGGCGCGACGCCGGTTTCCTCGCTCAGAACAGCGCCATAGCGGCTGGAGCGGAGGCCGCGATCATACCGGAGGACAACACCGACATCGACCAGCTCGCGACCTTCATAGGCAGAGGCATACGCAAGAGCAAGAACAGCAGCATAGTGCTCGTTTCGGAGAAGGACGGGGGCGCAATGCACTATGCCGAGCGTGTACGCAAGGAATATCCCGAATACGACGTGAGGGTATCCATTCTCGGACATCTGCAGAGGGGAGGCTCCCCCACCGCCCAGGACAGGATTCTTGCAAGCCGTCTCGGCGTCGCATCCGTCGAGGCTCTTCAGGAGGGGCAGCGCAACATCATGGTCGGCATAAAGAACGACCAGATAGTCTACGTCCCCATCTCCAGGGCCATCAAGCTTGACAAGCCAATTGACAAGGAGCTCATCAACGTGTTGAGCATACTGTCGATATAGCATACATATTCTCCGGCACGTGCGCCTGGCGCGGCTGCCGGAACCTAACAGGGGTATTAGCTCAGTTGGTAGAGCGTCAGGTTCGCAATCTGAAGGTCAGGGGTTCGATCCCCCTATGCTCCACGAAAAAGGGACGGCGGCTGCCGTCCCTTTTTCGTGGAGCTTGTCCTTATTACAACGCTTCGCGTTGACTCAGCCTGCGCGGTCGCTACGG
>CALVAD010000025.1 GCA_944325495.1 uncultured Bacteroidales bacterium | reverse complement strand
AAAAAAAAACTACATAAATAAAGACTTGCTTCCCCCCCGCCTTGGCGCCCCCCGGGGCTGGCGGGGGGGGGGGGGGGGGGGGGGGGGGGGAGACTCCCGTAGCCGTCACAATCGAGTTTGAGTCCTCGAGCATCTCGCTCGAAGTGGGACAGCGGCACACCCTGGTCTACACGATTGTCCCCGAGGACAAAGTTCCTGTATTTGAATCATCCGACATCAGCGTGGCGACCGTCGAGGACGGAGTCGTCACTGCGGTCGCCAACGGCACGGCGACGATAAAGGCGACCGTCGAGGGCAGTGACGCCACCGACGAGTGCGTGGTCACCGTTTCCGACATAAGCGCCAAGAGCGTGACTCTGAACGAAACCGGGCTTGACATGCTGATCGGCGACGAGTTCCGGCTTGAGGCCGTGGTGGAGCCGGAGAACGCGGCGAACAAGACGATCACATGGACATCTACCGACGAAACGGTTGCAAGCGTATCCGCTGACGGACTCGTGAAGGCGCTTGCGGAGGGAGAAGCGACCGTCATCGCAAGTGTCTACGGTTCCGATGCCAAGGCCGAGTGCGCCGTAAAGGTTTCTCCGATTCTTGCTCAGACCGTGAGGCTGAACGAAAGTGATCTTGACCTCGCCGTAGGCGGAACATTCCAGCTTGAGGCCACGGTCGAGCCTGACAACACGACTGACAAGACCGTCACCTGGACATCGAGCGACGAGAATGTGGCTTCCGTAACCGCTGAAGGCTTAGTGACGGCGGTAGCGGCCGGAAACGCGACGATCACCGCCGCCTGCGGCACTGCCGAGGCGAAGTGCGAAGTCTCCGTGGGCGCGGCCGGCTATAAGGTGGGCGACCTCTACGACGTCAACGGTGTCAAGGGCGTCGTGTTCGAAGTCGAAAGCGACGGTGTCCATGGCAAAATCGTGTCTCTGGATGAGTCAGGCGCCGTTCTCTGGGCTGCGTCCGGCTATGGCTCATACAACACCGGGGCCAAGAGCGAGACCGACGGCAAGGCCAATACCGACAAGCTCGTAGAAATCGGCGTTGAACATTTCCCCGCTGCGGAGTGGTGCGTGAACCACGGCGAAGGATGGTATATGCCGGCGATAAACGAAGGCCAGGCATGGCTTGCCATACGTGACGAACTCAACCCCACGATCACCGCCAACGGAGGCACCGCCATCACCGATTTCTATTGGTCGTCGACCGAGGGGGAGGAAGATTCGACGCAGGCTATCTATTTCTATGTGTCCAGCTTCGGCGAAAACGGAGTCTCGTCCTACGGCGACTGGAAAGGCGACCCCGAAGGGGATACCTATGTCCGTGCCATCTATGCCTTCTGACGACAGTTTCGAGATATGATCAGAAGAATGTTCCGTACAATGCTGCTGCTGACCGCGGCGGCATTGTCTTTCAGTTGCGTCAGCCTGCCGGACAACGACCCCGGAACTGATCCGGGCGGGGAGGATC
Organism: uncultured Bacteroidales bacterium; assembly: GCA_944325495.1. Taxonomy (GTDB): domain Bacteria; phylum Bacteroidota; class Bacteroidia; order Bacteroidales; family UBA932; genus Cryptobacteroides. Next base: position 25,682 of record CALVAD010000025.1, on the reverse strand, counting down.
CGGGCGAGGCGCCAATTCTTTCGCTTTCTGTTGAACGGATCACGTCCTCCGCCGCGCTGATTTCCGTGACTCCGTGCGACGACAGTTTCAGATACTTCTTCGATCTGGTCAAAAGAAGCGACTACGACGCCTGGGGAGGCGACGCCAACACCATCGCGCAGAATGTGGAGTATATCGAGCAGGCGATAGAAATAATGGAGATAATGGGCTACAGCGCCACTTGGGACGACTTCACCAATGTCGGCCCTTTCAGCGAGACCTACACCGGCCTGGTGCCTTCGACGGAATATGTGCTCTTCGCCTTCGGTCTCGACAGCGAGGGAAACCCGACGTCGGAGCTTGTCAGGCAGGCGTTCACGACGGAGCCTTTCGTGCCGGAAGACGACTGCGCCTTCGAAATCTCGTTCTCCGATGTGACCACGACTTCGATGAATGTCGACATAAAGCCTTCGAATCCTTCAACCCGCTACTATGTCGGGCTCTGCAACGCTTCGTCCCTTGAGACATATTCTCCCGACGAGCTCGCACTGCAGTTCATCGATTCGGAGAACGATCTCGGCACGGACTGGGCGGACACCGAGTTCGTCCATACCGGCGAGCAGAGCCTGAACACCACCTCCGACTTGATGTATGATCCTCTGACAGGAAGTACCGAATACGCGGCCGTCGTGTTCGGCGTGGACCTCGAAGGCGCACGCACCACGAACGTGGCCGTCGCACGCCAGCGTACCGCCGACCCCGAGCAGTCGCAGATGACGTTCTCGATACTTGTCAATTCGGTTACGGTCAACGGTGCCAAGGCGGTGTTCATCCCTTCGACCGACGACGAGACCTATTTCACCGACGTGATGGATTACGAGACATTCTCGAAGTTCTCGTCGGACGAGGAGCTGACCGCTTATATCCTGAATCAGGCCGGCTCGTCCATAACGGCTTATCTGACCTCCGGGCAGCATACCGTCGACTGCTCGAACATGCTCGTGGCCGACACGCGCTATGTCGCCTACTGCTTCGGGTATGACAACGGCGTCACGACCGGAGTGTTCAGCGAAGAGTTCACTACCGAGAAGCTTGTGACGGGCAGTGACGCCGCCGTCGCCGTGAACTATGTCGTGGAGGACGGCTCCTGGTACGGCTATCCCGGTTATGGGGTCGTGACCATCTCGATGGCTCCGAATGCATCCGCGGACGACTGGTATGCGGCCGTATTCAAGTCGCTGGACGGTGTGGATGACGGAGTGCTGACGCAGGCCCTGATGGCAGACGGCTACAAAAACCGCCAGCAGCTGGCTTTCTATGCCGACTGGGACTCGACAGCGCATTTCGCCGTAGTGGCCGTGGACCATGACGGTGTCGCCGGCGCCCCCTCGCGCTGCGACATCCCCGTGTCGCTCGAATCCGCCACATCGGTGCCCATGTCCCTTAAGGCGCATGATATCCGCAGCCCTGCGAGCTTTCGCGATAATGCGGATTTATGCTATCTTTGAGGAAATTTGAACGAGAAATGAAGATCTGTTTCCATCGTGCGGCCGGCCTCTGCGCCGCCGCTGCCATTCTGGCGGTTTCCTGCGGGAAGACGCAGCCCGACACCCCGGACCCCGGGACCCTGTCGGCTCCGGTTCTGAAAATAGAGAATGTCACCGAGACCTCGGCCCTGCTGACCTGGGAGGCCGTGGAGGGCGCCTCGGAATATACTCTGCAGCTTGCGGGACCGGAGGACTATGAGCGGGAACTCACCGTCAAGGAGACGGAATACGAACTGACCGGGCTTGAGCCCGAGACGGGATATTCGGCGAGAATAATGGCGCTGGCGTCAGGTGACGAGCATGAAAGCTCCGCCTGGAGCGAATGGCAGGAGTTCACGACCGCCGGTCCTATGATCGCCGACGCCTTTGCGGGCGGCAGCGGCACGCAGGAGGATCCATACCTTATCGCGAAAGCGTCCCAGCTCGCGCTGCTCGCGAAATATGTCAACGAGGAGACGCCGGGCTATTTCGAGGACGATGTGCATTACCGGCTGACCGCCGACATCGACCTCGGCGGATACGGGAACTGGACCCCGATAGGCAGCGGCCCCACTGACGGACGCTATCCCTACGAGAACCCCCGCTACGCTTTCCAGGGCGTGTTCGACGGTGACGGCCATCTTGTGTCAGGTCTGAATGTGGCCCTTAGCGGAACCACCACCTTCACGAGCGCCGGGCTCTTCGGGGTCAATGACGGAACCATCAGGAACCTTAATGTCTCGGGAGAGGTTCATGCGACTACGGGCAATGCAGGCAGCGGCCATGTGGTCGCCGGCGGCATCGCCGGCTTCAACATAATCGCCTATGCCGACGCGATGAACACCCGTCCCGGGTCGGGTGCCATCGAGCACTGCTCTTTCAGCGGCTCCGTATCGGCCTCCTGCGGGCCTGACAAGGCCGGTACCGCCGACGCGGGCGGAATCTGCGGAATGGCGGAGAGCGGCAACATCGACTATTGCAGTGTGACTCTCGGAGACTCCGACAGCATCGTCACCTCGGGCGGAGCGACTTCGATGGCAGGCGGCATCGTCGGCGCGATGATGGGCGGCCGCATCACTTATTGCAGCCTGAGCGGTTCAGGAGCGATCGAAGCCGGCTTCAATGTTACGGATCCCGAAGGGTCTTATGTCTACGCCCAGCTTGGCGGCATCGTCGGTTCCGTGGATGCAGTGGAAATTCAGGGTTGCACGGTTGATTTCAGCGGCAGCTTCAGTGTTCCCGACGGAGGCGTTGCGAATGTGAATATGGGGATTGTATGTGGCAATTCCGGTTCGTCAGTCTCCGACTGTGCTGCCATATTCAATGGCGAAGCGTCCATAGACAGCGGCGGAACCATTAATTTCGGCGGCATAGCCGGCAGTCTTGTCGGAACAAGACAGTCAAATATCATGACATTGTCGGCGCATTTGGGCGGACTGCTCACAATCGTGCAGAATGATGAATATTCCGATGTCAATGTTGGAGGTATCTATGGCTTGTCTGCCAATGCGAACACACGGGTGTGCGACGCATATATGAACGGCAGGATGGAAATATCTTCCGCCGTGACCGATATGACGACGAATGTCAACATAGGGGGTATAGCAGGTTCTGCCGGAGCGATTACACTGAGATGTGCTGCGGAGTGGTCCGACGAGGCTGTGGTCAGCGTACTTTCCGACAGAAGCAATTTCGGCGGACTCGTCGGGCTGGCTTCTTCTGGAGACCAGACCTTGATGGCCAGCTATGCTCTATGTGGCGCAGACGTGACGATTTCCCCCGGTAGCGGGGCGTCCGAGTTTACTGCAAATGCGGGAGGCGTTGCTGGAAACTTTTCCGGTGCCAGCATGGTATGGCCAATCCCTATGTCTTCGCCGTCCTACATGTACAGCTGTTATGCAATTACCGATGGCGCTTTCACCTTGGATGGTGCTTCCGGAGGCAGGGCGGTTGCCGGACTGTCTGAAGATGCCGAGCTTGTTGCCGTGTTCTGGGGTTCCAGGACAGGTTCCGTCACGGATGACCTCGATGGAACAGAGCCGTTCTCAAGCCTTGACGAAACCGGTTTCAAGGCTGCTGTCGATGAGATGAACGCGGCGATGGTTGAACAAGGAGTGTCAGGAGCATTCGCCTACGACCCCGTGAAGGGCATCCCGGTGCTGGCTCGGTAGTCGTCAGTTTTTGCTATATTGCGACGAACCAATACACGAAAATCATGGCAGACATTTATGAGAACACCGGCGCCTGCGTCGCAAGCGACGATTTCCGGGGTATGTTCCGCCGCGGCGCCTTCGATGACATAGTCTACAATATCTTCAGATTCGATTTCGCCCACGCCGACGAGGCGAAGGCCTCCGAGGTGACTGATGTCTTCGGCCGCGTGTTCTGGACAAAGGAGAGCATACGCCTTCTCAGTCCGGAATCTCTGAAGGCCGTGGAGAAATGGGCTCGGAGCGGCGGCTCCGTCGGTCTTTTCGCCTACGGACGCTGTCTCTGCGTGCTGCGTCCCGACGCCGGATGGGGAGAATCTTCGGTGGAGTGCTTCCGGAAGTCCGCCGAGGCCGGCAACAACGACGCCCGCGTCGCATTGTCCGACGCCTTCCTTTACGGTGACCTCGGCTATGTCGACTACGAGAAGGCCGGGCAGTACCTGCGGGAGGCATACGAAGCCGGATCTCCGTATGCCGTGTGGAGGTCTCTGCGGCAGATGCTTTACGGAAGCCGTATCATGCAGAAGGATACGGCTTCCGTGGGCAGAATGGCCGCGCAGCTCGTGGAAATGTATCCTGACGATCCTTTCTGGCACTATCTGCGCGGAAGCGCCGCCGCCGAACTGGAAGGCCTGACCAGGGCGAAAGACGACTACGGATATGCAGCGGAGAACGGTCTGGTCCTGGCATGGCCGGAGTTCGCCATAGCCTCGTCATGCAATGACGAATATCATGTGGTGGATGAGCGGAGATATCTCGAGCTTTCCGAGCGCGGCGCCGAGGCGGGGTCGTCGCTCTGCCGGCTGACGCTGCTCGACGCCGGCAAGCCGGATTCCTCCAAGGCGGATTTCTGGACCAGCCTGAGGCGGTATGTGGACGGGATGGAGAAACTCGCCGCTTCCGGCTGCGAGCTCGCCGCGATTTCGCTGGGCGACATCTACAGGGACGGTGATTTCGGCATGCGGAAGGATCCCGCCAAGGCCTACGGCTTGTATTCGCAGGCTGCGGCGTTCGACGATTATGACGCGTATGAGAGGCTGTACTGCCTGATGCGGGACGGGCTTGTCGAAAGGAATCAGGACTACATGGACATGTGCGCCCTGCGCTGCACCCGCCTGGGCTCCGAGGCTCTGCTCAAGGAGACCGTCGACAGCTACAGGGCCGGGAGGCTAGCGCCTTTCGCAGCCGAGATAGAGCGGTACTATGTTCCGGAGCTGGAGGAGTCCGAAGCGGACGATGACGACGGTCCCGACGACGACGGGCGCTACGATGCATACGCATAGGAAGTTCCGGCCGGGTGTGGCTTCAGTCTGCGGATTGCATATTGTGAAAAATATGTATAACTTCGCAGACTGAACCTATAGAATAATATATGGAAGAAAACTCTAACGGCTGTACCGCAAGGGTGCAGGAATCGGACAGCGGCCCCGACGACGCGGTCTCGAAATGCTTCGGGTCTCATGTAATCATTTCATCGTCAATCTAAACCGGATTATATGAGCGAGATTTTCATAATTCTGTTTCTGATTCTGCTGAACGGTATATTCTCCATGTCGGAGATGGCCGTGGTGTCGGCGCGCAAGTCCAACCTCCAGGCCGAGGCTGACAAGGGCAGCAAGCGGGCGAAGACGGCTCTGAAGCTGGCTTCCGACCCGGACAGGTTCCTTTCGGCCGTGCAGATAGGCATCACCCTGATCGGAATCCTCACCGGTATCTTCTCCGGCAACAAGATAGCCGCGGCGTTTGCCGACCTGTTTGTCAAGGCCGGCATGTCCGCGGGATTCGCCACCGCCCTGTCCCAGGGTATCATAGTCGTGCTGGTCACCTATCTCACCATAGTGTTCGGTGAGCTCGTGCCCAAGAGAATAGCGTTGAGCGCCTCCGAGAAGGTCTCCAAGGCGGTGGCCGGACCGATGAAGGTCATTTCTGCGATAGTTTCCCCGTTCGTATGGCTGCTCGCCAAGAGCACGGGGCTTGTGATTAAGGTGCTCGGCGTCAAGGGTCAGGAGTCGAAGGTGACCGAGGAGGAGATAAAGTCGATAATCCAGGAAGGCACGGACGAGGGCGAGGTGTCTCCGGTGGAGCAGGACATCGTGGAGCGCGTGTTCGCGCTCGGCGACCTCAAGGTGAACACCATAATGACCCTCCGCAGCGACATAGTATGGCTCGACAAGGATATGGGCGAGAAGGAGATACGCGACACGATCGAGGAGAATCTCTTCGAGGCGTATCCAGTCACCGACGGCGACCTCGACCATGTCGTGGGCGTGCTCTCCCTCAAGGACTATGTGCTCAGCATCGCGAAACCCGGTTTCAGCCTTGAGAAGCTGATACGCGAACCGGTATATTTCCATGAGAACATGAGCGTCTACGCGGTGCTGGAGCAGATGAAGCAGAAGAAGATAAGCCGCGCGCTCGTGTGCGACGAATACGGCTCATGCTCGGGCATCATCACGCTCAAGGACATAATGGAGGCCCTCGTGGGCATAGTCAACGACGACCATCAGAAGGAGCCGGACATCATCGCCCGCCACGACAACGACGGCTGGCTCGTGGACGGCCAGTGCTCGATGTACGACTTCAGGATGTTCTTCGACATTGACGATTCCGACGACGACTCCGACGCGGAGTACAACACCGTAGGCGGACTGATTCTCGACGAGCTGGAGCATGTCCCCGTGGCCGGAGAGAAGACGGTATGGAAGGACTTCTCGTTCGAGGTCGTGGATATGGACGGGGCGAGAATCGACAAGGTGATAGTGAAAAGGCTGACTCCGGAGCGGACTGACTCCGGCGATGCCGATTAGTGGAGCTGTCCGAATTTCAGAACAGCCGCTGATCTGCCCATAGTGCGGACGGAACGGGAACGGACATGGCCCGGGACAGTCATTATGACGTCCCGGGCCATGTCCGTTCCGGCAGTGTGTCCGTGCCTCCGCTATTGCGCCCCGGAGGAGATCGAGTCCTTGAAGGCTATGAACCCGGAGGGGTCGGATACTCCGTCGCGTGTCGGTGTGAAGGTCTTTTTCCAGAGCGGGCCCCAGTTGCCGTCAGTGTCCACGGCGAATCCGACTGCGGTCTGTTCCACTCCGTAATAATGTCCGAATATCGCCTTGGATCCGGTGTTTCCGAAATTGTAACAGTATTCCTTCAGTTCGTCCTCGCTCATCGTGTCTATGGCGCTGTCGCCGGTTATCAGATAGTAGAACTCATCGGTCTCAGGTACGGTGGTGACCTCGGTTGTCAGGAGGACCTCCACGTCGGGAGCCAGATTCAGTTCGTTTATTATGTCCGGGTCGAGTTCCGCCACTTCACCTACGTCATAATACTTGTCGAGCGAAAGTTCGAACGTGGACTTGCCTTCCACGGCTTCCGGCGTGGTGAATTTCTCGGAGAACAGGGATGTGGTGGCAGTGTTCGCCTGATAACCGAAAGCGCAGACCGTGTACCCGGTGCCGGGTTCCAGTTCGGTGAGGTCCTCGGAGAACGGCCCGTATATCTGTTCGAGGTTGTACCAGTAGTAGTCGAGGATGTATCTGATGATCTCCTCTTCGCTCTTGCCGGCGATTTCCTCGTCGGTGACGACGGCACAGGTGTACGGATCTTCGTTGTCCGACGGAGTTACGGACAGCAGGGCGCTTCTTGACTTTATCCCGGTTACGCTGATCGTGAGCTCGTTCCCGGACATCCCGACCGCCTCCGTCGTGACTTCGACGACTTCCGGTTCGGAGCATACAAGTCCTTCGTCGTTGACGGCGTATGCCATTATCGTATAGCTGGTTTCAGGATCCCCGGTGAACGTGTCGGAGGCGGAACCCTTCCAGCAGAGGCTCTCGAGGGCTTCTTCCAGACTGTCCGACATCCACAGATAGTAGCTGAGGTTTGCGCTGAAACTGTCGTAGGCGTATTCGTAGGCTGAAGCTGCCTGCTCCAGTGTGGCAGTTTCTACGGCTTCGAAGAAATAGTAGCCCTCATATCCGTCGGGGGTTATCTCCACACGGATGTCCGGGCCGTTGACTTCGGTGCTTATGGCGAATTTCACGTCGGTCATCTCCACGGCGGGAGTGGTGAATCTTTTGTAGCAGATTTCCGTGAGCCTCTCCAGCGTCGACGGGTCGATTCCATAGGCATAGACAACAATCTCCTTCTCTGGCTCCACGGCATATTCGAGGCCTGTCATGTCGCCGGTCTTCGTCAGTTCTTCGATCGGAGTCCCGTACGACATCTCTTCCCGGATGTAGCGGATGTCGTCCTGGTAGAGGCTTTCGTCGTCATCGATGCCGTTCTTGTCAAGATATTCCTGGCTGGATACCATCAGGAGATATGTCATCTCCTTGTCGGCAGGGAAGCAGTCGAGAGTGAATTTCGTCGTGGTCACCTGACTGACTTCGAGTCTGAAGTCTTCGTCGGTCGTGTCCGGGGCCGGGGTCTTTTCGCAGCCTGCGGAGAACGACGCAAGGGCGAGCAGGCCGATTGCCTGCATGAGGATTCTGTTAGTCTTGAACATAGCGGTATGAAATTTTGGTGAGTGTCTGTTATTTTGCGGGAACGGCCTCCGCGGCGGCGATCATTCCGAGGTTGATCAGAGAACGAGTGCTGGCGTTCTCGGGCACGAGATGGATGTCGGCGCGGTCAAGCCCCATCAGTATCGGTCCGTTGACTTCGGCGCCGCCGAGCATCTCCACGAGCTTGTAGGAGATGTTCGCCGCGGCGAGATTGGGGAAGATGAAGGTGTTGACCTCGCGGTCCCCCAGCTTGTTGAAGGGGTAGAGACGGGCTCTCGTCTCGCGGTCAAGCGCGATGTTGGCCTTCATCTCGCCTTCCACCAGAAGGTCGGAGTATTTTTCGTGGAGTATCTCCACGGCCCTGGCGACTTTCTGCGAGCGCGTGCCGTTGTCGGTGCCGAAGTTGGATGACGAGAGCATTGCTATCACCGGTTCGATTCCGAAACGGCGGACCGTCTTTGCACTCATCAGCGCAATCTCGACGAGATCTTCAGCGGAAGGCGATGGGTTCACCGCGGTGTCGGCGAAGAACATGGGGCCGCGCTTTGTAGTGACTATCCTCATGGCGGCGAGCCTGCGGTCGGCGGGAAGACCGAATACCTGGCGTATCGGGTCGAGCGCCTCGATGTAGTTGTGTCCGTATCCGAGCAGGGTGGTGTCGGCGTCGCCGGAGGCTATCATCATCATCGTGAACCAGTTGCGCTGCATCATGCATTTGAGCGCTTCGTCGTGGTTGATTCCGCGTCGGCTCATCTTGCTGTAGAGCAGTTCGGCGTAGCGGGCCCTGCGATTCTTCTCGGAGTCGCTGCGGAAATCGAGGATGTACTTGTCGTCGAGCGAGAGGTTCTGTTCCTCAAGCAGCGCGTGTATCTTCTCGCGGCTTCCGACCAGAATCGGCGTGGCGACTCCGTCGGTGAGCAGGTGGATTGCTGCCTTGAGGGTGTTGAGGCTGTCTCCTTCGCTGAAGACGAGTCTCCTGGGTGTGGCCGTGCAGGCCATGGAGCGGATCGAGCGCATCAGCTTGTCGTCGCGGCCCATGCGCTTCTCGAGCTGCTGGCAGTAGGCGTCCCAGTCGGTGATGGTCCTGCGGGCCACTCCGGATTCGATTGCCGCCTTGGCCACGGCCATGGAGATGCAGGTGATGAGCCTCGGGTCAAGCGCCTTGGGTATCAGGTACTCGCGTCCGAAAGAGATGTTGTTGTCGTTGTATGCCGCTGCCACGATGTCGGGGACAGGCTCCTTGGTGAGGGCGGCGAGGGCCTTGACCGCCGCAATCTTCATCTCGTCGTTGATCTTGGTCGCGCGCACGTCGAGGGCTCCACGGAAGATGTAAGGGAAGCCCAGCAGGTTGTTGACCTGGTTGGGGTAGTCCGAACGGCCGGTGGCGAATATGAGGTCGGGACGGGCTCCCTTGGCGACTTCGTAGCGTATCTCGGGGTTGGGGTTCGCGAGCGCGAACACTATGGGGTCCTTGGCCATGCTCCTGACCATGTCGGCGGTGAGCACGTCGGCGACAGAAAGCCCGAGGAAGACGTCCGCGTCCCTGATCGCCTCTTCGAGGGTGTCGACCTGCCTGGAAGTCGCGAACGCGGCCTTCGCCGGATTGAGGTCCTTGCGCCGCGTGGAGATGACTCCCTTGCTGTCGCACATCACCACGTTCTCGCGTCTGACTCCCAGCGCGATATAGAGTTTCGCGCAGGAGATCGCCGCAGCTCCGGCCCCGTTGACCACCACGTTCACCTCGCCGATCTTCTTGCCGTTGATCTCGAGCGCGTTCAGCAGAGCGGCGGCGGAGATTATGGCCGTGCCGTGCTGGTCGTCGTGCATCACGGGGATGTCCAGCTCGTCGCGCAGGCGTTCCTCGATGGTGAAGCATTCCGGCGCCTTGATGTCCTCGAGATTGATGCCTCCGAAGGTCACGGCTATGTTCTTGACCGTCCTGATGAATTCTTCGGGGTCCTTGGTGTCGACCTCTATGTCGAACACGTCGATGTCGGCGAAGGTCTTGAACAGGAAGCCCTTGCCTTCCATCACGGGCTTGCCGGCCTGGGCGCCTATGTTTCCGAGCCCCAGCACGGCGGTTCCGTTTGAGATCACCGCGACGAGGTTGCCCTTGTCGGTGTACCTGTAGGCGTCGTCAGGGTTTTTCTGGATTTCGAGGCAGGGCTCCGCCACGCCCGGCGAATAGGCGAGCGAGAGGTCCTTCTGTGTGCTGTATGGCTTCGAAGGTATGACTTCTATCTTGCCCGGGCGGCCTTCGGAGTGGTAGGCGAGCGCCTCATCTCTGAAACTTTTCTTGTTGACTTCCATATTCGGGATATAAACTTTTCGTGATAAATTGTTGCAATTTACTAATAAATTCCGTGAAGTCCCTGCACGGAATTGCAAAATTGAATATAAGATATTCGTAAATTTGGCCTCGGACCTATTCCCTATAATCAATGAAATTCAGATTCTGTTTTTCCATCATCGCCGCGGCACTGGGTGTGACCGCGTATGCCCAGACCAATGTGATGAAGCTCCGCACGGACAGGCCCGGCGCCGAAATCCAGCCGACCATGTACGGAATCTTCATCGAGGACATCAATTTCGCCGCCGACGGCGGTCTCTATGCGGAACTCGTGATGAACCGCTCATTCGAGTTTCCCGACCGTCTCCATGGGTGGAGGGCGGCCGGCAGATTCGAGGTTCGTGACGACGGTCCGTTCGAACGCAATCCGCATTATCTGCGGCTCATATATCCCGGACATCCCCACAAGCACACCGCGCTCGAGAACGACGGCTTCTTCGGAATAGGGGTCAGGGCGGGGGAGGACTACCGCTTCAGCGTGTGGGCGAGAGTGCCCGGCGGACGGCCCGGGACGCTCGAAGTCCAGCTGATGGACCGCTCATCGATGGATGAGGACCAGGCGTTCGCGAAGGCGCGCGTCACCGTGGATTCTCCGGAATGGAAGAAGTACGAAATCGTGCTGCATTCCGACATCACGAATCCCGAGGCTTCCCTGAGGATATTCCTCACAGGCAGGGAGACCGTGGATGTCGAGCATGTGTCGCTTTTCCCCGTGGATACCTGGAAGGGCCGCGAGAACGGCCTGCGCAAGGACCTCGCACAGGCCCTGTACGACCTGCATCCCGGTCTTTTCCGCTTCCCCGGCGGCTGCATAGTCGAGGGCACCGACCTTCAGACGCGCTACCGCTGGAAGGACAGCGTAGGACCGGTGGAGAACCGCCCGCTCAACGAGAACAGGTGGCAGTACACCTTCACCCATCGTTTCTTCCCCGACTACTACCAGTCCTACGGACTCGGATTCTACGAATATTTCCTGCTGTCCGAGGATATCGGCGCCGAGCCGCTTCCGGTGTTGAGCTGCGGTCTGGCATGCCAGTTCCAGAACGACGACGAGAGCGCGCATCAGAGCGTGGACGCCCTTCAGGAGTACATTGACGACGCGCTCGACCTGATAGAGTTCGCCAACGGCGACGTCACGACCGAGTGGGGCGCTCTGCGTGCCGAGATGGGGCATCCGGAGCCTTTCGGCCTTAAGTTCATAGCCATCGGCAACGAGCAGTGGGACGAGACCTATGTAGAGCACCTGGAACCTTTCGTGAAGGCCATACGCGAGGCGTATCCCGAGATAAGGATCGTCGGCTCCTCCGGACCGAATTCCGAGGGTGACCAGTTCGACTATCTCTGGCCCGAGATGACGAGGCTCGGGGCCGACCTAGTGGACGAACATTTCTACCGTCCCGAGAAATGGTTCCTCGCCCAGGGGGCGCGCTACGACAATTATGACCGCAAGGGCCCGAAGGTCTTTGCAGGGGAGTACGCCTGCCACGGCGACGGCAAGAAATGGAACCATTTCGAGGCCGCGCTGCTCGAGGCCGCGTTCATGACCGGACTGGAGAGGAACGCTGACATCGTGCACATGGCCACCTACGCGCCGCTGTTCGCCCATGTCGAGGGCTGGCAGTGGAGGCCTGACCTGATATGGTTCGACAATCTGCGCAGCATGCGCTCATGCAGCTATTATGTGCAGCAGCTCTATACGACATACAAGGGCACCAACGTGCTGCCCCTGACCGCCGAGGACGGCCGCAACGTCACCGGGGCCGAAGGCCAGAACGGACTTTTCGCTAGCTCCGTTCTCGACGCTGACAAGGGCCTGATCTATGTCAAGGTCGCCAATGTATCCGACTCGGCGCAGCAGCTGAGGATAGATTTCGACGGACTGCGCAGGAAGGAGGTCGTGAAGGGTGTCGGGACCGTGACCTACCATAGCGACGACCCCGATGCCGACAATACTCTCGACGAGCCGGAGAAGATCGTCCCGCAGAGCGGTCCGCTCGACTTCGAGGGCCGGAGCCTCACGGCCGAGATAGGCCCGAAGACCTTCGTCGTGTATGTGCTGGAGAAGCGCGTGAGGGCGGTCTGCGCCTATTGATCGATGCTTCGTCCGAAAAGGAGGCCTGACTTCATCAAAAAGTCAGGCCTCCTTTCTTCGTTATATCATGTCCCTGCGGGCGTTTAATGCTTGCCGCCTATCCAGGTGAGCTTGTTCCAGACCGTCTCGAAGGGGCCGCGCTTGTGATGCCTGAGCCACAGGTGGCTGAAGCATACCTGAAGGATGACCAGCCCCAGACCCATGGCGAGGCTCATCGTGTGTCCTGAAACCGCGTAGAGTCCGAATCCCCAGTTGTAGAACAGCAGGCTGCCGATCATCGACTGCCCGAGGTAGTTTGTCAGCGACATCCTGCCATAGGGTGCGAGGACCTGCAGGGCCTTCCTCGCGCGCGTCCTGTAGTAGAGCAGGCATATTCCGGAGACGATGATGAACATCATCGAGAAGTTTCTCCACATGGTCTGCATGACCCTCAGGGACTTGGCTATGCATTCGTTCCCGATGTCGCGGGCCCAGCCGCCGTTCCAGGGGTTGACGAGGCAGAACATCACGAGCGAGCCGAGCAGGATGCGCTTCCATATCCTGAGGTTGTCGCCCTCGTCGTAGAAGAGCCTGCGGCGTCCGAGCAGTATGCCTATGATGAAAAGGCAAACGGTCTGGGTGAGGCGTCCGTTCTCCAGCGCCCATTCGAAATTGAACGGGAAGCCCTGGCTTACATTGGCCTTGAGGGTCTCCAGGAAGGTGCCTCCGGCAAGGACCTCGTTGAGTATCAGGGACCGCCTGCCGCTGCCTATGGTCATGGGCGCCGCATCGGGGTTGACGAGCCCGCGTATGATGTTGACTATCTCGACCGGCTGTATCGCGAGCAGCACTGCAAGCGCGACGAGCAGCTTGTTTCCCGACCGGATGAACGGTACCACGAAAAGGGCGCATACTGCGTATACCGACAGTATGTCTCCGTTGAAGAAGCAGAGGTCCAGGACTCCCCATCCCAGCAGCAGGAGCATGCGCCACAGAAAGCGGGGGCGGAAGTCAACGCCCTTCTTGGCCTGGTTGTCGTTCTGGATGAAGAAACTCAAACCGAAGAGCAGCGCGAAGATCGCGTACATCTTGCCTCCGAGGAGGAAGAAGGCGGTGTCCCAGACGGCGTTGTCCAATTTGGTGAGTTCCGGGAATACATAGAAATTCAGATGCTCGATGAAATGCAGCATCACTATGCCGGCGATTGCGACTCCCCTGAGTATGTCCGCGACTTCGATGCGGGTGTTGGGGAGGCTTGAGGCGGTGTAGGTGTGGTTCATGGTCGCGAAGATAGGAAATCTTCGCGATTTTGCATAATTGAGGATTATGGCTATATTTAGCTGTGAACATAAGATCAGAAGAATATGGTACGTAAGCTTAAAGCCAGCTATATTACCGAGAGCTACAGCGATGTCACGGGTGAGTACAGCCGTCGCTGCGAGGAGGCGGTAGTGGCTCTCGACGAGGAGCATGTGGGCGCCCGGGTGTTCGGAGAGGAGTCGGGATGGTGCGATTCACTCGCCGGCGCGGTCTGCATCGACCGTCTGACGGATGACGGTGTGGTGCTCGCCTCGTCCGGGTACGAGCATTTCACGGTGCATGCCGGTGAACCCTATGAGACGGGCGTGTACACTATGGACGGCGACCATTCGTGGCAATATGTCTTTGAAATAACAAACGAGTGATCATGGAGAACGAAATCGATGTCCGCAAGGCGCTCGAAGAAGCGCGCCTCGCGGTGAAGGGCCTGCCCCGCACGGGCGACGGCGATACGATAGAGGCCTACTGGGAACTGTGCTGCGGCGATGTGCTCGTGGCCGAGGACAATCTGCGCGAGCAGCGGCGCTACTGGGAGAATTCCGCATTGGCCGAGGAGTTTCTCGACGTCGCCGGCTATCTGGAAGGTTTCGACCATAAGCTCGACGACCTGAATCAGGCCGTGCAGCGCATGATCAAGGCGGTGTACGAGCATCCGGCGCTGAAGCTCAGGCTGCTTGGCTTCCGCCTGCTGGTGCTCAGGCGCATAGGGAGCCTGCACGGCCGCGAACTCAGCGCGGCCGAGGATGTTGAAAGCCAGATGATCATGTATGAGCGCAACATCCGTTATGCGGACAGCGGCGAATACGACCTGGTGGAGCAGGAGGGTTATCTGAAGCACGACCCGGTGGAGTGGAGCACGGCTTACGAGAAGGCGATCGACGAGGTTGAGAGACTCGTCGACGAGCAGCTGGACGGCCATCCCCGCGGCATGGGCTTCTGCTTCGAGTACTGGAGCGCCAAGGCATACTTCCTGCGCGAGAAGTTCGGCATCGACTGGCGCAGCCCCTCGGTCATGAACCCGGGGGTGCATTTCGACTGAGAAAGCAGTTATTGAAGAATCTCTTTCTATCTGTATTCCTCGCCCCGCAGGAACACCTTTTCTATCAGCGGGGTCTGGTAGGCGTAGGTGAAGAACTCGACCGAGGGCAGGGGACGGGTCAGGAAGAAATTGGCGGCCTTGCCGGGAGTTATCGAGCCGAAGTCGCGGCTGAGTCCCATCGCATAGGCGCCGTTGAGCGTAGCCGCGCAGAGAGCCTCGCGCGGGGTCATCCTGAGGCGTATCGAGGCCAGCGAGCAGACCATGCGCATGTTGCCGGAAGGGGAGGAGCCGGGATTGTAGTCGGAGGCGAGCGCCACGCCGAGTCCCGCGCGTATCATCCCGCGGGCCGGGGGATTGCTCATGCCGAGGAAGAACGCGGCGCCGGGCAGCAGGGTGGGCATGGTCTCGCTGCCGCGCAGGGCTTCTATCTCTTCCGGTCCGCTGCTTTCGAGGTGGTCGACCGAGAGGGCTCCGCAGCGCACTCCCGCCTGCACTCCGCCGGAGACGGCGAGCTCGTTGGCGTGTATCTTCGCGCGGAGGCCGTATTTCCGCCCTTCGCCTATTATGCGCTCGGTCTCGGCGACCGTGAAGAAGCCCTCGTCGCAGAATACGTCGATGAAATCCGCCAGTCCCTCCCTTGCCACTGCGGGAAGCATCTCGTCGCATACCAGGTCGACATATGCATCCTGACGGCCGCGATATGCCCGTGCGACGGCATGAGCTCCGAGGAAGGTCGCCCTGACTTCCAGCGGCACGCTTTCGCGTATGCGCCTTATGACGCGCAGCATCTTCAGTTCGTCTTCGGTCGAGAGGCCGTAGCCGCTCTTGATCTCCACGCAGCCGGTGCCCATCCTGGCAATCTCCCGCACGCGTTCCATCGCCGTGGCGTAGAGTTCGTCTTCGGAAGCGGCGTGCAGCCGGTCGGCGGAGTTGAGTATGCCGCCGCCTCGGCGTGCGATTTCTTCGTAGGAGAGTCCGTTGATCTTGTCGAGAAATTCCTGTTCGCGGCTGCCGGCGTAGACAAGGTGGGTGTGCGAATCGCAGAACGAGGGGAATAGCGTGCCTCCGGCGGCGTCGATTATCCGACCTGCATTTTCGGGAACGCCTTCGGCGCGCCTGCCGAAGGCCGAGATGCGTCCGTCCTCGATGAGCAGCCAAGCGTCTTTGAGCGTCTCCATGCGCCCCATATCCTCGCCGCAGAGCCGCAGACGCCCCTGGCGTTCGATGCCGAAGATGCATCCGATGTTGTCGACCAGTGTCCTCATCGCTCTCGCAGGAATTGCACGGACGCTTCTATGTATGGATACATCACGGTGTCGTTGTCGATGAACGGCACCCGTCTGCGGTAGTCGGCGACCAGCTCTTCCAGCGCCGGAGAGCTATGTGCCGGACGGCGGAATTCCAGCGCCTGCGCGGCGTTGAACAGCTCGATGGCCAGCACGCGCTCGGTGTTGAGAACCACGCGGCGGAGCTTGGTGGCCGCGTTCGCTCCCATGCTTACGTGATCCTCCTGCCCCTGCGACGAGGGTATTGAGTCGACGGAAGCGGGCATGCACAGGCCTTTCGACTGGCTTACGATCGAGGCCGCGGTGTACTGCGGAATCATGAAGCCGCTGTTCAGCCCCGGATTCGCTACGAGGAAGTGGGGGAGTCCGCGCGAGCCGGAGATGAGCTTGTATATCCTGCGCTCGGAGATGTTCCCGAGTTCCGCTAGCGCTATCGCGAGGAAATCCATCGCGAGGGCGATGGGCTGTCCGTGGAAATTGCCGGCGGAGATGATCATGTCCTCCTCCGGGAAGATCGTGGGATTGTCGGTGGGGGAGTTTATCTCCGTCTCGAAGACGCTTTCGACATAGTCTATGGTGTCTTTGGTGGCTCCGTGCACCTGCGGCATGCAGCGGAACGAATAGGGGTCCTGGACATGTTTCTTGGGCCGGCGTATCAGCTCGCTGCCTTCGAGCAGGCCGCGTATTGCGCGCGCGGTGCTGAGCTGTCCGCGGTGGGCGCGGATAAGGTGGACTTCGTCGTAGAACGGCTCTATGCGTCCGTCGAAGGCGTCGAGCGAGAGCGCCCCGATGCGGTCGGCCCAGTCGCTGAGGCGCCGGGCGGCAATCAGCGACCATACGCCGTAGGCGCTCATGAACTGCGTGCCGTTGAGCAGGGCGAGACCTTCCTTGGACTGCAGCTCAAGCGGTTTCCAGCCGAATTCCGCGAGCACCTCGGCGGAAGGCCGGCGTCTCCCGTCATGTTCGACTTCGCCGAGACCCAGCAGCGGCAGGCTCATGTGGGCAAGAGGGGCGAGGTCGCCCGATGCTCCGAGGGAGCCCTGCTGGTAGACTACGGGAAGTATGTCGTTGTTGTAGAAATCCACGAGGCGCTCCACGGTCTGGAGCTGCACCCCGGAATAGCCGTAGGCGAGTGAGCGTATCTTGAGCAGCATCATGATGCGCACTATCTCCGCGGGAACCTGCTCGCCTGTGCCGCACGAGTGCGACATCACCAGGTTGCGCTGCAACTGCGCGAGTTCGTCGCTTCCTACGGAGATGTCGCAGAGAGAGCCGAATCCGGTCGTGATGCCGTAGACAGGCTGTCCGGATTCCTGGATCTTGCGGTCGAGGTATTTGCGGCAGCGTACTATTCTGTGGCGGACTTCCTCGCTCAACGCGACGGGCTGCCTGCTGTCCAGAATCTGTTTCAGTCCGGCGATTGTCAGGCGCTCGGACGAGATATGGTGGTATTCCATGTCTTTCAGTTATGTTCCTTGATGATTATTCGTTTCCTGCCAACGCATTGCGTATGAGTCTGTCGTCGGCGTAGTTGGGGAGTGTCACCTTGAGTCCGGGGGTTCGCTCCATCTCGCGGCGTATCGCCTCCACGGCGCCGTCGTTGCGGGCCCAGCTGCGGCGGGCGATGCCGTTGTTGACATCCCAGAAGAGCATCTCCCGGATATGTCGCGCCGCATCTTCCGAACCGTCTATGACCATGCCGAAGCCGCCGTTGATGACCTCGCCCCAGCCGACTCCGCCGCCGTTGTGGATCGACACCCAGGTCGCGCCACGGAAGGAGTCGCCGATGACGTTCTGGATGGCCATGTCGGCCGTGAGGTTGGAACCGTCGTATATGTTCGAGGTCTCGCGGTAAGGTGAGTCGGTGCCGGAGACGTCGTGGTGGTCGCGGCCCAGCACGACGGGGGCCGAGATGCGTCCTTCGGCGATGGCTTTGTTGAATGCGAGCGCGATTCTGGTGCGTCCTTCGCAGTCGGCGTAGAGGATGCGGGCCTGAGAGCCTACGACGAGCCTGTTGCGGCCGGCCTCGCGTATCCAGTGGAGATTGTCCTCGAGCTGTCCGCGTATGGATGCCGGAGCCGTCCGGCACATGTCTTCGAGGACTTCTGCGGCCAGCCTGTCGGTCATTTCGAGGTCTTCCGGCTTCCCGGAGGTGCAGACCCAGCGGAACGGGCCGAAGCCGTAGTCGAAGAACATCGGACCCATGATGTCCTGCACGTATGAGGGGTAGCGGAAGCGTCCGTCTTCGCGCATCACGTCAGCGCCGGCGCGGGAGGATTCGAGCAGGAAGGCGTTGCCGTAGTCGAAGAAGTACATGCCTTCGGCGGCCAGGCGGTTGATTGCCGCAACCTGCCTGCGCAGCGACTCCTGCACATGTTCGCGGAAACGCTGCGGATCTTCGGCCATCATCCTGTTGGATTCTTCGTAGCTGAGCCCGACAGGGTAGTAGCCGCCCGCCCAGGGGTTGTGCAGCGAGGTCTGGTCGGAGCCGAGGTCAACCTTGATTCCTTCGTCGGCCAGCCTCTCCCAGAGGTCGACTATGTTGCCGACGTAGGCGAGCGAAACCACTTCTTCGTCGGCGACCGCCTTGCGGATTCGCGGAATCAGTTCGTCGAGCGAGTCGTGCAGTTCGTCCACCCAGCCCTGCTCGTGGCGCTTGCGGGCGGCCTTGGGGTTGATTTCGGCTATGACGGAAACCACTCCCGAGATGTTGCCGGCCTTGGCCTGGGCGCCCGACATGCCTCCGAGTCCGGAGGAGACGAAAAGCATCCCGCGCGCCGAAGTCCGCCCTCCGGTGAAACGCTTGCGGGCGGCGTTCATCACCGTGATCGTTGTGCCGTGCACGATGCCCTGCGGGCCTATGTACATATAGGAGCCGGCGGTCATCTGCCCGTACTGCGAGACTCCGAGGGCGTTCAGCCGCTCCCAGTCGTCGGGCTTCGAGTAGTTCGGAATCACCATGCCGTTAGTGACCACGACGCGCGGGGCGTCCGGATGTGAGGGGAAGAGTCCGAGCGGGTGGCCGGAGTACATGACCAGGGTCTGGCTGTCGGTCATCTCCGAGAGGTATTTCATGGTCAGGCGGTACTGCGCCCAGTTCTGGAACACCGCGCCGTTGCCTCCGTAGGTGATGAGCTCGTGGGGGTGCTGGGCCACTGCCTTGTCGAGGTTGTTCTGGATCATCAGCATGATTGCCGCGGCCTGCCGGCATTTCGCGGGATATTCGTCTATCGGGCGGGCGTGCATGTCGTAGTCGGGGCGCAGGCGGTACATGTAGATGCGGCCGTATCTGCGCAGCTCTTCGGCGAACTCCGGGGCCAGCAGCGCATGATGCTTCGCGGGGAAGTAGCGCAGGGCGTTGCGCAGCGCAAGCTCCTTCTCGGCGGGGGTCAGGATGTCCTTGCGTCTGGGCGCATGGTTTATGCTTGTGTCGTAGGGTTTCGGTTCGGGCAGGATGTCGGGTATGCCTGCGCGGATGTCCGCCTGGAATTCTTCGAGGGTCATGGCTATTTCTTTATTTTGTCTTCTGCGATGCGGAGGATTTCAGCTTCGAGGCGCACTGCTTCCGCCGCGATGGAGTCAGCTTCGGCGGTCAGCGATTCGGCCACTGTGCGGTCCTTGAGTCCGGCTGCGTTGATCTTTACGTTGAGGCAGGCTCCCAGCACGGCGCCACGGGCGGCGATGGCTCCGACTCCGGCGTCGGAGACGGAATTCGGGTTGCCGGTTTCGGCCATGGCCTTGACGATGGGGAAGACTTCGGCGGCGGCTTTCATGGTCCTCAGAGGCACCTGCGTGGCGTACAGGGTGGCTTCCTGCAGGGCGGCGCTGCGGGCGGCCTTCTCCTCGTCGCTGCCTTTCGGCATCGCGAATACGGCCATGATGCGGTTGAAAGCTTCGGTGTCCTCGTCGACCAGATGCAGAAGTTCGTCCAGCAGTTTCTGCCCGCGGTCGGCCCAGTCGGAGAATTCCTCCCAGCGCTCGTCCCAGCCGGCCTTGTGCGACGAGAGGTTGGCCACCATGGTTCCGAGCGCCGCTCCGAGGGCTCCCATGTAGGCGGAGATGGAACCGCCTCCGGGGGCGGGGGATTCGCTGGCGGTCTCTTCGGCGAAAGCCTTGCAGCTCATGTCTATGAGGCGCTCCTTCCTGTCGTCGGCTTCCAGCAGGTATTCTATGACCTTCTCTTCGGGCCGGAAGGGCTTGAGGTCGTCGAGCCCCATCGACTTTATGGCTATTTTCATAATCTCCTCCTCGGAGATGCCGGTGGAGCGCCGCTGCTTGCGCAGGAAATGGCGGCCCGCGTCGATCAGGGCGCGTTTGGGCACGAGCCCGACTATTTCGGTGCCGGTGACGCGCACTCCTCTCGCGTCGGCCTTGCGGCAGACTTCATCGAACGCGACATGCAGGGGAGTGCGGGATATGTCGGTCAGGTTCATCGAAACCTGGGCGATTCCGTATTCCTTGATGTACCAGCCTATTGCCTTGGTCGCGGGGAGCGTGCCGGGCCGCATCACGGGCTTGCCGTCGGCGTCCCTGACTATGGGTCCCGTTATGGGGTTGCCTTCGCGCACGGGACGGCCTTTCTCGCGGACGTCGAACGCTATGGCGTTGGCGCGGCGGGTGGAGGTGGTGTTGAGGTTGAAGTTGACGGCTATCAGAAAGTCGCGCGCACCCACCGTGGTGGCTCCGGTGCGGGCGATTCCCTCATCGTAGGGACGCGCTCCGAAGTCGGGTTCCGTGTCCACGTGAGCGAGCTTGTCGGGAAGGGCCTCGTATTCTCCTGCGCGGCAGACGGCAAGGTTGCGGCGCTCGGGGCGCAGGGCCGCGGCTTCGTAGCAGTAGGTGGGGATGTGCAGTTCGTCGGCGATTCTGCGGGCCAGATCACGCGCCAGAGGGACGCATTCTTCCAGGGTGATGCCGGAGACGGGGACCAGAGGCAGCACGTCGGTCGCGCCCATGCGGGGATGCTCTCCGTGATGCTGGCGCATGTCTATGACTTCCGCGGCCTTCCTGACTCCGGCGAACGCGGCCTCGACTACCGCTTCGGGTTCGCCCACGAAGGTGACCACGGTGCGGTTGGTGGCTTCTCCGGGGTCCACGTCGAGGACCTTGACTCCGCCTGCGGCTTCGATGGCCCGGACTATCTGGCGTATCTTCTCCTTGTCGCGCCCCTCGCTGAAATTGGGGACGCATTCGATTATGCGCTTGTTCATTCTGGTGTTATGCTTATCGGTCGTTTATTGTCCGTTTGGTTGGCGGCTCCGGCTTTGCCGGTTCCGGAGCTGGCGGGTTGTGGCGCCTGTCCGGTTGCCGTAGACAAAGTTAGCATAATTCTTGAGATTGCGGCGCGGAAAGGCTATTTCGGAGGTTCCGGGGAGCGGAGTTCGCGCAGCAGGTGCCTTGTCGCGGCAATAGGGTGGCGGAATATCATCCTCGGGCCTGCCCAGCGCATGACCTTGCGTATGCGTTCTCTCATGTCTGCACGGTAGCAGTGGACCTGGCATTTGCGGCAGCTGGGCTTGCCGTTTCCGAAGCGGCAGCTGTCGAGTCGCCGGACGGCATAGTCGAGAAGCGCGGTGCATTCAGGGCAGATTGGGCGGGTGGAGTGGCGCGCGCCGGTCCGGTCGGCCAATTCGGTTTTGGCGGTCCGGCCTTGCTGCCGGCAGTGTCTGCGGCAGTACATCCGTATCATCAGTGCGACAACCTGCTTCTCGTCTGCTATGCGGTCGGGCATGTTCTTGGCTCGGGTATTCGGTTTTCGCGTGCAAAGATACGAATGCGCGGATTACGCCGCAAGCGGGCATAAGGTTCGAGGCTTCAGTCTTCGCATTATGTTTCTCGATTGTCGTTTCGCGGCTGCAATTGCGCCTCGCAGACGGCAGGTCGTCTTTGGTGATGCAGCTGAATTTGCCGTTTTTATTGACCTTTGATTTTAACTATCTTGCAGGCATCAAGTTCTGCATTGCAGACAGCTTCGATTTCTTCGATGATTTCAATGCAGCGTTTTCTGTTTATGCGGATTCCGGTGCCGGCGGAAATGATGTCCTCAAGGCCTGGATTGCCCGAATATCTGACAGATGTCGCATGTTCGCCTCCGGTACCCTCCGGGGAGTAGGTGATGTCGTATGCAGGAGCAAGTGACCATTTGCCGTTTTCGCAGAGGAAGCTGAAGTTCTTGGCGTGGTCGTCTCTGTTGGCGCATACGACATTGAAAACCATCCTGCGGAACATCTGTTCCACCTGTGCCGGATCTTGCGTGAGGTAGCCGGTCAGAGCGAGGAGGTTTACATAATCTATGCTTTGGGTGTGGAAATCGGACTGCAGAAGGGCGGCCGCCGTGAGTGCATGGATACGCTGCCCCTCCTTTATGTCGAACCTTTTGATTGAGAAGTAGCGGTCATTGACGAGACGGATTTCCGGAATGTCGATTCCGCATTTCTGCGCGGTCCTCATGTAGTTATATTCAATCCTGCCGATATCTGAGGGGTCGTAGACATGACGGAATTTCACTATCCAGTCGGAGCCGTCGGCTGCCTTGTATACGGCCTTGGGTCTTGCTCCGCCTGAATTGCGGCTATTGTAGTACAGGAAGGACGCATCGGCGTCGCTTTTCTCGGAGAGCGCATCGAGAGCTTTACGCTGAAGATCGTCAAAGTCGTTGTCCGTGATGGCGGAAATTTGCTCTTTGGATGCTTCAGGCTTATAGCAGAGTGCGCCCATTCCGGAACTGCCGACCATGGACAGTCTCTGAAGAGGGGACAGTCCGCCCAATGAACTGCCTTCACGGCGAAGCATTCTGTCAAGCAGGTAAAGACCGTAGCCGTCCGGCATACTATCCTCAAATGCGGCAAATCCGCCGCTAAAACTATTTTCCTTCGAGTATATGAGTCCTGTCCGGAGCGGCAGCTCCCAAGGCGATATCGAGAAACCGCCGGCAATCCAGTCCTTGTCGTACTCGAATACGCACCGGTCTCTTTCAGGTGTCATCTGCAAGGTGCCGACGTTCTGTCTGCCTAATGAAACTGTGATTTTCAGAATATCTTTCATCTCCCTTTCTGTCTTCCCTGGTTCTTGTTTATGGTCTCAAGTTCTTCTCCGGTGCTGAACTTGCTTTTACTCATAATTGCACTCATTTCGTCGAACCAGCCAAATTCGACAACCAGTTTCAGGAATGCCTCGAGAGAGATCTTTCCTTTGGTTTCAAAACGCTCGAGCGTCGGTTCCGGAATGCCCGTCATTTCAGAGAGGCTGCGCCTGCTCAAGCCTCTGTCGAGCCTGCGCCTGCGGCAGTTTTCTGCCATTATTTTTGCCAGACGTTCAGGATTCTTATCGAAAATGTCAAAACTATATTCCATAATATATTATGTTAAATTGGTGATAAGTCCGATTATCGCTTAAAATAGTATGTTAAAAATAGGGATTTTCGCGCTTATTTGCAAATACCTCAATCATCTTTTGCGGGACTTCGCATTCACATGCGATCTCCGGCCGGTCTGTAGGCAGTGTCCGCGGCAGTACATCCGTATCATCATGCGACAATCTGTTTCTCGTTTCGGTGCCCCGTCGCATCGTGGCTGGAATGCTCTTGGCTGCCCGCATTTTATTTCGTGTCATCGCTGCCCGGCAAGCAAATCCGCCGCCATACTTCGTGAAATCCATTGATTTCACTATGGCCCTTTCCACGGCGTTCAAAGCATGGTAAATGTAGCCAATGGAAAGGAATCCTGTCCATTAGCCGCACCTGCCCCATGCACAGCGCTCCGGAAAGTCCTCTGCCGTAGCCGATGAATTTCATGTTCCGAAGTTCTTGCACCTCGCGGTTGCAGCTCGTTCGCAATTCGCGCTGTGGCAGTGCCTTGCGGCTGCAATTGCGCCTCGCAGATGGGAAAAGTCCGCCCGGCGTCAATTCAGTCCGCTCGGCAAGCGAATCCGCCGCGATTCATCGCTTTGACGATTCAGTTATCTTGGTATGTCAATCCGCCGGGCGGATTGCAAATCACGCCGGAACACTGAAGCCCCCGTTCAGCCGGATTTGCATGTGATGAATATTATGCGTATATTGAAAACGCATTTTGGCGTTGAAAATCAACCCTAAAACTAATTCATAATGTCCCAAAATCAAACTACCCCCTAGGAAAATGAACAAGGCGAGACGCAGCGGATATCTGTCGTTCGATATCTGCGAGGTGAAGCGTCTCTCGGAAAGCGACAGCCCCAACGCCGAAGCCTACGGCTACCTCTATCAGGCTGTGACAACCAAACCCGGCACCCCGAAAGGTGTCGATGATGCGTATCCCCAGACGGCGCAGGAGACCGCCCGGATGCAGGCGCTGCTGCAGGAGGCGAAGGATGCGTGCGCGGACAAGGGCGACAGTTATTTCGACTTCTGCGTTGCGGACCTTGAGTCTGTTCTGGACTGGTCTTCGCGCCGTCACTGGAATTTCCAGTGGCAGGTGATTCTCGGCGTAGTGCTTACGCTGCTCTTCCTCTCGTGGAGAGCGGACCGGAAACAGAAGGATGTCGACATGAACCAGGAGCTGGTCGCCGCCGTGGAGGCCTGGGCGCCGGCTGACACGACCCTGAACTGGGATGAAACCCCTATTTACGATTATGACCCCATCAGTGCGGCGATGAGCAGGGACGGACACCTGAGCCCGATTTCATATAAACTGTACAATCTCTATATGCAGAAGCATTATTATGCTTCTTCGATGGAGTACGCTGAAAGCTATGCCGCCAGAGCGGACACCGCCAGCACCGCAGAGTCCAGGAAGAACCTTGAAAAGCATGCTGAAGAGTCGCGTGCCAATGCGAGGGAGTCCAGGGAGGAGTTCGACAGAATCAACGGGATGGATTTCAAGGAGATACAGGAAATGGCCCTGCACGAATACGGAGTCTGGGTCAAGAGTGCCGACAGAGGCAGGCGTGCGGTCAGAGGCTGGACCATATTCTTCATCATTCTGATACCCTTGTATGTCTTTGCAGAGCGCCCCTACGGCTACACCATCACCCGTACCAGGGCGGAGTCCGAAACTCTGAGCGGCATCAGCAAGTTCGCTTTCGCCATAGGCGCCATGATGTATGGCAGCGCCAGCGCGATACCCTGGGTCGAGAAAATCGTTACATATAGCAACGGCCATACGGCCAGAGAACAGGATGCCGGAGAAAACGCCCCGGTGATACTGATGAAGATTATTCTCTATGGCGGCGCCTTCGTTTTGATATGCGTGGTGTCCTGTGTGCTCATGGTCTATATGACAGCGGCGGGCTTGTGGCGCAACTATGACTGGACTCCGGTGCTGGCCAAGGTGAGATCTGCTGCCACATCGGCACTGATATAGCCCCTGTCTCCAATCACAGTGCAGTTGGAATAATCGACCTTGACATCCTTCAGGTAAT
>CALVAD010000024.1 GCA_944325495.1 uncultured Bacteroidales bacterium | reverse complement strand
CGCGCTGATATTCAGTTATTTAACCTAAATAAAGGCTGTTAATATTCTTCCTCGTTGAAGAAGAAGTCCTCCTTGGTGGGGTAGTCGGGCCAGATGTCCTCGATGGATTCGTAGACTTCGCCGTCGTCTTCGAGTTCCTCAAGATTCTCTATAACTTCTTCCGGAGCTCCGGAGCGGTTTGCGTAGTCGATAAGTTCT
Organism: uncultured Bacteroidales bacterium; assembly: GCA_944325495.1. Classification (GTDB taxonomy): domain Bacteria; phylum Bacteroidota; class Bacteroidia; order Bacteroidales; family UBA932; genus Cryptobacteroides. The sequence continues at coordinate 28,068 of CALVAD010000024.1, read as the reverse complement.
TCTTTGGTTGCGGGCCAGGGAGCATCGTCCAGGCTGCCGGCAAGTTCGAGTGTCCAGTACATAGTGATGTAAATTAGGTCGCAAATATATAAAAATAATCAATATGTTTCTGCTGCTGACATACTTATGTGCCATTTTGCGCAGAAGCCGCATGCCTGCATCAACAACAATGCCAGCGATGTCATGTCAGCATGGTTCTTTTGCGCTGTCGACTGGGCCGCCTCTCCGCATCTGCTTAGAAATGGCTTGAAAAGCAGGAACCACATATAAAAACAAAGACAGCCGCCAGTTTTCAGGTGACTCCCGGCGCGACAAGTCAAAGGCCATCACCCCAAATATCCATCACGCCCGAAAATATGTCAATTATACCCCCCCCCCTCCTAAAAAAGCAAGCCCTCCTTGCCCGAGCCGAGGGAGGATATAATTGACAAAAGTGGTTGGCGGCAAAAGCAGGCAGTGCAGGGCGGGAGAACTTGGGAGCGACAAGTTATGCAAAATCGGCCCTGCAACGGTCTGTATCGCCGATAATCCAGAACATACTGCACCCAAGTCGCCACAAAAATACCGACCTGGGTGCATTATATTTCAGAAAAACAGCTTCCTGTAGCCCTGCAAGGGCATTTCCCCAAAATATATTGCTCCCAGATAATTTCATCCGTCCTGACATGACCGCTCCGCTCATCCGGCTTACTTGGCAGTATGGCCGGCGGGACCGCTTTGAGTGAGTGCCGGCCAGTGCGGAGGCTGTATTCCTGACAGCCTTGGAGTCTCCATATTTTTCGATTATCACTCATCAGATGAAACGCGTTTCATACAAATATTGTTGAATCTTAACAAGTTATGGAGGCTTTACCAACCAAAAAGGCTGCGGGCGAACATTTGGGCTGATGTCCTTTGACTTGTCGTACCGTGCCCCATCTAAAAACCAGCGGTGCCAATCCTTGCATTCATATTTGCTTCTTAAGCCATTTCCGACCTCATGTGCCGACCCGCAGAAAAAGCATTTTTTACCATACAGTAATAATCTTCACAAACCTTAGCTTTGCAGAGTGGTTCACTGCCCCAAGATTTGTATCACAAAAGTAATAGATTCGTGCTGATAGAGAAAGTTTAACAAAGGACAATGGAGCCGGACGGTTCTCAATCTCCACAAATGGGTGAGACCCGAGTATCTTTTTTGCCCCGTCCGGCCCGTGATATGGATTTCAATCTATTACAACGATTTCATCCTACCAAATGTCCACCCCGCCCAAAATGCCGACTATGCCCAATTACACCAACTCCACCCCTCCTTGCCCGATCCGCGGCAGGGGAGTAAACAAAAAAGGCCGGGCCAATGCCCGACCTCTTTCCGTGACGCCTGCAGGATTCAAACCTGCGACCTTTTGATCCGTAGTCAAATGCTCTATTCAGCTGAGCTAAGGCGCCATTGCCTGACCGGCGGACCGGTCTGCTATTCTGCTGCCGCTACAGTCTCTTCCTTTGCGACCGTGCGCTTAGCCTCCTTGATGCGGGCCTTCTTGCCTGCGAGATTGCGGAGGTAGAAGATGCGTGCGCGACGTACTTTTCCGACCTTGTTGAGCTCTATCTTCTCGATTGCGGGAGATTCGAAGGGGAAAATCCTCTCGACTCCGATGCCGTTCGAAATCTTCCTGATCGTGAAGGTCTTCACGTGAGGAGTGGCTCCGCATATCTGGATCACGACGCCGCGGAAGTTCTGAAGCCTGAACTTGTCACCTTCCTTAATCTTGTAGGTGACGGTGATCGTGTCTCCGGCCTTGAACCTGGGATAGCCCGCAGCCTTGTTCTCGGAGAAAGTCTCCTCTACTAACTTGATATAGTCCATAACTGAATTATGTTGTTGTCAATGCAGCGTCATCAAACCGTCTGAAGAGAGGCTGCACCTTTTTGGGACTGCAAATATAGGAAATATTTCAGAGTCCGCAAATTATTTTAGAAGAAATTCATCTCTCTTTCGATGATTTCCTTGTCGTCCCTGGTAGGATCCGGCCTGAAACTGTCGCTGCCCCTTATGGCTTCGATGGCGTTCTTCTCGTCGCGCTTGAGCTTGTGGGGTATCCACACCAGTATCTTGACATAGAGATCGCCTTTTCCGCCATAGCCGTTGACCGAAGGCAGACCCTTTCCGCGCATCTTCTGCACGGTCCCCGGCTGGGTTCCTGCAGGCAGCTTGAGCGTCTGCGGACCGTCGAGGCAGGGGACGCTGATCTCGGTCCCGAGTATCGCGTCGGTGACTCGTATCACCTTAGTGTAGAAAAGATTGTTTCCGTCTCTCCTGAAAAGGTTGTGGGGGAGTTCGCGTATTTCTATGTAAAGGTCTCCGTTCGGCCCTCCGTTCGGGCCGGCGTTGCCTTCGTTCTCGCGCCTGAGCTGCATTCCGTCGGCAACTCCGGCGGGAATGTTGATCCTTATGGTCTCGCGGACGCGCTCCACTCCCGTGCCGCGGCAGCTGCCGCAGGGGTTGTTCACGACCCGTCCGGAACCCTTGCAGTTCGGGCAGGTGTATATCTGCCGTATGAAACCGCCTGTCTGGACACGGCCGCTTCCGTGGCAGGTGGGGCAGGTCTTGATGTCGGAGGCGTTCTGCGTCCCGCGCCCTCCGCAGACATGGCAGGGGCGTGCGCGCTCGACCGTGACTTCCTTCTGGCATCCGCTGGCTATCTCCTCAAGAGTAAGCGCCACGCTGACATGGATGTCGCTGCCTTGTGCCGCCTGTCCTCCTCTCTGTCTGGACGATCCTCCACCGAAGAGGAGGTCGTCGAAGAAGGAACCGCCTCCGCCGAATCCGAAGGACCCGCCGAAAACCGTCCGCAGCAGGTCGTTGATGTCAAAATCGGCATATCCGCCCGCACCGCCGGCCGCTCCGGATACTCCGGCGAAGCCGAACTGGTCGTATCTCGCCTTCTTCTCGGGGTCGCTGAGCACTGAATAAGCCTCCGACGCCTCCTTGAACTTCTCCTCGGCGGTCTTCTTCTCCGCATCCGTGCCGTTCACCCAGCGGTCCGGATGCCATTTGAGGGCGGCCTTGCGGTACGCCCCCTTTATCTCGTCTGCGCTCGCCCCCTTCTGGAGGCCGAGCACTTCATAATAGTCTCTTTTCTCTGCCATAGTCCTATGCTCCTACAACTACTTTGGCATAGCGGAGGATCTTTCCGTTGAAGGTGTAGCCTGTCTGTATGACGTCCACCACCTTGCCCTTCATGTCCTCGCTGCCTGCCGGAATCTGGGTCACGGCCTCGTGGAAATCGGTGTTGAACACCTCTCCCTTCGCCTCGATGCGCTCCAGGCCCAGGGACTTGAGATATTCCATGAGCTTGTCGTATATCAGCGAGGTCCCTTCCTTCGCGGCTTCGTCGGACGAGCCCGAAAGTATCTCCAGAGCCCTCTCGCAGTCGTCCAGCACGGGGAGCAGCCCCTTCACGGTGTCGCCTGCGGCGGAAGCCACGAGCTTGAGCCTCTCCTCGGCGGAGCGCCTGCGGAAAGTCTCGAACTCGGCCATCAGCCTCAGATAGTCATCCTTCTCCTTTGCCAGTTTGTCAGTCAGTTCCTCGACCTGCTTCCTGAGCTGGTCGTCCTTCCTGGACTTTTTCTTGTCCCTGCCTTCCTCTGCGGGAGCGCCCTCGGCCTTCACTTCGGCCGCGGTCTCCTGTCCCTTGATATTCTTGTCTTCTGCCATGATTCCTAAATGCTTGTTGACCTCAGACAATCAAAAGCTCTGCCAGTGACATATTGTCATCATCTGAAGAACCTGTCTATCTCCCTGATGGACTCCGGCAGCGCGAATATCGCCACCCTGTCGTAAGGTTCGATCACCGTGTCCCCGACCGCGATTATCGCGTCGTTGCCGCGGATGACTCCGCCGATTATGGCGTTCGTGGGGAAGTCCAGATCCTTTATGGCCCCCTTGGTGATGGCCGACCCCGGGCGGACCGTATATTCCATGACTTCGGTGTTGGTCCCCGCCATGTAGCGCACTATCCTCGCCCTTCCGGACAAGGTCAGCTTGAAGATGCGTCCGGCGGTGAGCAGCTTCTTGTTGATTATGTTGTCCACCCCCATCTCCTCGGCTATGCGTATGTATTCGATGTTCTCGACCTCGGCCACGGTGCGGGCGACGCCGAACTTCTTGGCCACGACGCAGGACAGCACATTGCTCTCGTCGTTGCTGCTAAGGGCGATGAAGGCGTCATACTGCTGTATTCCCTCCTCGAACAGGAAGTCCGAGTTCCTGCCGTCGCCGTTCACCACGAGCACGCTGTCCGGCAGCCTTTCGGAGAGTTCGATGCACTTCTCCTTGTCCTTCTCCACGATCTTGACCTTCATGCCGTTGCGGGCGAGCATGCCTGCCAGGATCTCGCCTATGGGGGTGCCTCCGAGGATGAACGCGCTGTTTATGTTGATATTGCTTTTGCCGAACAGCCTGTTCAGCGCCTCCACGCCTTCGCGTCTGGAAATCGTGAACACGAGGTCTCCGAACTGGAACTTGGTGTCCAGCCGGGGGATGATGGTCCTGTCGTCGCGCGAGATCGCGATGACTCGGAACTCCTTGAGCACCTCGGCGGGAATGGGCTTTATGAACTCGGAAAGCTTGAGATCCAGAAGAGGGGAGTCCTCGTTGAGCTTGAACACGGCGATCTGCAGCTTGCCGCGGGCGAATTCCATGGTCTCCGCGGTGGAGTTATGCTTCAGGAAGTCGATTATCTCGTCCGCGGCGCTCTTCTCCGGATAGAACATCAGGTCGATGCCCAGCTCCTTGAAGAGCAGCTTGTTCTCCGGGGCGAGGTTGTCCTCGTCGTTGATGCGGGCGATGACCTTCCCGGCGCCGAGCCTCTTGGCTATCAGGGCGCTGACTATGTTGATTTCCTGGGCGACGCTCGGGCATACGCCTATGAACAGGTCGGCCTTGTCGGCCCCCGCCTCTTTGAGCACCTCGATCGACGACAGATTGCCGCACACGGTGTTGACGTCGGTCGTCTCCTCCAGTTCCGCTATCCTTCTGGGGTCATTGTCGATGACGGTGACCTCGTTGGCCTCCGTCCTGAGCATCTTGGCGAGGTGGGACCCGACCTCGCCAGCGCCTTCAATGATTATTCTCATAATTCCTCAGGTATTCGAATATTCCTTTTCCGTGCAGCAGGGCTTTGACTATTATGCTGAACGGGTACATGCCGGCGACATCCGCCACTTTGCCGGCGGAAGATGCCGCGCCCGCGCCGGAAGCCTCGGCGGAGAGCCGGCGGTATTCGCGGTACGCCTCCCTCAGTGCCCGCAGCGAAGCGAAACGGCCGCTCAGCAGATACGCCGCGCCCGCACAACAGTCCATGATCCGCCGTCCGCGCATGATCTTCCGTGCTTCGCGCGTCCCCACCGTTGCCGCGAGATTGTTGTCGAGCATAAGCAGCGAATTGCGGTGGTTCAGCTTCAGCTTGAACGGCGAGGACTGCGGGAGAGTGCCTCCTCCGAGATGCCATACGCGGCTTTCCGGAACGACCTCCACGCTCCATCCGGCAAGCTGGGCCCTCCAGCAGAAGTCTATCTCCTCCATGTGGGCGAAAAAACGGGCGTCCAGTCCTCCCAGCCGCCTCCATGTCTCCGAGCGCACGGCCAGACAGGCTCCTGACACCCAGAAGACCCGCTGCACCCGGTCATACTGCCCTTCGTCCCTTTCAGTGCGCCCGAGCACCCGGCCGTGGCAGAACGGATAGCCGTAGCGGTCGATACAGCCTCCGGCGGCACCCGCATACTCGAACATGTCGCTTTTGCGGAAATCATCCGCCTCCCTGCGCAGCGACAGCAGCTTGGGGCCGCAGACTCCGCATTCCGCATGCGTTTCCAGATGCCGCACCAGCGGCTGCAGCCAGCCGGGCTCCACCATCACGTCGGAATTGATGAGCACGATGAATTCCGGTGCCCCGGAGCGCCCTCCGGCATGATTCGCGGCCATGCCGCCGTCATCTCCGAGCAGCAGGCCTGTCGCCCTGTTGTAGCCTCCGGTGAATCCGTAGTTCCTGTCGAATGCTATGGTGCGCACACCGGGAAACGCTTCCGCAAGCAGTTCGCGCGAACCGTCGTCGCTGGCATTGTCGGCTACTACCACCTCCGCATCCAGGCCCTCAAGGCTGCCGATCAGCGGAGGCAGGAAGCGCCGGAGATATTCCCGCGTGTTCCAGTTCAATATGACGACGGCGGTGCGCACGGATCCGGGTCAGGATTTAGGGCTGTCGCCGCCGTGGCAGCATCCATGCCCCTCTCCGTGGCAGTCTCCTCCTTCCCCGTGGCATCCGCATTCCCCGTCGCCGTGTCCGCCGCAGTCACCGTGGCAGTCGCCGCCGCAGTGGCAGCCTTCCTTGGGCAGATATTCTCCATGCAGACCCTCGGTGAGCTCCTTCTCGGTCGCGGAGCGCACGCTCTCGACCTTCCCCGTGAAATTCAGGGTCTTGCCGGCCATGGGGTGGTTGAAGTCCATGGTGACGGTGTCCTCTCCTATCTTCTCGATCTTCCCCTGCACGACCTGCCCTTCGGAATTGAACATGGGCAGTATGCGTCCGGGAACCAGCAGATCCTTGCGGAGCTCCCCGTTGACCTCGAATGCGCTTATGGGGACGTCGATCCTGAAGCGCTCGTCGTATTTGCCGTAGCCTTCCTCGGGGCTGAGGGTGAAGCCGAAGCTGTCGCCGGGCTCCTTGCCTTCGAGATTCGCCTCGAACTTGGGCAGCAGCATTCCGGTGCCGTGTATGTATTCGAGCGGCTTGTCCGCTCCCGACCTGTCGGCGATCTGCCCTTCGACTTCCAGTTCGTAGCTCACGGCCACGACCTTGTTCTTTTCAACTTTCATATGGCTTTCTTTTTATTGACAATCTGTCTTTCCGTCCCCTTCACCCGGGACGGTTCCGGTCCGCTAAGGTAGGAATAAGTTTTGACTTAGCCGCTGAAATCCACATCCGTGAAGCCGAGAGTCGGCACGAGCTTGGTCATGCAGCTCCTCGCGTCGTCTCCGGCGGCGACAAGTCCGTTCCAGAGTTTCAGGAAATTGCCCGTGACGAGCATCCCGCTGACGGGGCGGACGATCTCCCCGTTCCTGAACAGGAAGCCCTCGATGCCGTAGGAGAAGTCTCCGGTGGCCTGGTTGCAGTTGCCTCCGTTGAAGTCGGTGACCAGGATTCCGTCGCCGCACATCCCTATAATGTCGTCCCTTCCGAGTCCGGCCTGCGGCCAGGGCATGAGCCTGGGCCTCGTGGCGGCCTCGATCGTGGGGGCCATGCCGAGCTTGTTCGACATGTAGGTGTTGACGAAATACTCCCGCACCACGCCGTTCTCTATGATGGGCGCGTCGGCGGTGGCCACGCCTTCGGAGTCGAACAGCTTCGAGCATGTCTGCCCGGGGATTCTCGGGAAGTCCTTAAGCGTCATGCCTTCCGGAAAGACCTGCCTGCCGAGGCTTCCGGTCAGGAAGGAGTTGTTCTGCTGGATGGAGAACGCGTTGAGCGCGGCCAGCAGAGGGGACACGAACTTGGCGGCCACTTCGCTGTCGACGACCATGTTGTACTTCCCGCTTCCGGCCGGAGCCGAACCGGCCTGGGCGGCGGACTTGAGGAGCGCCTTTTCTCCGCAGGCGGCCCAGTCTCCGTCTCTGTGTCTGGAGGAGGAGTCCCACCAGTAGCCGCTGTATTTCTCTCCGGCGACCTCCACGGTGGTCTCGACTCCGTAGTCGAACGAGCATTCGCTGTGCCTGCAGCAGACTCCGTTGGAGTCCATGAGCAGGGTCTCGTAGATGCTGTCGGAATATTCCCCCTCTTCGGATATGATTCTGCATCCTTCCGGCAGCGTAATGCCGCGCCCGAACACCGATGAGGCGAGGGCCGCGTCTATGCGCATCTGCGGACTGATCTTGTCCCTTTCCGGATCGGTGAGCCCGAGCTCGTCCCCGCTGACGGCCTCGCGGCAGCAGCGCGAGGGGTCCGGCAGGTCGCGGCAGGGGTCCGGGGCTATCCGGCGCACTATGTCCGCGGCCTTGCGTATGAAGGAATCGAGCGCCGCCTGCTCTATGTTGTTCGTGGAGAAGCTGCCGAACCTTCCGTCCGCGAACAGCGCGAGGCTCAGCGACCTGTCGGAGCAGTGAGTGACCTTGTCCACCTCGCCGTTGAGGGTGGCCACGAGGTCCTCCTCGCTTTTGGAGTATGTGATTCTCGCTTTCTGCGCTCCCGCCTCCAGGGCGGTCTGAAGCGCGCGCGCGACGATTTCTGTTTCGCTCTTGCTTATCATGTCTCTGACAATGTTATTCTCCGCCGACCGTGAGATTTCCGACGAGCACGGAAGGTATTCCGCACGACACCGCCACGCTCTGCTCCTTGCCGCAGGTCCATGTGCTCTCGTCGATCTTCAGGTCCGAGGCCACGGCTTCGATGTCCGCGAGCGCCTGCGGCCCGTTGCCTATTATGTTGATGTCCTTGACGGGCATCGTGAGTCTGCCGTTCTCGATGAGGGCGCCGCTCTTGACATAGAAGGTGAAGTCGCCTTCTCCAATCTTGACCTGCCCGTTGGCGAACTGGTCCACGAAGATGCCTTTCTTCACCGAGGCTATCAGGTCCTGCACGCTCCCGTCGCATCCGCTTTCCATATAGGTGGCGCGCATGCGGGGGATGGGGTTGTAGCGGAAGGATTCGCGGCGGCCGTTTCCGGTGGGCGCGACCCCGTAGCTCCAGGCGCTGATGCGGTCGTGCAGATAGGAGGTCAGGATGCCGTCAGTGACCATATATGTCTTCTGCCCGGGCACGCCTTCGTCGTCGAAGTTGCATGAACCCCGGCTGGCCGCCAGCGTGCCGTCGTCGATGATGTTGATGCCCTTGCGGCAGATGCGGGAGCCCATCTTTCCCGCGAACACCGACTGCCCCTTTCGGTTGAAGTCGGCTTCGAACGCATGCCCCATGGCCTCGTGGAGCAGTATCCCAGAGGCTCCGGCGCCCATCACCACGGGCATCTGGCCGCCTTTCGGGCGTCTGGCCTCGAACAGCTGGTCGACGTTCCTGACGGCGCGGCTGATGAGATCCTCCGCGACGTCGTCGCATATCATTTCGGCACCCGCGCGCAGGCTGCGCGAGACGTTGGTCGTCTCGATGCGCTCTTCCTGACGGAATATCACCTGTACTGAAATGCTTCCCAAAGGACGGCTGTCGGAAGTGAGCTCTCCGAGGGAGTTGTACATCAGGATTTCGCTCATCGACCAGGACAGCATGCCGATGACCTTGAGCGTGCGGCTTTCGCGGCTGCGTATGCCCGCCTCTATTTTCTTGAGGAAGTCGGAGAAGACGCAGCTGTCGGCGCCGTTCCAGCCGAGCCTGACGGGATAGCAGTCGTTCCGCCGCAGGTCCGGCGTGCCGCTGCGGAACGCGGGCTGCTCCGCGGACGAAGCCACGCAGGCGATCGCGGCTGCCGAGCGCGCCGCCTTCAGGAGTTCGTCGAAGGCCGTGCTCTCGGAATATGCGTAGCCGGTCTTCTCGCCCTTGAGCACGCGTATGCCGCAGCCGTAGTCTATATGGTAGCCGGCCGAATTTACCTCCGAGTCGCGCAGCAGGAAATCACTGTAGACCGTGTCCTCGAAATACAGGTCGCACCAGTCGCCGCCGTGTCTCAGCCCCTCCGCGACGAGGGCGCGGAGCTGGTCCTCAGTGACCGCGAATCTGTCAATATTCTTCATTTGGATACACTATGTTCCATATCATGCGGAACTTTTCGTTGTCTTTGATGTAGCTGAAGTGCTTGCTGCCCCTGGCCACCACGGTGAAGGGCGACTTGGAGTTGTCGGCGAGCACCCAGTGGTCGCACAGCGGCTTGTAGGTCTCGAAGAAGTATTTGAGCCCCATCACATAGCGGCGGCGTATCACGTTCTCGGGTATGTCGTGCCCGCCGGCCGCCACCCTGTCGCGCACCCTCCTGACGGCAAGTTCGGGGGAGTTCAGCCAGAAATACAGCACCGTGACCTCGTAGCCGACCGACTGGGCCTCCTCTATGATCTTGACGAGCGAGCGCGTGGCCAGCGTGGTCTCTATGCTGAAGTCCTCGTAGCGGCCGAGCATGTAGTTGATCTTCATCATCATGTAGCGGCTCGCGGTGATGGACGCGGCGGCCGGGTCGAAGGGCGACAGGCTCTTGGCGAATTCGTCGGAGTTGACGAATTGGCGGCAGTCCAGCAGGTCCGGCAGCAGGGTGTATGAAGCCGTGGTCTTGCCGGAGCCGTTGCAGCCGGATATTATGTAGAGATTAGGCATTGTCTATTCCGTATCCGAAAAGCGCGAAGTCTCCTTTCGCGGGGTCGCCCGGGAATATGTCCCTGAAGGCGTCGGTGATCTCAGTCGCGGTGGTGAGGTCCTTCTGGCGTCTCGACGTGAGCCCGAGGGCGACGGCCTGGCCGTACACATGCACGTCGAGCGGGATGATGAGTCCGGCGGGGGAGCTGTGCTTCCATACGCCGAGGTCCACCTTGCCGTCGTTCCTGACCAGCCAGCGGCGCATCATGTTTATTTTCTTGTTCGGCGCCCTGGGATCGGGCTTCTTCCCGAAAATTTTCTCCCTGAGCCCTTCGGTCCCGAGGCTTTCGAGCGAATCCGACGAGGAATACCAGTCGCGCAGCCGGCGGCATATCTCCGCGGTGTCCGACCATTTGACCGTCCTGTGTACGCTTGTCGGGTCGTCTCTCCACTCCCCGGACATCACATAGTCATACGGTCTCCACTCCATAAAGTCGAAGAAGCGTTCACAGTCCCTGACTATCATGGCTCTGCGACCCCAGGCGAAGTGGGCGGCGAAAACCGCCGCCACTTCGATGTCCTGAAGCCCGGCCCCGTCGGCGAGGAACTTCCGGGGAAAGGCTATGGGGTCGCTCCCGAACCAGACCGGGTCGTTGTATTTCTCGGCCCATTCGATGAGCCTGTCCCTGGTCTGAGGAGTCATTATTTCTCGGGGATGGCCTCAAGCACCGCCTTGAGCAGGTCCCACACATGCTGGACGGACGCTATGTTGACCCTCTCGTCCGGCGAGTGGGGATAGAGCACGGTGGGGCCCATCGAAACCATCTGCCAGTGAGGGTACTTGGCTCCGAGCAGCGCGCATTCGAGTCCGCCGTGGGTGGCGAGAATGTTCATCGGCTTGCCGAAGAGCTTCCGGTGAATGTCGTTGATCATCGCTATCATCGGCGTGTCGGGCTTGGGAATCCATCCGCTGTAGCCTCCGCTGAACTTCACGCTCGCTCCCGCGAATTCGAAGATGTATTTGACGCGGTTCGCAAGCTCGGCCTTGGACTCGTCCACGGCGCTCCTGAGCAGCGAGGCTACCTTGAGATGCCCGCGTCCGGTCCTCACGACGGCGAGGTTGATCGAGGTCTCGGTGAGCCCGGGCATGCTCCGGCTCATGCGTATCACGTTGGAAGGGCAGGCGGAGATGGCCTTCATGGCGTTGAGCGCCACGCCTTCCTCGATGTAGTCGGAGGCCGGCTTCCTGGTCCTCTCCATGGTGCAGGACATCGCCGGGTCGCTCTCCTTGTATCTTGCGGTGACTTCCGCGAAGTTCTTCTTCACCGTGCGGACCACTGCCGCGGCTCTCTCTGCGGGAACCGCTATTTCGGCCTCGCCTTCGAAAGGAATCGCGTTGCGCAGGCTGCCTCCGTTGAATGAGACGAGCTTGGCGCCGTATTTCTCCATCACGGGGATCAGCGCGTTGGCGAGCACCTTGTTGGCGTTGGCTCTGTAGAGGGAGATGTCCATGCCCGAATGGCCGCCGGACAGACCCTTCACGGTGAGTTTGTATCCTACATATCCCGCCTGGGTCTTGAATGTCCTGTATTTGAAATCCGCCACGGCGTCGAGTCCTCCCGCACAGCCGATGCAGAGCTCCTCCTCGTCCTCGGAGTCGAGGTTGAGCAGCAGTTCACCCTTGAGCACTCCGGGCTTCAGGGCCTTGGCTCCGGTCATTCCGGTCTCCTCGTCGTAGGTCACGAGAATCTCGACCGGTCCGTGATTCAGATCCTTGGATTCGGCTACGGCCATCGCGAGGGCCACGCCCATGCCGTTGTCGGCTCCGAGGGTGGTTCTGTCGGCCGTCACCCATTCTCCGTCGATTATGGTCTCTATGGGGTCCGTGAGGAAGTCATGCTCCTTGTCGGCCGTCTTCTGGGGCACCATGTCCATGTGCACCTGGAGGATTACGCCCTTGCGGTTTTCGTAGCCGGGGGTGGCCGGTATGCGGATTATCACGTTTCCGGTCTCGTCGGCTTCGGCGTCTATGCCGCGCTCCTTCGCCCAGTTGAGGATGAATTCGCGGGCCGCCTTCTCGTGCTTCGAGGGCCGCGGGCACTGTGTGAGTCCGTAGAAGATGTTCCAGACTGCTGTCGGTTGTAGATCTTTGATGGTCATGTCTGTGGTTGTTTATAGTTGATTTCTGTCTATTTCCAGCGCTTGTGGGTCCACAGGTAGTTCCATGGCTGCTGCCTGAGGTCCTGTTCGAGCAGGTCGAAATATCTGTGCAGCACCGTTCCCTCCGGCAGCTCCGAGGCGTCGTCGCAGATCGGGACGAAGCTCATGGTGTAGCCGCCGTCCTCCTCCTCCCTCGTGCTGAGGTAGACCACGGGGAGGGCGAGATGCCGCGCGAGATTCTCGGCCGCGTCCATCGCCCAGGTCGGCTGGCCCATGAAATCCATGCTGACTCTGGCCCTGGCCGTGTAGGGATACTGGTCGTTGATGAAGATGTACATCTGGAGGCGGTCCCTGTGCTTCAGGATGTAGCGCAGAGCGCGGAAGGACTCCACGCGGCCGTCGTAATGCTCCTTGTCGACGACGGGCGCTATGCGGTTCCTGCTCATGAAGCGGTCCCATACCGGACTGGACAGCTGGCGGTAGATCACGCAGATGTCGTTCTCGGGGTAATCCAGCCTGCCGGGATGGGGATAGCTCTTTATTCCGCCGTAGAGCTCCCAGTTCCCGCTGTGCGAACTCAGCACCACCACGCTTCTGCCGGCTTCGTGGAAACGGTTCACCGCCTCGGGGTTGGTCAGCTTCACCACGCGGTTGCGTATGAGCCTCTGCGGGTCGGTGCAGCCTCCGAACCAGATGGCTTCGGCGAACACTTTGCCAAAGTGGGCGTAGAAGTGGTCACAGATGGCCGTCAGTTCCGCGTATTTCTTCTCGGGGAAGCATCTTGCGAGATTGGTGATCACCACGTCCCTGCGATAGCGGAGCACCCTGCCGGCAAATCTGCCGATCGCCCGGCCGCAGGCCCGGTGGAACTTCAGAGGAAGCATTGCCAGAGGCCTTGTCAGGCCATAGAGCAGAGCGCTTCCTATTTTCCCCCTTTTGTTGTCCATAATGGCAAATATAGGCAATTTTATTGACATGCCTGCGGCCCGCCGGACATGTTTTGCCGCATCGGACTTGTAACAATGCCGATATTTTATTTAATTTGTAAACTGGTCCGGCATGCGGCCGGACATTTTCATGAAATAAACCAAAAGTCAAGTATATGTTCAAAGGTCAACCTAAAGGTCTGTTCGCCCTGGCGCTCGCCAACACGGGCGAGCGCTTCGGCTACTACACCATGCTTGCCATCTTCATGCTCTTCCTCCAGGCCAAGTTCGGCTGGGATCAGGCGCTGGCGAGCCAGGTCTACTCGATTTTCCTCGCCGCCGTCTATTTCATGCCCGTCGTGGGAGGATGGCTCGCCGACAGGATAGGTTTCGGCAAGTGCGTGGTCACCGGTATCTCGGTGATGTTCCTCGGCTATCTGGCCCTGGCCATCCCCACCGGCGACAACTTCGTGGGCATCGCCCTGATGATAGGCGCCCTGCTGCTGATTTCCGTCGGCACGGGTCTGTTCAAGGGCAATCTCCAGGTGCTCGTCGGCAATCTTTACGATGATCCCAAATATTCTTCGCGAAGGGATGCCGCGTTCAGCCTTTTCTATATGGCGATCAACATAGGAGCCATGTTCGCCCCCTCTGCCGCCACGGCAATCACGAACAAGTTCCTCTCCAATGCGGGGCTCGTCTACAAGGCCGACATCCCTGCTCTCGCGCACCAGTACCTCGACGGCACCATCACGGCGGCCAACAGCGCGAAACTTGCCGGCCTGCAGGCCGTGATGCCCTCTCCCGAGGTGACGTCGATGCCTGCCGCGGACTTCTGTTCATATTATATAGAGAATCTGTCGTCATCATACAACATGGGCTTCGCCGTGGCCTGCATCTCGCTGATAGTTTCAGTCTGCATCTACTTCGGCTGCCGCAGCTGGTTCAGGCACGCCGACGTGAACGCCAAGCAGGCTGCCGCCTCCGGCGGAACAGTCCGTGTGGAGGAGCTCTCCCCGAAGCAGACCAAGGAGCGTGTCGTGGCTCTCTGCCTCGTGTTCGCGGTCGTGATCTTCTTCTGGATGGCCTTCCACCAGAACGGGCAGTCGCTTACCTGGTTCGCGCGTGACTACACCCAGAGCTTCGCCGAAGGCTGGCCGCGCATGGGCTTCAACATCTGGATACTGGCTCTCATAGCGGCTTCCATCTACACTCTGTTCGGGACAGTCCAGTCCGAGAAGCCTTTGGGAAGGATTATCAATGCGGCAGTGACCGTCCTGCTCTGGGGCGGCGCCTATGCGATCTACAGCGGAATGCCCGCCAGACTCGACATCCAGCCCCAGCTGTTCCAGCAGTTCAACCCCTTCTTCGTGGTGTTCCTGACGCCGCTCTCGATAGCGCTTTTCAGCGCGCTGGCTTCCAGGAAGACCAAGAAGCATCCCAGGGGACTTGAGCCGTCAGCTCCGAAGAAGATAGGCATAGGAATGTTCATAGCTGCGCTCGGCTATCTCATAATGATTTTCGGCTCCCTCGGGCAGGCGTCGCCCGCCGAGCTCCAGGGCACGGTCTCTCCCGATCCCGTGGTTCCTACCTACCTGATGGGCACCTATCTCGTGCTGACCTTCGCCGAGCTGCTGCTGAGCCCTATGGGCATCTCCTTCGTGTCCAAGGTCGCTCCTCCGAAACTCAAGGGCCTCATGATGGGCTTGTGGTTCGCGGCCACCGCTGTCGGCAACTACCTGAGCTCGATTCCGGGACTTCTCTGGATGAACGTGCCTCTCTGGGCCAACTGGGCGATACTCATGGCTCTCTGCGTGATTGCCGGCGGCATCATGTTCGCGATGCTCAGGAAGATCGAGTCGGCGACCGAGGACAAGGAAGAGCCGGCCGCGGCGTCCGGACAGGAGGCCGCAGAGGCGTAGAAGCGTTCCTCCGATGCTCGGCAATCCGGATACTGGAGGAGCCAGAAAGACTACCAGACGCTGGCTGGGGTCGCTGGTGCTTGTCATGGCGCTGGCGGCCGCGGCCGGCATCCTTATTGGATAGGCGATGAAGATCGACAGGAATTCATACGGGATAATAGCCGGTTTCTACATAGGCGGAGCCGCGCTGATCTATGTGCTGCTGCGCTATGTCGGCATACCCTGGATCAGCTGGCCGCTCGTCGCCGGAATAGTCTGGGTGTGCGTATGGCAGACCTGCTTCTTCCGTGTTCCCAGCCGCGTGCGTTATGGATCTTCGAGAAAGGTCAGCTCGGTCTGCGACGGCAAGGTGGTCATCGTGGAGAAGGCGTTCGAGAGCGAATATCTGATGCGCGAATGCCTGCAGATCTCCGTCTACATGAATTTCTTCGACGTCCATGCGAATTTCTGGCCGGTCGACGGGCAGGTCGTCCACTACACATATTATCCCGGGGAGCATTTCCTCGCATTCAAGCCCAAGGCGTCGCTCGAGAACGAACACACATGCACCTGCATACTTACCGCGGACGGCAATGAGCTGGTGTTCAAGCAGATTGCCGGAGGATTCGCACGGCGGATCGTGAACTATGCCGGCAGCGCCGGAGCCGTCAGGGCGGGGGAGCAGTGCGGAATAATAAAGTTCGGCTCGCGTATCGACATCTTCCTGCCGCCGGAGGCCCGCGTTCTCGTGAAGCCCGGCGACATCGTGCGCGCGTGCGAGACTATTCTGGCAGAACTTCCGCCAGCTGCTTCTTCAGTTCCTCCGGAGAACTGAAGACGACGCCTCTTATGCCGACGGCTTCGCCTCCTGCGATGTTGTCCGGATTGTCGTCGATGAACAGGCATTCTTCCGGCTTCAGGCCGTAGCGTTCCATCAGGATGCGGTAGATGCGCGGATCGGGCTTTACGATCTTTTCTTCTCCGGACACCACATAGCCTTCGAGAAGCCTGAGTACGGGATATCTGTCCCTTACGAGAGGGAAGGTCTCGGCCGACCAGTTGCTGAGGCCGTAGAGGCGGTATCCGCGCTCCCTGAGACCTTCGGCGAGCTCCTGCATTCCGGGAATCTGCCCGCCCATCATCTTCGTCCACTCACCATAGTACATGCGTATCTCCTTCTCCCATTCCGGGTGGAGGGCTATGCGCTCCGCCGTCGCCTCGGCCGTGCTTCTGCCGGCATCGACCGTGGTGTTCCAGCTGTAGGGGCATATCTCGGTCAGAAAATGGCGCATCCTGGCTTCGTCCTTGAAATAGGGGCCGTAAAGATGTTCGGGGTTCCAGTCGAGAAGGACGGCCCCGAAGTCGAAGATTATATTGCGTATCATCATTATTCGAGCGTTGTTCTGGTCTTGATCAGCAGCACGCCGTTGGCCCCTCTGGCGCCGTAGATCGCGGTGCTTGAGGCGTCCTTCAGCACGGTGATGGATTCCACTATGTCGGGGCTCAGGTATCCTATGTCGGGGACTTCTACGCCGTCAACGATGTACAGCGGGGTGGTGTCCCCGTATATCGTGTTGCGCCCTCGGATTTCTATGGTGTTGCCTATCACCAGCACGCCGGGGACCCGGCCCTTTATATAGTCGTATATGTTGCTGTAGCCGCTGCCCTGGGGAACTTCAAGGGTGCTGACGGCGGCGGTCGAAGTGGATTTCCTGGCCTTGCCGTAGCCTATGTCCACATATTCGTCCTCTGCGCTTCCGGAAGTGCGGAGAGCCTGTCCGGAGGTGCCGCATGCGGCTGTAAGCAGCATGGCCGACAGAACAAGCAGTATTCTTTCCATATGCGGGTAGTTTTTTCAAAAATAAGAAAATTTTTCTATATTTGCAGTCCTTGAACGGTGCGTTGGCCGAGTGGTCAGGCACAGGTCTGCAAAACCTGTTACAGTGGTTCGATTCCGCTACGCACCTCGGAAAAGGGCGACCGGTTCTTCCGGCCGCCTTTTTTTGACTATGGACGGGGCTTACATTTTAATGATTTCCCACGCCTCGGCCAGTTTCTCCAAAGTCCAGCGCGCGTTAGCGGGGCTTGTGCTGGGCAGGCGCAGGAGGCGGACGGTGCGGCCTCCGATGCTGGCGAGGTCTGTCGCTTTGTCTGCCGGCCGTGTTTCTCCCCGACTGCTGTCGCGGTCATGGAGCGATGAGATGTAGCTGTCGAATCCTTTCGCCGCGGTGCTGCCGTTGAGCGCCACGGCGCGTATCTCCGGGAAGCCGTCAAGCAGTCCTGCTATGTCGTTGAATTCCGCCTGCCGTATGTCCGCGTCCATGCTTCCGGGTCTGCTGGCGGCATGGTAGATGTCCCAGAGCGCGATGCGGCAGCGGGCGAGCATCTCCTTCTTATGTCCGTAGCCGTCAGGGCAGGGGAGACCGTGTACTGCCGCGACGACCTTCCAGAAGCGGTTCTGCGGATGTCCGTAGTATTCCTGAAGCTCCAGCGAGCGGTCGCCGGGCAGCGAGCCGAGAATCAGCAGCCGCGGGTGTCCGCAGAGGAGAGGTGCGAGGCCGGTTTTCCTGCCTGTGTCCGCTGTCTGTTCACTCTTTGCCATCGTCCAGCCATTGATATGCGGTCCTTTCACTGCCGTTTTCGAGAAGGATGATTCCGCAGCGCACGAACCCTGCCTTCGTGAACGCCTTCTGCATGATGATGTTGTCGTGGTGGGTGTCGGAACGCAGCGAGCCGCACCGCCGCTTGCACCATCCGAAGCAGCATGAGGCGATTCCGGAGTATGCCGGATTGCCGGCCAGGCGGTGTATGGTGCAGTAGGGGCGGGATGCCTCCGGATTCGCGGAATGCTCCAGGCAGCCGTTTTCGCATCCGTGTCCTCCGGCTTCGGTCCCTGCGGCTCCGTCCAGCCACCGTCCGTCATGGATTTTCGCGTAGCTCGGCTCCTTTCCCGGGACGAGCGCGAAAGTTCCGACGACCCGTCCTTCATATTCGATTACATACGATGCGCCGCGCCGCATGTCTCCTTGCAGCTCCGTCAGACCCGGATAGCCTTCGTCTGTCGGCCATTGCAGGGGGTTGCCGCTTTCCCGCATGGTCAGGCGCGCCATGTCGTAGATTCGCAGCACTGCTTCGACATCCTGTTCTTCCGTCGGGCGTATTCTGGCTGTTTCCGGTGTTATTCTTATTTTGTCCATATAATATTCCCTTGTCATTTGTCCCGGTAGCAAGCAGGAGGATGACCTGTATTTCCACATTCTGGTCGGTCGATGCCTTCCCGTCATGTCTTTTCCGGTCTGTCCGCCGGTTCCGCCGCTCCGTGCTGCCGGCAGGCGGAAAGCGGGGAAAAGCCTGCCGACAGCGCGGAGCGGCGTAACTTATGAGAATGTCTTGCACTGTGGACCATCTGATAAAAATACGCAAAAACCGGTCGCGAAGCAAGTCGGAGCCGGCTATGTGAAATCTAAAGAACACCGGCTGCAAGCCGCGGGAGGCCGGGCGCATACTGACAAAAAAGAACCGATTTCAGAGAAACCGGTTCCGTTATGGAGTCAGTCCCGAAGGACCATGAGCGACTTACTCGGCGGCTACGACCGTAACCTTGATGTCGGCGAACACGCCCTTGTAGCACTTTACCTTGCCCTCGAACTCTCCGAGCTCCTTGATGTCGGGAACTGAGATGTTCTTGCGCTCCACCTCGATGCCGGCGGCTGCGAGAACCTCGGCGACCTGGGCTGAAGTCACGGCTCCGTAGAGCTTGCCGTTCTCACCCACCTTGGCGGCGATCTTGATCTCGACGGCGCTTATCCTGGCTGCGAGAGCCTCGGCGTCGGCCACGAGCTTTGCCTCCTTGTGAGCCCTCTGGCGCAGAGTCTCCTCGTGCTGCTTGAGAGCGGACTTGGTCCCTACTGTCGCGAAGCCCTGGGGAACGAGATAATTGAGAGCGTAACCGGTCTTCACTTCCACCACATCTCCGGCCTCGCCGAGATTGGCAACTTCTTTTTTAAGGATGATTTTCATAACGCTTCAATTATTATTTAAGGAGGTCAGTTACATAAGGGAGAAGAGCGAGTGAGCGTGCGCGCTTCACCGCCTGGGCCACTTTGCGCTGGAACTTGAGAGAGGTTCCGGTGATGCGGCGGGGGAGAATCTTGCCCTGCTCGTTGAGGAACTTCTTGAGGAACTCGGGGTCCTTGTAGTCCACATATTTGATTCCCGCCTTCTTGAAGCGGCAGTATTTCTTCTTGCGAACCTCTACGGTAGGAGGGTTCAGGTAACGGATTTCGTTGTTTGATGAATTTGCCATGATGATACCTCCTCTATGCTTCTACGGTTTCGTTCTGGTTCTCGGCCGCAGGTGCGGTCTCTTCGGCTGCAGGAACTGCAGGGGCCGCGGTCTCCTCGGCTGCCTTGGGAGCTGCCGCCTTGGCGGCGCGGGTCTGGCGGCGGTGCTCCGCGTATGCTACGGCGTGCTTGTCGAGAGCGACGGTGATGTAGCGGAGTATGCGCTCGTCACGGTGGTACTGGGTCTCAAGGGTGGCGACGAACGTAGGGTCGGCCTTGAACTCAATCAGGTAGTAGAATCCTGACGTCTTGTGCTGGATGGGGTAGGCGAGCTGCTTCAGACCCCAGTCCTCCTGGTACACGATCTCTCCTCCGTTGTCGGTGATGAGCTTGGTGTACTTGGCAACCGCTTCCTTCATCTGGGCTTCAGACAAAACGGGAGTTGCAATGAAAACGGTTTCGTACTGTTTGATCATTTTGTTTGTATTTGATTGATTGAAACACCCCTCATTTGAGGGGCTGCAAAGATAGGAATAATTTTCAATGCGTGCAATACCCTTCAGGATGCCGCGCAGTGAGGTGCAGAGCCTCGTATTTCTGCTGTATCAGCGCGGTGTCGGCTCTTGCGTCGTCGGAGCAGATGAAGCGTTCGCCTATGCTGACCCTTTTCCTTCCCCAGTCGAAGTAGCCGAGGTAGACCGGGCAGTCGAGAGCCCTGGCTATCGTGTGATAGCCCATCTTCCATTTCCTGACGGCCTTTCTCGTGCCTTCGGGGGCTATGCACAGGTGGAATTCGCCCTTTGCGGCCTCCATCTCCGAGATCACGCTCTTGACCACGGTGGCGCCGTTGGTCCTGTCCACGGGGATGCAGCCGAAGCGGCGCAGCAGCCATCCGAGCGGTCCCACGAAGAATTCCTTCTTGATCATCACGTGTGCGGTGTGGCCGAGGCTCTTGTAATAGAAATAGGATACGATGAAGTCGGCTATGCTCGTGTGCGGCACGCCGAGTATCACGCATTTCTCTTCCGGGGCCACGCCGCTTTCGGCTTTCCAGCCCCATATTTTCATTACCAGTCCGTAAAAGTTCATTTCTGGATGTTTATGTCTTCCAGTTCCTCCTCGCTGCGCAGGTTGCGGCGTATGAAGTTCTGCCTGTCGAGGGTGTTGTCGCCCATGTAGAATTCCATGATCGCCGAAATGGACTCGCCGTCGGCTATGTTCACGTCGTCGAGGCGCATGTCGGGGCCGATGAAATGGACGAATTCGTCCTTTGATATTTCGCCGAGACCCTTGAACCTGGTAATCTCCACGCCGGTCTTCAGCTGCGCGACCGCCCTGGCCCTCTCCTCGGAGCTGTAGCAGTACCTGGTCTCCTTCTTGTTGCGCACCCTGAACAGCGGCGTCTGGAGTATGTGCACATGGCCTTCGCGTATGAGTTCGGGATAGTATTTCATGAAGAAGGTCAGAACCAGCATCCTGATGTGCATGCCGTCGTCGTCGGCATCGGTGGCCACGATTATCCTGTTGTACCTGAGGTTCTGGATATTGTCCTCGACGCCCAGGGCCGAGATCAGCAGGTTGAGCTCCTCGTTCTCGGCCACCTTCTTCCGGCTCTCCTTGTAGCAGTTGATGGGCTTTCCCCTCAGCGAGAAGACGGCCTGGAAGTTGGCGTTGCGGGCCTGGGTGATGGTGCCGCTCGCGGAGTCCCCCTCGGTTATGAAGATCGATGAATTCTCCACATCCTCCTGGTTCCGGGCGTTGACCTTGTCGTTGTAGTGGTAGCGGCAGTCCTTGAGCTTCTTGTTGTAGACGCTGGTGCGCCGGTTGCGCTCGCGCACCTTCTTCTGTATGCCCGAAATCTCCTCGCGCTCCTGCTGGGAGGCCTTTATCTTCTCCTCTATGACGGGAACTATCTCCTTGTGTATGCGCAGGTAGTTGTCGAGGTTCTTCGACACGAAGTCGTTGATGAAGGAGCGTATCGTCGGGCCTATGTCGACCTTGAGGGCGCCGGTCTCGTCGTGGTACTGTTTCTCCCACATGTAATTGGAGCCCAGCTTGGTCTTTGCCTGCCCCTCGAAGTTCGGCTCCTGTATCTGTATGCTGATGGCGCCGATTATGCCCTGGCGGCAGTCGGCCGGCTCATAGTTCTTCTTGAAGAAGTCCTTGAGGGTCTTCGCCACGGCTTCCTTGTACGCGGCGAGATGGGTGCCGCCGTGCAGGGTGTTCTGGCCGTTGACGAATGAGGCTATGTTCTCGCCGTAGGCGTTGCAGTGGCTCATCACGATCTCGATGTCCTCGCCTTCGAGATGGATGGGAGGGTAGAGCGGCTCCTCCGAGAAGTTCTCGTTGACAAGGTCCAGCAGACCGTTCTCGGACTTGTAGGAGACACCGTTGAGGGTCAGCGTGAGACCTTTCTTGAGGTAGGAGTAGTTCTTGACCATGGCCTCCACGAACTCCATGTCGTAGGCATAGTCCCCGAACATCAGCGGGTCGGGAGTGAAGCGGACGAGGGTGCCGTTCTTCTCCCGGCTGTCCTCCTTCCCGCTGTCCTTGAGCTCCCCGCGCCCGAATTCGGCCCAGGCGCACTGCCCGTCCCTGAATGAGCATACCCTGAAATATGACGACAGCGCGTTCACGGCCTTGGTTCCCACGCCGTTGAGTCCGACGGACTTCTTGAACACCTTGTCATCGAACTTGCCTCCGGTGTTGAGCATGCTCACGGCTCTCACAACCGAGTCGAGGGGGATTCCGCGCCCGAAGTCGCGCACGGTCACGCTGCCGTCTTCGATCGCTATGCGGACCTCCTTTCCGTAGCCCATTGCGAACTCGTCGATGGAATTGTCGATTATCTCTTTGAGCATCACATAGATGCCGTCTTCCGGGTTCTTCCCGTCGCCGAGGCGGCCGATATACATGCCCGGACGCATCCGGATATGTTCGACGCCCTCCAGGGTCTTTATGTTCTCGTCTGTATAGTTGAGTTCCGCCATTACTTTGTCACCACTCCCTTCAAATGCAATATCACAGGTTTCTTCTGCGCGGACGTGTAGACCGTCAGCGTCTTGTCGAAGGGATAGGGCCCTTCGTCGTTGGTGTAGGTCACGGAAACCTCGCCGCTGTCGCCGGGGGCTATGGACTCGCGCGTCCATTCCGCTCCGGTGCAGCCGCAGGAGGACACTACGGCGAAGATGGTCAGGGGTTCCTCCCCCGTGTTCCTGACGGTGAAGGTGCAGCTCACCGGACCGTCCTTCTGGCTTATCCTGCCGAAGTCGTGCACCGTCCTGTCGAATTCGAACGGCGCCGAAAGGGCGAGGGCCAGCAGCAATGTCAGCAGAATCTTCATATCGGACGCAAATTTACAAAAATCGCGGCAAAATAATGGAGAATTCAAATATCCTGTGTACTTTTGCCGACGACTTAACTTATAAAATTTCAAAAAAATGGCTTACAAAATCAATCCTGACGTCTGCGTGGCTTGCGGTTCATGCCAGAGCGAGTGCCCTTCCGGAGCAATCAGGGAGGGAGATGTCTATTCAATTGACCCTGACGTTTGCATCAGCTGCGGCGCATGCGCCGACGCCTGCCCCATGGGCGCGATCACACCTGACGAATAGAACAAAAGGAATATCATGAAGAAAGTGGTTCTCGGGATGCTTGTGTCCCTTGTCTCGGCCGCATGCCTGAGCGCATACGAGCTGGTGAAGCCCGATCTCACGCTCAAGCTGTACCCCGAGGGGCAGTCCGTGGATCTGGGCATAGTCGAGGACGGGAAGGCCCTCACCCTCGGCCCCGGCGAGTCCAACGGGCTCGAAGGCGGCAACGTGGTCAATCCGAGGAACGGGAACATCTCGAACATCGGCGACGACGCCTACATGGACATATATCTTCCCGAGAACTGCAACGGACAGATGCTTGTCGTGTGCCCCGGCGGAGGATACTCCAATGTCTCCGCCGCCAACGAGGGCACGAGGGTGGCGGACTGGTGCGTCAGGCGCGGCATCGCCGTGTGCGTGGTCCACTACCGCATGCCCAACGGACATTGCACCGTCCCTCTGACCGACGTGCAGAACGCCTTCCGCTACTGCCGCGCGAAAGCTCCGCAGTGGGGAGTCACGCAGATAGGCGTGATGGGATTCTCCGCCGGCGGGCATCTTGCCGCTTCAGCGTCCACCCTTTTCGTGGACGGGATCACGCGGCCCGACTTCTCGGTGCTTGTCTATCCCGTCATCACCTTCGAGGAGTTTGTCACGCATGCGGGGACCAGGCTCAACCTTGTCGGCCCGGATGCGGACAGGGACATGGTGGAGCGCTACTCGCTCGAGAACAGGGTGTCGCCTTCGACTCCTCCGACCATACTGCTGCTCAGCGGTGACGACAGGGCCGTTCCTCCCGAGAACAGCCTGCGCTACTACCGGGCCATGCAGGAGAACGGAGTCCCCGGGGAACTGCATGTATTCACCTCCGGAGGCCACGGCTGGGGTTTCACGACCATGGAGAATTCAGGAAGGGACAACCTCGGTGACCAGAGGGAGAATTTCTTCCAGATACTCGGACGCTGGCTCGATTCACAAAGGCAATAGGGAGACACCATGTTGGATTTTTCAAAACTGCAGGAAGCTCTGGATGCGATGAGGTCCGGCAATTCATCGGACAGCAGTCAGGAGACTGCGGCTCCGGCAGGACAGGCGGTTTCCGAAACCGTTGCCGGTAGCAGGCCGGATTCATCGGAGACTGTCGCGGCGGGAAGCCCGGACGGAGCCGGCGGCGTATCGCAGACCGTTGCCGCAGGCGCGGCGCCTTCCGGAAGCGGGACCGTGGTCGGAAGCGCCCGGGTAGTAGAGGAGACGCACGCCGTCGCCGCTTCGGGCGCCGTATACGCCGAGGACGACATTTCCGTCGAGGAGGTAGAATGGTTTGCCGACGAGCCTGCGCGGGAACCTGCGGCCCCGGCGGCAGGAACGGGACAGTCCGGATGGACGATATCCGACGAGGACCTCAATAATCTTATCAAAGATGTCTTCGGCAAGGGAGGCGGCGCATTCGGCAAGAATTCCGCCGGTGCTGCCGCCGCGTCCGGTTCTGCGGAAGGCCCGTCCGATGCCGGGTCGCTGCTGAAGGAGCTGGAGCGGGCGTGCGACATGTTCGCCACGCAGGGGACGAGGTCTTACGCCGGGCTTGGAGATCTGCTGGCGAGGGCCGCGAAGGTTGCGGAGGGCGGGGATCCGCAGCTCTGCGACAGGCTCGGCCTGCTCTACATGCTGATCGACGACGATTCGGCGATAGGCAAGACTCGCCGGGAACGCTCGCAGGAGGCTGTCAGATGGTTCGGCAAGGCCGCCAGGGATGCGCAGTATCCGCGCCGCGTGGCTTGCGGAAGGAATGTCGCGAGGCTTTCGCTTCTCCCCAAATATGAGAACATCAATCTCAAGCAGGCCCGGGAATGGTTCACCTGGTCCGCCGGAATGCTTGCTGACGGAGCTCCCGAGCAGGCCGCCGAAGACTGGCTCTGTCTCGGAAGAATCGCCGAGTACGAAGGGAAGTATGACGAGGCGGCGCGCTGCAGGAACAGGCACGACGAACTGTCCGGAACGCGCCGGGGTGCGGCCGAACAGGCCATGATGCAGGTCATAAGGGGAATTGACGCGGTCGACGGCATGGTCAGTCTCAGGGAGATGGCCGAGGACGACGAACCCTATGCCGCCGTGGCTCTGGCATATATTGTCTCGAATGTCGAAATGAGCGAAGAGCTCAACGATGAATTCCCGGGCGGTTTCGAAGAGATTCTCGAGCGCTACGAGTCTGTGCCCGATGCGAGCGCCGCACTGGCTATCATAAGGTACGCAATGTGCCTTGACGAAGACGAGGAGCTGGTCATCGAGAAGCCCGAGGACGAGGAGTTCCATAAGCAACTCACCGACGCCTATTCCAGGAATTCCATTTATGCGGCCTACTTCCTCGGACAATTCTACGTCGAGCAGCTCGGAAACCTGCTGGACAATGAGAAGTACGTCGACATGGTGAAGGATACTGCCGACAATGCCCTGTTCTTTCTCAGGCAGGCGGCGGGCCAGGGCTTCCTGCCGGCGCTCAAGGAGTTTGCCCGTGTGAATATCATCTGCTATGGCTTCGACGCCGACACGCGGAAGTACTGTGACATGCTGGATCTCCTCGGCGAGAAGGAATATGCCGACGGGATACGCGCCCAGAAGGACGAATGGGTGGAGGACGCCCTGTTTGTATAAGGGGATGATAGACAATTTCCGGCTCAGGATATTTTCCGCAGTCGCCTCGCTCGGCAGTTTCACCGCCGCGGCCAAGGCGCTCGGAATCTCGCAGCCTGCAGTAAGCCAGAACATCGCCGAGCTCGAGAAGTTCGCCGGCGCGAGGCTGCTGCGGCGGAGCAGGGGAGGCGTCGAGCTTACGGCGACAGGGAAGCGGCTGCTGGCACGGGCCGAGACGGTCCTGCACGAATGCTCGAAGCTCGAGAACGATTTCCACGCTCCCCGGACCATGCTTGTAAAGGATGTCCTGCTCGGCTCGCGGCAGTGCAGCATATTGATCAAGGACGGGCGTTTCGCCGACCTGGACGCGCCTGCGGAGACTCCCGCCGACAAGGTGTTGGACGCTTCCGGGCTCGCCATGCTCCCGGCCCTCTACAATACACATAATCATGCCGCCATGACGCTGATGCGCGGATATGCCGACGACATGCCGCTCGAAAAGTGGCTGGAGGAATATGTCTGGCCTTTCGAGGACAAGCTCACGCCCTCCGACATCCGCCAAGGGAGCGACATTGCGGTCGATGAGATGCTCTCCTCGGGCAGCGTGTTCTTCTCGGACATGTATTTCGACATAGAGGAGACGATCAAGGCGGTCGAGGAGTCCGGCATGCGCGCCGCGATAGGCATCACCGTGATGGAGAACCACAGCAAGTCGGTGGAGGAGCAGAAGATGCAGTATGTGCGCGACTGGAAGGACCCGACCGGAGGGCGCATACAGCTTGTGATGGCCCCGCATTCCGTCTACACCGTCGGCCCTGCCAAGCTCAAGCGCTCGGCTGCGTTCGCGCGCAGGAACGGCCTGCGGCTGCATATCCATGTGGCGGAGACCCGCACCGAGGTTGAGAACTGCATCCGTGACCACGGCACCACCCCCGTGCGCTATCTCGATTCGCTGGGCTTTCTCGGGCCGGACGTGATTGCCGCGCACTGCGTGCATGTCGACGCCGAGGAATGGAAGATCCTCTCGGAGAGGGGTGTCACCGTGGCGCACTGCCCCTGCTCCAACATGAAGCTGGGAAGCGGCCGCTTTCCATACGAGCTGGCCATCAGTTCCGGTTGCCGCATAACTCTCGGAACGGACGGAGTCTCGTCCAACAACAATCTTGACCTGCGTGAGGAGATGAAGTTCGCGGCGCTGCTCGCGAAAGTGGCCGGCGATCCTTCTCTGCTTCCTGCCGCGGAAGTGTTCCGCTGGGCCACGCGCAACGGAGCTGAAGCATTCGGCATCGATGCGGGCGAGATCGCCAGGGGAAAGCTCGCCGACGCGGTTCTGGTCGACCTCGGCAGAAGCAGCATGCAGCCCTGCCACAACCTGCTCTCGAATTTCGTGTATTCCGCCGATTCCTCCGTGATCCGCCATGTGATCTGCAACGGACAGATAGTCGGTCCGTCGCGGTAGCGTTTCCTGAGTTCACATCGCGCGGGCAGCAATATCGGATGCATTGCACTGCGCCCTGAACTCCCGGCAGCCCTAACATAGCTTCTTCCTTGTAATCGTCCCGAGGCATCCAGGCTCCTCCGCCGCGCAAGTTTGGAGAGGATTGTATAATATCCGCGGCATGGTTGAAAAATGTTCGTTATTTATGACCGTATAATTATAAATCATAAGGAAAAGAGGCCAAAATACTTTGAAATCATTGCATATTATAATGATTGTCAGTTCGTTGTGACGGAAAAAATTTTGCAAAATAAAATCCTAATACATATTTTTGCTGTCAGCCTTTCCGAAACACCATAACGGTTGTGAGAAGTAGTGTAGGCAATTGCTTAACCATTTTAAAATCAATATCCTATGTGTAAAGAATCTTTTCTGTGTTCCGTCCTGGCCGCAGGACTTGCCATGATGGCGGGCGGAATGCTTTCAGGATGTACCGAGACTCTCGACGACACTCCTGACCCCCCCCGCAGCTGAACTAACGGTCAAGACCGCAGGCGCGACCGAGGCCGTGCTGAACCTCAAGACCACGAGCATCAGCGAATATGCGTGGTCTGTCTATTCCGAAGAGCCAGGGACCGCACCCAACGCCGACGTGCTCTTCGCCACCGGAATCGTCTCCGCCTGCGTGGACGGGGACAATGAGTTCACCGTGAGCGGGCTTGAGGGAAACATGACGTACACCGTCTATCTCGCCGCAAAGACCATCGATGACGAGTACTATTCCGAGGTCCTGTCTGCCGTCATCACCACCACCGACTATACCGAACCCCTGACGGTGGTCGAGGCGGACTACGACGGATTCAGGATTCATGT
>CALVAD010000023.1 GCA_944325495.1 uncultured Bacteroidales bacterium | reverse complement strand
AACAACATCGCTCACGGACGTCTCCAGAAGTTCTTCAAGGAGCAGACCCTCATGGAGCAGGAGTACCAGATGGGCGACGGCAAGCAGTCCGTCAAGGAGGTCATCGCGGCCGCCGACAAGGACATCAAGGTGCTCGCATTCAAGCGTTTCTCACTGAACGACTAGGACACGCCAGCCTGCAGATATATGATAATGGAGGAGCGGCATTTCAGTGCCGCTCCTCTTGTTGTCATGTCCATGGTGCGGAGTGAGGGCTCCCCGAGGTTTGTCATGGACAGATGCTTCATGGTTGCACAGAAAAATTCCAGCGTTCATCAAACGCTGGAATTCCGGAATCATTATGACAGACAATCAGTTCTCGCCCACATGGAAGGCTACGCGGAGGTCTTCGACTTCCTTGTCGGTGATGGGGTGCAGCTTGCCGATGGGGGTGGCGAGCACGAGCGACTTGGCGCTGAATTCGGCGACTTCGAGGCGGTCGAAGGCGTTGAGCAGGGAGTCGGAGGCCACCACTATCGAATCGTTGGCCAGCATCGCGCAGGGTTTGTCCTTGAGGGCTTCGGCCACCTTGGCGGGGTCGCTGTACTGGGTTCCGAAGGGGAACCTGGGCACATCCTGCAGGAAAATCCAGCTTTCGGGGATGGTGCGCACGTTGAAGACGGCGTCGGTGGTGCAGAATCCCATCAATGAAGGGCACTGGGTCAGCACGATGGCCTTCACCTTGGGGTTGCGGCGGTAGATCTCGAAGTGGAGGGCGGTCGCACGGCTCGGGGTCTTTCCCGCTTCGGCCATGCCGTCCTTGATCTGTACTATGTCTTCCTCATCGATGTCCCAGCGCTGGATGCCGGTGGGGGTGATCAGGAAGTCGTTGCCGCGCCAGCGCATGGACACGGTGCCGTAGGAACTGCTCATGAGCTTCTGGTCGCAGGCTCTGCGCACGAAACGGCAGATCTCCGTGCGTATCGCCCTTTCGTCGGAGGGGTGCTGCACGTCCATGAAATGCTGCACATTGGTCATATGCCTTTCGTGCATCTGTATCTGCTCTTCGGAGAGGTATTTCGGCTCGCCGAGATTCTTGGCGTTGATGATGGTGCGCGCGCAGAGTTCCAGGGTCTCGAAACGCTGGTAGGCGTCGCCTATGTCCTCGCCGCAGAGCACGACTCCATGGTTCTCCATGATCACTGCCTTGTACTCGGGGTTCTTCTCGAATTCGGAGGCGATGCTCTTTCCGAGAGCCTCGCTGCCCGGGACGTCGTATTTGGCGAAGCCTATGGGGCCGCAGACATTGCGGGCCTGCGGGATGATGCTCGTGTCTGGAATCTGGTGGATGACGCTGAAGGTCACGAGTCCGGGAGGGTGCGCATGGATCACGGCCCTCATCCTGGGGCGTATCTTGTAGATGGCCTTGTGGAAGGGGTACTCCGATGACGGGCGGTGAGGTCCGATGATGGTGCCGTCAGCCTTCACGCACATGATGTCGGCGGGGGTCAGCGAGCCCTTGTCGATGCCGGCAGGGGTGATCCACATGTCGCCGTTGTCGTCCATGATGGACAGATTGCCTCCCGAAGTGGTCGTGAGACCGCTGCGGTAGATGCGCCCGATGATCAGAGCGAGCTGCTCCGCGGGGTGCATGAGCTTTGTGTTCAGTTGTTTCATAAATTATTATTATGGTTTGTCATCAAATCTGCCAGTGCCGCCGCATCCGTGCCGCCGAACACGGTGCTGACGCTGAAGCCTTGGAGCGCGCCGAGTATCGCCGTCCGCTCGAACCTGACGCCTTCCAGCAGCGATGCGATGCCGTCGGGCGGGAGGTCGCCGATGAAGTCGCCGCTGAAGCGCAGCCCGCTGATATATCCCTTCTCAAGGCTGATCTCCGCCTCCACGGTGCCGCAGGGGAGCTTGGCCTTCCTTGTCAGCGTTGCTTCCTTCGAATGTCCGTAGATCCAGTCCCAGGTCGCGAACTTCCCGGCGGCGAGCCTGCTGACGGTCTCCAGCTCCTCCGGGCGGAGGAATATCTCTTCGTCGCCGCCTGCCAGAATCCCGTGCAGCCGTCCGGCGAACTCCGTCACGCCCGGGAACTGCGGAAGACGGTCCTTCAGGTTGGCCACGCGGCTGCGGACCGAGGCGATTCCCTTGGCCTCCAGCTTGGAGCCGCTGACGTTGAGGGCTTCCGTGAGCGTATGGAGGTCCACGTCGAACATCAACGTGCCGTGGACAAGCTCCCTGTCGCGCCATACCCGGCGTGCGTAGCCGGAAACCTTGCGGCCGTCCACGAAAATGTCGTTCCTGCCGGTGAGCTCCGCCTCCACTCCCATCATGCGGAGAGCGTCCGCGACGGGCTGCGGACTCACGCTTCTGCCTATGATGCTGTAGTTGAGGTTCTGCAGGTCGTGATATACGGCCCCTCCTCCGGTGACTCTGCGCGCCAGAGAGATGCCGTGTTCCTCCAGATAGCCGAGGTTGACCTCGCCGTAGGCGTTCTGGTTGAGCCCTATTATCACCGAAGGGCGGTTCCTCCAGAGGTAGAATACCGGTTCCTCCGCATCGTACTGCATGAGGCAGTATTCGTCGAACGCCATGTTGAAGTACGGGTCGGTTGACTTGTTTGAGAGAAACTTCATTTGAGCATCTTCTGAAAAAGCCGTAACAAATATAGTTCATTCTTTCCTGAAAACCTCGCATTTTGGAATGACGGGCAATTTCGCTACTTTTGTTCAGCCTGACGGCGTTCCGCACCGGGCGCCGCGGGTCTGAAAAACCATCCGAATATGGCAGCATGGAGAAAACTGACAGCTTCCGAGCGGCAGGCTCTTGCCGCGTCCGGCAGCAGCGCGTCCGACTGGAATGACATTCAGGTGACCGACGGCTTCGACCCGTCGCTCGTGTCGCGCTGCAGCTTCTCGGGGAGCTGCCGCATAGCGCTGACGGCTCCGGGGACCAGGGAGTGCGGCGGGCTCCGGCTGCCGGTCGGAATCAGCAATTCGCGCATTGACTCGTGCACCATAGCCGACGGCTGTGCGGTCCACGACGTGCGCTTCCTGCGCGGCTACGACATAGGAGAAGGCTGCCTGCTGTTCAACATCGGCCAGATGACTGCGGACGGCAGCTTCCGCGGACCTGTCATCGAGGTCATGAACGAGAACGGCGCGCGCAAGGTGCATGCTTTCCCGGGAATGACCTGCACTGACGCCTGGCTGATGGCGAAATATCCGGACGACGGGGAGATGCAGCGCCGCCTGCGCGGGTTCTCGGCGGACCTTCCCATGCGGCCTTCGGTCGGAGCCGGCAGCGTGATAGCCAATGTCCCGTATATAGACAGGCTGCAGTGCGGCCCCGCGTGCCGTATAAGCTCGGCCGTGCGGCTGGAGTCTCTGTGTCTGTGCTCGACGCGGGAGGAGCCCGTGACCGTTGACGGGAACGCCGTGCTCTCCGACGGCGTGGTCGGGGCCGGCAGCAGGGTGACGGGCGGCTGCATCGCCGCCGGCTTCGCGCTGGGCGCATGCTGCACTCTGTCCGGCGGCGTGCGTTTCTTCAATTCCGTGCTCGGCGACAACAGCACCGTCTCCTGCGGTGAACTTGTGAGCGATCTCATTTTCCCCGCCCACGAGCAGCATCACAACAACTCCTTCCTGATAGCCGCATGCACGGGCGGGCAGAGCAATGTGGCCGCGGGGGCGACCATCGGGTCGAACCACAACGGCCGCACCGCCGACGGCGAACTGGTTGCGGGGAGAGGCTTCTGGCCGGGGCTCTGCGTGTCGCTCAAGCATTCTTCCGTGTTCGCGAGCTACACCATGATCGCCAAAGGCTCGTATCCGGCCGAACTTGACATACGGCTGCCCTTCAGCCTGGTCTCCGACAACGAGCATGAGGGCCGGCTGGAGATCATCCCCGCGTTCGCATGGCTGTACAACATGTACGCGCTCGTGCGCAACGGCATGAAATACAGGAGCCGTGACCGCAGGAAGCAGAAGGTGCAGCATATAGAGTTCGACGCGTTCGCCCCTGACAGCATGCAGGAGGTCGCCCGGGCGCGCAGGCTGCTCGAAGACTGGGCGCGGGAGTACTGCGGATGGAAGCCCGGCGAATCCTTCCCCTGCGAAATAACGCTTCCCGGTGGCTGTGTCGAGAAGAGCCGCCGTCCGGCGGTCATACTCAAGGCCGACCGCGCGAGGGAGGCCTATGGGGAGATGCTCGTGCATTATGCGGCCGACAGCCTGTCCGGATGCTCTCCGGAGGAATGCCGCGACCTGTCAGACGGCATATCCGCAGGTGCGGGGTCATGGATCAACTGCGGAGGCCAGATGGTCCGCGAGCAGGATGTCACGGCGCTGCGCTCCGACATACGCTCCGGAAAACTCGGCTCCTGGGAGGAGGTGCACGGACGCTTCGATGAGCTCTGGGCAGCCTATCCGGAACAGAAGCGCCTCCATGCCGCCGCGCTGCTGAACGGAATGAACGGCTGGACTCCGGACGGCGACGGCATCGGTTCGCTGCTTGCGGAGGGCCGCAGGCTGCTGGCCATGATGGCCGCAAGGGCGGAGCAGAGCAGGGCCAAGGATTTCGGCAATCCGTTCAGGGCGGCGACATGCCGCGATGCCGCAGAGCTGGAGGCCGTGTTCGGCCGCCTTCAGGACGACAAGGTCATAGGTGAGCTCCGCAGTCGAATTCCCGGGCGAGAGGCACCAGATAAGCCTTGAGTTCCGGGTAAGTGGGCAGATGTTTCCCGGGATAGCTTATGCCGCGGCCGGGATAGTGCCGTTCGAACTCCGGACCGCAGTGCACGAGTTCGTCGGAGTCCGCGAACATCGCGCGCGTCAGAAGGATCTCCGCGGCGTCGATGCCGTTGAATTCGTCCTCTTCCAGGGCTTCGTATCCCCTGCATATATCTTCCGTGATCATGAAGCTTCTGCTGCCGTCGGCTCTGGGGGACAGGTATTCTACTTCTCCCGTCATCGTGCGCATGAGCCGTGATACATGGAAATCGGGGTTTACCAGGATCTTGCGGAATCCGCGCAGCTTCTGGGCCCAGAAGCCGCCGAGCGAAAGGCCCACGATCAGATCGGGTCTCTCCTCCTCGCAGACGCCCCGGAGAAGTCCGAGAGCGGCTTCCGGGTCGATGGGGACATCCGGGGCCAGCACCGTGGCGGGCTTAAGCAGCATGCGCAGCGACGAAGCCATCTTGTAGGCTCCCGACGAAGCGAGTCCGTGTATGAAGAGTATCTTTTCCAGCATACGATAAGGGTGATGCAAAAATAACAAATTACGTCCCGATATCACATCGGGACGTAACGGCAATTCTAACCTAAAATTAAACCTATGAAAAAACTATTCGGTGCAATATTAACAAAAATAATACCGAAAATCAAAGATTTTCATCAAGTTTTATGGTGATAATCTTCACGTCCTGCAGGGGGCAGTCCCGGTTGTCGGTCGCGACCGCCGCGATGGCGTCAATCACGTCAAGGCCTTCGATGGTCTCGCCGAATACCGTATAGTCTCCGTCAAGGGCGGCGCAGGCTACGGGATCCTGGACAATGTAGAACTGTGAGCCTGATGATTCCTTGAGCGGATTGGCGGCGTCTCCGCGGCGGGCGGCTGCGAGCGCACCCTTCTTGTGCCTGTACTCGGGTACGAATTCCGCCGGAATCGTGTAGTCCGGACCTCCGGTTCCGAATCTGGACTTGTTGGCGGGATCCTTGGTCAGGGGATCTCCGGTCTGTATCATGAATCCGTCGATCACTCTGTGGAACAGAAGACCGTCATAGTACTTCTCGAGTGCGAGCTTCTCGAAGTTCTCGCGGTGCTTCGGGGTTTTTGAATAGAGTTTGACCTTGATCACGCCCATGCTGGTGATGATGTCGAAAACCGGTTCCTCCGGCAGAGTTGCAATTTTTTCCATTGTTCTTTTTGTCTGTTCCACGGCCGCGATTGAATCTGCGGCGGCCTGTTCCGCAGCTTTCTGCGTCTCCTGCTGCGCCTTTCTGTTGCCGCAGCCGCATATCATCGCCGCGGCGCCGATGAAGCAGAGGCTGAATGTGATGAATTTTCTCATGTTATCTGTGTTTTAAGATTATGTTTCTTGCCACCGGCAGGCAGTAGGCCGCGAGCAGCACCGTGTTGATTGCGAGCGTGGCGACGGTCGGGAGCTCCCTGCCGATGATTCCGGGCAGGAGGAGCGAGAGGCTCAGCAGGGCAAGTGCGAGGCCCGTGTAGAGCAGTATGGTCTTCCAGTCGTAGGGCACGGGGTAGCGTTTGCGGCCGAGCAGGAAACTCAGCAGCATTGCCGTGCCGTAGCCGGCGAAACCGCCCCAGGCGCAGGCCCAGTAGCCGATTTCCGGCACGAACACTATGTTGACGGCTATCATCACCGCCGCCCCTGCCGCGCTGATTATGGCTCCCCACCAGGTCTGGTCGGTGAGCTTGTACCAGAACGAGAGGTTGAAGTATACGCCCATGAAGATTTCGGCCGCCATGACCACGGGAACCACTTTGAGGCCCGACCAGTAGCCCTCTCCTACGAGGTACTTGAGCAGCGGCATGTAGAACATCACCGCGAGGAAGGCCATCAGGGAGAAGATTATGAAATACTTCATCCCGTCGGCCAGCGTCTCCGGGCTGTTGCGGTCCTTCGCCGAGCCGAACACGATGGGCTCGTAGGCATAGCGGAAAGCCTGGGTGAGCAGGGATATGATCATGGCTATCTTGACGCAGGCCCCGTAGATTCCCAGCTGCCGCATGCCCTCGTCGCCCGGCATCAGCCAGGGGAAGAGCATCTTGTCGGCCACCTGGTTGAGTATGCCTACCAGGCTCAGCAGGAGCAGCGGCCATGAATAAGAGAGCATTCTCTTCGCGAGCCCTCTGTCAAAACCGTAGACGAGGCCGCGCAGTTCGGGGATGAACATGAGCGTCACCGCGGAGGTGCATATCAGGTTCGCGAAGAAGATCAGCCCCACTCCGTCGTTGAAGCGATGGAAGATGTCCGCGCATCCCGGGATTCCGTCCATCACGAGGAAGATGAACAGGTTGAGCAGTATGCTCGGAATGATATAGGCGAACTTCAGGAGCATGAACCTCACGGGCCTGTGCTGCTGCCTGAGCCGGCTGAACATTATGGCCTGAACGGCGTCGAGGGCCGTGATGACTGCGAAGCAGAGCACATATTCCGGATGTCCGGCATAGCCCATGGCCTCGCTGACAGGATGAAGAAACAGCGCCACCAGCGCCACGAACGCCAGCGCCACGCCTCCCACCATCCTCAGAGCATTGCTGTAGACCATCTTTCCGTCTTCGCCTTCCTTCGAGGCGAAGCGGAAAAGCGTGGTCTCCATGCCGAAAGTCAGCAGCGCGAGGAAGAAGGCGGCGTAGGCGTAGAGATTGGTGACTATGCCGTAGCCGCCGCTTTCGGCTGAAATCTTCCAGGTATAGAGCGGCACCAGCAGGTAGTTCAGAAAACGCCCCACTATGCTGCTCAGACCATAAATGGCTGTATCCTTCGCGAGTGACTTCAGGTTCATTCAGCAGAAATTACAGATTCGCGGCGTGGGAGAGCAGGTAGTTCTCCGCCTCCACGCTCCAGAGTCCGTTGTGCTCCCTGCATATCCTGTCGAGTTCGGCGTAGACGGGATTGGTCTTTCCCTTCTCCCCGAATTCTGCGATGGCGGTCAGGGGCATGTCTATGTGCGTGTAGATGAGCTTCTTTCCTCCGGGGATCGAAGGCAGGTTGAGCGTGGTGTCGATGACCGCGTTGAGTCCTCCGATATGGGTCACGAGGCCGGCAGGGTCCATGCCCTTGCCCATGAGGTGGAGGGCTTCCTTCATGTCGTCGGTGTTGCCGCCGCTGGTGCCGACCACATGGGTTGAGGCGTAGTGGACATTGTAGAAGTTGAAGGGAGCCTTGAAGTCCTGGCGGCCGGGGCCGGAGAAGAAGTTGAGGCAGCCGTCAAATCCGAGGATGTCGTCAGCCTGCTCGACCACCACGGGAACGGGGGCCATCACCACGACTTCGTCATAGCCGGTGCCTCCGGTGAGCTCGCGCAGGGTCTCGACGGGATTCTCGACGGCTCCCGTGTTGATGTAGCGCAGGTCGATTCCCCTGGATGCGGCGAACTCCTTCGTGTAGAGCTTCGCGGCGCGGTCGAGACGGGCCTGGTCGATGTCGGTGACCACGAAGAGGGCCGGGTGGCGGTCCTCACGGTGCAGCACATAGTTGATGCAGGCGAGGCCCATGGGGCCG
Organism: uncultured Bacteroidales bacterium; assembly: GCA_944325495.1. Lineage (GTDB taxonomy): Bacteria > Bacteroidota > Bacteroidia > Bacteroidales > UBA932 > Cryptobacteroides. Next base: position 20,158 of record CALVAD010000023.1, on the reverse strand, counting down.
ACTCCGGCGAGCAGGGCCATCTTTCCGTTCTCCTTGATTTCCATCGAATGGACATATGAGCCGGGGGTCGTGTGGTAGCAGGCGTGCATGGCGCCGATCACGCAGGACAGGGGCTCGCTGAGCGACGCGGGATAGAAGCCTTCGCCCTTGTAGGGGAGCAGGCAGCCCTGTGCCATTACTTCTGCGGGGATTATGACATAGGTGGCGTCGCCTCCGATGTATTTGTAGGAATATCCGGGGGCCGAAAGCACTCCGACGGGGCCGCCTTCGTAGGTGAGGGCGGGCTGGATGGAGAACTTGTCGCCGGGCTTGAACTCCGACTGCCACCTGCTGCCGACTTCCACGATTTCGCCGGCGAACTCGTGTCCGATGATCACGGGGTTCTCGGCCACATTGTCGGGAACTCTCTTGTGCTCGGGTCCCTGGTGGGCCGCCTTGTAGGACGACATGCAGATGCTGTCGCTGACCACTTTGGCGAGTATTTCGTCATCCTTGATCTGAGGGAGCTCGAACTCTTCGAGCCTCAGGTCGTCTTTGCCGTAAAGGCGTACTGCTTTTGTTTTCATCTGATGTGTATTTGGTTATTGGTTTTTCACCGGTGCGGCCGGAGTCCCCGGCAGGGGCTTCCAGTCCTTGAGCTCTTCGAGCAGGACCTCCACCGCCTTTTCGAGCTGGGCGTCCTTGCCGAGATAGTCTTCGAAGGGGTTGATGTCCACCTCGATGTCGGGGTCGACGCCGTGGCCTTCGATTATCCATTCACCGTCCGTGGAGTAGGAGGTGAAGAACGGCGTGCGCATGTCCTGGCCGTCCACGAAGGGCTTCGAGCCGGAAATGCCCACTATTCCTCCCCACGACCTCATGCCTATGAGCTTGCCGAGGCCGAGCTTTCGGAAACCGTAGGGGAAGAGGTCTCCGTCGGAGGACGAGTATTTGTCGATGAGGCAGACCTTGGGGCCGTAGAAGGCCTGGTTGGGTACTGGCTCGTTGGCGCCGTTGCGGTACATGCTCACCCTGTACACCTCGCGCTGCAGGCGCTCGAGGATCATGGGCGAGACATTGCCGCCTCCGTTCATCCTGTCGTCGATTATGAGCGCCTTCTTGTCAAGCTGGCTGTAGTACATCCTCGCGAACATCTCCAGGCCGGCGGGACCCATGTCGGGAATGTGGATATAGCCTATCTTCCCGCCGGAGAGCCTGTCAGTGATTTCGATGTTGCGCTTCACCCAGGCGTAGTAGGCGAGCTGCGACTCGTCGTCGGTCGGCACCACATATACGGTGCGCGCGTTCTTCCCGGAGGCGTTGTCGGCGAGGGTCAGGGAGACCGTCTTTCCGGCCTTGCCGACAAGGGCTTCGCCGATGTCGTGCAGGTCCGACGCCGGGATTCCGTTGACAGCCGTGATGTAGTCTCCGACCGAAGCGCCGGTGCCCGGAGCCTCAAGCGGGGACCTCAGGGACTCGTCCCATGACGCCCCTTCGAATATCCTTTCAATCCTGAACGCTCCGGTGCGGGCGTCCTTCGAGTATCGTGCGCCGAGCAGGCCGGTTGCGACCTTCGTGACTTCCGGAGTCTCCCCGGAGGTGATGTACGCATGGCCTACGTTGAGTTCTCCGATCATCTCGCCTATCAGGTAGGTGAGGTCGTCGCGGTGCCTGACATACGGGAGCAGCTGCGCATATTTTTCATATACATGGTTCCAGTCCGTTCCGTGCAGGTTCTCGACATAGAAGCCGTCGCGCGTGATTCTCCAGCTCTCGTCGAAGATCTGCCTCCATTCGGCTTCGTGGTCCACAATGATGTCGGCGTCCGCGACCGGCACGCATTCCGCTCCGTCGGGGGAGCTGCCGAAGGCCGTGACCTTGTAGTCCGAACCGCTGCGCACGAGGGCCTTGGAGGCGTCGGGCGTGAGAGCGAGGTATTGTCCGGACGGTCCGTCGCTTACATCCAGAGTCTTGAGGTCGAGGATCTTGAGTCTCCCTCCGTCGGAGTACCAGAGCTTGTCGTCCTTCGAGAGCACGAGGCTGTAGGCGCTGACCGGCAATGCGGCGATGCGGTCCTGTATGCCGTCGAGGTCCACTTTGGTGACGGGCGCGGCGTCCGCCTGCTCCTTCGTCTCCCCGGCGTCCGCCACGGCCGGCTCATATTCGTCGGACCGGACGCTCATCGGATTGGGCGTGCCGGCTTCGAGAGGCAGTACGAACAGCTTGTCGCGCATCTGGAAGGCCGCGTTCCATTCCATTGAGGAGTAGCTGTAGCCGAATTCCTGCGCGGATGAGAAGAAGAGGTATTTCCCGTCACGGGAGAACATTGGCTCCCATGCGTCGTACCAGCGGTCGGTCAATTGATAGCTCCTGCGGGCCTTGACATCGAAAAGATACACCGCGGCAATCCTGTTGGGGAGCATGGTCACGTAGGCCGCCCAGCTTCCGTCGGGCGACAGCGTGAAGTTGTAGAATCCTTCGAGCCTGCTCTCGAGTATGCGCTCGCAGCTTCGGCCGGCAAGGTCGATTTCCCAGACTTCGCGGGTGTCGGTGATGAAATAGAGCCTACTTCCGTCGGGGCTCCACTGCAGGTCTGAAGGGTAGCCGCTCTCGAAGTCGGTCAGAGCCGTCGCCGCGGACATGTCGTCAAAAGGTGCGACATATACCTGGTATTCTCCGCTCTTGTCGGAGAACCATGCGATGTTCCTGCCGTCAGGGCTCCAGCGGACCTCCCTTTCGTGGGATTCCGGCGAGCGGGAAAGATTGTAGACGGGGCCTTCCTCCGCCGGGAGGGAGTAGATGTCGCCGCGGCCTATGGCCAGCACTCTCGATCCGTCGGGCGAGAGGCTGAAGTCGCCGAGCCTTCCGACGGAGCTGCGGTATTCGCTGCGGCTCCAGATGTCGTCGGCCGCGAGCTGAATACTGACTTTCTGCGCCTCTCCGCCCTCATGCACATTGTACCTGTAGATGTATCCGCCGTTTTCGAACACTATCCAGTCGGACGAATATGAGGGGAACTTGCAGTCGTATTCGCTGAAGTCGGTGAGCTTCTCGGTCCGTCCGCTCTTCGTGTCATAGGCGAAGAGGTTCATGGTACGGTCCCTGTCGGAGAGGTAGTATATCCTGTCGCCGATCCACATCGGGAAGATGTCCTGGGCGTCGTTGTCGGTGATTTTCTCGAGCTTCGAGGTGCCGACCGTGTTGACCCAGATTTCGTCGGCCTGGCCTCCGCGGTAGTATTTCCAGGTGCGGAACTCGCGGAACATCCTGTTCATCGCGAACTTCTTCCCGTCGGGCGAGAAGGAGCAGAAGCCGCCCTCGCTCACGGGGATGATTTCCGGCACTCCTCCGTTTTCGGCGTCGACAAGGCAGAGATTGGCCCTCAGGCCGCTGAAGCAGTACTGCTTGCTGCGGTAGATGATCCTGCTGCCGTCGGGCGTCCAGCCCATGACTATGTTGTTGGGGCCCATGCGCTCGCCTACCTGGTCCCTTTCGACCGAGGCCGACCAGGTGAGCCGCCTGGGCTCCCCTCCGCCAATGGGCATGGTGTAGACTTCGGTGTTGCCGTCGTACCGGGCCGTGAACGCTATCGTTTTCCCGTCAGGAGATATTCTGGGGAAGCATTCGTAGCCGGGATGGGAGGTCAGCCTGACAGCCTGCCCTCCGTCGATGCCTGTGCTGTAGAGGTCTCCGGCGTAGCTGAATACGATCCTGTCGCCTCCGACGGCCGGAAAACGAAGCAACCTGGCCTCTTCGGAGGAGGCCAGGAGCATCGTTGAAACCGTCAGAGACAAGGCGAGTATGAGTCCTTTTCTCTTCATGGGCGTGAATGTTTTATGCGAGCATGACCTGTCCGCCCGTCACGGGGATGGCCTGTCCGGTCTCGCCGGTCTGCTCGATGGCGTAGAGTATGGCTTTGGTGACATCCTCGGGGCTGCAGCCCTTGCGCATGGGCACCTGCTTGAGATAGTAGTCCTTGACATCCTTGACCGTCTTGGCGCCGGGCACCTTGCCTGCGGCCAGATACTGCACGAACAGTCCGTTCTCGGGATTGCTCCAGAGCGGTCCGTCGTAGTAGTTGCCGGGGCAGATGGAGTTGACCTTGATGCGGAACGGTGCGAGCTCCAGCGCGAAGCTCTGGGTCAGGCCTATGCCGCCGAACTTGCCGCCTGCGTAGGCGAAGTTGGCCTTCGAGCCGCGGAGACCGGACTTCGAGTTCACCTGGACGATGTCGGCGAAGTATTCGGGGTCATGGGCGGTCTCTATCTTCATGATGTGGCTGACCACTTTCGCGCAGAAGAAGTAGGCCTTGTAGTTGATGTTTGTCACGAACTCGAAGTTCTCGGGAGTCATGGCGTCGAGGCCTCCCGCGCGCAGCACTCCGGCGTTGGACACGAAGGCGTCGATGGCTCCGAAGTTGAGTATGGTCTGGCGCATGAGATTCTGCAGACTGTCCATGTCGGCCACGTTGGTCTTCACGAAGATAGCCCTGTTGCTGCCGGTCATCGTGTTGAAGTTGTCGGCAGTTTTCTGCCCGACGGTCTCGTTGAGGTCGGCCACCACGATGTTGGCGCCCTGGAGGATAAGGTTGCGGGCTATTCCCTCGCCGAATCCCTGGGCCGCTCCGGTCACGATGATGGTCTTGCCCTCGACACGGCCCTTCGCCGCGCCGGCGCCGACTTTCCTGCGGTAGTTCTCGACTTCCCAGTTGTCGATGAAGTCGATCTGACGGCGGGTCATGGGATGGCGTCCGCCGAAGCTGCGGGCGTAGAGAGCGACTTTCATCGCGTCCTCGAACACTTCGGTGATGGTCTGGGCGTTCTTGGCGCTGTCGCCCACGGCAACGAGGCCTATGCCCTTGATGAGCAGCACCTTGGGGGTGTAGCCGTGCTTCTTTACATAGGCTTCGATCTTCCTCTCGGCGTGCTTGACGAGGTCTTCGCCGCCTTCAAGCCAGATGTACTCCGACTTGCAGTAGACGATTCCGTCGGGGGTGAAAGGTGCGAGCACCTCCTCCGCGTTGTTCTCGAGAATCGCGCTGATGACGGCGTCGTTGCTTACCTTGAGCGTCTTGAGTCCGCGGCCTCCGCGGCTCAGGATGGTGCGTATCGCGGGAATCGCCTCGGTGGCGCAGTCGCAGACAGCGGCCTTGCCTTCGGGCAGGGCTGCGGCCTCCCTTTCTATCGTAGAGAGCACATTGTCGTAGATCTGGTCTATACGCTCGGTGCTGTCGGCTCCGACGAAGATGCCGTGGTTCTGCAGGAAGATCACCTCGGGCTCATGGCCTTTCTCCTTCCTGTATGCGGCGATTCTGTCGTACACTTTCTTGAAGAGGGTGTAGCCGGGGTCGGTGTAGGGGATGTAGAGCGCGTCCGGGAACAGCCTTGCGCAGGCTTCTGCGGCATTCGCGGAGCACATCAGGCCGTTCACGAGCGTAGGGTGCAGGTGGACGATGTATGCCGCGCTCATGCAGTTGTGCAGCGAGGTCTCGACCGAAGGACGGCGGTCCTTGGTGATGCATGCGGCCGCAAGGTCGTTCTTGACCTGCTCCTCGCGCTCGGCGGAGTCGCTGCTGTACTTCTTCTTTCCCATCTGGTTGAGAAGGGTCCTGTCGAGCACCGCGAAACCTTCCTCGCCTATGGTGGCGAGAGCATGTCCGCTGGCCTTGACCCAGAGGCGGTCGGCGGTCTTGAACGAGGTGTTGCCGCCGCCGGCGATCACATACCTCGGGTCAGAGCCGTATTTGCGGGAAATTGCTACAAGTGAGTCTATCTCTTTCATTTCGTTATTGCTTTAGTGATGATTTCCTCGCCTTCTTCGAAGGTCTTAAGGCCGTTCTGGTGTGCGGCGACGAGGCAGGCTCCGCGCCAGTTGATCTCCTTGAGCCTGTCGGACAGATCCTGACTGTCGCGGGTGCGCAGCCTGATCGGTTCGAGGGCCGGAGTGTTGTGCTCCGAGCCGAAGGTCACGACGAAGCCCTCGTCGACGAGGTAGCCGGCGTACTTTTCGAGCACGGCGGTGGTGTTGCGCGTGGTGATGAACTCGCAGGAGCGTATGCCGCGCTTCTTGAGTATGTCGGCGCATTTCTGCAGGTCTTCCTCGAAGTCGGTGAAATTGCCCTTGGCGTCATCTGCCAGGAAGGGATATGTGGGGATTCCTCCGGCGGCGGTGATTATCTGCTGCACGGTCTCCATGGGCAGGAAGGCCTTGGGGTCCTCGGGCACGAAGGCCGCGCCTCCGGCCTTGAGCAGATTGCCTCTGATTTCGTTCTCGACTGCGGCCGCGTCCGACGGGTCGCTCTTGAGCGCCTTTCCGGAGAAGATCTTCTCGTAGAGGGCGCGTCTGTCGCTTTCGGATGAGCAGCGCTGCTCCACCGAGAGCCTTACGGCCTTGGCGAGATGACGCTCGCGTATCGAGCCGCGTGTCAGGGTCTTCTCGACTTCCGCGAAGGAGATTCTGAATCCGGCTCCGACGGAGTCGAGATGGGCGTTGAGCTTCTCGCACATCCTTCCCACCTGGGCGTTGGATTCGGCCTTCACGTCGGCGAGCAGCTGCGCCTCGCGTCCCTTGAGGGTCACGGGGTAGTCCAGCCCTTTGCCGCTGAGATAGGTGCGTCCGGGATTGTTGGGGTCGTTGACCCTGACTCCGGCCGCCTGATCTTCGACGTTCAGGGAGATGAACTCTATATTAAACAGAGGGAAGAGGTGGCGTCTGCCACACTCTTCACTCCATTCCCTGTATCCGTCCAATGAATAAAAGTCGTTTATTCCGACCACCTTCACTCCTTCCTCCGCCGCCATGTCGAGCGCCTGGCTGACATTCTCGAATGCGCTGAATGAGTACGGAGTGTGGAGATGGGCGTTGACGTCTACATATTTCATAAGCTATACTCCCTTCTTTGCGCGGATGATCTGCTGCGCGGATGTCATGTTGGTCACGGGAGTGTAGTCCTTGAGCGGGACGATCTTCTCGTTGATCGCGTCGAGGAACCACTCCGGCTGAGGGAAGAACGCCTCCTCAAGCTCGTGGCAGGGGGTGATCCAGTTGCGGGAGCCGAGCACCACGGGCGCCGCGTCGAGGTAGTCGAACGCCATCTCGGAGATGTTGGCCGCGAGGTCGTTGAGGAACGAGCCGCGCGCGGTGGCGTCGCCTGCGATGATGATGCGTCCGGTCTTCTTGACTGATTCGAGCACCTTCTCGTAGTTGAAAGGCACGAGGGAGCGGGCGTCGATGACTTCGGCCTCCATTCCGTACTTCTCCTTGAGGATGTCGGCGGCCTTGAGCGCGCGGTAGAGGGTTGCGCCTATGGTCAGGAAGGTGATGTCCTTTCCGGCTCTCTTGACATCGGGCTCTCCGATGGGGATTTCATAGTACTCCTTCGGCACTCCTCCTTCGTGGAACTGCTCGCCCATGTCGTAGATGCGCTGGCTCTCGAAGAAGATTACGGGGTCGGTGCCCTGCAGGGCTGAATTCATCAGACCCTTGGCGTCGTAGGGCGTCACGGGGAACACGACCTTGAGGCCCGGGATGTGGGTGCAGAGCGAAGTCCAGTCCTGGGAGTGCTGGGCGCCGTACTTGGAGCCTACGGACACGCGCACCACCACGGGCATCTTGAGGATGTTGCCGGACATCGCCTGCCACTTGGGCAGCTGGTTGAATATCTCGTCGCCGCAGCAGCCGAGGAAGTCGCAGTACATGATCTCGGGAATCACGCGGCCGCCGCACATCGCGTAGCCGATGGAAGTTCCGATGATCGCGGCCTCGGCGATCGGGGAGTTGAACAGACGGTGGTAGGGGAGGGCTTCGGTGAGTCCGCGGTATACGGCGAACGCTCCGCCCCACTCACGGTTCTCCTCTCCGTAGGCCACGAGCGACGCATCCTTGTAGAAGCGGTCCACCACGGCCTCGAAGATACCGTCGCGGATGTTGTAGGTCTTCATCTTGCTGACGGGCTTTCCGTCCTTGTCGAGCCAGAACCTCTCCTTGCCGGCGATCTGCTTAACGCGGGGATTCTCCTCAAGCGGCATCAGCACGTCGGGCTTCGCCTCGCTCAGGGAGTCGATGCTCTGGTTGGAGAACATCATGTCGCCGAGCAGCTCGCTGTCCTTCACGAGATCCATGCGGGGTGAGAGTTCGGGGTCGATGGCGAGCTTGTAGCAGTCGAAGATCACGTCCTTGACCTCCTTCTGGATGCTGTCGAGCGCCGCCTGGTCAGCAAGTCCGGCCTCGATGAGCTTCTTGCCGTAGGCTACTATGCAGTCCTCTCTCTCCCAGGCCTCGATCTCCTCCTTGGTGCGGTATGAAGACTGGTCGCTGGGGGAGTGTCCGCTGTAGCGGTAGGTAACGACGTCGAGCAGGCAGGGTCCCTCCTTCTTCTCGAGCAGGGCCTTCTTGCGGCGGAACGCGTCGATGACCGCGAGAGGATCGTATCCGTTGACGCGCTCGGCATGCATGGCCTCGGGGTTGAAGCCGGCGCCGAGACGTGCGGGATAGGTGAAGCCCATGGTCTCGCCGCGGGTCTGTCCGCCCATCGCGTACTGGTTGTCCATCACGTTGAAGAGTACGGGAAGACCGCCCTTCATGTCACCCTCCCAGAGGGTCTTGAACTGATCCATCGAAGCGAAGGTCATGCCTTCGAGCACGGGGCCGCGGGCCATGGCGCCGTCGCCGAGGTTGGCTACTACGATGCCCTTCTTGCGGTTGACCTTCTTATAGAGGGCCGCGCCGACTGCGATGGAGCCGGAGCCTCCCACGATGGCGTTGTTGGGGTAGATTCCGAACGGAGTGAAGAAGGTGTGCATCGAGCCGCCGAGTCCCTTGTTGAAACCGGTGGTGCGGGCGAAGATCTCGGCCATCGCTCCGTAGAGCAGGAAGCGGATTCCGAGTTCCTTGGTAGTGCCCTTGAAGCCTTTCTTGGCGACTGCGACGGTGGCGCCGTCCCAGAACTCGTTCATGATCTTCTCAAGCTCGGCGTCGGGAAGAATCTGGATGGAGCGGAGTCCCTTGGCGAGGATTTCGCCGTGGGAGCGGTGAGAGCCGAAGATGAAGTCGTCGGTGTCGAGCGCGTAGGCCATTCCGACGGCGGCCGCCTCCTGTCCCGCCGAAAGATGGGCGGGGCCGGGGTTGTTGTAGGCCACTCCGTTGTAGCCTCCCGTGGTCTTGACGAGGTTGAGCATGGTCTCGAACTCGCGGATCACGAACATGTCATGGTATATCCTCAGAAGGTCGTCCTTGGTGAAGTTGCCTTCTGCAAGCTCATCCTTCACAGTCTTCTTGTACTGCATCACCGGAATCTTGGGGAACACGATTTCGTGCTCTTCCGGACGGAGAGTCTTTTCGGGGTCGATGTAAATTGACTTGGGCATAATCTATAATACTTTTTTGGTTTATCAGTTTATTTGAGCGTGAATGCGGTTTCCTTGATGATTTCGGACACGGTGGGATGAGGGAACACGACTTCCTTGAGCTGCTCCACGGTCATCTCGGTCTCGATGGCGATGCACGCGCTCTGGATGATCTCAGAGCAGGGATTGCCGAGCATGTGGACGCCGAGCACCTCGTGGTACTTCTTGCCGACTATGATCTTGCAGATTCCCTCGCCGCCTTCGTTCTCGGCGACGAAGCGTCCTGAATACGCCATGGGGAGCTTGAGCACCTCATATTCGCGTCCGGAAGCCTTGGCCTGCTCCTCGGTGAGTCCCACGCCGGCGACTTCGGGGTTGGTGTAGACCACTCCGGGAATCGCGTCGTAGCGCATGCGGTCGGGCCTGCCGAGAATGTTGTTGACTGCGACCTCGCCCTCGCGGCTCGCGGTGTGGGCGAGCATCGAGAATCCGGTCACGTCGCCGGCGGCGTAGACATTGGGTATGTTGGTGCGCATGTGCTCGTCGACCTTGATGCCTCTCTCGGCTGCGACGCCGAGATTCTCGAGACCGTAGCCCTTGAGCACGGCGCGGCGTCCGACGGACACGAGAATCTTGTCTCCGCTGACGCGGCAGACCTTTCCGTCAGGGTCTTCATATACCACGGTGTTGCCTTCGATTCCGGTCACCTTGCACTTCAGGCAGAATTCGATTCCGCGCTTCGCGTAGATCTTCTGGAGCATGGAGCTGATTTCGTCGTCCATGGGTCCGAGAATCTTCGGCAGCATCTCCACCACGGTCACCTTGGTGCCGAGAGTGTTGAAGAACGCCGCGAACTCCATTCCGATCACGCCGCCTCCGATGACCACGAGCTCCTTGGGCTGCTCCCTGAGCGAGAGGATCTCACGGTTGGTGACGATCACGTCGCCGGCCTCCTTGAGTCCGGGGAACGGCGGCACGGAAGCTTCGGAACCCGCGCAGATGAGCAGGTTCTTCGCCGTGTATTCCTCGCCTCCGGCAGTCAGGGTGATGCCTTCGGCCGAGCGGCCCTTTATCGTCGCATGTTCGGCCACGACCTGTACCTTGCCGGCCTTCATGGCGGCCTTGACGCCGCCTACCAGCTTCCTGACGACCTTGTCCTTGCGGTCGACGATTTCGGAGTAGTTGAAGGAAGGCTCCTTGACATAGACTCCGTAGTGGTCGCCTGTGAGGGCGTAATTGTAGACCTTGGCGCTGTAGAGCAGCGTCTTTGTGGGAATGCATCCTTCGTTGAGGCAGACGCCGCCGAGGGAGTTCTTTTCGAAGATCACGGTCTTCAGACCGGCGGCTCCCGCTCTTTCTGCGGCTACATAGCCGCCGGGGCCGCCCCCGAGAATTGCTAAATCGAACATATCCGTAAGTATATTCTAGAATTCAACTTCAAGGTTCTCGATTTCAACGGCTACCTGCTTGAGGAAGCGGGTGGCCTCTCCGCCGTCGATGGCGCGGTGGTCGTAGGTCAGCGAGAGGCCCATGTAGGGAACGAAGGCGTAGACGCCTGCGCCGAGGTCCTTCGGACGGGGAACTATGGTGCCCACTCCGAGGATGCAGCTCTGCGGCAGGTTGAGCACGGGGGTGAACCACTCGACGCCGAAGCCTCCGAGGTTGCTGACCGTGAACGAAGCCGCCTCGCTGGAGAGCAGGTCGGGATTGAAGCTGCCCTTGCGGCACTCGTCGGCGGCCTTCTTGAGAACCTTGCTGAGTCCGACGATGTTGAGGTTCTCGGCGCTCTTGATAGCGGGCACCATGAGCCCTCTCTCAGTGTCGACCGCGACTCCGAGGTTGACGGTGTTGAAGATGCGCATCGCGTCGCCCAGGCAGTGGGAGTTGACCGAAGGGAACTTCTGTATGGCCTTGATGACAGCGTAGCATACGAAATCGTTGATGGTTATGTTGGCGTCGATCCTGCCTTCCTCCAGAGCCTTCTTGGCCTTCTTGCGCAGAGCCTGGACCCTGCGGGCGTCGGCTCCGAGCATGTGGGTGAGCTGCGCCGAATTCTGCAGGGAGTTGTACATCGACTTGGCGATGATCTTGCGCATGTTGGACATCTTCTCCACTCTGAATTCCTCGCCTTCGCCTGCGATGTCGGTGTGCATGGGCTTCCATACCTTGAGGTCGGAACCCTTGACCATGCCTGCGAGCCCGCTGCCTTGTGCGGGGGCCTGGTAGCTTCCATCGGCCGCCATGGCCTTGGCGAGACCTGACCTGGGGCTGCCTGCCGCCGCGATGACATCACGCTCTATGATGCGTCCGTGAGGGCCGGTGCCTGCCACCTGCGCCGTGTCGACGCCCTTCTCGGCCGCCGTCCTGCGGGCTCTGGGAGAAACGGGGGCTCCTGCGGTAACCGCGGCTGCCGGAACTTCGGGCTCGGCTGCCGGAGCCGGGGCCGCCGTCTCAGCCTTTGCAGGCGCCGCTTCCGCCGCGGGCTGCGCATCTGCTGCTCCGCCGGGAGCGAATTCGGCGAAGGATTCACCTTCGTTGCCGATTACCATCACGTTGGTAAGTACCGGAATTTCGTCGTTGTCCTTGAAGAAGCACGCCAGAACGGTGCCTTCGAACTTGGACTCCTCCTCGAATGAGGCCTTGTCTGTCTCGTAACTGAAAAGAATGTCTCCGACTGCAACCTTGTCACCGACTTTCTTCTTGAATTCCGTGACGATGCAACTCTCTACGGATTGGCCCTGCTTGGGCATGATTACTACGTTTGCCATTGTAATGTAATGTGATTAGAGTTTCCAAATTTACGATTTTTTTCCGCATTTCGAGCGGAATCCGCCACTGAACTTATGACTGCGGCCGACATTGCCGCCGGAGATCATCGCGGCATCGGCTGCGGCGTCACCGTCGGCCCGTCGATACGCAGTTTCCCGTCGTCGTCAATCCTCATGCGGTCGATGCAGACCATGCGGTCGTATGACGGGCGCGGTCCGTCGGTGTCGGTGTGGCGGTGGTAGACGACGAACATCTCGCTGCCGTCCGGCGACTCCACGATCGAATTATGGCCCGGCGACGAGACGCCCTTCTCCATGTCGGTCGTCATCAGCGGGTTGTCTTCATATTTTTCCCAGGGGCCGAGAGGTGCGTCGGCGACGGCGACCCCCACTCCGTAATGCTCATAGCCGGTATCGTTGGCGGAATAGGTCATGTAGTATCTTCCTCCCGACTTTATTACGAACGGCCCTTCGTTGCACCTGTTCACGCTCCACCTGACACGTTCCCAGGGCTGCGACGCCTTCATGATCGGCACCGGCTCGCCGTCCGGTCCGGAGAGGTCGTCCTTCAGCCTGGCGGCGTATATCTCGCCGTAGGTGTAGCCGTCAGCCGCGCCGTTGCGGCTGAAATATAGATATGGCGAACCGTCGTCATCCACGAAGATATGGCAGTCGATGGCTGAGTACCCAAAATCGAACCACGGCAGGTACAGGTCGCGGAACGGACCTTCGGGCGAACCGCTCCAGGCGAGGCATGGCAGCAGGCGACCGCTTTCCGGGTCGAGGCAGCTGTAAGTCAGATAGTAGCCGCCCTTGTAGTACTTCACCTCGGGAGCCCAGAATGCGTCGGTGCCGAAATGCCCTTCGGCGGGGCGATACAGCTCGCCCGCGAAATTCCAGGTGACCAGATCTTCCGACTTGTAGCAGTCGAACCCGTTCGAGCCGCCCGTGCCGGTAAGATAATACATGTTGTCCGCTCCCTTGTATATGAAGGGGTCGGCGATGCGCAGCGTGTCGCCCTCCGCGGTCTTCAGCGGATTGACATAGCTGGTGCCGGCCCGGCCGCAGCCGGACAGGAGGGCGCCGCCTGAAAGGAGCAGCCACAGCGCCCGTCTGGCGTGGCGTATGCAGGCGCTTGATATACTAACCATCATATTCTGTAATATTTGAATGATCGACCGGTGGATGCGTCCCGCTTCCGGAACGGTCCCGGCCGGCTCACCACTGGGCTTCCGACAGCGGACCTAGCCTGCCGAGCAGAGTCTCCTCAAGCGCTTCGGGGCTGGATATGTATTCGGTCCAGATGTCGGTCTGCAGTCCGGCGAGCCTGCCGTCTTCATGGATTTCGGTGTATTCTCCGTTCCCGCACATCGTCGCGGCTCCGCCGTCATCCGCAGCGGGCGTCCCGGAACAGAAGACAGCCTTCTTCCCTTCCGCCGCAAGCATCGTGCTCACGCGCGCCTTGAAATAGCCGAGCAACTGCTCTTCCGCGCTCCGCCGCCCGTCACCGTGCAGTCCGAGGGTGCCGATCATTTTCTGGCAGTCGGGACATTTCTCCCATTCGCCGAGCAGGCAGTCGCGGAAACCGACATGGACATACTCCGACGGGAAAAGCCCGGCGACTTCGGATATTACGCTTTCCAGAAACGCGTAGCTTTCTTCCTTGCCGGCGCATATCAGCTGGTCGCTGACGCCCCATCCGGTCGCCGCCGCATACGGACCGCCGGTGCAGCCTGTCTCCGGGTAGGCCGACAGGGCCGCCAGGAAATGTCCGGGCATGCTGATTTCGGGCACCACGGTGATTCCGCGGTCGGCCGCGTAGCGTACTATCTCGCGTATCTCGTCCTGGGAATAGTATCCGCCGTAGCGTACATGGTCGCTGGAAGCGGGGTCGTCGGATGTCGCCGTCCCCTCGCGCCAGCAGGCGATCTGCGTCAGCAGCGGCAGGGATTTGATCTCGATGCGCCATCCCTGGTCGTCCGTCAGATGCCAGTGGAAGCGGTTCAGCTTGAAAGCTTCCATGAGGTCCAGGCAGCGCTTGATCTCGTCGGTGCTCCAGAAGTGCCTGGAGCAGTCGAGCATCAGACCGCGCCAGCCGAACTCGGGGCCGTCGGAGATCTCGCAGCAGGGGAGGACCCATCTGGCCTTCTCGTCCGGGACTCCGGCGCGCACGCTTTCGGGGAGCAGCTGCTTCAGGGTCTGCAGCGAGTGGATGATGCCTTCGGAAGACGAAGCGGATATGGTGGCATGTCTGGGTTTCACCGAGATTCTGTATTCCTCCGGCTGCAGGGAGCGGTCGATCAGGAAGATAAGTCCCTTGGCTTCGCCGCTCCCGACGCTCGCGCCGATTCCGACAGGCGATGACACCGCACAGGTCCTGCCGCATGCGAGCGAAAGGTCCGCGGCGAATCTGCTGACCGCCAGGAAACCGGTCGAATCCATGCGCGGGTCACATTTTATGGAGACTCCAGCCACGCGCATGGCCCCTTTGGCCGTTTCGATGCTGCGGGGCCGCGGAACGATGTCTTCGGGAGATGCCGCGTGCATCGTGGCGCATGTCAGCATCAGGGAGATGATAAGCAGGTGTTTCATGAGGTCAGTATAACAGCAGACCTGCGGCCGCTGACAGCAGGATGAGCTTTATCGGTCCGATTTTGTTGAAATACGAGAGCAGGAAGGCCGCTATGAAGAGCAGCCAGGCTTTCCAGTCCGGGAAATTGTCGGTCAGCACTCTGACGGCGGGGCCTGCGCCGCCCCAGTTGAAGTCCAGTATCAGCACGAGGGCGGCCGCCGCGATCAGTCCGGCGACGGACGGCTTCAGGACCGTCATGGTCGCGGTGAACGCGGGGGCTTCGTGGAAGCGGGTGAACAGCTTCATGATGAAGAAGAACACCAGGAAGGACGGCAGCACCACGGCGAGCGTGGCCGCGAACGAACCTATGATTCCGGCCGCCATGCCGTAGCCGGCGCTGTGGAAGACCTCGAACCCGACATAAGTGGCGCAGTTGATGCCTATGGGGCCGGGGGTTGTCTGCGAGATGGCAACGATGTCGGTGAAGGCCCCCTCGTCAAGCCAGCCGTGGATGCTTACGACCTGAGCCTGTATGAGGGAGAGCATGGCTCCGCCTCCTCCGAAGTTGAAAAGGCCTATGACAAAGAATGTCGAGAATATTTGCCAGAACAACAGAAGCATCAGTTCCCTTTTCTTAATGTTGTTATGCCTGCAGCGCAGACTATTATGGTGATTATTATCCAGATTGGCGACACTTTCAGGAAGGCCACGAGCCCCATTGTGACGGCGGCCAGCAGCCATGTCCACCAGCTTGTACACCCTTTTTTTGCCATGTTTGCGGCGGGCACCAGAATCAGGGCGACGGCAACCGGCCTTATTCCCTGGAATATGCGTCTTACAACTTCATTGTCCTTGAAGTTGGTGAAGAACATGGCAATGAGAAGGATTATCAGGAAAGAAGGGAGTACCGCCCCTATCGTGGCCGTGACGCTGCCTTTGATCCCGCTCACCTTGTATCCTGCGTAGATGGCAATGTTGACGGCCAGCAGTCCTGGGGCACTTTGCGCCAGCACGATTATGTCGTCCAGGTCGTTTTCACCTATCCAGCCGCGTTTGCTGAGTTCTTTCTCGATCACGGGAATCATCGCATATCCTCCGCCGATGGTGAATGTGCCTATTTTGGCAAATACGAGAAACAGTTGCCAGTAGGAGAACTTTTCCATGCTGCAAATATAGCAAAAAAACGCGCGGGGGCTGCCTGAATGCATCTTAATGAGTACATGCACAGTTTAAACTTATGACTTATTATGAACAACAACATCATCGGGATGACCGTCAATGACGCAGTCATCCAGAAAATGAAGGAGCTGCAAGATTCCGGACGGGTGAATTCATGGTACCGCTACCGGAGCATGCTCCATGCCCTGGAGGAATTCCGAGGCAGTAGAATCTCTTTTTCCGAAGTGACGGCTGAGTGGCTTGCAGAATGTGAATCCGGCTGGAGAGCTTCTGGAAAAAACTCCACGACCATCAGCATCTACATGAAATCGTTGCGATGCATCTTCAACCGGCATTGCGGCGCCTCCGGACCGTTTTCGGAGTACAGGATTCCTCGCCAGTCTTCCCGTCACATGGCGCTTTCCTCTTCCGGCATAAAGGCCATACTGGACTGGAGAGGAGATGACGACAGACTGGAAGAAAGCCGGGATCTCTGGCTGTTCTCCTATTTGTGCAACGGAATCAACTTCAAGGATATGCTCCAGCTGAAGTATTCCGACATCAAGGATGGGGAGATTGCCTTTGTGCGTTCGAAGACCCGCATGTCGACAGGCGGTACTCTCGTACATGCCCATGTGACCCCGGACATGTGGGAGATAATCGGCCGGCGTGGGACGGCTGCACTTGGCTGCCGGGGGAGCGGCTACATTTTCGGCTACCTGAAAGGCGGCGAGACACCGTTTGAACTGGAAATGACTGTCCGGAGGGTCATACGGAAATGCAATTCCGATTTGCGCCGCCTCGCTGAAGAACTCAGGATTCCGGTTTTCACCACGTACACTGCACGCCATACCTTTGCCACTGTTCTGCAGAGGAGGGGAGTGGCGGTGTCGTATATCTCCGAATGCCTGGGGCACCGGAGCATACGCACGACTGAAGCGTATCTTGCCGGATTCGAACCCGAAGACAGGCTGAAGTACTCGGCTTTGCTGACTGATTTCTGACTGAAGTGCATGGTTCATAGCGAATTGTCACGCGCGGTGACAAAACGGCAAGATGAAAGGAAAATCAAAAACCTATCATAAATTTTAATTGGTTTCGTTATGAACAAAAAAATCAAAAGCTTGTTTCTGGCAGCCCTGATGCTGACGGGTTTTGCCGGGATGACTGTGTCATGCAACAAGGATGAGATCAATTCTCTGAATGACCGCGTGACTAAGGTTGAGAATGCACTGGCCGACCTGCAGACTCAAATCTCTAACGGAGCTGTCATCTCCAATGTGGAATCCACCGCAGATGGTGTGAAAGTAACTTTGAGTGACGGCTCTTCATTTACTCTTACCAACGGTAAAGATGGTGCTGACGGGCAGGACGGTGCCAACGGACAGGACGGTGCTCCCGGTTCAGTAGTTACCATCGGCGGCAACGGTAACTGGTTTATTGACGGTGTTGACACCGGTTTCCCTTCACGTGGAGAGAAAGGCGATCAGGGAGAACCCGGCGATCAGGGAGAACCTGGCGATCAGGGAGAACCTGGACAGCCTGGCGAAGATGGCGAGGACGGTGAGGATGCTCCTGTCGTATATTATTATCCCGGCGAAGACGGTTTCTT
The DNA here is from genome assembly GCA_944325495.1 of uncultured Bacteroidales bacterium. Classification (GTDB taxonomy): domain Bacteria; phylum Bacteroidota; class Bacteroidia; order Bacteroidales; family UBA932; genus Cryptobacteroides. Next base: position 2,725 of record CALVAD010000023.1, on the reverse strand, counting down.
CGTGAAAGTCACCATTGCACCTGACGGAACCAAGTCCGAGGAGCCTACCACCGTAAGTTATCTCATTCCTGGAGTCGTTACAGCAGTGTGGGATACGGAGAAAGGTACTCTTACTCTCTATGGAGTGGAAGGAGCAGACGAGAACGGACTCGTAATCAGCCTCAATGCTACCCTCAAGTCTCTCGCATTCGTTCCTGAGGTTGTCAAGGATGGCTATGGACTTATCGAGTCTCTGTATATTGATGAGTACAATCCGCAGACCCAGAAATGGGAGTTCATAACCTCAAACAAGGTTCAGGCTCTTTATCGTGCAAATCCTGCGAACATCGATGTTGAAGGTATAGACTTCTCGTTCATCGGACGCGAGGTTGAGACTCGTGCCGCCGGAGATCAGGAAGGCGTGATCACCGGAACCCTTGTGGATTCAAAAGACGGACTTCTTTTCGACATCAATGCAAATGAAGTTCCCGAACTTGATGGAAAATCATATTTTGTAGCACTCAAGGCAACCTTCGACAATGAGGAAATCGTGTCTGACTATGCCTTCTTCTCACAGTATTATATTGCTGTCTATGACCTTGCTCTTATCGATGGACAGAGATATGCAGAGGACAACGCTGACATTTATGCGTTCTCTACCACAATCCCCTCATACGAGGCATCGGCTGACATGTCAATCAAGTATGACGAAGAACTTGATGTCAAGGCGGCTGTGCTTGCATATTCCAACGCTGCGGGATATCAGAAATCCCTTGAGGAGCTCGGATTCGACAACATCGAATATCGTGTAACTCTGCTTGACAAGTACGTGGAGCCTATCACTTCTGTGGACCAGAACGCATGTGTCAATCTTTCAGAGGACGGAGTTATGACTGTCAAGGAAGGTACTTCCAATGTAGGAAAGACGCCTGTCGTTAAGGCTGAAGCATATGTGACACTCGACGGAGGAAAGGAGAAAGTTCTTGCAACCTCATATATTAAAATTGAGGTCGTTCTTGAAACTCCTGCAGATAAGCCTCTTGATCCGGTATCTCTGGTTACCCTTGATTTCGGTACAATTGAATATGCAAACCTGACGGATCAGATGCAGGATGAGTATTCAGTCACACTGACTGCAACAGATTTCAACAAGAGCGTCCTTGATGAGCTTGAACTTACACCTCAGCAGTTTGCTGCTGCTTATGACGGAGGGCTGTACCTGCCGGAGGATATGACCACTGAGGAGTGGGCCGTAGAGGGCATTCTCATAAATAATTATGTTGCCCTTCCTGACGTGATGGATTGGACTGCCGGCAATACCTATACGTTCGGTTTGACGAATGCCGTGAAGTATGGTCGTGGACCTATTGACATCGCACTCAGACTGCTGCCTTATGACAACACCAAGTATCCTGTTGTCGAAATGCACCTCAAGTATAATGTAGTTCACGATGAGGACGCCTGCTGGCCTGCATTCGATGCTTCATATGTTGTGAACAATGAAGCCAAGGTGAAGGGTGTCATGGATAACGGAACATGGGTTCTCAGTTCAGCACTCTCAGAGCACTTTGAGGATGCATCCGAGGCAGAAGACATCGTATTTGACCTGCCCAAGCTTGATGCCAACGGAAACGTTGACGATAAGAACGGAAAGGATCAGACCGGAGCCGTGCTTTCTACAAACGACATCAACGCAACGATATCATGCTCACTTGAACTTTCTGCCGACAGGACATATGTCGTAAGGATGACCAGGACACACGCAAACGGAATGTCACACAGCAAGGACTACAAGGTGACCTTCATGGTTCCTTTCCAGACGAGCGTATCCGCCATCCAGCTTACGGACAGCCGTGAAGCAGTAAGCGCTGATCTCACCAAGAACCTTACAGTCAAGGAGAATGCCGGAACTGAGGTTGTCTACAAGGCCGGCAAGGCCGTTGCGAACAACAGCTACGGCTTCACTGATGCCTCATTCGAAATCACAACTGCACTCGCCAAGGGTCAGGCTGCTGTTGAAAGTTTGACGATTACGGGCAACACCGTAACATGGGAAAACGAGGGAACTCTCCTTCAGGCTCCCAAGACTGTGAATCTCGTGGTTTCTGTCAAGATTGACGGAATCTACTCAAGCGAGACTCCAGTTGCTGTAACAATCAATCCTGCAGAATAATTCCAGACACAACTGCACTTGCAACAACGAAAGGGAAGGGTTCTTCGGAACCCTTCCCTTTCCCTTATATCTGAAAGTGTATGTCAAGTGGATTGTCACCGCGCGAGATAAGTATGACAAACGCCCGCATATCAACGCGATTAATGCACAAATATAAGAATTATTTTACAATTCCTAATTTCAAATGCTTTTTTTTAAGATTTCTGGCTGTTTCTTATCCTGAGCCGACAGGGCATAACAAAAAAAGATGAAGTCCTTCATAGAAGAACTTCATCTTTCATGGTGGAGATAAAGAGATTCGAACTCTTGACCCCCTGCTTGCAAAGCAGGTGCTCTACCAACTGAGCTATACCCCCTCAAAAAACGTAGGCCCGCGCGGAGTTGAACCGCGGACCTCCACATTATCAGTGTGGCGCTCTAACCAACTGAGCTACGAGCCTATATATTATAATAATGAAAGATAAGCACAAACAGTCGCCGCATTACCGACAGATCCTGTACGACAGCGCTGAATGAGAAGCGGAGCAGAGCTCCAAAAAGGAGGTGTTCCAGCCACACCTTCCGGTACGGCTA
>CALVAD010000022.1 GCA_944325495.1 uncultured Bacteroidales bacterium | reverse complement strand
GAGCGCAACACCTGGTTCCACCTCGCGATGAACTGCGACGAGGAGTATATCTACGGCATGCGCCGCATGCTCGATCCGATACTGGAGCATGTGGACAACTGCTTCGATCCTTTCTCCAAGACTTATGTGAACGAGTACCGGCCCGTGATGGAGAATGTCCTGAACCTGCTTGACACAGCCGCGGGCATGATAAGTTCCGGCGACTATTCCGATTACGAGAGGATGCTGCGCGTATTCCAGGAGACTATCGCGGAACTTTCCGCCCTCAGGAAGAAGCACATCGACCGCATGCAGAGGGAGGAGGGCATAAACTTCAAGACGGCCCAGCTCTACCTGAACCTTATTCAGGAGACTTCCGAGCTTCTGAACACCACGAAGCACCTTATGCGCGCAAGCTACCACTTCGCGGGCAAATGACGCTTTCAGGGATTATTTTATTACCTTAGTGCATGAAGATATCGACATTGTCAAAATATGCCGTAGCCGTTGCAGTCAGCCTGATCGCAGCGGCTACGCTGCAAGCGGCTGATGACGGAGTGGACCGCTCTCCGGAAATCAACGGAACCGTCAGGGGGAAGTACGAGTACCAGCCTCAGATTGAGGCGGGCAGATTTCAGGTCCGCAACGCCCGCGTGAGCATAAGCGGCGACCTCTCGCGGGTCGTGAGCTACAAGGCGGAGATAGACCTCTGCGACGAGGGCGTGCTCAAGATGCTCGATGCCTACGCAAGGTTCAACATAACGCCGAACCTGCATTTCACGATAGGGCAGATGCGCGTGCCGTTCACGATAGACGCCCATCGCTCCCCGCACCAGCAGTATTTCGCGAACCGATCCTTCATAGCCAAGGAGGTCGGCAACGTGCGCGATGTCGGCGCTCAGCTGAGCTGGAACTTCGGCAAGGCGGTGCCGGTGGTGATCACGGCCGGGCTGTTCAACGGCAGCGGGCTGACGAACCAGAAGGACTTCTGGACCGACAACATCAATTTTTCGGCCAAGGCCCAGGTGATCCTGCCTTACGGCTTCAATGTGGTGCTCAGCGCCCAGAAGATACGCCCCGACCATATCAATGTAATGATGTATGCCGCCGGCGCCTTCTATGATGACGGGAGGCTTCACGCCGAGGCGGAATATCTCTACAAGACCTACGCCGGCGGCGCCTTCAACGACGTCTATTCCTTCGACGGCTTCGTGAGCTACCGTTTCCCGATTGCGGACGGAAGGAAGGCGGTGAAATCGATATCGCCGCTGGTCCGCTATGATTCGATGAACGACCACAGCGACGGGGTGCGCAACGCACAGGGAGTGCTTGGCATCGACGACTATGCGCGCTCACGCATCACGGGCGGCGTGACCATAAGTCTTGGCACGCCGTTCGTCAGCGACATCCGGCTCAATTACGAGAAGTACTTCTACCGCGAAGGCGCCGTTCCCGACGTCTCCGAGCAGGACAAGTTCGTAATCGAATTCATGGTCAGATTCTGATATATGCCTGCAAGGAAGATAAAGAAGACGATAGAGAGGGATGTGAGCTGGATGTATTTCAACCACCGCATCCTTCAGGAGGCTCAGCGTCCGGAAGTACCTCTGCTTGAGAGACTGAATTTCATAGGAATATATTCCAACAATCTCGACGAGTTTTTCCGCGTGCGGGTCGCGACCCTCAATCGTATAGCGGAGAACGATCACAAGTTCCTGCGCGACGAGGTCGCAGCCGCGAAGAAGACTCTGAAGCAGATTTCGAAGCTGTATGCCGAATATGACGAGGAGTTCACCCGGACAGTGGATTCGGTGTTCGCCGAACTTTCCGCATCCGGCATCCGCCTTCTGGAAGAGGACGAGCTGGACGGGAGGCAGCTGGCATGGGCCGAGAACTTCTTCGAGGAGAATCTGGTCGGAGCCACTTCGCCCATCTGGATTAACAAGGTCGACGACCTCAATCTGATAGCGGATTCGGCCCACTACCTTGCTGTCATCCTGACTCGCAGCGAGAGCGACAGGACTGTCAGCTCATACGCCGTGCTTCCGATCCCCACCGGCCGTGTGGGCCGTTATCACCGTCTCCCCGACGACGCCGACGGCAACGCATGCGTGGTGGCCCTTGACGACATACTGCGGCTGATGATGGGCAAATTCTTCGTCGGGCTGGACTTCGACAAGTTTGACGCCTACTCCTTCAAGTTCACCAGGGACGCCGAGATGGAGATTGACAACGACTTCAACGAAAGCAAGATGCAGAAGGTCCAGAGGGGCCTTGCGTCCCGCCGTACCGGAGAGCCGCTGAGAGTCATGTACGACAGCGAGATGCCTCGTGAACTGCTCCGAAGGGTCATACGGAAGCTCAAGCTCTCGCCCTACGACACAATCGTGCCGAGCCGGCGATACCATAACCACAAGGACCTGATGTCCTTCCCCGACTGCGGCAGGAATGATCTCAAATATCCTTCGCGCAAGCCTCTTGACATGCTCGGAAGCTGGAGGGCTTCCATGGGGGCGTCAGGCCGCGTCCCCGGGATATTCGAGATAATCTCCGCGGCGGACAGGTTCATCCATGTGCCGTACCATTCTTTCGAAGCCTATCTTCAGCTGCTGCGTGAAGCCGCGGTGTCGCCCAAGGTCAAGACCATCAAGATTTCGCTTTACCGCCTGGCGAAGAACTCCAAGGTGGTCGAGGCTCTGATAGCGGCGGCCCACAACGGCAAGAGGGTCACGGTGGTCATCGAGCTTCTGGCCCGCTTCGACGAGGAGAGCAATATCCACTGGAGCGGCAAGATGCGCGATGCCGGAATCGAAGTCATCTACGGGGTCGAGGGTCTGAAGGTCCACGGCAAGCTCACCCACATCAAGACCACGTCCGGCAGCTATGCGGTCATAGGCACCGGAAATTTCCATGAGGGCAACGCCCGCAGCTACACCGACGTGCTGCTGTTCACCGCCCGTCCGGAACTCGTCCGGGAGGTGGAAAAGGTGTTCGACTTCATAGCTTCTCCGTTCATCCCCATCAAGTTCCGCGAGCTGCTGGTGGCGCCGAACCACATGCGCGGCACGCTCTCCCGTCTGATACGGACGGAGATCGCCAATGCGCGGAAGGGACTGCCTGCATACATACGCATGAAGATCAACCATATCACCGACGAGGACATGATCGACCTGCTCTACAAGGCGTCGGAGGCCGGTGTGCAGATAGACATAGCCTTACGGGGAAACTGCTCGATCATCAGCGGGCAGCGCGGCTTCTCGGAGAATATACGCATCTGCGGCATAATCGACCGGTATCTGGAACACTCCCGCATACTGATATTTGCCAACGGCGGGCAGGAGCGCGTCTTTCTCGGTTCCGCCGACTGGATGCCGCGCAATCTCGACCACAGGGTGGAGGTGCTGGCTCCAGTCTATGATCCCGTAATACACGATGAGCTTCGCAGGATTGTCGACAGCGCGCTCGCCGACACGGTGCAGGCGAGGGTGGTCGACGGTTCCGGCGACAACCGCATACGCACCCTCGCGGATCTGCCGGAATATCTCGACGCGTCCCTGCAGGGGCATGCCGTGCGCTCCTTCCGCTCGCAGGATGAACTTTACCGTCATTATTCGGAGGAACTGAAATGTACGCGGCAGTAGACATAGGCTCGAATGCCGCGCGTCTGCTGATCAAGAGCGTCTCCCGCGACAGCAGCGGCGGCTTCATCTTCAAGAAGGAGTTTTTCTTCCGCTATCCTCTGCGGCTCGGCGAGGATGTGTTCGTGAACGGCAGGATCACGAAGGAGCGCCGCAAGAAGACCATCACCTTCATCAAGGCATGCAAGCAGATAATGGAACTTTACAACGTGGTGCAGTACCGCTGTTGCGCGACTTCCGCGATGCGCGACGCTGCCAACGGCAAGTCGCTGATAGCCGACATAAGGAAGGAGACTGGCATCAATGTCGAGATAATAAGCGGCTCCGAGGAGGCCGCGATAGTATATGGCAATCACATCGAGCTTGCGGCGCGTCAGCAGGCGACTTGCGCGTATGTCGACGTCGGAGGCGGAAGCACCGAAATCACGCTTATCCGCAGGGGCGTCAAGGAAAGCGCCTATTCATATAATATAGGCACGCTCAGAATGCTGCACCGGTCAGAGGATGTCAATGACGCAGAACTGGAGCGCATCTCGGCGGACATGAAGGCTTTCGGCGGGGAATGCGGACATCCGGTGAATATCATCGGTTCCGGCGGCAACATAAACAAGCTCTACAAGCTGGCCCAGCTCGCAGGTCTGCAGGACGGCAGGGACGGCAGGCTGGCGGTACCGGCGCTGAAGGAGATGCTGGGAAGGCTGAAGGGCATGGATGTCAAGGAGCGTATGGCAAGGTTCGAGCTGAAGCCGGACCGTGCTGACGTCATCGTGCCTGCCGGGGAGATTTTCCTCGATGTCGCGGATGCGCTGCGCTCGGATTATGTGCTGGTGCCTTCGCTCGGTCTTGCCGACGGCATAGTCGAAAGGCTCTACATGGAGTTCAATTCCTGGAAATAGCACTCCGTCAGCGGCGGCATTCACTCAGGAGAGGTTCCGCTACGCTCCATCAATGCTCCTGCGCTCCGCTACGGAGCATTGCCCGCTCACTGCCGCGGGCGGCAAGCCTCTCCTGAGTGAATGCCGCCGCTGACGGTCAGGCCTGGTCCGCGTCCTTTTCGAGTTCGCAGCCGCTGAAGAAGAAATCCTTTCTGGCCCTGTCCTGCGGGAAGGTGAAATAGGTCAGCTCGGCGGTCGTGCACACCTGCCCTTCGTGGCTTATGCTGCCCTGCAGGAATACCAGGTTGTGCTTCACCTCCTTGAGCTTCACGCGGATTTCGAGCTTCACTCCCGGTCCGGCGGGCACGTTGTGGCGGTATCTGACGCTCATGGCCGAGGTCACGCCGGCGGTCTGCATCTTCCTGGTGACATACCAGCCCGCGGTCTCGTCGAGCAGGGTGGCCTGGATGCCTCCGTGCAGCGTGTTCAGCCAGCTCTGGTAATTGAGCCCCGGCTCCCAGAACGAGACGATGTCGTCGCCGTCCTCGAAAAATTCCATGTGCAGGCCCACGGGATTCCACGGGGCGCAGGCGAAACAGTTGTACCCTTCGTCATGAAGGTGAATGTAAGGATTCTTGATCTTGTCCATTTTTCTGTGATATGATGCCGCAAATCCGTTCCGGAGCGGCATTTCCAAAAAATACCTGTCATTCCAGCGGGCTGACCCCTATGCCCGGCTGCCGGCCGAGCATGATCCTGCCCTCGTCGAGCTTCATTCCGCTGAAACAGTCGTTCGCAATCAGGAGATTGCCGTCCAGGTCGGCCCAGCGCATCTTCGGGGAGAGCTGAGCGGCGGCGGATATCGCGACCGAGGTCTCCGTCATGCAGCCTATCATCGTGTCCATGCCGAGCGAGTGCGCGAGCGAGACCATCTCCCGGGCCTCGTGCATCCCGGTGCACTTCATCAGCTTGATGTTCACACCGCTGAAAGCTCCGTGGAGCTTCGGGATGTCGGCGAGCCGCTGGCAGGATTCGTCGGCGACCACCGGGACCGGACTCTTCGAGTTCACATAGCCGTTGCCCTCGATGTCGTCTTTCGGCATGGGCTGCTCTATCATCACGACTCCGTTCCCGGCGAGCCAGCAGGCCATTTCCGCGGCATATATGCGGTCTTTCCATCCTTGGTTTGCGTCCACATAGACAGGGGTGTCCGGACATACCTCGCGTATGAGCCTTATCATCCTGCGGTCTTCGGCGTCGCTCTGCCCGAGCTTGACTTTCAGGAAACGTGACCACGAGGCCTCCGCGGCCTTGCGTCTCACGATATCGTCGGAGGCGTCGTATCCTATCGTATAGCAGGTGTATGGTGCGTCCTGCGGGTCGAAACCCCATATCCTCCACCACGGCTGCCCCATGATCTTGCCGAGCAGGTCGTGCAGGGCTATGTCCACCGCGGCTTTGGCGGCGCAGTTGCCTTCGGCGAGCGCGTCGGTACGGGCGAGTATGTCCTCGACGAGGAACGCGTCCCTGAACCCCGGAAGGACTTCGTCACGCACCTTCCGCAGGAAGGCGCCGACAGAAGCGTGGCTCTCACCGAGGTAGGGAGGCATCGACGCCTCACCATAGCCAGTAAACCCGCACCAGCGCAGTCTTGTGAGCACTATGGGGGTGCTGTCCCTTGAAGACCCCGAGATGCTGAAAGTGTATTTCATCCGGGCGGTGAAATTCTCCCATTCGAGCTCGAGCGGCCCTTCGGTGACGGTGCTTCCCGTTCCCTCCGCTCCGATACGGCCCATGCCTCCGGCGCAGGAGGGGAGAACTCCTGCCGCCATGGTGCCGGCGGTCAGAACCAGGCTGTCGCGTATGAATTTCCGTCTGTCCATCGGGATGCAAAGATACTTACTGGAATCCGCATTTGAATGGAATTTTTGCTATATTTAGCATGCGCGGACGGAAAATGCGCCACCCGCGCGGGCATGTTTATTGATAAGCATGGGCAGGAACATAAAATCTGACTGATATGAAGAAATTCTTTGTCATGTTTTGCATGCTGCCTTTCGTCGCTGCGGCCGCATTCGGCCAGAACAAGGCGGATGACATAGTCGGCAACTGGTTTGCCGAGCAGGACGGCGTGGAGTCGTTCGTCGCGATAACCAAGTCGCCGGACGGCACCTACAAGGCCCAGGTCTACTGGGTCGAGAACTGCGTCGGCCCCGACGGGAAGAAGGAGCTCGACGTCAAGAATCCCGACAAGTCGCTGCGCAATGTGCCCGTGGACCAGATAGTGCTCTTCTCCGGACTCGAATTCAACGAGAAGAAGAACAACTGGGGCGGCACCAGGATCTATGACCCGACGCGTGGAATCAAGGCCAACGTGACCTGCTCGCTTGTGGACGGAGGCAACACCCTCAAGCTGCGCGGCAGCGTGCTGGGAATCGGAGAGACCGTCTACTGGAAGAGGAAATAGATGCCGGCGTCGCGGGAAGACCTGATCTGGGATCCGCTCCGCAGGAAGGAGGTGGCTGCCACACCCGAGGAACGGGTGCGGCAGTGGTTCATAATGCAGCTCCGCGACATTTTCAAGGTCCCCATGCACATGATGATGAGCGAATGCGCCCTGAAGTTCGGCGGGAAGCGCTATCGTGCCGACATACTCGTATATGACCGCAGCGGCTCTCCGCTCGCCGTGGTGGAGTGCAAGCGGCCGTCCGTGGAGCTGACATCCGCCGTGGCGGAGCAGGCGATGCGCTACAACGCCGTGCTCGGAGTCTCCTTCCTTATTCTGACCAACGGAAATTTAACCTATCTTTACAGGCTGGACGGCGGACGGTTCGTGCCGTGCGAGTCCATACCCGTATATGAAGAAATGTTGTTATGCCGACGATAACCTCACAGTTTCTTGACAAGCCCATATTCCGCATAGTATCCGAAACGGCCGCGTCCAGGAACATGCGCGCCTTCGTGATAGGCGGCTATGTCCGCGACTGCTTCCTGGGCCGCCCCTGCAACGACATCGACATCGTGGTGGAGGGGAGCGGCATCGATTTCGCTCTGGAAGTCGGGGCGCGGACGGGCCGGCATGTCTCCTATTTCAAGAATTTCGGCACCGCGATGCTGCATTACGGCCCCGACGAGATAGAATTCGTGGGGGCGAGGAGGGAGTCCTACAGACGCGAGTCCCGCAAGCCCATAGTCGAGAACGGAACGCTTGAGGATGACCAGCGGCGGCGCGACTTCACGATCAACGCGATGGCGTTCTCCCTGCAGCCGGACAGCTTCGGGGAGCTGGTGGACCCTTTCGGCGGCATCAGGGATCTCGCCGACGGCGTGATACGCACGCCTCTCGATCCGGACACGACTTATTCCGACGACCCTCTGAGGATGCTGCGCGCCGTCCGTTTCGCGACCCGGCTGTCGGTCCCCGGCCATACTTTCCGCATCGTGGAAGAGTCGATGGAGTCGATGCGCCGCATGGCGGAGCGGCTGGAAATTCTCTCCAAGGAGCGAATCTCCGACGAACTCAACAAGATGATCGTGTGCGGACGGCCTTCGATGGCGTTCCGCCTGTTGGACGAGGCCGGACTGCTGGACTTCATACTTCCGGAGCTGAGCGCTCTCAAGCGGGTCGACAGCATAGACGGCAGGGGCCACAAGGATAATTTCGAACACACCCTTACGGTGCTGGACAATGTCGAAGGGGGCACGAAGCCGCTGTGGCTGCGCTGGGCTGCGCTGCTGCACGATGTCGGGAAGCCCGCGAGCAAGCGCTACGACCCGTCGGCCGGATGGACCTTTCACGGACACGAGGTCATAGGCGCGCGCATGGTGCCCAGGATATTCAACCGGCTGAAGCTGCCCGTGGACGAAATGAAATATGTCCAGAAGCTTGTCAGGCTGCATATGAGGCCTATCGCGCTGGTGGACGAGGAAGTCACCGATTCCGCCGTGCGCCGGCTGCTTTTCGACGCCGGCGACGACATCGACGACCTCATGCTGCTCTGCAATGCTGACATCACCTCGAAAAACGAGGCCAAGGTGGCGAGGATAAGAGCCAATTTCGAGCTCGTGAAGCAGAAGCTCGTGCAGGTCGAGGAGAAGGACGCCCTGCGGAATTTCAAGAATCCGATTACGGGCGAGCATGTCATGGAAGTCTACGGGCTTCCGCCCTGCCGGGAGATAGGACAGCTCAAGGAGATGGTTAAGGAAGCCATACTCGACGGGCTGATAGAGAACAATTTCGAAGAGGCGGACGCCTTCATGCGGGTGAAAGCCGCCGAGATGGGACTCAAGGAAGCCTGCCCGGATGATTGAGGAATATCTTGAATACATATCGGGCATCAGGCGCTATTCCCCGCGGACATGCCGGATCTACCGTTCGGTTCTCGAGGACTACGCCGCCTTTGCCGGCGGGGAGGAGATTCCCGACATGCAGACCCTGCGGTCCTTCGAAGTGCATCTCCTGGATGAGCGCGGGGAGAGTCCGAGGACCGTCAATCTCTGTCTGAGCGTGCTCAGCGGCTACTGCCGCTACCTTATGAAGCAGGGGCGGCTGGAGTCCAATCCGGCGCGTCTCGTAAGCCGGCCGAAACAGCAGAAGCGTCTCGTGGAATTCTATCGCAGCGAGTCCATGCGGGAATATTTCGACGCCACGAGGGGAGTCTCGCAGTTCGGCGACTATTCTTCGAAGCTCAGGCACATGATCATCGCGCTGCTCTACGGAACGGGTATCAGACGCAGCGAGCTGATAGCTCTGAACCGCAGTTCCGTGGATATGGCCCGCCGGGTCATGCATGTCTGGGGCAAGGGCGACAAAATGCGGGAAATTCCGCTTACGGCTTCGCTTTGTGAGGAAATTTCATTATATTTACAATCGGTTGACTCTTTGAAATGTGCGGATACGCGACCCGACGCGGCTCTTCTCCAGACCGAAAAGGGAGGCCGGCTCTATCCGGTCTTCGTCGACAGGGCAGTGAAGAAGGAGTTGGGCGGCGTGGCAGGCATAAGCGGCCGGAAGTCACCTCATGTCATCAGGCATACCCTGGCGACGGAGCTGCTGGACGACGGCGCCGACCTGAATTCGATCAAGGAACTGCTAGGCCATTCCTCCCTTGCGGCGACTCAAGTATATACGCACAATTCCATAGAGCGGCTCAAGAAGGTTTATAACAACGCCCATCCAAGGGCAAAAAACGGAGGAAACATGGAGATTAAAGTAAAATCCCTGAAGTTCGACGCCGGTGAAAGACTCATCGCTTTCGTCGAGAAGAAAGTCTCACGTCTGTCCAAGTTCTTCGACGGGGTGGCTCAAGAGGCCGAGGTGGTCCTTGAGGACACCAAGGAGGGGAAGAGGGCCAAAATCCAGATCCGGGTGCCGGGGGACAGTCTCATCATCGACCGTGCCGCCGATACCTTTGAGAATGCGATTACGGAATGCGTGGATGCGATGAAGGAAAAGCTGACTCGCGCCAAGGAAAAGAAATACGAGAAATAGCAGATACCATTTCAGGTCAAGGGGTCCGGGCAGCCGGGCCCCTTTTGCGTTCAGAGCGCGAGCAGTTTCGCCACCAGCTCGCGCAGCAGTTCGCCGGGAGCGGCGCTCTGGCCTCCGCCTCCCTTGCCGAGCCAGTCGTATTCGCACAGCAGCGAGACGGCCGACATTGCGGCGGGTAGCGGGTAGTTCCTCACTGCGGTGTCGTATTCCCGGTAGAAATACGGATTCACGCCGGCGAGCGCCCTCGCCTTGATGTCCGGCGGCACCGGGCCGCGTCCTGCGCCTGCCGCGGCATATTTGAGTATGCGGTAGAAATGGGTGTGGAGCGCGCTGACCGCCATGGGCATGTTGAATCTGGCGGAATTCCCTATGCGGGCCGCTATCTCAAGGGCCATCGGCGCATTCTTGCAGGAAAGCTCCTTCGTGAGCTCGAATATGCTGAACTGGCGCGATATGCCGACATTCTTCTCTATGTCCTCCACATGCACCTCCCTGGTCCCTTCGGGGAGGTTCCTGAGCAGTTTGTCGGTTTCGGCGGCGATGGCGGAGAGGTCGGTGCCGGCAGATTCTCCGAGCAGCGCCGCCGCGCCGGGGTCGATTCTGAGCCCTCTTCCGGAGTAATAGGATGTTATCCAGTCGGCTATGGCATAGTCGCGTATCGCAGGGGAGTCGACCACGGTGCCGTGTTTCGAGATCTCCTTGTAGAGGCTTTTGCGCTTGTCGAGCGCCGCCCTGCGGAACAGGAGCACGAGCACTGTCGACTCAAGGGGCTCCCTGCAGTAGACGGCGAGGTCCTCGATGTCCTTCATCATCTGCGCCTCCCTCACCACGACCAGCTGGCGTTCGCTCATCATGGGATAGCGCCGTGCGGCCGTGATCACCTGCTCGGCGCTCACGTCGGAGCCGTAGCAGACCGTCTCGTTGAAGTCCCTGTCCTCTTCCGGTATGCAGTGCTTCTCTATGGCGCCGCATACGAGCTCCGGGTAGTATGGCTCGTCACCCATCAGCAGATAGACGGGGCTGAATCTCCCGGCAGATGCATCTTCGATGATCTGTCTGCACTGGGCGTCTATGCCGGGGCTGTTTCTTGCCATTCCGTTCTCCTGAATATGGGGCAAAGATAGAAAATATTGCTATATTTGAAGATGGTGACAGCCACAAAACCAATAACCGATATGAAAAAGATCTCAATTCTTCTCGCGGGTCTGTCCTTGTTCGGGATACAGGCCCTCAACGCCCAGGACGCGACTGTCAGGGTGCATGACGCCGGTACGGGCGTGACCATTCCTGCGGAAATCTACGGACAGTTCTCGGAACATCTCGGCCGCTGCATCTACGGCGGGCTGTGGGTGGGCGAGGATTCCGACGTGCCCAATGTCGACGGCTACCGCAAGGATGTCTTCGACGCCCTGAAGGCTCTCAAGATTCCAGTGCTGCGCTGGCCCGGAGGATGCTTCGCCGACGACTACCACTGGATGGACGGAATAGGCCCGCAGGAGCAGAGAGCCTACATCTCCAACAACAACTGGGGCGGCACTCTCGAGGATAACAGCTTCGGCACGCATGAATTCCTGAACCTCTGCGAGATGCTCGGCACCGAACCCTACATCAGCGGCAATGTCGGAAGCGGCAGCGTCGAGGAGATGGCGGACTGGGTGGAATACATGACCTCGGACGCCAAGAGCTCAATGGCCGACCTGCGCCGCGCGAACGGCAGGGAGGAACCCTGGAAGGTGAAGTATTTCGGCATTGGCAACGAGGCCTGGGGCTGCGGAGGCAACATGACTCCCGAATATTACAGCGACCTTTTCCGCCGCTACGGCACCTACCTGCGCAATTTCGGCGACAACAGGCTCTACAAGATAGCCAGCGGAGCCTCGGACTACGACTACAACTGGACCGAGGTGCTGATGCAGAACCTCGTCAGGAAGGGCATGAGCGGGCTTTCGCTCCATTACTATACCGTAATGAACTGGGGCAGCAAGGGTTCGGCTACGAAGTTCAGCGACAGGGACTACTACAACACTCTCTCCAAGTCCATTGAGATAGAGGAGGTTCTGAAGAAGCACATCGACATCATGGACAAGTATGATCCCGAAGGCCGCGTGGCCCTGATACTCGACGAATGGGGCACATGGTTCGACGTCGAGCCGGGGACCAATCCTGGACACCTCTACCAGCAGAACACGATGCGCGACGCGATGGTGGCCGCCCTGAACTTCGACATATTCCACAAATACACCGAAAGGCTCAAGATGGCCAACATCGCCCAGGTGGTCAACGTGCTCCAGGCCATGATACTCACCAACGAGACCGAGATGGTGCTCACCCCGACATATCATGTGTTCGAGATGTACAATGTGCATCAGGACGCGGAATACGTGGCCTCGGACTGCCTCACCCCGAGAAAGGAATGCGACCGCGACATCCCTGTCCCCGCAGTCGACGTGACCGTTTCGCGCAAGGACGGCAACATGAACATCTCGCTCGTGAACACCGACCTCAGGAAGTCCATGAAGGTGCTCGTGACCTTCGACAATCCCGATGCAGTGTCGTCGGTGGTCTCCGCCAGGGTGCTCGCATCCGGGGACGTGCACGATTTCAATGACTTCGACAATCCCGACCTTGTCGCACCGAAGCAGTTCAAGGAATGGAAGTTCACCAGGTCCGGACTTGAAGTCACGCTGCCTCCCTGCTCGGTGTCGGCTCTGACATTGAAATAGTTTATTGTTTTTTAACGGAAAATCGCCTCGCAAAGGCGATTTTTTTATTTATCTTTGGGGCCGTTATGGCAATAATCGAATGTAAGGACATCAGCAAGAGCTTCGGGGAGAAGGTGGCCATTGAGGACATCAACCTCGAAATTCCGGAAGGCAGGATTTTCGGACTGCTCGGTCCCAACGGGGCGGGCAAGACGACTCTGATACGCATTATCAACAGAATCACGATTCCCAACTCGGGGCAGGTTCTCTTCAAGGGGAGCCCGATAAGCCAGAGCGATGTGGAAAAGATAGGCTATATGCCTGAAGAGCGCGGTCTGTACCGCAAGATGAAGGTCGGGGAGCAGGCCATGTATCTTGCCGAGCTCAAGGGCATGAGCACCCGCGACGCCATGCGTGAGCTCAAGGCATGGTTCGTGCGCTTCGGCATCCAGAGCTGGTGGGACAAGAAGATCGAGGAACTTTCGAAGGGCATGGCGCAGAAGGTGCAGTTCATCACCACCGTGGTCCACAAACCTTCTCTGATGATTCTCGACGAACCTTTCTCAGGCTTCGACCCCGTGAACGCCGAGGTCATACGCCAGGAGATACTGAGGCTCAAGGACGAGGGGGCGACCATAATCCTGTCGACGCACAACATGGAGTCGGTCGAGGAGCTTTGCGACGAGATCGCGCTGATCAACAAGTCCCATCTGGTGATAACCGGGGCCGTGGACGACATACGCCGCAGGTACGGCAACAACAATGTGGAGCTTGTCTATACCGACGCGGAAGGACGGCATGTCGAGATCCTGCCCAGGGAGACCGACGGGGCGTCCACCCTCGAGTCCTATATCCGCAGGGGCGTGACTGTCAATTCGTATAAGGAACTGATGCCCAGGATGAACGATATTTTCATAAAACTTGTAACAGAAGGGGAGGGTGCGGAATGAATTCCAGGAAAATAGGGATAATAATCAGACGCGAATATCTCAACCGCGTCAAGAAGAAGAGCTTCCTGGTCACCACCTTCCTGGTGCCCGTGCTCTTCGCCGCGATGTGCCTGCTGCCGTCGCTCATAATGTTCGCGACCAAGGAGGAGAGCAAGACCGTGGCCGTGTGCGACGCATCGGGAATCGTCATGCCGGTGCTGGAGAATACGGAGACGGTTACTTTCGCCGACTGTTCGGGAATGCCGGCTGACAGCGTAAAGTACAATCTCGCCGCGCTGGGCTATGACGCAGTGCTCCAGATTTCGCCTCTCGATTCCGCAGAGCGGACCGTGGAGGCCGCGATATATTCGTCCAAGCCGCTCGGCGTCGACATGACTGAGAACATAGGAAACCGCATAGACTATGCTGTCGAGGAATACAGGATTGACTCCTACGGCATCGAGGGTCTCGGCGAAATCATGGACGAGGTGAAAGCCGACGTGCGTCTGATGTCGTATACCGTCGACGAGGAGGACGGTGAGGAGAAAGCCGCGGATTCCGGCGTCTACATGATCGTGTCGATGATCCTCGGCATGATAATCTACATGTTCATAGCAGTCTTCGGAGGGATGGTGATGTCCTCCGTGATAGAGGAGAAGTCCAGCCGCGTGGTCGAGGTGCTCATCAGCTCGGTGAAGGCCACCGAACTGATGTTCGGCAAGATCATAGGCATAGCTATGGTGGCGCTGACGCAGTTCCTGCTCTGGGTGGTGCTGACGGTCGCGATAGTCGGGGTAGTCGGAGCGATAGCCGGTCCTTCACTGCTGTCGGGTGCCGACCCTGCGGAGATGGTCCAGATGAGCGGAATGGATCCGGCCATGGCCGAAACCGCGATTGCAGCGGCTTCCGACCAGGGAGAGGCGTCGATACTGCTCTCGTCTCTCGCCAACATACCTTTCGGACAGATAGTCGTATGCTTCATAATCTTCTTCGTGTTCGGCTACATGCTGTACGCATCGCTTTTCGCGGCGATAGGATCGGCGGTCGAGAACGAAGGGGACTCGCAGCAGCTGCAGCTTCCGCTGACCGTGCCTCTGCTCGTGGCTTTCTTCATCGCGCTGTATGCATTCAAGGCGCCTGACAGCAGCCTGGTGTTCTGGGGTTCGGTCATTCCCTTCACTTCGCCCATCGTGATGCTGGCCCGCCTGCCGTTCGGCGTGCCGGTCTGGGAGATCGCCCTTTCGGTAGCGCTGCTGGTAGCCACCGTAGTGCTTTTCGCCTGGTTCTCGGCCAAAATCTACAAGGTGGGCATACTGATGTTCGGAAAGAAGTCCTCGTGGAAAGATCTCTGGAAATGGTTCAAGCAAAAGTAATCGCGTTCGTGCTGTTGGCTCTGTCGGCCGGCGCCTGCACGCCGAGGATGTCATGGACGAAACATGACATGGACGGACACCGCACCGGCGTCACGGCTCCGAATGCCGACAATGTGGCCGAGGCTCTCGGCGCCGTGAACGACAGCTGCTATGTGTCACCCGGAGGGGAGGTGTTCCCGGCGGGAAGCGCGACTTATGCCGCGGCGTCGGAACTGATTGCCGTGCAGCCGGAAATGGCCGCGCTGAAGCAGGTTATCGGTTATTCGTCGGAAGATATGCTGCGCGGCGGGCCCAACTGCGCACTGTCGAACTGGATTGTCGATCATCTCATGGAAGATGTCGGAAGGCTGACGGGACGGAGAGTCGACGTGGGCATAATAAACTCGGGAGGAATCCGCGTCGATCTTCCTGCCGGACCGGTCATCATGGACGACCTGGTCTCCATGCTGCCTTTCAAGAACTATCTCTGCTATGTCGGTCTTAAAGGCAGGGACCTGAAGGCTCTGTTCGAGTACATGGCAGCCGATGAGCTCCAGCCGTTCGGCGGCGCCCGGGTCGTTGTCGACGGCCATCGTATCGACAGCCTGCTCGTAGGCGGCGTGGAGGTGGATCCCGAAAAGGTCTACGGAGTCGCCACCATCGACTTTCTGCTCGACGGGGGTGACCGCATCAGCATAGGCCGGAACGCCTGCGAACTCATAATCACCGATGTCAAGGTGATAGATTCGATGCTCCCGTATGCGATGGGCTATGCGGAGCGGGGTGATACTATAAAGTATTTTACCGACGACAGACTGGTCGTCAGAGGAGGAAAGTGATGAAGAGGTTCATTAAGATATTGGTTCTGACAGCCCTGGTTTCCGCAGCATGCTCGTGCCGGACGGAACCGAGGCTGGTCATACTGCATACGAATGATACCCACAGCCATTTCGAGCCGATAAGAAGCGGCGCCGACGCCGGGCGGGGCGGGGTGATCGAAAGGGCCGCTTTCGTGGATTCGGTGCGCGCCGCCGCGGGGGAGGACAGGGTGCTGCTGCTCCATGCCGGAGACTTCAGCCAGGGGACCTCATATTTCTCCGAACTCGGCGGGCGTCTCGAACCGAAGATGATAAACGCCCTGCGCTATGACTGCGTGACTCTCGGGAATCACGAGTTCGACAACGGAATCGAGGATCTTACGTGGCGTCTCGCTGCGCTTGAGAATGCCAGTGTGGTGTGCGCGAACCTTGACCTTTCGCAGTTCGATATTTCCGAATATGTCAAGCCTTACGCGATAGTGGAAAGAGGCGGATTCAAGATAGGGATCATAGGTCTCGAGACGAATCTGTCCGCCAATGTGAGCTCGGTGGTCTCGTCCCGTATACCCCAGCTCGACGATGTGGAGGTCACTAACCGCTGGGCGTCGTATCTGAAGGACACTGAGAAATGCGATCTCGTGATACTGTTGTCGCATATAGGCTACGAGGAGGACCAGAAGCTCGTACCGCAGATCCGGAACGCCGACCTCGTGGTAGGCGGACATTCCCACACTTTCACCGATGAGATGATCCATGTCCGTGACCTTGACGGCCGCAAGGTGCCCATAGTCACTGACGGCTGCTTCGGGGTCGAGATGGGCGAGGTCAGGATATACTGATATCCTATTTCTCTATCGTCAGCCGGCGCAGTCCGAATATCTTGTTCTCGCTGCGATAGTAGACTATGTCGAAACAGCAGCACTCCTCGTGCTTGCGCCGCCCCGGACTGTGCCCGGTCATGCAGCTGTCATCGAATCCGAGAGCCTTGAGTTCTTCGAGCGAGGCGTTCTTGACCTTATCGTTCAGCAGGGACTCGAGTATCTCGTAATTTCTTGACAGCCTGGACATGATGTCCGATTTGTATTTGCGTATGATGCTGATTCTACGGTTGTTGTAGGCATTCTTGCAGACGAGGCTGCAGAATTTCCTGTCCTTCCTTCCGTTGAGGACTCCGCCGCATTCGAGGCAGCAGCCCTCGCTTTCGTCGTGCTTGATCTTATAGTTCATAGTTCAGGCTTTTTCCAAATATTGCATGCGCCGCCGTGATTTCCAAGGAAAGATAAAAAACATTCGTGAAATTCCGCTGTTTCCGTGCACGGGACAGGATTTATGTTTCTTATCAAAAAGGATAAGAAACGGAAAAGAACATACGGATTCTTCAAAATCGTGTTCCGGGGCTTTTTCCTGATGATTTTTGTGCTTTCCTTTGCATCGGACGAGGACCGCGCGGCCTCGTGAAGATTACTTGAACTATAAGAGACTTTATGGAACAGCTGAACAGAATCGAACTCCGGGGAACGGTCGGAAGCGTAAGGCTCCAGACCTTTTCCGAAAATGTGATGGCCAGGATTACCGTTGCCACGAATTACGCCTACAAGGACAGGGAGGGGGCCGCGGTGATCGACACGAGCTGGCACAGTGTAGTGGCCTGGGAGGGCAAGAACATCCACGGGCTGGACAAGATAGTCCGGGGCACCAAGGTCCATGTGACCGGCCGCCTCAGGTATCAGAAATACACGGGGTCTGACGGGGTTGAGCGGGTGTCCGCGGACATCGTCGCCAACAAGATTGCGGTGATTGACGATCCCGAACCGCTGCAGTATGAAGTTTAGACTGCACGGTGCAGGAGCCGGAAGCACGGCCGGCAAACGCCTCACTCCTGCGGTCCTGCTTCTGGCTCCTTTTTTACTTGCGTATGCGGCATGCAGCTCCGTTTCCAGAATTTCCGGAATCGCGGAAAGCGGGATGACGGCGGAGCTCCGGCTGCCTCCCGAACCGGTCTCCACCCTTCCCGTCTTCGATACGGCCCTGGTATCCTCCAGGGGAGACAGCCTGCTGGTTGTCGGCGCTGACGGCAGGGAGATGATCCTGATGAGGGCGAAGCGTGACAGCGGCAGCGGAGAGATGGTCGCCGTAGACAGGCTGGACGCGGCCGTGGTTACCGCCCGTTTCAGGAATGTTGCGGAAAGGAACGGCAGCATAAGGCTGGAGTTCCAGGTCATCGTCCCGGAATATATCAGGGATTCGGACTGGCAGCTCAGGCTGTGTCCGGTGATGGAGATGTCCGGCCGCACATTTGACATGGACGACATCATAGTCACCGGAGAGAACTACAGGAGGCGGCAGCTGCGCGGCTACGAGCATTACCGGCGCTTCCTTTCGAGGATAATCACCGACAGTCTGGAGTTCATCGACATGAGAAACCTTGAGATATTCATCGCCAGGAACATCCCCGGGCTGTATGCGCTGAGGAATGATTCCAGCTATGTCTCCTCCGAGCGTTTCGAAAGCTGCTTCGGGGTTACTTCGCGGCAGGCAGCCGAGCATTACACGAGGAAATTCCTGTTGAGAAGGAACCGGAGGCTGGTGGCGGACAAGGACAGGCGGAGACGCAAATATGTCAAGGTGCCCTTGCGGGAGGAAGGTGTAAGGCTGGATACGGTGCTGCGTGCCGGAAACGGGGATTTCGTCTACAATTATGTGCAGACCGTCCCTGCCGCCCCGGGGCTGCGCAAGGTCGGCATCTCCCTGTCGGGCGGGATATACGCCGAGGACAGGCATCTCTATACCATACCGGAGACTGACGGCCTGACTTTCTATGTGAGTTCTCTCGCCGGCCTCGCCGACTGTACGGAAAAGTATCTGACGAAGATAATCTCCAGGAATGTGGAGAGCAACATGAGCTGCACGATAGATTTCGAGGCCGGCAGCTGCGAGATTGACGAAAGGCTCGGGAAGAATGGCGAGGAACTGGGAAGGATACGTGCCGGACTGGACGAACTGCTTGCGGACAGCTCGCTGAAGGTGGACTCCATACTCGTGATCGCGTCCGCTTCTCCGGAAGGGGATCTGAAGTCCAACATCTCGCTGGCATATTCGAGAGCCCTGGCGGCAAGCGAATATCTTTCGCCTTACTTCAGGAAGTTAGGGCGTTCGCGCAGAGACGGACAGGAGATCGTGTTCGCTTCGCGGAGCGGCGGCGAGAACTGGGACCTGCTTGACAGACTTGTCTCGGCCGACAGCCTGATCAGCCGGAACGAGAAGGAGGAGTACCGTTCTCTGGCGGAGGAAAGCGATCCGGACAGACGGGAATTGCTGATGAGGTCCATGAAAAGTTATCCGCATATCCACGAGAACCTGTATCCTCGGCTGAGGACAGTGGATTTCAAGTTCTTTCTCCACAGGGAGGGCATGCTCAAGGACACCGTGCACACTTCGGTGCCTGACACCAGCTACATGGCGGGAGTCCGCATGCTGAGTGAGCATGATTATGCGGGTGCTCTGGACAGGCTGCTGCCCTATGCCGACTACAACACTGCCGTCGCCTTCGCCGCCCTGGACAGGAACCATTCGGCATTGGACATATTGTCCGGATGTCCGCGGACGGCCCGGGTGAACTATCTTCTGGCGCTGACATATTCCCGTCTCGGGAGGGACAGGGAGGCGGTCGAGTGCCTGATCCTCGCCTGCGGGCAGGATCCTTCTTTCCGCCACAGGGCGAATCTCGATCCTGAGATCTGCGCGCTGCTGGACGAATATGAACTGACAGACAAACTATAACTCAAAACATCGAATCATGAAAAACTCAAGACTGATTTTAGCTGCGGCAGCGGCGCTGCTGCTTGCTTCCGGCTGTGAGAAGACGGCTCCGGCTCCCGGGGCCGCGGCCGGTGACGGGAAGTGCTCCCTTGACGTGCGTTTCGACGACGGAATCCTGCGTACCAGACTGACCGGAGTGACCACGGTCGACGAAGCCACGATAAAGAACGTGCAGGTTTTCGTATTCCGCTCTGATGACGGAAACATCCTTGACGCCTGCATGTCCGCGGGGTTCGGCAATCCTCTTGACTATGACGCCTCGTCGCAGCCGTATGAGGGGCTTCAGCTGAACTGCACGACCGGTGAGAGGGAGATATGGGCGGTCGTCAATGCCGCGCAGGACTACACCGCCGACAAGAGCATAGGGACTCTGGACGATCTGCTGAAGAAGACCTCGTCGCTTTCGGAGAACGCCCGCGACAAGCTCTTCATGACCGGGTCCAAGAAGGCGGTATTGAGCGCCGGCCCGTCCACCCAGACGATAAGCGTCAGGAGAGCCTGTGCGTCCGTGGTCCTCGAGAGCGTCACAAATGCCATGTCCGCGGCCGTGTACAGGCAGCCCGGAAGTTTCAGGATAAAGGATGTGTATCTGATGAACGTGCCCGGGAAGGTCAACTTCGGCGGAACGCTGAAGGCCTCCGCCCTCGCTGACGCCGACTGGTATGCCAGGATGGCCGCAGAAACCGACGGAACGAAGTCGGCGCTCATTCTGGACAAGCAGGACGCGGTCACCGTCGAGTACGGGAAGAAATATGAAACGAAGCATGTCTTCTATTCCTATCCCAACGACTGTGCGCCAAGCTCCTCGGATACCTGGTGCAGGCGCGCCACAGTGCTCGTGATCGAGGCGGAATTCAAATTGTCGGGCGAATGGCATGCCTGCTACTACCCGGTGACATTGCACGATGAAGACGGCGACGGTCTGGAGAGCAACAGACAGTACAGGGTCAGACTGACCGTCAACCGCCCGGGATCCGACAACCCTAACCATCCTGTGGAGTTCGATGTGGTTTCGGGAGTGATAGATGTCGCCGACTGGGAAAGCGGGGCCGAATATACGGAGACGATATGATGTCCGGCGGCATAGGGATCCCGGCGGGTCCGGCAATGGTGCTGGCGCTCGGCCTGCTTCTGTGCTCCTGCTCGGTGAAGGAAGACCGGCGCGCCTGTCCGTGCTATGTCCGCATAGAGGTCGGCGAGTTCCTGCATGCCGGTCTTCCTGAAGCTCTGGTCTCTTTCAGCAGCGGCGGCGGCATCCGCCGCTCTGAAGTGGACCTGTCGGAATTCAGGGAGAGCGGTCTGGTCCAGAGCCTGCCGAGAGGGGCGGCCGGGGCTGCGCTGGCCGCCGGACTCGACTGCATGGAGGTGCGCGGAGACTCGCTGGTCGTCCCCTACGGACAGGAAGCGGATCCTCTATGGCTGTATGCGGAGAAATTCGTATGCGACGGGGACGAAAAACATCTGCAGGCCGTGCCATGCAAGCAATACTGCACGCTGACCGTAGTGGTTTCAGGACTTGAGGAGGATGTGGATCATGGTATGACGCTGAGTGTCATGGCGGGAAGCTGTGCCCTGGACATCTACAGCGCCCGGCCTCTCGCCGGAGCGTACCGCGCCGTGGCGAGGCGCAGCGGCGCGTCCGCGTTTCAGGTGAGGATTCCGCGCCAGAGCGGATACGGGCTTCTGCTTGAGATATTGGTCCCTTCCGGCGGAGAGGACGGGCAGGAGAATCTGTCCAGAGTCCTTGATCTGGGCAGCGAATTCAGGAAAGCCGGCTATGACTGGCAGCGCAGGAACCTGCAGGATGCCAGCGCCCTCGTCGATTATTCGGGAGCGGAGATTTCGCTCTCGATAGGCGACTGGGATGTAGACGGCAGTTTCGGTGACATTGAAATCTGATGGATATGAAGAGAAAATCGTTATTTGAAATATTTGCCATCCTGCTCATGGCGGCCTCGTATTCCTGCGACCCGAATCCGGTGCCTGTGCATTTCGGACAGGACGGCACGGGGACGAAGTCGGTGGAGCTGCGTGTGGGCACGGATTTTCCGGCGCCTTCCAAGTCGAGTCTCGGAGCCGGAATCGAGTCATTGTTCACGGGAGCGGTGCTGGCCGTGTATGACCATGAGACTGGCATACTGGAGGCCGAGATCGAGATATCGGCCGACATGCTCGGGAACAGCATGCTGATATCCCTGCCTATGGGAGGGATCTACGACATGTATCTCATAGGAAACCTGCGTCTTCTGGCCGATGACGGATCTGCCGTCCTTCCGTCCATGCCGGCGACATCGGCCGGACTTGAGACGTTCGACTACCGGCTTGACGGAGGAGCCGCCGGCGACGGATTCAGGCGTGAACGCTTCGACGAAGTCTCCCGCTGGGGCATACCCTTGTGCTGGAGCCGGACCGGAGTCGACCCTCTTGTCGATACTTCGGTGGATATAAGCATGCAGAGGCTTTTCGCGAAGGTGGTGCTCAAAATCGACCATAGCGGATTCGCGGGTACGGATCGGGAAGCATTCGCCAACGGCAGCGTGCATATACGGCAGGCCAACTGCCGGCTTCAGCCGTTCGCCGCCGGAGGCTCCAGGGCGGCGGGCCCCGGCGACGTGATCGTGCAGAGCGATTACGAAGACTCGATGGAGAACGGACTGGTCAAGGAGTTCGTGTTCTATGTGCCCGAGAACATGCAGGGCGTGCTGATGCCGGACAATACATCGGCGGAGGACAAGGATATGGAAGGAGTCGAGGCCGCGAGCGGAATCGAGGGCGTAGGAGAGAGGCTCACCTTCCTTGAATTCGTGGGCAGGCTGAGCATGGCGGAGTCGGGATTCGAAGGGGATGTGACCTACAGATTCTTCCTCGGACGCGACGACTGCACCGACTTCACGGTGGAGAGGAACAAGGAGCTGCGCATAAGCCTGAAATTCAACCCGTTGTCCATCTTTGAGCCTGACTGGAAGCTTGACAGCGGCGGTCTGACGGATTCAAGGCGCATATTCCTTTCCGGAGACCTGGCCGGCACGCTTCCCCAGGACAAGGAGATATATGTGCGCAGGAACCGTGAAGGAACGTTCAATCTGAACATAGTGCTCGAAGACGGAGGGCCGAACATGGTGAATTCGGTCAAGTGTGTCCCCATGGGCTATCAGTCCGCGACATTGTCGGAACCGGAGTGGAGCTGCGATTTCTGGTCGTCCGGTCTGTCTGTAATTACGCCCGTCCGCAGGCAGCTTGACAGACTGGGGATCTCGGTGGACTATTCCGACGGGCGCTTCAGCTTCAGGGTGAGCGATCCGAAACGCTTCGTGGCAGGCCGGCGCGTACCTCTGACATTATATCTTTATCCCGGCGAGGTGGAAGTCCGGGCGGTCATTGTCACGGCGGAGGATCTGCTTGTCGAGGAGTCCGGCGGGCTGAAACTGGACGAGGATTTCTATATAGGACAGAGGCGTACATTGAATTTCAAGGGTTTCGCGGGAAACAGGATATATTACCTTGCCGATCAGGACGATGTCTCCGCCGCCCGCAAGGGCAGTCATGTGTACAACAAGCAATGGAAGACGGCGGCGGATCTGTCGGCACCGTTCGTGAACTGCAAGGTCGACGCGGCAGGCGAGGTCATCCTGCCGTACCGGGACTATGACGCCTATGCTTCCCAGAGCATTTCCGCCGCCGGACGCCTGGATGTCTGCGCCTTCTATCCGAACGGAAACTTCGGGGCCTGCGGCTATGGCCTTGGCGAACTTCCAGGAAAGATAATAATATGCTCGGACGACATACACAACGACGGTATAACCGAAATTCCGTTGAGCATCTCCATGCTTGTCTATGAGGGGAAGCCGGCCCAGCCCATGATGTTCCTGCCATTTGACGGAAAGCCCATACCTACCGGCATAGGCTTCTTCAAGGAACGGGACGGGGAGGCCGTTGACTTCTCGAGTTTCGACCCGGAGGTGTTCGGACTGGTGCTCAAGCCGGACATGCGCCTTTCGGGGGTCGGACTTGACTGGCACGAATGTATCCGCCTTTCGGAAGACCTGAGCTCCGCCTATCTCTTCAAGACCACTATAGGGGACAGGAAGGTCGAGGATGAAATCCAGGACCGGAAACAGGTCGCCAATATCACCTTCTCGGCCAATAAATATACCGGGCTGTATTCGGGGCGGCATTCCGTGCAATATTTCCTGTCCGTTCCGACGCGCTTCGATACCGTATACTGCAATATAGGAAGAACCTATTTCTCGGAAACGGGGACGGACGACCGCGTGAGGTTCATTACGAACAGCACCTATATCTCAAGGGATCCGGAGCAGGTGGAAGTCAGGGACGAAGGTCCGGTGATGACATACAGATGCAAGTCGCCGCCGTATGAAGTCATAGAGCCTGTGATCAAGGTAAGTTACGGCGAGGTCACGGAAACCACGATAGAGGTGCTTTTCGATGAGTCCGAGCAGCCGTTGAAGGCGTCCAACGGCGAGCCTGTGCCGGGAGGTCTGCTGGTGCCTTATGGCAGACATACCTTGACTATGACGGTGACCAACCGCTGGGACGGCCGCAAGCTGGTGTACTCGAAGGATTATACCATAAGATATTCGTCGACTCTGGTCCAGTTCGCTATGTTCAGCCCCAGACGGATGGGAACCATCTATCTGACAGGAAGGAAGAATGTGGAGTATCTGAAGATGTTCGGGAATTCGGCGTCGTTGTCGGCGATAGAGGACATGGTCAAGATTCTCGGAAGCGACGCGTGGCATTCGCATTTTTTTGCCGGCCCGCCGTCATACAGGTTCAACGGAGACTGGCATCTGGACTACACCAAGTATTATACCGCACCTCCATCGGATTTCGATGTGAAGTTCTATAATCCGAGTGCGTCCGTCTGGACGGAGCAGCTGGCCGCCGGGGCGTTCAGTTCAGGAGACTGGCTCATGGGCATAGGCTTCCACAAATCCGGGGTGCCTGTCGGCAGCACTTTTTCGAATGGTGACGCAGAACTTTCAGGCTCTCCCTATCATGATGTGAGCCTTGCGGGAAAATACGGCTATATGTTCAGAAACAGGACAGGTAATTGAGAACGGGGGATGGCTTTCACTTTTTGGCCATCCCCCGTTCTCCATATTGTCGGAACCGTCAGAACAGGAAGGCTGCACCTATGTTCCAGCCTGAGCAGGATGTCTTCATGGAGTCGTTCTTGTCTATGTCGAGCAGGCCCCAGTCGTAGCCGAACTTCACACGTACCATCTGGAACAGGTCGAAGCCTATTCCGACTCCGAGGGCGAAGTCGAAGCGCTGGAGGTCACCGTCCTCTCCGTAGTGGTCAAAACGGCTTTCAATGCCGAGAACCTGCGTGGTCGTGGTATTTGAGAGGCCTATGTTGAATCTCGGGCCGGCGAAGGCGAAGACATCGAGGAAATCCAGCGCGTGGAAATTGTACTTCAGGTTGACCGGGATGTTCAGGTAATGGCTCTGTGTGGTCCCCGTCATCATGCCGAGGAACTCTCCTTCGCGTGTCAGGAAACCATAATAGACTCCCGGGTCTACTGAAAGACCTGCGACTATGGGACAGGAGAAGTCAGCGCCGACATAGAAGCCGTCGGAACTGCTGTCGAGATTGTTGTCCGAGACTGTCCTCGTGACCGTGCTGTTGAGGTATCCCGCCCCTACTGAAATCTGGGCCATGGCGCTGCCGGCGGCTATGACGGCGACGGCAAAAGTGACTATAAGCTTCTTCATTGTGAGACTTTTATGTTTTTTCTACCATGAAAGATGCAGGAAAGGTGGTTTCGTTGCAGCGCCTGGCGGAAATCCTGCGTCCGCCGGCCTATTCGGTGTAGAATTCAATGATGCGTCTGATGGCTCTTTCGCAGATCGGGCAGAATGACGGCCAGTCGTTGATCTTCATGCGGCATTCTGGGAATCCGCGGTATACGCCTTCCGACTGGTAGCCGGCCCCTTCGTATAGTCCGACCTTGAATCTCCCGGGCGCTCCGGCCCAGCCATCGGGGTCGGCGAGCTGCGTTTCCTTGCTTATGGGTGCGCATCCGGCTTCTGTCATGTCCTGCCATTTGAGCGAAAAGTCCTTGAGGGTGGTGATGTTCTGCTCCCATGGCTCGGCGTCGGGATAATAGTATTCGGTGAACTGGTCGTCGTAGAAGTACTCGTCGGCGAGTCCGGCGAAGCTGTGGCCGAATTCATGGACGATCACCGGCGCCGTCCATTCGTTGTGTGCGGCGGAGAGCAGGTAGGAATTGAATATGCCCCCTCCTCCGTAGGTGTCCGTGTTGGCGAGAATGATGATGTGCTCGTAGGGGATGCCGGCCAGGGCGTCATGCAGGTCGAACAGATCCAGCGTGGTCAGATAGCGCTCCGAATAGAAGGTGTCGAAGTGGGAGCCGAGTGCGCTGTCCTTCCAGATGCCGTCGTGGGGAATGCTGACGCCGCTGTCCTGTGAAGGCAGGGCTACCGCCACCACATTGAACCTGTCGGACAGCTCCTTGAAAGGGGAGTGCGAGAAGATGCTTCCGGCTGCGGCTTCAGCGTCTTCGTAGAATAATTCCGCCTCGTCGGCGGTATAGCCTTCGGCAACTATCGCGAGGTCTATCTTGTCCTGCGGGCTTCCGTTGTTCATGATGTATCTGTGCGGTGCGCTTTGCCTGCGTGTTTTCTTTATGAGGATGTCGTCAGGGTCCACGCTGAATTCCCCGCACGCCGCGAGCCCGCCCCTGTTGTCATAGAGTTCGATTCTGACCACGGCCTCCGATTCAGGCATGGGTACGAGGAAGACATTCTCGAAAGCCTTGTCCGCCTTCGTCGCCTCCTCGGTGTTGAGCCATTCCTGGAACAGGGTCGAGAAGGAGTTCACATACAGGATTTCGGAGCTTTCGCTGTCCCGGAGCGATATCTGTCCGTTGCCCCTGAGAGGGGGTTTGTCCATGTTCCTGCGCCTTCCGGCCCATGGTCCGGCTTCTGACATGGAAGACAGGGAAATGCGGCTGCCTTCGCAGCTTCCGGAGAAGATGCAGTCGATCCGGAGGGTGGAGGTCCGGGAGGATGCCGCCTGAGGGAAAACGGCCGCCGTCAGGAAAAGCGCGGCGACGATGGAAAGGGTTCTGCTGTGGAACATTGTCATGGGTCGTGATGATTCCGTGTAAAATTAATCTTTATTTGGAAATTCTTGCGGAAATTGCGGAAAATTAGTAGTTTTCGATGTTTATGGCTCTTGAAACGGAAATACTGGAGAAGAAAGGCGTGAAACCCACGCCCAACAGGGTGCTTGTGCTCAGGGCGATGCTCGGTGCGGGGCGTCCGCTTTCGCTTTCCGAACTGGAGATCATGCTCGACAGCGTGGACCGGTCGAGCATCTTCAGGGTCCTGACCATGCTCGCGGACCGGCATGTGGTCCATGAACTCGAGGACGGAAGCGGCATGGCGAAGTACGAGGTATGTCCCGGCGAGGAGGAATGCACGGTCGAAGACATGCATGTCCATTTCTATTGCGAATCCTGCCACAGGACGTATTGTTTCCGGGACATGCACATTCCGGAGATCGAGCTTCCCGAGGGCTTCCGCATGGACTCGGTCAACTACATGGTCAAGGGGATATGTCCGATGTGCGCCGGCGAGAAACATCAGCAGTTATGAAAATACACGCTATTCTATTTGTCGCTTTCGCCTGTGCGGCGGCTTCCTGTTCCGTGGACTGCAGCTGCTCCGGAGCGCCGGATGTCAGGCCTCCGGTCATGGGATGGAGTTCCTGGAACGCATTCATGGTGGACATCTCGGATACGACGATCATGGAGCAGGCGGATCTGCTGCTCTCCTCCGGGCTGTTTGACGCGGGATACGACCATGTGAACGTCGATGACGGCTTCTTCGGGTTCCGAGGGGCGGACGGCAGGATGAACTGCCATCCCGACAGGTTCCCCGGAGGCATGAAGGCTGTCGCCGACCATATTCATTCGCTCGGCATGAAGGCCGGCATATATTCCGACGCCGATGCCCGTGATGGACGGTTTCAGTTTAATTAAAAAATAACAATCATGGCTGACAGAAAGATTCTTGTTGCGGTGGACCTTCAGAAGGATTTCATCGACGGCTCCCTGGCTGTCCCGGGCGCCGCTGCGGTCCTCCCGGAAATCAAAAGGATAATTCCGGAGTTCGATCTGGTGTATTTCACCCTAGACTGGCATCCGCTCGACCATTGCTCGTTCCGGGAGCAGGGCGGCCCGTGGCCTCCGCACTGCGTTCACCACACGGCCGGGGCCTCGCTGCCGGACAGCGTCCTCGACGGCCTTGACGAGAAGAAACTGCGTTTCGTTCTCAAAGGCTGCCTTTCTGGGAAGGAGGAGTACGGAGCCTTCAGCGGGACAGATGCCGCGGAACAGGACTATTTCATGCCCGGCGACGAGGTCACGGTCTGCGGAATCGCAGCCGAATACTGCGTGAAGGAGACGCTCATGAACATAGTCGGTCTGTCGGAGAAAGTCGGCTTCAAGGTCAGCGTATACCTTCCCGGCACGGCACGTTTCGACAGCTACGACACGCTGCTGGCGTTCATGGAGGAGAGCGGCACTGGCAGATACGGGGGTATTTGACCACAGCTGGCGCGGTCCTCCCGGAAATCAGGAGGATAATTCCCGGGTTCGACCTGGTGTATTTCACCCTCGACTGGCATCCGCTCGACCATTGTTCATTCAGGGAGCAGGGCGGACCATGGCCTCCGCACTGCGTTCATCATACTGCCGGGGCCTCGCTGCCGGACAGCGTCCTTGCCGGCCTTGATGAGAGTAAACTGCGTTTTGTCCTCAAAGGCTGCCGTTCCGATAAGGAGGAGTACGGAGCTTTCAGCGGTACGGATGCCGCGGAACAGGACTATTTCATGCCCGGAGACAAGGTCCTGCTGCTGCACGCCGGGGATTTCAGCCAGGGGACGTCATATTTCTCGGAGCTCGGCGGACAGCTGGAGCCCAGAATGATCAACGCCCTGGGCTA
>CALVAD010000021.1 GCA_944325495.1 uncultured Bacteroidales bacterium | reverse complement strand
ATGATGTTCAACCAGATCGTGGTGCAGGAGGAGGCTCTCGACATAGTCAAGGACTTCGACATCAACTACCAGAGCTACGGCGACGGCCTCTATGTCATGGACTCCGTGGAAAGCACCTCGGCCCTGCTCTACAAGGCGGTTCACGCCGGTGCCACGATTTTCAACTGCTATTCCGTCGAGGACGTTATCTTCAAGAACAACGTAGTCAGCGGAGTGGTCGTGAACTGGACTCCCGTGCTGCGCGAGGGCCTGCATGTCGACCCGCTCAACATCATGGCCAAGTGCGTGATCGACGGCACCGGGCATGACAGCGAGATGTGCCGCACCGTGGCCCGCAAGAATGGAATCCGCCTCGCCACCGATACCGGCGATGTGATCGGGGAGCGTTCCCTCGACGTGGTCGCGGGCGAGAAGGAAGTCGTGGAGGGCACCAAGGAGATATATCCCGGCCTCTATGTCTGCGGCATGGCGGCCTCAGCCGTAAGCGGCACCCCGCGCATGGGGCCCATCTTCGGCGGCATGCTGATGTCCGGCAAGAAAGTCGCAGGGCTGATCATCGACAGGCTCAAATAGTCTCGTCACCCGGCAGAGAAGACATCTCCCCCGTAGGCAATGGATTTGGGAAAAGCCTGCGGGGGAGATGTCTTCTCTGCCGACTGTGGCGAGCGAGCTTGATTACAGCCTTGCTATTTCAGAAGCATGGTCGTATTACAACGGCCAATGAGCGGATGCGACCCGGGCAGGCAATGGATTGAGGAAAAGCCTGCCCGGGTCGCATCCGCTCATTGGCAAAGCTGAGATAGTTCGGGCAACTACGGTGCTGCAAGTGCTCCCCGGCAGGCTTTTCCCAAATTCACTGCCTGCCGGGGAGCACTTGCAGCACCGATAATCAAGCTATATTATCTCCAGATCGGCAGCCGCGATCCAGCCCTGGCGGCCGTCGGAAAGCTCGATATTGAGCCAGGAACCGAGTTCGTCGATCACCATGACCCTGGTGCCCTCATGAAGCACGAACAGGTCCTTGGCCGTGCTGTCGGACGGGGAGCTCCTGACGGTGGTGACCGCCCGGGTGATGACGGCGGCGTCCTCCCTGGCATAGTCGGCCCGCTGCCAGAAAGCCAGTGAGGAGCACGACAGCGCCAGCACCAACGCGACTATCATCGATACGAAGCCCGTCCTGCGCGCCGAAGAAGCGCCGCCGAGCAGGAACAGAAGCAGCATCGCCATGGCCGCCGCCAGAAGCACCAGTCCCAGCACGGCCCAGGTGTCCGAAGGCATGAGCCAGCACAGGCCGCGCATCCAGCGGGTCAGGAAGAATTCCGGCACGACCTCGATATTGTCCTGAATCATCGACGATGCAAGTTCGAGATTGAATCTGGCGTCCGAATAGGAAGGGTCCATCTTGAGCGCACGCTCGTAATTCAGAATGGCATGGGCGATGTCATCGCCCTTGAAGCATGCGTTGCCGAGATTATAGTAGAGTTCCTTTGAGACAAGGCCGGAGCTCTCGATTGCGGACCAGGCGGAGCGGGCGTCCGACCATCTGCCGGCCTCATAGGCCTCGACCCCGGCCGTCCATAGCGAATCGGCCGCGGCGCTGGGCAGCTCCTCCGCATGCAGCGAAGGCACGAGCATAAGCATGACCGCCACAGCCGCGGCTGCGCCGGCGGAATTTGATTTATGCCTCTTCATGGTTGCTTCTATCACGGAAATGGTCGTGACGGCCTTTTCATAATGGGCGCTCATCGCCTCATTGCCCGAGCCGGGAGCATAGCGCGCATATTCGCAGGCATCGAGCAGCGAAACGAAGTCCTCCGCCACGGCCTTGCCGGCTCCGGAGCCGGCGAGTTTTTCGGAAATATTGTCCTTGCTCATGTCGGCCGCATCCATGTTGAACTTGTCGGACACATAGCCCAGCAGGGCGCGGTGAAGTTCCTCGTAGAATGCGGTGTAGAGGTCCTTCTTCAGGAAGTCCTCGGCCTGGAGCAGCCGTTTGCGGGCCATCTTCACGGCGCCTCTGTTCTTGGTGCCGGCGACATCCGCCCGCCTTGCCGCAGCCGCCTTCAGCAGGAAATATGCCGCCGCCGAGGCCGCAAATATCAGCACAACGGCAATCCAGAACAAAAGCGAACCGGCAAAGAAAGTTCCGGAAGGCGCCAGCGAGGGCATTCTGGCGGAGATGAAGCGTATGTCGGAGCCGACATCCCTGACATCTCTGCGCTGCACGCCCGGAACCAGCATCCCGGCGGTGCTGTCCGCCGTCTGGCCGCTGCCCTTGAGCACCTCCAGCGGCATGGGCTCGCTGCGGAGGGTGACATAGCGGCGCGAGGGTATGTCATAGTAGCTGTATTCCACCGGACCTATCGTAAACTCGCCGTGACTTCTGGGAATGAACGGATATTCGAACAGCTTCCCTCCCGGTATGTCCGACGTCTTGACGTCGTATGCTTCGAAATCCGGAGGGAAATTGACCTTGGGGGCGTTCAGCAGCGACACATTTCCGCTGCCCGTGACCCGTACTTCCAGCGAAGCCGCGTCATGCACGGAAAGTTCGTCCCTTGAAAGCGAAGCGCTCATGCTGAACTTGCCGACTCCCCCGCCGAACGATGCTGGAGCTCCGTCGGGCAGCCTGTTCACCCGCACCGTCACCGGCTCGGTGGTCAGACGCTTGCGTATGCTCTGATAGTCGTTCTGGAAGAATTCGTCGAAGATAGTGCCGGTAGAAGGTCTGTCGACGCGTATGTTTATGACGCTTACCATCTCCGTAGGCTCGATGACTATGTCGCCTGCCTGTTGCGGCACCAGAGTCCAGCTGCGTATCAGCGCCACATTGTATATCTTTCCGTCCACGCTTTCCCTATGGAACTCCAGATTGGAGGGAGCCTGGGTCTCCTGGCTCCAGAAGCCGTTGAAACTCGGGAACTTGACATTCTCGAAGCCCACGAGATTCACTCTCTGGTAAAGCTTGAGCGTGGCCGTGACGGTCTCGCCGACCATGACGTCCGACTTGCTGAGGCTGAAAGACAGGTATATGTCGTCGGATGACACCGAACCTGTCACCGCCGAGTTACCCGGCTGCGAGCCTTGTCCCGAAGGCTGCTGGCTATTGTCGGCGACGACTTCTATCGCGGGAGTGCCCGACCTGAGCGTCCTTCCCTTGACGGTAGCCTGCGCCGCGGGCAGATTGAACTTGCCCGTGGTCTTGGGCAGAAGTATGTAGGTATAGGTAGTCTGCGTGGAGCGGGTCGCGTGGCCGTTCGTGTTCGAATATGTGCTCATGGTACCTTTCTGCGGGCCCCACACGAGCTGGAAACCGTCGCCGGCCTCCCATCGGAAGTCCGACGGAGCGTCACCTTCGATTACGAAAGTCACATTGAACTGCTCGTCCAGTCCGACGAGATTCGGGACCTGGACTTCTATCTCGGTCTGAGCGAAGGCTGTCAGCGCAAACAGAAGCGCTGCGATGGAAGCTGTCAGTCTTTTCATCACCAATTCTTTTCTTTCTGTCTGGATTTAAGCACGGCCGCCTTTTCCCTGTCGACCTTGTCCCGGGTCTGCTGCTCCCTGGCCTGGACAGCGTTCAGCATCTGCTGCGCCTGCTGGGGAGAGATCGCGGGCTCGTTGTCCCCACCGGAGGAATCGTCCTGACCGTCATCCGGCCGGTTCTGCGGCTGCTGTCCGGAAGAATCCTGATCATTCTTCTGATCGTCCTGGTCGTCCTGCTGGTCCTGCCCGCCTCCCTGCTGCTGGTTCTGCTGGTTTTCAAGCATCTTTTTGGCATAGACGTAGTTCTCCTTGGCGTCCAGGTCTCCGGGATTCTTCAGCAGCGACTGCCGGAAAGCCTCGACCGCGGCGGCATAGTCCTTGAGCTGCAAGGCTATGTCTCCGGTGTTATAATGGACGTCAGCGGAGACATCCTGTCCGTCGAACGATCCCATTATCTCACGGGCGCCGTCGAAGTTCTCCTGACGGTACAGCGCGGAGGCCAGATTGTAGCGCGCCGCGGCGGACAGGGAATCCTTGACCAGCGCCTTGCGGTACGACAGTTCGGCCTCCTTATAGTCCTCTCTGGAGAAACGGCGGTTGCCCTGACGGACCTCATGCCTGTCCGCCTGGGCGGAAACGGCAATGGTGTCGAGCACAAACGCCAGCAATAGCATGATAAGTCTTCCTTTCATCTGAACATCCTCCATTTAGCCCGTCTGTCGCCTATCAGCATCTCTATCACGAAAATTCCGAGAGCTATGCCCAGGAAATACATATAGAGCTCGTCATATTCCTCGAACACTATGGAGCTGAGCCTCTCGTCCTCCATCTTCGATATCTCGTCGATTATGGGGTTGAGCCCGAACTCCTCGTTGCCTGCATGCACATAGGAGCCCCCTCCGGCAGCCGCGATATCCATGAGCGCCTGTTCGTCGAGCTTCGTCACGACTATCTGGCCGCTGCGGTCCTTGAGCAGCTCGCCGTTAACGGGAATGGGTTCGCCCTGTACGGAGCCGACGCCTATAGTATAGACCCTTATGCCGCTTTCGGCGACCGTCTTCGCGGCGGCGACCGCGTCGTCCTCATGATTCTCGCCGTCGGTGATGACTATTATCGCGCGGCTCTTCTCGCTCTGCGCGCTGAATCCCCTGGCGGCCGTGATTATGGCATCACCTATAGCCGTTCCCTGAACCGGAATCGAGCCGGTGTCGACATTGTCGAGGAACATTTTGGCCGAGATATAGTCGGCAGTGACCGGCAGCTGGACGAACGAGGTCCCCGCGAATATCACCAGCCCTATCCTGTCGTCCTGAAGACGGTCGACAAGCCTGGAGATGGCGAGTTTGGCACGGGAAAGCCTGTCGGGACGATAGTCCTGGGCCAGCATGGAGTTGGATACGTCGAGGCATATCATGATTTCGGCGCCCCTGGTCTCCCTTTCGGAAAGCTTGGCTCCTATGAGCGGACGCGAAAGTCCGGTCACGAAGAAGACGAAGGCCAGGCAGAAGAGCACGACATGCCACCATCCTTTGGATGAAGACCACGAAGGCATGAGCTGCCGGACCAGCGACGGGTCGCCGAAACGCATCAGCGCCCTGCGCCGCAGGTGCCGCGAGATGCCGTAGACGACAAGAATGGCGGGCACCAGGAGCAGCAGCCATAGAAATCCGGGTTCAGCGATATACAACATTACGGCAACCTCCTCATCAAAAGTCTGGCGAGAAGCTCAAGCAGCAGGCATATCAGCGCGGCCAGAGCATATCCGCCGAATAATTCCTTATATATGGGGAAACTGTCCACGGTGGTGCGGGCGGTCTCCATCTTGTTGATCTCCGAATAGATCTCGGCGAGCTTGGTATTGTCGGTCGCCCGGAAATACCGTCCTCCGGTGATTTCGGCCACCTTCTGCAGCAGGTCCTCGTCAATCTCCACCTTGACGTTCTGGACTTCGACTCCCCAGGGAGTTATGACCGGATAGGGTGCGGTCCCGGTGGCGCCGACGCCTATGGTGTAGAGACGGACCCCGTAGGTCTTAGCTATCTCGGCGGCCGTCAGAGGAGCTATCTCTCCCATGTTGTTGACTCCGTCGGTGAGCAGTATTACCACCCTGCTCGGAGCGTCGGAATCCTTGAGCCTCGCCACGGCGGTGGCAATGCCGTTTCCGATAGCGGTCCCGTCGTCGATCAGGCCGGTCTGCACCTCCTTCATCATGTTTATCAGCGCGGCCCTGTCGGTCGTGAGCGGACACTGGGTGTAGCTCTCTCCGGCAAAGACGACTATTCCTATGCGGTCGGAGGGTCGCTGGGCGATGAATTCTATGGCTATGTCCTTGGCCACGCTGATCCTGTCGGGATTGAAGTCCCTCGCGAGCATGGTCGTGGACACATCCATCGCCAGCACTATGTCGATGCCTTCCGTCTCGGCCGATTCCATCTCGGAAGACGACCTCGGCCTCGCTATTGCCACGATAATCAGACACAGGGCCGCCGTCCTGAACACGAACGGCAGATGACGGAGCGCCGCCAGCGGCGAGAACCCCTTCCGGAGCCACGGCCTTATGACGGACACCCGCAGATGCGGCCTGCGCTCGGTGAGTTCGAGATACACATAATGCGCCGCCAGAAGCAAGGGCAGCACCAGCAGCCACAACAGTTCGGGATACTCAAAGAACATCTTCCGCATGCCCCTCCCCGAGCTCCGTCTGATATGTTGAAGTCACGAATGCGACCGCGGTGGAAAGCGACCTCAGGTTCTCGTCGCGCGTCGCGGTATGCTTGGCGAACTTGACGAAGTCGGCGAGCTCGAACAGGCCGCGCGTCTCCGTCCACACCTCCGGCTTTATGCCGCTGCAGGACTTGAGCGCGTCGAAAAGCTCGTCGGTGGTCATTTCCGGAGCATCCACTCCGAAACGGCTGGCGATATAGGTCTTCAGAATGTCGGTGATTCCGGAGTAATAGGCCTTCTGCCTGTCCGGCGCCCAGTATTTCTCGTCCTTGAACCTGTCCAGCGACCTGAGGGCGACGACATACGGCGGCTCGTCAGGCTTTCCCGCCGCAGCTCCCTTCCCGTGCCTGCGGACAAGCCGCACGGCAAGGAACACCAGAGCGGCCAGCAGCAGGGCGCCGCCAATCCAGGGCAGGGTCTCCACGAACCTCAGGGGATAGCGCATCTGCCCCTTTATGTCGTTTATGACGAAGTTCGCCGTGTCCACGGGCATGGTCATGACGTCCAGCTCGGCGGGATTGAAGAGCAGAGTGTCGGTCTGACCGCCGGGCAGCGTCCTCCTGACCGCAATCCCAGGCAGACGGTAATGTCCCTCCTCGAACGGAGAGACGACTACGCTCCCGCTGAGGTCCATGCCCGATCTGGAGCTGCGCAGGGTGTCGATGCGCCAGTCGCGCACGAGCACGAGCGAATCGTCGGCGAACGCGCCGAAATCCTGAAGTTCTATAGTCGTGCCCGGCTCCACGCCGTCAAGCCTGAAGCCATATTCGAACTGATCGGCTATGAGCACGGAATCCCTCGGCTGGAGAGGCTCGATGAAGGCGTCTCCGGAAGGCACTATGCCGGCAAGCGCGAAAAGTATGGATGTCAGAATGCTCATCTGTGATTGAAAAGCGCCATCAGACCCTTGACATAATCCGAATCCGTGGCTATGTCGACATTGTCTATCCTGTATCTGTTGAATATGCGGCTCTCCTTCTCCCCGAGGGCGGCGAACCATGCGGCATAGGACGCCCTGAGCCTGCGGCTGCCGGTGTTCACCCACGCGCCTCTGCCGCTCTCGCTGTCCTTCACATGCACGAGGCCGACGTCGGGGATGCTTCTCTCGCGGGGGTCATGCACCTTGATGACGCTCAGGTCGTGCCGGCCGGCAGCCACCTTGAGCGAGTCCTCATAGCGCGGATTGCCGTCGGCGTCCACATCCAGCATGTCGCTGAGAAGAAACGCCGTGCACTTCTTCTTGATGCCGTTGGTCAGGAAGCGCAGGGCCGCCCCTATGTCGGTGCCGTCGGAAGTGGGCTGCAGCTCAAGCATCTCGCGTATTATGTGCAGCAGATGCGTGCGGCCCTTCTTGGGGGTTATGAACTTCTCCACATGATCGGAGAAGAACAGCGCGCCCACCTTGTCGTTGTTGAGTATCGCGCTGTACGAGAGCACCGCCGCGATTTCCGCGAGCCGCTCGCGCTTGGTGTCGCCGGCCGTGCCGAACAGTCCGGAACGGCTCACGTCCACCAGCAGCACCACCGTGAGCTCGCGCTCCTCCTCGAAGACCTTGATATAGGGAGAACGCAGGCGCGCCGTGACATTCCAGTCCATGGAACGCACGTCGTCGCCCCACTGGTACTCCCTGACTTCGCTGAAGGCCATGCCGCGCCCCTTGAAGGCGGAATGATACTCCCCGGCGAAAATCTGGTGGGACAGCGCCTTCGTCCTTATCTCGATCTTCCTGACCTTCTTCAGGAGGTCGCTTGTACTGCTATGGTACGATGACGGCATTTATTATTCTCTCTATGATGTTCTCCGTGACCACGTTCTCAGCCTCGGCCTCATAGGTCAGGCCTATCCTGTGGCGCAGCACCTCCGGGCACACGGCGCGCACGTCCTCGGGGATCACATAGCCTCTGCGCTTGATGAAGGCGTAGGCCTTGGCGGCCATCGAGAGGCTGATGCTCGCACGCGGCGACGCCCCGTAGGATATGAAGCCGGCGAGATCGGAGAGGCCGTAGTCGGCCGGAGTGCGGGTCGCGTAGACTATGTCGACGATGTACCTCTCTATCTTCTCGTCCATGTAGACCTCCCTCACGACCTTGCGGGCCTTGATGATGTCCTCGGGCTCGACGACCTTGTTCGCCCTGGGGAACTCGCCGCTGTTGTTCATCCTTATGATCTGCTTCTCCTCCTCCTTGCTGGGATAGCCCACTATCACCTTGAGCATGAAGCGGTCCACCTGCGCCTCCGGCAGAGGATAGGTCCCCTCCTGCTCGATGGGGTTCTGGGTGGCCATGACGAGAAAAGGCTCCGGAAGCCTGTAGGTCTCGTCACCGAGGGTAACATGCCGCTCCTGCATGGCTTCGAGCAGGGCCGACTGGACCTTGGCCGGGGCGCGGTTGATTTCGTCCGCAAGCACGAAATTGGCGAACACGGGACCCTTGTGCACTTCGAACTGCTCCTGCTTCTGCGAATAGATGAGAGTTCCCGTGACATCGGAAGGCAGAAGGTCCGGGGTGAACTGGATGCGGCTGAACTTGGCGTTCACGGCCTGCGCGAGGGTGCTTATGGCAAGGGTTTTCGCCAGACCGGGGACACCTTCCAGAAGTATGTGCCCGTCGGCCAGCAGGGCTATCATCATGTTCTCGATCAGGCGCTTCTGCCCGACGATGACCTTGCCCATCTCCATCGAAAGAATGTCGACGAACGCGCTTTCGTTCCTGATGCGGTCGTTGAGCTCCTTTATGTTTACACTTTCCATAGATTTTTTAATACTTTTGCAGTCGTTATGCGTTATTTCATCAGGCTTTCATACAGCGGTGCAGGTTTTCACGGCTGGCAGGTCCAGCCCGGCGAGGAGAGCATCCAGGCCGCCCTCGAGAAAGCCCTGTCGACGCTGCTGCGCACCAAAACCGCAGTAACCGGTGCGGGACGCACCGATACCGGAGTCAATGCAATAGGCTATATCGCTCATTTCGATGCTGACAATCCGCCTGACGCGAGGGTTTTGACATACAAATTGAATGCCATCCTACCTCCGCAGATAGCCGTGCTTGAGACCGGTCCCGCCGACGAGTCCTTCCACGCACGCTTCAGCGCAAGCCGGCGCGAATATAATTATTTTCTTCATAGGGTGAAAGACCCGTTCGTGGACGCCTTTTCCTACATGTGCGCCTATCCCTCGCTGGATTTCGGACTGATGAACGAAGCCGCGTCCCTGTTGTGCGGGACCCACGACTTCCGCTGCTTCGAGAAGACAGGCTCCGACAGCAGGACATCGGTATGCACGGTGTTCTCCGCCGAATGGAAGCCCTACGGGCCGTCCGTATGCGCATGGGAGCCGTTCCCCGACGACGGGTCCGGCCCGCGCTACTGGAAATTCGAAATCGCCGCGAACCGTTTCCTGCGCAACATGGTCCGCGCGGTCACGGGCACCCTCATCGAGGTCGGCAGAGGGAAACGGAGTGTCGAGAATTTCGCCTCGCTGATACTACCGGCGGACATGGAGACCTCACAGGCCGATACGCCCGCTGCCAGATGCGCCGCCGGGGAGTCCGTGCCCGGCAAGGCCCTCTTTCTTTCCGGAATAGAATACTGATTCCTGCGGCATTCCGCAGCCCCCGCACCGCGGTCCCGGGCCCCGACGGGTCCGCCGGCCGCTTCGGCTTGCAGATTCGCCGAATTTAAGTATCTTTGCAAGTTAGGATTATAGTGTACCTTATATAAAGATTTCAGACATGCTTTTCAGTTTGCTTCAGACGGACATCACCGCGGGCGTCGCGGCGGAAGTCGCACCGGTGCCCCAGGAAATGACATACACTCTCTTTGAAATGGCCGTGAAGGGCGGCTGGCTCATGATTGTCCTGCTGCTGCTGTCGATCGTCGCCATCTACATCTTCGGGAAGAAATGGTGGAGCATACGCCAGGCCGGCAAGATAGACAAGGACTTCATGATGGACATCCGCGACTATATACACGAAGGCAAGATAAAGTCCGCCAAGACCCTGTGCTCGAAGTACGACGCTCCGGTGGCCAGGATGGTCGAGGCCGGGCTCTCGCGCATAGGCAAGCCTCTTGCCGACATCCAGACCATAGTCGAGAACGTCGGCAACGTCGAGGTGGCAAGGCTCGAGAAGGGGATACCCTACCTCGCGACCATAGCCGGAGGAGCTCCGATGATAGGCTTCCTCGGCACCGTGATGGGCATGGTGCAGGCTTTCTTCAACATGTCCAACGCAGGCAACAACATCGACATAACCCTGCTCTCGGGAGGCATATACACGGCCATGATCACTACCGTCGGCGGTCTGATCGTCGGAATCCTTGCATATTTCGGATACAATTACCTCACCGCAAGGATATCGTCGCTGGTCTACAGCATGGAGAGCGCCATCATCAAGTTCATGGAGGCCCTCGGAGAGCCTGCTGCGGCTGCCGACGCCGCCACGGACGCCGGAGAGACAGATAAAAACGAATAGAGATGGCCCTCAAGCGAATAACCAAGCCGGACCCGAACATGTCCATGTCCTCGATGACGGACATCGTGTTCCTGCTGCTCATCTTCTTCCTCGTGACCTCCACGCTGGTGAATCCCAACGCGCTGAAGCTGCTGCTTCCCAAGAGCACCGGGCAGGTGGGCGCCAAGGCCACGGTCAGCGTGTCCATCAAGGACTGGGGAGAGGACCGTTTCACCTACCATATCAACGGTGACGAATCGCCGGTGCCCTTCAGCGAAGTCGAGGACGACCTCATATGGCTGCTCCAGACCGAGGAGGACCCCACCTTCTCCATCTACGCCGACGAGAGCGTGCCCATCGGTGAGGTGGTGCAGGTCATGAACATAGCCAAGCGCAACCATTATAAAGTAATTCTGGCGACACAGCCCGAGTGATGGCCGACAACAACAGCATCAGACGGAGTACGGAACGCGGAAGCGTGGTGACCGGCGTCGTATTGACGGTGGGACTGCATGTCTGCGCGGCCGTCCTCGTCTCGTTCACCGGCCTCAAATACATCTATCCTCCGCCACAGGAGCAGTCCATGCTAATAGACTTCTCCGAAGAGCCGGCGGCTCTGGTGGAGGAGCGCTACGGCATGGAGCCGCAGGCTGACGAACCGGACCCTACGGAAGCGGTCAGGCTGGTTCAGCAGAGCAGCTCTCCGGAAGTCGCCGACAGGGAGAACCTGACCCCGGAGACAGCTCCGGACGATTTCGGCGACGTCGAAGTCCCCTCTCCCGAACCCGAGCAGCCGGCTCTCGACCCGAGGGCGGCCTTCCCGGGAATGGCGAAGAAGGACACCACGCTGACCGCTATGCACGCGGCCGCCGACAGCTCCGCCCTGTTCAAGGCGGGGCAGGCTGACGGCAACACCAGGAGCGGAAGGACGGACGGCAGGCCCAACGCCCGCGTGCAGGGCCGGAGCACCGTCGGCAACATACCCAGACCCGCGTACAATGTACAGGAAAGCGGGATAATAGTGATAAACATTGTCGTGGACAACTACGGCAACGTGATCAGGGCCGTCATGGGCGACGGCTCCACGGTAACTGACAAAACTCTTTATGCGGCGGCAAGGAAAGCGGCTCTGGAAACACATTTCAACATCAGTGCAGACGCTCCGGCAATGCAGGAGGGAACAATAACTTATTATTTTAATCTCAAGTAAAATGGACCAGTTTACAAAAGAAGGTCGTAAACTTAGACCAAGAAAAACTGCGGCTCAGAGGCAGCCGAATTTCGAGAAGGTTGAATACTCGCGAGGAGAATTCAACGAAAATGACAGACCGCGCCAGTACGGCGAGCGCAGAAGCTACGGTGAGAACCGCGGCGGCTATGGCGAGCGCCGCCAAGGAAGCTACGGACAGAACCGCGGAGGGGACGGAGGATACAGAAGCGGACGCGGAGGATACTCCGACAGGGGCGGCTACGGCCGTCATTCTGACGGAGAACACCGCGAATCATCCTACGGCGACCGCAGGCCCCGCCAGTACGGCGAGCGCCGCCAGGGAGGATACGGACAGAACCGCGGAGGATACGGCGACAGCCGCGGCGAGCGCGGAGGATATCCCGACCGCAGGCCCCGCCAGTATGGCAATGAAGAGAACTCCTACGGAGAGCGCAGACCCCGCCAGTACGGCGAGCGCCGCCAGGGAGGATACGGTGAGAACCGCGGAGGCTACGGGCACGGACCCCGCAGGGAGCAGAGAGGCGCCGCCGGAAGGCCCGCCGCACCCAGGAGGAAGCAGGCGCCGAAGCCCAGCTCCAGAATGTTCAGCAAGGATTCGTTCGAGGGCATCAGCCGCATGATCGAGCGCCGTCCAGTAGTGAACGGAAGCGAGAACGCGGAACAGTACGAGACTCCCGTAAAGGATGTAGTGCGCCTCAACAAATTCATAGCCAATTCGGGCGTCTGCTCCCGCCGCGAGGCCGACACCCTGATACAGGCCGGAGTGGTCACCGTGAACGGCGAGGTGGTAACCGAACTCGGCACCAAGGTCAACATCCACGATGACGACGTGCGCTTCAACGGACAGCGCCTCAAGGGAGAGGAGAAAGTCTACATCATAATGAACAAGCCCAAGGGCTTCGTGACCACGGCGAGCGATCCCCATGCCGACAAGACCGTGGTCGACCTCGTGGACAAATGCCCCGTGAGGGTCTACCCTGTCGGCAGGCTGGACAAGAACACCACCGGCGTGCTTCTGCTGACCAATGACGGAGAGATAGCCGAAAGGCTCACCCACCCGTCCTACGACAAGAAGAAGATCTACCAGGTGGCGCTCGACAAGGAGCTCAGCGAAGAGGACAGGGACAGGATTCTCGCCGGAGTGGAGCTGAGCGACGGCGTGGAGAAGGCCGACGAGCTCGAGTACATCGACGAAGGCGACAGGCGCAAGCTCGGAATCGAGATACATTCCGGCAAGAACAGGATAGTGCGCAGGCTCTTCGAAAGCCAGGGCTACAATG
The DNA here is from genome assembly GCA_944325495.1 of uncultured Bacteroidales bacterium. GTDB lineage: Bacteria > Bacteroidota > Bacteroidia > Bacteroidales > UBA932 > Cryptobacteroides. Next base: position 15,842 of record CALVAD010000021.1, on the reverse strand, counting down.
TCAAGGCTCTCGACCGCGTCTACTTCGCGGGACTCACCAAGAAGGGGCTCAAGAAGGGCGAATGGCGCTTCCTCACCGAGAGCGAAGTCAACATCCTGAAAATGGGAGCGTACGTATAATGGCTCACCGTTCAGGTTTCGTCAACATAATAGGCAACCCCAATGTAGGGAAATCCACGCTGATGAACGCCCTGGTCGGCGAGAAGCTGTCCATAGTGACGGCCAAGGCGCAGACCACCCGCCACAGGATCATGGGCATAGTCAACGGGGACGACTGGCAGATTGTCTATTCCGACACCCCGGGCATACTGAAGCCCGGCTACCGTCTCCAGCAGAACATGATGAACTTCGTCGACGAAGCCCTGGGCGACGCCGACGTGGTTCTTTATGTCACCGACACCGTGGAGACGGCCGACAAGAACGCCGAGTATCTCGACAAGCTCGGACGGCTGGAATGCCCCGTGGTGGTGGTCATCAACAAGATAGACCTCAGCAACCAGGCGGAGGTGGTCAGGCGCATGGAGTGGTGGCGGGACAGGCTGCCCCGGGCCGAGGTGATTCCGGCGTCCGCGAAGGAGAGCTTCAACCTCGACAGCATACTTGACGCGGTCGTGTCGAAGCTGCCCGAATGCCCTCCGTGGTACGACAAGGACACTTTCACCGACAGGAACCTGAGGTTCTTCGCCTCCGAGATAATCAGGGAGAAGATTCTCCTCAACTACAAGGAGGAGATACCCTATTCCTGCGAGGTCGGCATCGAAAGTTTCAAGGAGGGGGCGGAGCGGTATGAGATCAGCGCGGTGATCTATGTGATGCGCGAATCCCAGAAGGGCATAATCATAGGCCGCGGCGGCGCGGCGCTCAAGAAGGTGGGCACGCAGGCGCGGCTGGACATGGAGGACTTCTTCCAGAAGAAGGTCTATCTCAACATCTATGTGAAGACCGACCCCGACTGGAGGGAGAGCAGGAAGGAACTCAGGAAATTCGGATACGAAAACTAAGGAAGAATGCTTGAAGAAGACGATATACTGGAGGACGCTCCCGTAAGCGAAGAAGGCTCCGAATCCGGCAGGTTCGACAAGCTCCTGGGCTCGGACGCCCGGGAATACAAGCTGTCCGGAATGTTCAAGGACTGGTATCTGGACTACGCTTCGTACGTGATCCTGCACCGGGCCGTACCCGACATCGTGGACGGTCTCAAGCCCGTGCAGAGGCGGGTGCTGCATGCCATGTACAACATGGACGACGGCAAGTACACCAAGGTCGCCAACATAGTCGGCCAGGCCATGCAGTACCATCCGCACGGCGACCAGTCCATCACCGGAGCCCTCGTGCAGCTCGGGCAGAAAGGCTTCACCATAGACTGCCAGGGAAACTGGGGGAACATACTGACCGGAGACTCCAACGCCGCGCCGCGATACATCGAGGCCAGGCTGTCGAAATTCGCCAAGGAAGTGGTGTTCGACCCCAAGGTGACCGAATGGATGACCTCCTATGACGGCAGGAACCGCGAGCCTGTCGAGCTGCCGGTGCGCTTTCCGCTGCTGCTTGCCCAGGGGACCGAAGGCATAGGCGTGGGACTCGCCTCCAAGATTCTTCCGCACAACTTCAACGAGCTCATAGACGCCTCCGTCGCCATACTCGAAGGACGCGGCTATGAAATCTACCCCGACTTCCCGACAGGAGGCTTCGCCGACTGCAGCAAATACATGCACGGCAGGCGCGGCGGCAGCGTCAAGGTCCGCGCCCGCATGGAGAAGATCGACCGGAACACGATAGCGATAACCGAGATTCCCTACGGCAAATACACCAAGGACATAATCGAGTCGATAATCAAGGCCAAGGACAAGGGCAAGATCAAGATCAAGAAGATAGAGGACATGACCACCGACAAGGTGGAGATCCTGATACATCTTCCCAACGACGTCTCGCCCGACAAGACCATCGACGCCCTGTACGCCTTCACCGACTGCGAATGCAACATAGCCCCGAACGCCTGCGTGATCAGGGACGACAAGCCCGAGTTCCTGTCGGTGAACGACATCCTGGAATACAGCACCTTCCACACCCGCGAGCTTCTGCTCAGGGAGCAACGCATAAGGCTTGACGAACTCGAAGGAGAATGGCACTACAGCTCGCTGGAGCGCATTTTCTTCGAGAACCGCATCTACAAGGTGCTGGAGCAGGACCAGAAGGACTGGGACACCCAGCTGGGCGACGTGTTCGCCAGGATGAAGGACTATCAGGACCTGCTGAAGCGGGAGATAGTCATGGACGACATCATGAAGCTCGTCGAGAAGCCCGTGCGCAAGATATCCAAGTTCGACACGAAGGCCATGGACGAGAAAATCCTCGCCATAGAGCGGGAGATAGCCGTGGTCAGCGACAATATCGAGCACATCAACCAGTTCACGACAGACTGGTTCAGAAGCCTGAAGAAGAAATACGGCAGGGACTTCCCGCGCCGCACAGAGCTCAGCGGTTTCGAGACCATCTCGGTCAGCCGCGTGGCCAACAACAACGCCAAGCTGCAGGCCAATCTCGCCGAGGGGTTCGTGGGCATAGGCCTCAAGAAGGACGACGGCGGGGAATATGTCTGCGACTGCTCCGACATGTCGGAGATCATAGTCATAGGCAGGGACGGAAAGTACCGCATCACCAAGGTGCAGGACAAGGCGTTCTTCGGAAAGGACCTGCTGTATGTCAACGTGTTCAACCGCGGCGACACCCGGACCATCTACAATGTCATATACCGCGAAGGCAAGACCAGCATCTACTACGCCAAGAGATTCGCCGTGACTTCCGTGACCCGCGACAAGGAATACGACATCACGACCGGCGAGGACGGCTCGAAAATCGTCTGGTTCAGCGCCAACCACAACGGAGAGGCCGAAACCGTGCGCGTGCAGCTCAGGCCCAGGCCCAAGCTCAAGAAGACTTCGCTGGAATATGACTTCTCCACCCTGGCGATCAAGAGCCGCAGCGCAAGAGGCAACCTCGTGACCAAGAACGTGGTCCAGCGGATAAGTCTCAAGAGCAAGGGAGTCAGCACCATAGACGGGAAGGACATCTGGTTCGACAATGACATCCAGAAGCTCAACGACGAGGGGCACGGCCTGCATCTGGGGCAGTTCAGCGGCGACGACAAGGTGCTTGCGGTGTTCCGGAACGGCACCTGGTACACGACTTCCTACGACCTCGTGAACCGCTACCCAGGAGACCTGCTGCTGATAGAGAAGTTCGACCCGGACAAGACCTTCACGGCCCTCTACTGGGACGGCGCCTCGAAGAGCTTCTATGTGAAGCGCTTCTCGTTCACGGCCAGCGACAACACCCCGCAGAGCTTCATCTCGGACGACCCCAAGTCCAGGCTCGTGGAGCTCAGCGCCGACCGACATCCGCAGTATGAAGTCATCTGGAAGAGCGGAGACAGGCAGCCCGAAGCCGTGGACGCCGAGGAGTGGATAGCCAAGAAGGGAGTCGCGGCCAAAGGCAAGAAATGCTCGCAGCGGCCGGATGTGAAGAACGTGCGCTTCATCGAACCGCTCGTGAAGGAAGACGAGGACGAAGAGAAAGACTACGGAATGGCCGCCCCGGAAGAAACCGGCGCCGGAGCGGTGACGGACGCCGCCGGCGAAGAGACCGTGGAGCAGGAGCCCACGCTCTTCTGACCGCGGACAATTCACAGAAACAGAAAACACAAAGGAATATGGAATACAGCGAACAGGAACTTTTGCGCAGGGAGTCGTTGATGAAGCTCCGCGAACTGGGCGTGGAGCCCTACCCGGCGGCCGAATATCCGGTCAATGCGACCGCGGCCGGAATCACGGCCGGATATGATCCCGACAAAGGCAATTTCCAGGAAGTATGCATAGCCGGCAGGCTCATGAGCCGCAGAATCATGGGAGCGGCCTCCTTCGGCGAGCTTCAGGACGAGAGCGGCCGCATCCAGATCTATGTCAAGCGCGACGAGATATGCCCCGGCGACGACAAGACCATGTACAACACGGTGTGGAAGAAGCTCCTCGACATCGGAGACATCATCGGAATCAAGGGCTTCGCCTTCATCACCCAGACCGGCCAGCTCAGCGTGCATGCGAAAGAGCTGACCCTGCTGAGCAAGTCGCTCAAGGTGCTGCCCATAGTCAAGGAGCAGGACGGCAAGGTGTTCGACGCGTTCACCGACCCGGAGATGCGCTACCGCCAGAGATATGTCGACCTCATCGTGAACCCCCAGGTCAGGGAGGTCTTCGTCAAGAGGGCGAAGATCATCGCGGCGATGCGCGAGTACTTCAACGCCGCCGGCTGCCTCGAAGTCGAGACGCCCATACTCCAGAGCATACCCGGAGGCGCGACGGCCCGTCCCTTCGTGACGCACCACAACGCCCTCGACATCCCGCTCTACCTGCGAATCGCCAACGAGCTCTACCTCAAGAGACTCATCGTCGGAGGCTACAGCGGCGTGTACGAGTTCGCCAAGGACTTCCGCAACGAGGGCATGGACAAGACCCACAACCCCGAATTCACCTGCATGGAGATCTATGTGGCCTACAAGGACTACATCTGGATGATGGAGTTCGTCGAGAAGATGCTCGCGAAGGTCAGCATGGCCGTGAACGGAACCACCAGGGTGAAGATAGGAGACAACGAGATCGACTTCGGAGGCAGCTACCGCAGGCTTCCGATGCTTGAGGCCATCAGGGAATACGCAGGCGTGGACATCAGCGGCATGGACGAAGACGCGCTGCGCGCCACCTGCGACAGGCTCGGCGTCCACACCGAACCCTCGATGGGCAAGGGCAAGCTCATAGACGCGATATTCGGCGAATACTGCGAGGACAAGCTGATCCAGCCGACCTTCATCACCGACTATCCCGTGGAGATGTCCCCTCTGACCAAGCGCCACCGCAGCAACCCGGAGCTCACCGAGCGTTTCGAGCTGTTCGTGTGCGGCAAGGAGCTGGCCAACGCCTACTCCGAGCTCAACGACCCCATCGACCAGCTCCAGCGCTTCGAGGAGCAGGCAAGGCTCAAGAGCAAGGGTGACGACGAGGCCATGTACATCGACATGGACTTCGTCCGCGCCCTCGAATACGGCATGCCTCCGACCTCCGGCCTCGGCATGGGAATCGACCGCCTGACCATGTTCATGACCGGACAGACCACGATCCAGGACGTGCTGTTCTTCCCTCAGATGAGGCCCGAGAAAGTGCTGAAGTCCGAGAATAAAGAGGAGCAGAAGTGACGGAAGTCATCACATCGGCACAGAATCCCAAGATCAGGAAGCTCCTGTCGCTGCAGCAGAAGTCTGCGGAGCGGCGAGAAAGCGGGCTTTTCGTCCTTGAGGGGATACGCGAGCTGCAGCATTGCCTGTCCGCGGGCTATGCGGCGGACTCCGTCTTCGTATGCCCGGAGATTCTTGACGGTGCTGACGACCGCGCACGCCGGCTGCTTTCGGCCGTTCCCGGCAGCCGCCTGTTTGAAGTCTCCCGCGAGGTGTACTCGAAAATAGCCTACAGGGAGGGTACGGAAGGCATTGTCGCCGAAATTCATTCGAAGGACCATTCCCTCGGCAGTCTCAGGCTGCCGGAGCGTCCGCTGGTGCTCGTGGCGGAAGATGTCGAGAAGCCGGGGAACATAGGCGCGATGCTCCGCACCTGCGACGCCGCCGGAGCGGACGCCCTCATCATCTGCAACCCCAGGACCGACCTCTACAATCCCAACCTCATACGGGCCTCGGTCGGCGCCGTATTCACCGTCCGCTGCGCGGTGTGCAGTTCCGCAGAGGCCATAGAGTATCTGAAACGCAACGGGCTGCGTATCCTCACGGCGCAGCTGCAGGATTCGTCGCTATATTACGACTGCGACATGCGCGCAGGCACCGCCATCGTCATGGGCACCGAAGACATAGGCGTCAGCGACATCTGGAGGAAGGCTGCCGACGCCCGCATCCGCATTCCTATGCTCGGGCGGCTCGACTCGCTCAATGTCTCGGTCTCCGCCGCCGTCCTGCTCTACGAGGCCGTGAGGCAGCGGCAGAAATAAACATCCTCCCTTATGGACAAATTCGGACTTATCGGCTACCCGATCGCTCATTCACTGAGCCCGAGACTGTTCTCCGCGGCATACGGAGGCAGATATGCATACGAACTCATCGAGACTCCCGACTTCGAGAAGGCATGGGAGTGTTTCATGCACGGATACAAGGCGATAAATGTCACTGCGCCGTTCAAGGGCGACGCGTTCGACGCGGCCGACTGGCGCAGCCCCGAATGCGAAAGGGTCGGAGCCACGAATCTCTGCGTCAATGACGGAGGGACGGTCAGGGCGTATAACTCCGACTACCTCGGCGTCAAGGCCCTGCTGGAGCCGCTGAATCGAGGCACCGCCGCGGTCATAGGCTTCGGAGGAGCGGGAAAGGCCGCCCTGGCGGCAGCCGAGGACACAGGCTTCAAGACCAGTCTCTACCGGCATGACGAGATAGCGGACGGAGTCAGGGCCGACGTGATAATCTATACCCTTCCCAAGGCCGTCGCCGGAACCGGCAGGCTCGAATGCAGAAACCTTGTCGAGGCCAACTACAAGGATCCCTGCCTCGCTTCGCACCCGGGCTACATTCCGGGCACCGCCTGGCATCTGCAGCAGGCCGTGCTCGGCTATTCGCTGATGACCGGTGAGAAACCGGACGCCGAAGCGATGAAAATCCTCTACCGCCAGCAGGAAAAAGCCTGACAGGCGCTTGCATTATAGCCGGAGGCTGCCTATATTCGCGGTAAGCGCAAAACTCTGAAGACCATGCTGGAACAGCAGGCGACCGACATATTGCAGATGGGAGGCCATGCACGCATAATCGCGATGGGCGCAATAGTGATATTCGCCTATCTGACCGATTTCCTGTGCTGCAGGTTCATCGTGCCGCTCGTGCGCAAGGTCGCGCACAGGACGGTGTTCAAATGGGACAACTACCTGACCGAAGGCAAGGCGCTCAACTACGCCTTCCACCTGATACCTCCCCTGGTGTTCCTCATCGTGGTGCCTCTGCTCTTTCCCGACCCCGCATTGTGGAAGAGGTTGGTGCTCAGAGGTCTCTACATATACCTCATAGCCGTCGCCTGCGGCCTGGTCTGCGAATTCATCTCCTCGATCTACGCGATTTCGAGCGAAACGGAAGCCTTGAGGAACAAGCCCCTCAAAGGCATATACCAGATGCTCAAGGTCGCGGTGGTCTGCATCAGCGTCATACTGATAATAGGAGTGCTTGTCGACAAGGACTTCACCGCGCTGATAGCCGGACTCGGAGCCTCCGCCGCGGTGCTGATGCTCATATTCAAGGACACCATACTCGGAGTCGTCGCCGGCGTGCAGCTGTCGGCCTACGACATGCTCCGGCCCGGGGACTGGATTGTGCTGGAGAAATACGATGTCAACGGCGAGGTCGAGGAAGTGAACATGAATACCGTCAAGGTGCGGAACTGGGACAACACGATAACCACGATTCCTCCCTATGTCCTCGTCAGCGACTCCTTCAAGAACTGGAGGGGCATGCGCGAAAGCGGCGGCCGCAGGGTCGCCAGGTCGCTGCTCATCGACATGAACAGCATAAGATTCTGCACCCCGGAAGAACGGAAGCTCCTTGCCGGAGAGGCATGGGCGGAAGGCATGGAAATCGGTCCGGAGACGGTGAATCTCCAGTTGTTCAGAGCCGCCACCGAATACTACCTGAGGCATCTCGACACGGTCAACGGAGAGCTCATGCTGCTCGTCCGCCAGTTGGAACCGACATCGGAGGGACTGCCGCTGCAGCTGTATTTCTTCACCCGGCCCAAGGACTGGCCGGGCCACGAGCGCGTCGCGGCCGAGGTGATCGAGCATGTGATAGCCACCATGCCCGCATTCGGCCTGAGGGCCTACCAGAAGCCTGCCGGTTCCGACATCTCCTCCGCCGCCGGCGGGCTGAAACAGGACTGACCGTACTCCCGCAAAGTTCTCCGCGGCTCCGCTCCGCTTCCGAATATGGAAATAATTTCGTAGCTTTGTCTTGATATGGCAAAGAACTACAAGTGGGAATTCAGCGCGCCGGCAGATACCGGGAAGGTGGACCGTCTGGCAGCTGAAGTCGGCATCGACAAGGTGCTTGCCGAACTGCTTGTAAAGCGCGGCGTGGAGACATTCGAACAGGCACGCTCATTCTTCAGGCCAAGCCTTTCGGGGCTTCACGACCCCTTCCTCATGAAGGACATGGACGCGGCCGTCGAAAGGCTGCACCGGGCGATAGCCGGAGGGGAGAAGATTCTGGTCTACGGAGACTACGACGTCGACGGCACGACGGCCGTCTCCCTCGTATACTCATTCATACGCCGCTTCACCGACAAGGTGGACTTCTACATTCCGGACCGGTACGACGAAGGCTACGGAGTGTCGCTCAAAGGCATAGACTGGGCCGCGGAGGGGAATTTCAAGCTGATAATCACTCTTGACTGCGGCATAAAGGCCCGCGACAAGGTGGAATATGCGCGCGGCAGAGGCGTGGACGTGATCATCTGCGACCACCATCTTCCGGAGGACAGGCTGCCGGACGCCGTCGCCGTGCTGGACCCCAAGCGCGAGGACTGCGACTACCCTTTCGACGACCTGTCAGGCTGCGGCGTCGGCTTCAAGCTGGTGCAGGCGTATTCCGCAAGGTACGGCATTGAATTCGAGAGCCTCGTGTCCCTGCTGGACCTGCTGGTGGTCAGCATAGCCTCCGACCTGGTCAGCATGGTGGACGAGAACCGCATACTCGCCCATTTCGGGCTCAGGCAGCTCAACGCCTCCCCCTGCAACGGCCTTCTCGCGCTCATCAACCTCTGCAAGATAGACCCCGGGCATATCACCGTCGACGACATAGTGTTCAAGATAGGGCCGAGGATAAACGCCGCCGGCCGCATCGATTCGGGCCGTCTCGCCGTCGAGCTGCTCACGGCGTCCGACATACAGAGCGCGATGAGGATAGGCGAGAAGATCAACGAGAGCAACAACGAGCGCAAGAGCATCGACCGCGAGATCACCAAAGAGGCGCTGGAGATGGTACAGAACGGGCAGAGCCTGTCCGGAAGCAATGCGACAATAGTCTACAACCCCAAATGGAACAAGGGCGTCGTGGGGATAGTGGCCTCAAGGCTCGTGGAAGCCTACTACCGCCCCACGGTGGTGCTCACCCGCTCCAACGGCTTCGTGACCGGTTCGGCCCGCAGCATAGGAGGCTTCGACCTCTACGAGGCCATTGAGAGCTGCGCCGACCTCCTGGAGAACTTCGGAGGGCATGTCTACGCCGCCGGACTCACAATGAAGGAGGAGAATCTCGCGGAATTCGCACGCAGGATAGACGAATTCGTGGACAAGCATGTCACCGAAGACATGCTCACGCCCGTGATAGCGGTGGACGCAAGGCTCGACTTCGCGCAGATCAGCCCCAAGTTCTTCCGCATTCTCAAGCAGTTCCAGCCTTTCGGCCCCGGGAACCACAACCCTGTGTTCATGACGGAGAACGTCTACGACGCCGGCACGGGACGCAAGGTCGGAGCGGGCGGCATGCATCTCAAGCTCGACCTCATCCAGGAATCGCAGCCATATCACCAGATACCTTCGATCGCCTTCAACATGTCGCAGTTCTACGACTACATACGCGAAGGCAATCCTTTCGACATCTGCTACACGATAGTGGAGAACTATTACAGGGGCAACTCGTCAATCCAGCTCCGCATCCGCGACCTGCACGAGCGGGAGGACATCCTGTAGCGGCTCAGTCCTCCAGCAGCCCGGGAATCCCGGCTATGCGGCAGGCCGCCTCACGCGGGGTAAGCCCGTCGGTGTCCACCGCGAATACGGCCCTGGAATAGACAGCCTCCCTCTCCCTGAACAGCCTGTCGGCATCCTTGAACAGGGGGCGCGAGCCGTCGCTTTCCCCGATTCTGCGCCTTATGCTCTCCATCCGGGCCCTGAGCCATACGCATCTGGTATGTTCCAGCACCATGCCGCAGGCGGGTTCGGAAGTCAGGGTCCCGCCCCCAAGGGCTATGACCAGCGGGCTGCCGTCCAGGTCGCGCAGCAGCGACGACAGGGCCTCGGCCTCGGCCTTCCTGAACGCCGCCTCCCCGCCAGCGAATATCTCGGGTATGCTCCGGCCCTCCCTCCTGACCACCAGCTCGTCGAGATCCACGAAGCCCGCGCCGAGAATCCGGGCGAGTTCCCGTCCCGTGCTGCTTTTGCCGCAGCCCATGAATCCTGTCAGAGATATTGGCTTCATATGATTGTAAAGATACGGATTTTTGCTTACCTTCGCTATTCAATTGAAACAATAATATCATGTCACTCAACAAAGTAATGCTCATAGGCAACGTGGGGAAGGACCCCGAAGTCCGTTACCTTGAAGGAGCCGGACAGAACGGAGCGGGAAGGAAGGTTGCCACATTCACGCTCGCCACATCGGAAAGATACCGCGACCGCAACGGCGATTCACGCGAGAACACGGAATGGCACAACATAGTCGCATGGGGCCAGCCCGCGGACATAGTCGAAAGGTTCGTGAAGAAGGGCACGCAGCTCTACATAGAAGGCAGGCTCAGGACCAGGAGCTGGACCGACAAGAACGGCGGCACGCGCTACACCACCGAGATCAACGTGGACAATCTCCAGCTGCTCGGCCGCAGGGACGGACAGAATGACGGCGGCTACCAGCAGGGCGGACAGTACTACGGGCAGCAGGGTGGCGGAAACTACCAGCAGGGCGGGAGCTACGCAGGGCAGGGCGGCGGAAGCTACCAGCAGGGCGGATATCAGCAGCCTTCCTACCAGAAGCCGTATCAGGCCCCCGCGCCGGCGGCACCCGCAAATCCCGCCGCTGACGACGACTCCGCCGACGACCTTCCGTTCTAGAGGCGCGGCCGACGCGTACTGAAGTCAAACCGCCGCGGCCCGTATCCGACACCGGCCTGCGGCAATAAAGAAAGTTACAATGGCAGAAAAGGCTAGAAAACTTCTGAACGACTATCCTGCAGCAAGGTGGGCCGTTCTGATCCTCATCGCGCTCGCGATGTTCTTCGCATATATGTTCGTAGACGTGATGTCCCCTCTCAAGTCGCTCATAGAGAACACGAGAGGCTGGGACAGCGGAGTGTTCGGCACCTACGCCAGCGCCGAGTACATCCTCAACGTCTGCGGCTTCCTGATTCTCGCGGGCATCATCCTCGACAAGATGGGCGTGCGCTTCACCGGCATACTGTCCACCTCCCTGATGGTGCTCGGAGCATGCATAAAGCTCGTGGGCGTCAGCGAATGGTTCCAGACCACCGCGTTCTGTGACTGGCTGAACAGCTGGTGGGTGGCCATGCCCGGCAGCGCCAAGATGGCGTCACTCGGATTCATGGTGTTCGGCTGCGGCTGCGAGATGGCCGGGACCACGGTGAGCAAGGCGCTCGCCAAATGGTTCAAAGGCAAGGAGATGGCTCTCGCGATGGGGCTTGAGATGGCCATAGCCAGGCTCGGCGTGTTCGCCGTCATGTGGCTCTCCCCCGCCATCGCCGGGAAATTCGACAGCTCGGTGGTGGCTCCGGTAGCCTTCTGCACCCTGCTGCTGCTCATCGGTCTGATCAACTTCATCGTGTTCTCCGTGATGGACAGCAAGTTCGACAGGCAGCTTGTGGCGGCCGGCCTCGCCACGGACGAGAAATCCCCGGAAGACGAATTCCATGTGCGCGATCTCGGCAAGATATTCTCCAGCAAGATGTTCTGGCTGGTGGCCCTGCTCTGCGTACTCTATTATTCCGCGATATTCCCCTTCCAGAGGTACGCGCCCAATTATCTTGAGGTGACCCTAGGAGTGGACGCCGCCACCGCGTCGAGACTGTTCAGCTGCTTCCCCATACTGGCCATGTGCCTGACGCCGCTCCTCGGCATCTTCCTCGACCACAAGGGGAAGGGTGCTTCGATGCTGATGCTCGGAGCCGTGATCATGATAGTCTGCCACCTCTGTTTCGCATTCGTGCTTCCGGCCTTCCCCAGACAGTGGTTCGCCGTTCTGCTGGTGGTGGTGCTCGGAGTAAGCTTCTCCCTCGTCCCGGCAGCGCTTTGGCCCAGCGTTCCCAAGATCATAGACGAGAAGATTCTCGGCAGCGCCTACTGTCTCATATTCTGGGTTCAGAACATCGGTCTCTGCCTCGTGCCCCTGCTGATCGGGTCCGTGCTCAAGAGCACCGGAGGCTATCTGGTTCCGATGATCATCTTCTCTTCATTCGGAGTGCTGGCCTTCGTGTTCAGCATCCTGCTGAAGGCTGAAGACCGCAGGCAGGGCTTCGGCCTCGAACTGCCGAACATCCAGGACAAGAAAGACTGACGCTGATGGCCGGAAGAGCTGCAATGTCGCCAAGGAAAGCCGGCAGGGTGTGCTGGATAGCGCTCTTATGCCTGATGGTGCCGATGTTCGCGTCGTACTTCTTCGACGACATGTTCTCGACGCTGTCGCAGATCTTCCAGCACCCCGAGAGCCTGCAGCTCGGCTGGGACAGCGCGGACTACGGCTTCTACGCCGGAGGCTACAGCTTCCTCTGCGTATGCGGCGGGCTCATAGTCTGCGGCATACTGCTGGACGTCTTCGGAGTGCGCATAGTCGGCTCGGTCTTCGTCGGTCTCATGGCGGCGGGCGCGGGGATAGTGCTCTTTGCGCTGCGCTCGGGACTCGACCCGCAGAAGTCCCTGATCATCGCGTATGCAGGCTGCATGATTTTCGGCCTCGGCAGTGAAATCGCCGGAGTCGCGGTCACGCGCTCCATAGCCAAATGGTTCAAGGGCCGCAATGTCGCGTTCGCGATGGGCGCGCAGGTCGCGGTGGCCAGGCTCGGCACGGCGACCGCGTTCATCCTGTCGCCGGCACTCGTCGCACAGAAGGCCCCCGGCGAAATCTACACGCTGGCCGAGACTTCCCGCCCGGCGATGTTCGGGCTGGGCCTGATCATGCTCGGAGTGCTGCTCTGGGGCGTGTTCGTGGCCATGGACGCGCGCTTCGACAGGCAGAACGGCATCGTGTCCGGCCGCGGCAGGGTCAGGGACGAGGACAGATTCAGGTTCTCCGACATACTCAGGCTGCTCACCAACCCGAGATTCATAATGATAGCGCTGCTGTGCGTGTTCTTCTACTGCTGCATCATCTCGTTCAAGAAGTTCGGCACGTCGATAGTGATCCCGCGCTTCGGGATGGAACTTGACAGCGCAAAATGGGTCATCACGATGATTCCTTTCTTCACCGTGGTGTTCACCCCGCTGTTCGGGGCGCTTGTCGACAAGGTCGGCAAAGCCACCCTGTGGATGATACTCGGCTCGCTCATGGTGCTCGGGGCGCATCTGATGCTCTGCTTCGCGCCGCAGGGGGTTCCGTTCTGGGGCTATTTCTCGATAGCCGTGCTCGGCACAGGGTATTCTCTGGTGCCTTCGGCGATGTGGCCCTCGGTCCCCAAGATAGTCCCCGAGAGGAATCTTGGAACCGCGTATTCGCTGATATACTGGATACAGAACATGGGCATGCTCCTGGTCCCCGTCTTCGTGGGGCGCATATTCAGGAACGACAGCGGAGTCGCGGCGGCGGTGAAGGCGGAATACATCTTCATAGCACTCGGATGCATCGCCGTCTGCGTGGCGGTGCTGCTCTTCCGCTCATCGAAACGGCATCCCGGACTCGCCATCGACGAGGCTGCGGGTAAAGCCTGAAAAGCACAGGAAGGCATGTACGAACTGCTCGACAAGATAAACAGCCCCGCCGACATCAAGGGACTCGGGACCGCGGAGCTCAGACAGCTCTGCGACGAGATACGCAGCTGCATCATAGAATGCTGCTCCGGGCATCCCGGACATCTGGCGTCCAGCCTCGGGGCGGTCGAGCTCATCGTCGGAATGCATTATGTATTCGACGCTCCGGCGGACAAGCTGATATTCGACGTCGGGCATCAGGCATACGCCCACAAGATACTTACGGGCCGCAGGGAAGCCTTCAGAGAGACCCTGCGCGAAGAAGGCGGGATCAGCGGCTTCCCCAGACGGAGCGAAAGCGAATACGACTGCTTCGGAGCCGGCCACTCCTCGACCTCTGTCTCGGCCGCGCTCGGTTTCGCCTGCGCATCCAGGCTCACCGGCCGTGAGGAGAAGGTAATAGCCATGATAGGCGACGGGGCGATGACGGGAGGCCTGGCGTTCGAGGGCCTGAACAACGCCGGCGCGGGCAACGCCGACCTGCTGATACTGCTCAACGACAACAACCAGTCGATAGACGGGAACATCGGCGCGATGCACGAGCATCTGCTGAAACTGTCCACGAGCGCCTCCTACAACAACTTCAAGAACTCGGTGTGGACGGCTCTCGGGGAGGGCAGGTTCAGGCGCTTCATCCAGAGATGGCTGCGGAGCCTCAAGTCATGGATGGTCAAGCGGACCGGCGGCGACGTGTTCGAGTCGCTGGGATTCAGGTACTTCGGCCCCATAGACGGCAACAACATGGAAGAGGTGGTCAACGCCCTGCGCAGGCTCAGGGACATAAAGGGGCCGCGCATACTCCACTGCCTGACGCTCAAGGGGAAGGGCTATCCCGCGGCTGAGAAGGATCCGACCACATGGCACGCTCCAGGCAGATTCAATCCCGAAACGGCCGAAAGGCACACCGAGGGCCACGTCCATGACCGCTATCAGGACGTATTCGGCGAGGTGCTCTGCGACCTGGCGCGCAGGGACCGGCGGGTGATAGGGATAACCCCGGCCATGGCACACGGCTGCGGCATGAGCCGGCTCGCCTCCGAACAGCCTGACCGCTTCTTCGACGTCGGCATAGAGGAGGAACACGCCGTGACCTTCGCCGCAGGTCTCGCGGCGGCGGGGATGAAGCCGTTCTGCAACATCTACTCCTCCTTCGTGCAGCGCGCCTACGACGAGGTGATCCACGACGTGGCGCTCCAGGAACTGCCCGTGGTGCTGTGCCTCGACCGCGCGGGGCTCGTGGGAGAGGACGGGGCGACCCATCAGGGGGCCTACGACATCGCAGCGTTCCGGTGCATACCCAATGTAATAATAAGCTGCCCCAGAAACGAGACCGAACTCAAGAACCTGATGTACTCGGCGCTGGAGAGCCCGAAAGGCCCATATATAATAAGGTATCCCAGAGGTATGGGGGAAGGAGCGGACTGGAGAGGCGCGGAATACGAGCTCGTTCCGACCGGCAGCGCCGAGACCCTTGCGGAAGGGTCCGAAATCGCCATAATAGCCACGGGTCCGGCGGTCAACCGTGCCCTGGAGGCGGCATCCGGCTATCCGGGAAGGGTCGGGGTCTACAATTTCCGCTTCGTCAAGCCTCTCGACGAGGAACTGCTCTCGCACATAGCTTCGAAATACGGAAGCATAATCACGGTCGAGGACGGCTCGCTCAAGGGAGGGCTGTACGGTGCGGTATGTGAATTCATGATGGCCTCCGGAGCCGCCGTAAGGGTCGAAGGCATAGGGATAGGCGACATGTTCGTGGAGCAGGCGCGGCAGAAGGACCAGCAGGAGGCGTTCGGCATCAGCCGCCGGGGAATAGAAAAAAAGATAGAAAAAGTTTTTGAAGAACAGAAATAATTTCTATCTTTGCAATCCCTTATCATAAGGGGCTTTGAAATAAACATCATTGCCGATGTAGCTCAGTTGGTGAGAGCGTGTGATTTGTAATCTCAAGGTCGTGGGTTCGACTCCCTCCATCGGCTCGTCAGCAAAATGTAACAAGGGCAAGTACCAGAGTGGCCAAATGGGGCAGACTGTAAATCTGCTGGTTTTACCTTCGGTGGTTCGAATCCA
>CALVAD010000020.1 GCA_944325495.1 uncultured Bacteroidales bacterium | reverse complement strand
CATACTTAAACTCTGTCATATAATCAGTTCTGCATTAGATATACTTTCATGAACTCGTTGAGGTCGCCGTCCAGCACCCCCTGGGTGTCCGCGGTCTCGCAGCCGGTGCGCAGGTCCTTGACCATCTTGTAGGGATGGAGCACATAGGAGCGTATCTGGGAGCCCCATTCTATCTTCTTCTTCTGGCCTTCGAGCTCCGCCTGCTTCTCCTGACGCTTCTTGAGCTCGATGTCGTAGAGCCGGGACTTCAGGATGCGCAGCGCGTTCTGCCGGTTGTCCTGCTGGCTGCGCGTCTCGGTGTTCTCCACCGTGATGCCCGTGGGTATGTGGCGCACGCGCACGCCGGTCTCGACCTTGTTGACGTTCTGGCCGCCGTGACCGCCAGAGCGGAAGGTGTCCCACTCTATGTCGGAAGGGTTGATCTCGATGTTGATGGTGTCGTCGACCAGAGGATAGACGAACACGGAGCTGAAGGTGGTCTGACGCTTGCCCTGGGCGTTGAACGGGGAGATGCGCACGAGACGGTGCACCCCGGACTCCGCCTTGAGATAGCCGTAGGCATAGTCGCCCTCGAACTGCACGGTGGCCGACTTGATTCCGGCCTCGTCGCCGTCGATGAGCTCGGTGACCGTCATCTTGTAGCCGTTCCTCTCGCCCCAGCGCATGTACATTCGCATGAGCATGGCGCTCCAGTCGTTGGCCTCGGTGCCTCCGGCGCCGGAATTGATGGTCAGCACGGCTCCGAGCGAGTCGCCCTCCTCCCCGAGCATGTTGCGCAGCTCAAGCTTCTCGACCATTGCAACGGCCCTGGCATAGGCCTCATCCGTCTCGGGACTGTCAGGTTCAAGCTCCAGCAGCACTTCGAGGTCGTCGGCGGCACTTCTGGCCTCATCGTATGAAGTCACCCAGGATTTCACCCCGCTGATTCCCTTCAGGAAAGCCTCCGCTTCCTTGGGGTCATTCCAGAAATCCGGCTCCTGGCTTTTCTTCTCCTTTTCTTCCACTTCCCTGCGCTTGGCGTCGATGTCAACGCATCTCCTGAGCGTCTCCACACGCCCCTGCAATTCCTTGATCTGCTCCTGAGTTATCATATCATGCAAATTTAACAAATATTCCAATTCGGCAACCGTGGCGGCCCGCAAATCCACTCCGGGTGTCGAATCTGCCCAAATCCGTCACGGACGGAAACGGACCATGGCGGAATTACAGCAGGAGACGGGAGCGCGGACGCGTATGCCATGAGGCAGGCTTTCTCCTGTCTTCCGCCTGCCTCATGGCATACGCGTCCGTGCACCACAGCCAGACTTATCTGACAAAAGCGGAACAGTCTCCAAGGAATCACCCTGAAATTTGAAGACATGAACTTTATAGGAGATTTCCGAGGAGAATTTCAAAACAACTTCTAACTTTGTGTGATATGGCGACCATAGGAATAATGGATTCGGGAGTCGGAGGACTCTCGGTGTTCAGGGAGATACGCAGGCTGCTTCCCTCCGAACACTATGTCTACTATTCGGACAGCGCCAACTGCCCCTACGGGGAGAAGGACTCGGAATTCATCCGTGAACGCTGCCGCGAAATAGCCCGGCTCATGGTCTCCAGAGGCGCGGACGCGATGGTCATAGCCTGCAACACGGCCACAGCCGCCGCGATTTCCATGCTCCGCAGCGAATTCAGCATGCCGTTCATAGGCATGGAACCGGCGGTCAAGCCGGCCGCGCTCGGCACGAGGACCGGAGTCATAGGAGTGCTCGCCACCGCCGGCACCCTCAAGGGTTCGAATTATCTGAAACTGAAAAGCGGCGTGCAGGACGGCATCAAGGTGGTCGAACATGTCGGCAGCGGATTCGTGGAGCTGGTCGAAGAAGGAGAACTGGACGGCACGCATGCGGAAGCCACGGTCGCGGACAGTCTCCGCCCGCTCCTCGCCGCCGGAGCGGATGTCATAGTGCTCGGCTGCACGCATTACCCTTTCCTGCTGCCCATGCTGGAGAAGGTCGCCGGCCCTGGCGTCAGGTTCATCGACCCCGCCCCGGCCGTCGCCAGGCACCTGCTGGACATCCTCGCGCAGAAGGGAATCGCCACGGACGACGCCCAGCCCGGTGTGGAGCTCCTGAGCTCGGGCGACCCGGAACGCCTCAAGAAAAGTTTCGTCAGCCTTCTCGGCGGAATATGAATGAAACGCCTCCGAGCATGAACGGCCGGAGGCGCTCCGCATGACGCGAGATGACTGTCAGGCCTGATACTGCCCGGCAAGCGAGCCCGTCATCTGGCCCAGCACCTCGAAATACGGCGTACCGCCTATCACGGTCGTCCTGTAGACCGTGTCATCCACGGCATAATATTCGTCTCCTCCGAGCGTTATCACCCTGTAGTCGTCAGGCAGTTCATCTATCAGCGCGCCCGCCGGCGGGACGATGGTCACATATTCCCCTGAGTTGTTCTTGGTGAAGAATATCCCGTCGTCGTAGTAATAGTCACCCGACACGGAGGCGTAGCTCTGCACGAGACCCAGCCTGTCGGCGAGGCGGCTCGATTCCGAAGCGAGGTTCGAATTGAGCGAGGTCGCGCTTGCGGCATTGGCGGCCATCGCGGCGTTCTGTCCGGCTATGGTCTGGTTCTGCTGCGCGATGGTGGCGTTCTGCGCGGCTATGGTCGCGTTGTTCTCGGCTATTATCCGGTTCTGCTCCGTTATCAGCCTGGCGTTCTCGTTCACCGTGCTGAAAGTGTAGTACGCATCGGCGTAGAAGGCGAAGCTGCATATCGCATCGACAAGGCTCACCGCAGGAGTGAACACGACGCCGAACGGAGGACGGCACACATAGTAGGAGCCGCCGTAGTAGCGGTAGTACACGTCATTGACGATATAATAGGGTATGCCCCAGAATGTCCTGCGTACATAGCGGGAAGGCAGGCTGCTGATGCGGTAGCCGTAGTAATGGTAACCGGGATCCCAGAACCTCACCGGGCTGTGGTGAGGAATCGGAGGCCGCCTCGCGGGATGAACCCTGTGAGGGTCGGGCCTCGGAGGAACGGGACGCGGAGCGGAATGAGGAGGCCGGGTTCCGTAGCCGGGAGAAGCCGGGCCGCCGGGCCTCGCGGGAGACTGGTTCCCGGGATGTCCGGGTCTGCCGGGCCCGGCACCGCTGCCAATCGAACCGGGACGATTTCCGGGACGCACGTTCTGCGGTGCCCCGGGCACGTTCGCGCCTGTCCTTCCGGGCTGGCGGTTCTGAACTCCCGCGGCAGGTTTCGCCTGCTGGGGAGTCTGGGATGTTCCGGTCGCAGGGCGGGCCGGCTGGCGGTTCTGTCCTGAACTCTGGACTCCAGCTGCGGGTCTCGACGACTGGAGCGTCTGGACCGTCGTGGCAGGGCGGCGGTTCTGCACGTTCGAAGAAGAGCGTGCGGGCTGCGCGCTTCTGGCCGGCTGACGGTTCTGCGTCGAAGACGCAGGCCTTGACGAGTTATTTACTTGCGGCCTCGCGGCTGCCGGTTTCCTGCTCGATGATGAAGAGGAGACGCTGCGCGCGGGCTGCCTGCTGTTGGTTTGAGGTCTTACGGAACTTCCGGAACGCTGCCTGGCCGAGCCTGAGCTGCGGGAGGCGCTGCCTGCGGAACGGGAGGCGCTCCCTGAAGAGCGGGGCGCCTGACGGGTCTCCCGATTAGTGCGGGAGCTTCCGTTTCGTGACTGCGCGTCAGCCTGCGTCCCCGGGAAGGAAAGCATGGCCAGAACGGCAATCAGCATGCATACATATCGTTTCATAGTCGAATAGTTTTTGGAAACTGTTTTGCCTAAACGGTTTCCCGATTATGATCCGCCATCCGGCGGAAACTCAATAAATATAGTATTTTTCTGACAAATCCTTGAAATCTTCGACATCCGCGGACCAATATCCGGCTATGTCGGCCACTTTCATGGATGCGCCGAAAGTCTTGCTGACAAAATCAGTGCCGCAGACCTTGTTGAACATCGGCATGCGCTCGGCCGAAGCCTCGAACGGATTGACTCCGTAGAGCTCCCATACGGCCTGCATGACATAGAACTGGGTCAGCGTCAGCGTGGCCGCCTCGTAGTCGGTGTAGTAGTACTGGACCCCGTGCACGACCTTGCCTTTCAGCCTTCCGGATATGGGCGTGTAGTGTATCGTGCGCCAGGCGACTCCCGGAACGCCGTAGCTGTCGAGCCGCTCCTTGAGCGCATCGGCGTCGACCCATTCCTCCGCGAAAGTGGCGAACGGCAGGGTGTAGCCTATGCCTATGTTCAGGTAGTTGTAGAGCTCTCCGCACAGGCCGGCCGAAGGATAGCATACCGCGCTCTCCGGATAAGGGATGTTGGGCGAAGGTGAGACCCAGGGCAGGCCGGTGTCGCCGAACAGCATGTCCCTCGTCCAGCCTTCCATGGGCACGACATAGAGTTCGCATTTCAGCGGCTCCTCCCTGCCGTTCTGTCCGCGGTTGAGCTCCTCCTCGTTTATCAGCATCGCGAGTTCGCCGACCGTCAGTCCGTAGATATAGGGTATGCTGTACTGGCCGACGAAGGAATGGAATCCGTCACGGACCAGCGGACCCTCCACCTTGAGGCCGCCGAGCGGATTCGGACGGTCGAGCACGACCACGGGTATCCCGAGTTCCGCGCAGCTGCGCATCACGAGCCCGAGGGTGGAGATGAAAGTGTAGGAGCGGCTGCCGACATCCTGGATGTCATAGACCATGATGTCCACGCCGTCGAGCATCTCCGCCGTAGGCTGGCGGGTCGCGCCGTAGAGGGAATGCACGGGAAGCCCGGTGCGCTCGTCCACTCCGGATTCGACTCTGCCTCCGGCATATATGTCCCCCCTGACTCCATGCTCGGGAGCATACAGGGCCACCAGTTCGACATTGTCGGCCGCGGCGAGGATGTCGATGGTCGAATTGAGACGGCTGTCGACGCCGGAAGGGTTGGTCACGAGTCCGACGCGCAGCCCTTCGAGCATCTCGAAGCCCCCGTCCCGGAGCACTTCGACGCCCGGTTTGACCCTTGCGCCCGCGCTGACGGCCGTCAGCAGCGCCGCCGTGCAAACCAGGTTACGGAAACAGTTGCAATACAGCATATCATTACCATTATGAAGAATCCAACATAACCGAGAGCCTCCTGAAGCCAGCCCGCGAAAATTCCCGGAATCATCATGGACAAGGCCATGAACGCGGTGCATATCGCATAGTGGGAGGTCTTGAACTCGCCTTCCGAGAAATGCATCATGTAGAGCATGTACGCGGTGAAGCCGAATCCGTAGCCGAACTGGTCGAACGCCACGCAGAAATAGATGAACCACAGCCGCTCCGGCTGCATCAGCGCCATTATCAGATAGACCGCGCATGGAAGGGCCAGCGACAGCGACATGGGCCATAATGACCTGCGCAGTCCGTAGCGCGCAGCATATATGCCGCCGAGTATGCCTCCGAGCGTCAGGGCGATCACACCCACGGTGCCGTACACGAGTCCTGACTGGGCCGTACTGAGCCCGAGACCGCCTTCCGTCACGGGATCGAGCATGAATGGCGTCAGCATCTTCACGGAAAACGCCTCCGGCAGACGATACAGCAGCATGAACGCCACCGCGAGCCAGATTCCGGGCTTGCGGAAGAAGGTCACCCACGCGCGGCCGAAATCGCGGAGGACAGCGGACGCGGTCCTATTTCCCCGTGTTCCGGCTTCCGGAAGGGTCTCCGTACCCGCGGCGGATTTTTCCGCCTTCGGAAGCACGAGGCAGTGCCAGAGCGTGACCGCCGCGAACATTACGGAACAGCCGAGCAGCACCAGGGTCCATGCCGGCGGGATACGGCCCAGACCGTCTTCAAGCAGTCCGGCCACCACCACGATCACACCCTGTCCGAATACGGAGGCGATACGGTAGAAAGTGCTCCTTATGCCAACGAAAAGCGACTGGTTCCTTTCGTCGAGGGCTATCATGTAATACCCGTCTGCCGCTATGTCGTGGGTCGCTGACGCAAAGGCCATGATATAGAAGAACACCAGCGTCAGTCCGAACACGTCGGGGCTGACCGACAGCGCCACGGCCGCGAAGCCGGCGGTCATTACCGCCTGCATTGCGAGAATCCACCAGCGCTTGGTACGTATGACATCCACGAAGGGGCTCCACAGCGGCTTGATGACCCATGGCAGGTACAGCAGCGAGGTGTACATCGCCAGGTCGCCGTTCGACATGCCGAGGCGCTTGAACATGGTCACGGAGAGCACGTTCACCACGAAATACGGGATGCCCTCGGCGAAATACAGCGTCGGGACCCATGACCACGGATTCCTACTCAACTTCAGCCCCTTCATAATAATGTGCGAGTATCTGTCTGTAATCGTAACCGCTGGCGGCCATGACCGCCGCGCCTATCTGGCACAGCCCGACGCCATGACCCCAGCCATGTCCGTGCAATATGAAGTCCGTCCCGTCGCGGCTCACCGTAAAGGCGGAGCTCTTGAGATGGCTGTCGCTCAGGCAGCGCCTGATCTCGAGTTCCTTCCCTATGGTCTCCGTGCGGCGGGTGCCGCTTATCTTCAGTCTGCTTATCCTCCCGGAAGGCCCGCGGTGCAGCGGTTCAAGCTCCGTGATGAGGCCGAAGTCGACGCCGCTGCGCCTGTGCACCAGCTCGGAGAGCTCCTCCTGGCTGTAGCGCACGGTCCAGTCATGGAAATCACCCGTCTCCATGTCATAGTCGTTGAGGACCTGCGAGAGTATCTCCGAATTCTCGCAGTCGCACCAGGGATCCTCCACGCTCCGGAGATAGGGGTAGTCCCTGTCCTCCCAGCAGGTGCTGTATAGTTCTGTGCGTCCGCCGCAGCATTTGGAATAGCGGGCGTCGCAGATTTCGCCTTCATACTTCAGCAGCTGGCCCCAGGTCTCGTCTATCGCCCGCCTCACATTGTCGCCGACCGCCATGGTGAGTCCCTGATAGCGCTGGCAGTGGTCGTCGGCGCATACGTCGAAGTTCTCGTGCGGGAGGGGCGGCAGTTCCGCATCCTCCGGACAGGCCTTCCCGCGTCGGCGCCTGTCGGCAATCCGTGCGGCCAGCCAACTTCTGGAAATCACGGCATGGGCCTTCAGCAGCTCAATGGAGGCGCTGGACTTCATCTCGGACGAGATGACGCTGAGCAGATAGTCCTCCATGCCCACGCAGTTGACCGCCGTGATCATGTCGCCCTCCACTATGAAGCGCAGGCTTCCGGCGAACTTCAGCGTGCGTTTGCGCTGCCAGTGGAAATCTTTTCCTATCACGACGTCGTAGAGTATGAATGAGGCCTCGGCGAACAGGGTCGAGCGTGTCACGGAATCGAAATACAGCTCGTCGTATATCATGCCGTTGTAGGCGATGCGTCCGTCGCGCCAGCTCACTCGCTGGGGCCCGGCCCCGTCGGAAATTATCTCGAAACATATCTCGCGCGCGGAAAGTATGCCCACCGAGATGCGCGGCTGCTCCCTTGTCAGGCGCCATTCTATCATCGACTGTTCCCTCGCATCTATCGTGACCTCTGAAAGCATCTCCGCCATGAGTTCCGCGGTCGCCTTTTCGAAATCCTCGCGGAACGGGGCCACGAAGACTCCGGCCATGTCGGCGGCGCCGGGGCTGATGGTCAGGTGGTCCTCCCCGTCAGAGTCGTAGTGGTGGGAACGCTTGCGCGAACGGAGCACGACGAAACTGCGGTACTCCGCATCCTTCTTGTATGTGTAGAGATTGAATCTTGGCTCTATCTCTCCCGGAAGCCTGTCCGTACAGTCAAGGAGCCGGTAGAAGAGCTTGGCGAGCGACTTCGTCGTGACGGCCTTGAGCGCGAAGACTCCGTTGAGAAAACCCGGATAGCGGTAGAGCGAGGCGTCCTTGACCGATGCGAGAGGGTCGCCGGGGTTGTCCAGGAAGGCGTCCACAGCCTCCTCAAGCGGCAGATGATGTCTCGGCACGGCCTGGAAATGCAGGTGGTCGGGCGCGGAAGCCCCGCTGCCGGGGCCGTTGTAGAACACGAGGAAGTCCGGATATTTCGCCGTGAAGTCCAGCATGTCCGGGAAATGATGCCATATCGCCTGGGGCAGGTGCTCGTCGCGGACTATGACCAGATGCTTCGGGAATATGGGATATGGGTTGACCTGGATGTTGTAGAGCCGGCCCTTGCGGCCTTCGAACTTGAGGTGGAACTGCTCCGCCGGCCGGTTCTCCTTGCACAGGAAGCACTTTCTCGCCGCGATGGCCTCGGGCGAAGTGTCGGCGGTCGAGGACAGCACCCTGACAGGATTGTACTGTATGCGGCAGGGCAGCCCTCCGACTTCCATGCCGCGGCTCTTCAGCCCCTTCAAGGTCCTGAAGTTGGCCGAAGCGAGCGGCCACACCGAGAGCTGGTCCCGTATGAATTTATTCAGTTCGTGGGTCATAGCAGCGATTGAAGCATTCTGTCTATGCGGGCATATTCGGACTCGAAGTTCGGAGTCAGCACGCCCTTGCCCATGGCGGCCCTTATCTCGGAATCCGACCAGTACCGGCCGCCTTCAAGTTCGTCCGGGTCAGGCAGCGGATGAAAATCCCCCACCGCGGCGAACACGTTGACCAGTTCCCTCTCGCGGTCCGACTCGAATTCGTAAGCGAGCAGCCAGCATGGATTGAAGTCGAAGAAATGCAGCTCCTCCGCAGCCTCGCGGTACAGCGCCTCCTCGACATATTCGCCGTAGGAGATATGTCCGCCTACGGCGGTATCCCACCTGAGCGGCAGCAGGTCCTTGTGCGCACCGCGCTGCTGCAGATATATCTCCCCCGAACGGTTGATGATATGCAGATGCACGACAGGATGAAGCAGCCCCGACCCTCCGTGGCACCATGCCCTGGAGACCTGGGCGACCACATTCCCGCTCGGCTCCACTACTGGAAGCATCTCCTCCGCGGGTGCCGCGGCGCTGCCTTTGACGAGGGGTGCCGGTTCTGAGGGATAAATCAATTCTATCATCGTCCTTATATGATATGCTCTCTGCTCCTGAAGAATCAGTAATTGATGATGCGCAGTTCATCAGGAGTATAGAGTATCGAGTCTATGAAATCCGGGGCGACGTCGGCGAGTATCAGGAAGGCCGCAAGGGCTACCGCCGCCAATGCGAACACCGCCAGAAGCGGTATCCACCAGCGGAACTTCTTCCGCACTACGGCGGCGTCATCGGCTTCCGGGGAAATGTCGGCAGTTTCCGGAAAGATGTCCGCTGCGGCTTCCGGAGCGGCTGAAAGCGCTTCTCCGGCAGATTCGGACAGAAGATCTCCCGAAATGGAGGGCTCCGCTCCGCCTGCCTCCGCGCCGGTGCCTGTCACCTGTCCGGGCCCGGCGGCTGAAGGTTCCGGCTCCGGAGCGGATTGCGCCAGAACCGAACCCGTGGTCGCGTCTGACGGGGTTTCGGGGTCTGTAATCGCAGGCTCTACGGGCTCCGTGACTGGAAGCGCCTGTCCGCCGGCCGCAGATTCCGGTTCGGCCATTGCGGACTCGGGGGCTGCGGTTGAGGGCTCCGGCGCTGAAACAGGTGCTCCGGACTCGGCAGACTCGGGTTCCGTGGGCCGCAATCCGGAATCACAGGTCTGGAATCCGGTATCAGGTCCAGGTTCAGCCACCGCAGGCTCTACGGACTCCGGAATACGCTGACCGGAATGCCGTTCCTGATCCGTATCCGGCTCCTCGTCTGTCGGGGGCTCCGGGGTGGGATTCAGTTCCGTCCCTGCGGCCGCGGAAGCGTCCGCGGTCTTCTGCACGGGCGATACGGCCGCGGCGTCAGGCCTGCGCACCTTGAATTCGAAGGGGATCTCCACCTTGTCGTCGTCGGAAGCCGGAAGATTCTTAAGCGACACGGGCGCAAGCCCGAAAGCCTCCGGATATATGTCGAGATTCTCGTCCGGAACGAAGAAGAGATTGTTCTCACGGGTTGCGCGCAGACGGCCCAGACCGGGCAGAATTATGGTCTTCCGCTCTTTCAGCACCTCGCACAGCTCCGCAAGGAACTGGCTCAGGTATTCCCTGGACACATCTGCCGGAATGCCGTTCACCTCGGCATAGAAGTCCACGAGCAGATCGTTCTCGACCGCATTCGGCAGGAACGACAGGCGGCGGTACGGAGGATTGATGGTATAGCCTCTGTCGGAAAAAGCCGACGGGACCAGCTCGGTGAAGAAAGTACCGACGCCGGGAAGGCCGACCCTGTCGTGGTCGACTATCAGTTCCGCTATCATCTTCGACAAAAGCTCTACATCCATATCAGGGCAAAGATACGATAAAAATGTAAATTTTTTTTGCTCATTTAAGTTTTTGAAGTATATTTGCAGTCCCGAACGCGAGTTCAGGAAAACATTCCTCTTTAGCTCAGTTGGTTAGAGCACCTGACTGTTAATCAGGGGGTCCTAGGTTCAAGTCCTAGAAGGGGAGCCAAAGCGGACAAATCTTCAGAAATGAGGGTTTGTCCGTTTTTCTTTGTCTATGTAACCTCTTGATTTCAAGTCATATACGAACATGAATCCGTTGCGGGACAGAGGTTCGACATCTCTCTGTCCTTCCCGTCAAGCAGCGCCTTGATTGGTGCCCTTTCAGCCTCAAGTTGCTCCAACCGCCGCAGACATACTTCATGCGCCTTCGGGAGTCGTCGTGGATGAAGCGGTTGAAGAGAAAAGGGTAAAATTGAAATTGAACGCGTTCCATTCAACGAGTGACAATCGAAAAATAAGGCGACGCCCACGCTGCCCGGAATGCGACCTCCGCACTGACCAGCATTCACTCAAAGCGGCCCGCCGGCTATACTGCCAAGTCAGCCGGATGAGCGGAGCCGTCATGCCAGGACGGATGAAATTATCTGGGAGCAATATATTTTGGGAAAATGCCATTGTAGAGCTATAGGAAGCCGTTTTTCTGAAACCTACTGCTCCCAGGTCGGACCAAGGAAGCCGATGTGGGAGCATGGTGCGAGTTTAATAGGTTGATTGACAATCTGTTCTGAAAGGATAGTGCTCTTAAGTCAGTGTTTTTGTGGCGACTTGAGAGCAGTGGTTTGCGCAAGTCCTGAGGCGCCGGTTGTCAGCGGAATGGCAGACTAAGCCGCACAGCCAAAATTTCAGTTCTTTCATATTTGACATCTATCCGCTACATTTGCATCAAAATCACGAACAGCGTGTCCGACAATATAAGTTCAGTCAAGAATTGTACAGGGTGCTCCGCCTGCAGCAGCATATGTCCCAAACATTGCATCGCAATGCAGGAGGACCGGCTCGGGTTTGAATATCCTGTCGTGGATGAAAGTGCATGCGTGAGCTGCGGGCTCTGCCTTAAGACCTGCCCGGTTGCCGGCAGTCCGGACCTGGCATATCCGCTGAAGGCGTATGCGGCAAGGAGCATTGATGACGGGGACTACCTTACCAGCTCGTCAGGCGGGGCGGCATCGGTATTGTCCCGCCATATGATAAAGTCGGGAGGGGTTGTATACGGCTGCGCGTCGGAAGGGACTGATGTCAGGCATGTCAGGGTCGACAGGCTTGAGGGCCTTCCGGGATTGAAAGGCTCAAAATATGTCCAAAGCCGCCTGTCAGGCGTTTTTGAGCCTCTGAAGCAGGACCTTGAGGATGGCAGGGATGTCCTTTTCATAGGCACGCCATGTCAGGTTATGGCAATCCGCAGATATGCCGGCAAGCTGTCGGACAAGCTATATCTGGCAGACCTTATATGCCATGGGGTTCCTTCCGGGAAGATGCTCAAGGAACATGTCGCATCAGTTTCGGGCGGCAGGCCCGTCGGCAAGCTGTCGTTCAGGAACGGGAATCAGTTCGAACTTGCTCTCGCTTCGGGAGAAGAGGTGATCTATAGGGCGGACAGCTCAAGGGACATGTATTACAACGCGTTCATGAGAGGTCTCTCCTACAGGAGCGGATGTTACAGCTGTCCGTTCGCCAGACCGGAGAGAGGATCGGACATCACGATAGGGGATTTCTGGGGCATAGATACCAGAAGCCATCCGCTGCCGTTTGACTGTAATTCCGGGCTGTCCGTCATGCTGCCTGTCACTGACAAGGGAAAACGGCTTGTGGAGATGATATCCTGTGACATGAAGATTGAAGGCAGGAGTGTCGAAGAGGCGGTGAACGGGAATTCACAGCTGAGGTGCCCGACCAGGAATTCTTTCCGTGGACGCATCCTCAGACAACTCTACGCCCATGGCCTGTCATTCGGCACCGCTGCCAGGATCAGCCTCCTCGACAAGAAGCTGAGGGATATTTACCGCAAGATAATCGGACGGAGATGACAAGGACAGTAGGAATAATAACATTTCATGCATCGCATAATTATGGTTCGATGCTCCAGGCCTATGCTCTCCAGCAGACGATACTCGACATGGGGATGAAATGCGAGATAATCAATTTGAGGACCCCTAGACAGAGGAAGATGTATTCCAGATACATCCACCGCAGCCTGCTGAAGAGGCTCATGCTGACGCTCAGGTATCCAGGGTGCCAGGATATGCATGATAGAAAATACCGGCTCTTCGAGGAGTTCCTCAACAATGAATATATCCTTTCTCCCAAGGAATATCCTTCCCTGCAGGCATTGGAAGCCGACTGCCCGGTCTATGACGCCTACATATCCGGCAGCGACCAGATATGGAACACCTCATGCTATGACTTCGACTGGTCCTATTTCCTCCCGTTCGTGTCCGGGAAACCGAAGATTGCATATGCCCCGAGCATGGGACCTGTCCCGGACAAGGAGGTCATGGACGAAAATGCGATGAGGATAAAGGAACTGCTTGCCGGATATGACAGGATTGCCGTCAGGGAACGTGGTACTGCACAAAGGCTGGAGTCTCTGACAGGAAAGACATATCCCCTGGCGATGGATCCTACCATGCTTCTTCCCGCATCCCGCTGGAAGGCGATGGCCGGAGACCGTCCTCTGACAGGGAAGGACCCGTACATGTTCTTCTATACCCCGTGGTACAGGAAAGAAATATATCAGCTCGCCAAGGACATGTCCGAAAGGCTCGGATTGAAGGCCGTGGTGTCGCAGGTGTCGAAGGATATCCTTCGCGACTGGGGAAATGACAGCTCATTCAGATTCCTGGCGGCGGCAGGTCCCAGAGAATTCCTCAACTATTGCCGCCATGCCGAAATGATAGTGGGGGGCTCCTTCCACCTTGCAGTCTTCTCGATACTCTTCAAGCTGCCGTTCCTTACTTACGACGGCATGAACGACAGCCGCATATCAAGCCTCCTGACATTGACCGGACTTGAACGTCAAAGCCATACTCCGGGCACGGTCCCCGACCTGGAGGTCCTGAGGGCAAGGCCGGATTTCTCATATGCGGAAGCGCGTATCGGAGAACGCAGGCAGGACAGCCTGGCGTGGCTCAGGTCGGCACTGTCCGCAGGCTGATCTTCTCTATCAGTCTCTGCCCGTCGGGTCAGGCCGCATGAAGGTTTCGGCCGCAGTCGCCCCGAGGGAGGCGGTGGATTCGGGAAAAGCCTCCTTCGTGGCGACTGCGGCCGAAGCCGACGCTGTCATTCCGCTTTCGCGAGCCCTACCGTGAAGTGGCGCATTATGGGCAGTTCGCTGACTATGCGGTAGCCGCGGGTGATGGCGCCGCGCCGGTCGAAGACATTCTTCAGAGCGGCGGCGACATAGTCCAAATGGTTGTTGGTGTACACCCTGCGGGCGACGGCGAGTCGCAGCAACTCCAGTTTCGGATAGCGGTTCTCCCGGGTCACCGGATCGCGGTCGGCCATCAATGCGCCTATCTCCACTCCCCTGACGCCGCCTTCGAGATAAAGCTCTATGGCGAGGGTCTGCGCCCGGAACTCCTCACGCGGCACCCCGGCCAGCACCTTTCCGGCATCCACGAAGATCGCATGGCCGCCGGCGGGACGCTGATAGGGAATCCCGTATTCGTCGAGTTTCGAGGCCAGATATGCGACCTGGCGTATCCTGCTGTCGAGATAGTCGAACCGTGTGCTTTCGCGCAGCCCCTGCGCGAGGGCGTTCATGTCCCTGCCCGCCATGCCTCCGTAGGTCAGGAAACCTTCGTACATTATGCTGTACATCTGGCACCTGTGCATGTCCTCCTCGTCGCGGAAAGCCAGAAAGCCGCCAATGTTCACGAGGCCGTCCTTCTTGGCGGACATGGTCATATAGTCGGCGTAGGAATATATCTCGCGGGCGATCTCGACTATGCTCCTGTCGGCATAGCCCGGCTCGCGCGTCTTGATGAAATAGGCGTTCTCGGCGAAACGGGCGGAATCTATGAGCAGCTTCACGCCGTACTTGCGGGCGAGGGCGGAGACCCCGCGTATGTTCTCCATTGAAACCGGCTGGCCGCCGGCTGTGTTGTTGGTGATGGTCAGCACGATGGCGGGAATCTTCTCCGCCGGATGCGCCTTGAGCACGTCTTCCAGCTTCTGCAGGTCCATGTTGCCCTTGAAAGGCACCTCCAGCTCGGTGTCGGAGGCCTCGTCGACCGTGCAGTCGACCGCATGCGCCTTGCGGAACTCGATGTGTCCCTTGGTGGTGTCGAAATGGGAGTTTCCCGGAAGCCAGTCGCCCTCCTTGACTATCGCCGAGAAGAGCACGTTCTCGGCCGCGCGCCCCTGATGGGTCGGCAGCACATGCTCGAGCCCGGTGATCTCCCGTATGGAGTCCTTGAGATTGTAGAACGACGACGCGCCGGCATAGCTTTCGTCGCCCTCCATGAGCGCGGCCCACTGCCTGTCGCTCATCGCCCCCGTGCCGGAGTCGGTCAGCATGTCGATATATACATGTTCGCTCCGTAGCCTGAAAAGGTTGTATCCGGCCTCGGCTATCCATTTTTCGCGCTCCTCGCGCGTGGAGCGGTGGAGATTCTCCACCATCTTGATTCTGTAGGGTTCTGCGTAGGGAAGTTCCATGTCAAAATGTTTTAGTGTCAGATGCCGAATTTACGGAAAATTTCCGGCATACTCCCGACTCCGTCGTCTTAACACCATTGTAGCATTATTTAACAATCCGGCAACGCACAGTAACATTTCTGAAAAGATCCTGAAATACCTTTACCGGCAGATTAGTCAGTCAGCAACAAAATGAAGTTCAGACTTCTGCACGCAATTCTCATCTATACTATAGCCTGCAGCCAGGCCGCACTCGCCGAGACCGCAGTAAGAGGCAAGATCATCGATGCCGAAACCGGCGAGGAGCTCATAGGGGCCGCGGTAATCATCAAGGAAATGCCCGGCACGGGAGCTGTCTCGGGACTCGACGGCAGCTTCATGTTCGACTCCCCGCTCGACGAATGCACTCTGGTCTGCTCTTCGATAGGCTACAAGAATCAGGAAATCACTCTCGCTCCGGACAGCGGCGACAACCTTGTCATAAGCCTCGTGCCCGACAATGTGGCGCTCGACGCGGTGGTAGTCACCGCAAGCAGCCGCGGAAAAACGGAAATCTCGGCCAGAGGCATAGAAAAAGCCTCCATGAACGTCGTCAACGTGATGAGCGCCAGAGCCATGGAGCTGTCGCCCGACATGACCGTCGCCAACGCCATCAGAAGAATGTCAGGAGTCACGGTGGAAAGGAACAGCAGCGGAGAGGGCCGATACGCGATTCTGCGCGGCATGGACAAACGCTACAACTACACCCTCGTGAACGGGGTGAAGATACCGAGCCCTGACAACAAGAACCGTTTCGTGCCGCTCGATATCTTCCCATCGGAGATGCTTGACCGTCTTGAGGTGACGAAATCACTCACGGCCGACATGGAAGGCGACGGGATAGGCGGAGCGGTGAACCTCGTGATGAAGGACGCCCCCGACAGGCTTGAAGTCAACGCGAACCTCGCGACCGGCTACAGCGCCCTTTTCTTCGACAGGGACTTCGAATCCTTCAACCACAGGGCCGGACAGAAGATGTCACCCTACGAAAGGCTCGGCAGACCCGAGGACTATGCGGTCACGATCGATGATTTCACCACGGAGAACCTCCGCGTCACATCGTCACGCCCGCGTCCCGACATTGTGGGAGGATTCTCGTTCGGGAACCGCTTCCTCGACGGCAGGCTCGGGCTTATGGCCGCCTTCAGCTACCAGAACCTGTTCAGGGGCAAGGACACCGAACTCTACTATAAGCCTGGCTCTTCGGGCGACGGCACCGAACACAGGATCTATTCGGAAGAACAGAACCGGCTCGGAGCCCATGTAAAGTTCGACTACAGATTCAGCCGCCACCACAAGCTGATGCTCTACACCGGCTACATGGACTTCCGCGAAAGCGAGGTCCGCAACGGCAAGAACCGGAAGGACTGGACAGTCAAGATGCAGTGGAACCGCCAGTACATCATCAACGCGACCCTCAAGGGAGAACATTCCTTCCTGGACGACAGGCTCAAGCTCGACTGGTCCGGAGTCTTTTCGGAAGCCCGGAGCACATCGCCCGACAATGCCAGGATATTCATCAACATGGACGTGCCGCATCTCTACAACACCGACTCCGCCGAGAAAAGGTGGGAGCACAATTCCGACAGAGATTTCGCGGGATATGCCAACCTGTCCTACCTGTCCGGCCTCGGGGCCGAATCCTTCCTGCAGCTGAAGGCGGGAGGAATGTACAGGAACAAGGCGAGGGACAGCTTTTTCAACGAATACACCTTCGACTCGGCCACGAGACACGAGGACAGATACCAGTATTACGGCACGGACTGGACGAACTTCGACCAGCTCCTTCTCGACCCGCACGACTACGGCAACATCGGGGATCCCCTGAACTACGACGCATGGGAGAACATCGCGGCCGGATACTTCATGGGCAAGTTCGAGTGGAAAAGGCTCGAAGTCATAGCCGGCGTCAGGGCCGAGCACACCGACCAGGGCTACCAGCTGGATTTCCCGAGAAACGCGGAGTCGGAAGGCGACCAGAACTATGTTGACATACTGCCGAGCATCCACATAAAGTACGGAATCCACAGGAACGCGAACCTGCGCTTCTCCTACGGACGCTCCATCAACCGCCCGGGATTCTTCGAGATAGTGCCCTACACCATACTCAACGAGGACTACGACGAAAAGGGCAATCCCGAACTGGAGCACACCGTGGCCGACAACCTCGACCTCAGGTACGAGTACTTTCCAAGGTCGTCGGAACAGTTCATGGTCGGACTCTTCTGGAAGAAGCTCCGGAACCCCATCGAGTACGGGCTCCTCAACGAAGGACAGGCCACGTTCATAACGCCCATGAACTTCGGGGACGCCACGAACGCCGGAGTCGAAGTGGATGTCATGAAATACTTCAACTGGTTCGGAATCAAGGCCAACTACACCTATACACACTCCAGCATCACCACCAACAAGAGGCTGCGCGAAGGGACGGAAGTGGTGACCGTGAACCAGACCAGGCCGCTCTACGGACAGGCGGCGCACGTGGCCAACCTGTCGCTGCTCTTCAACTTCCCGAAATACGGCATCGACGCCCAGATTTCAGGCTCCTACACGGGCAAGAGACTCAGCGAGATATCGAACTGGCTCGACAACGACATATGGGAGGCCGGATATGTACAGCTGGACGCCTCTCTGGAAAAAAGCTTCAAGTCCGGGCTGGCGATTTTCGCCAAGGCATCGAACCTTACGGACTCCCCCGTCCTGAGATACATCAACCCCAACAGCATGACAGCCTCACTGAAAGACTACCCCATGTACAACGGAGCGGTCATCGAGCGCAGGGAATGGCACGACATATCACTGGTCATAGGACTCAGATTCTCACTTTAGGAAATTCATACCAAAAACAAATCCAACATTTATGAACAGACAAATCTTACTCGCGGCTGCTGCCCTGGCAGTACTCGCAACCGCAGCATCCTGCAACAAGACGACACCCGATCCCGACCCCAGACCGACTGCGGACGAGGTGAGCGGAGTATGGGAGGCCGGCACCACCCATACCGTCGACAACCACATCGTGGTGCCCGAAGGCAAGAGCCTGACCATCGAGGAAGGAGTGACAGTAATCTTCAATGTCACCGGCGTGGGCGTGAACCATGTCCCCATCGAGTTCACGGTTGACGGGAGCCTCTACTGCCTCGGCACGGAGGACGCTCCCGTGCGCCTTACCGTAGCCGAAGAATACAGGACCCCCGAGAACACCTTCGAGGACAGGCACTGGGGAGGAATCGTCGCCGGAGCCACCTGCGGGGAGATGATAATCGACCATACCATCATCGAATACACGGGAGGACAGGTCATCGAAGGCTCACCCGCCGCCGACAACGGCTACTACACGGCCGGAGACGATGCATACCCGCAGATCACGACCAACAATGTGGACGGCAACTACGTGATAACCAACAGCATAATCCGCAACGGCTGGTCCGACGGCATCTACATGATGGGAGGCAACGCCATCATCGCGAACAACATCTTCAGCGCCAACGGATATGACGGAGCCGAGGCAGTGAACATCAAGTCCGGCTGCAAGGTGGACGTTGCGGGCAACATCATGTTCAGCCCCAACACCAACGGACTCAAGCTCTCAAGCTCCGATCAGGGCCCCGTCAGGCACCAGGCCATGATCCAGGCCTACAACAACACCATCATCAACTCGGGATGGAGGCGCGACGGAGAGAAGGGAGGATGCATCTATGTGGAGGAGATGGCCAACGTGAGCGTGTTCAACAATCTTCTCGTGAACTGCAAGTTCAGGGCAATAACCCCCGCCTACGACGAGCCCGGCAGCGAGGACTGCTACGACTCCGAGAACTCGATGATCGACTACAACTTCTATGCTTCGGGGACAGTCGAGAGTTCCAAGATCTTCGAAGGCGAATACGAGGACGACGGCGAGATTCTCCACTATTCGGGTGTGAAATACGCATACGAAGGCTATGCGCTCGCGCATGACGAATATGATCCCCTCGTGGACGTCAACAGCAAAATGGCGAAGTCCGAGGAGGACGCCGTCGAACTCGACCCGATGTTCGTCAACTATGAGATTGACTCCGACCCCATGAACTACACCTGGGACGACAGCTGGGACTTCCACGTGGAGGCGGGCTCTCCCGTACTCGAAGGGGCATACAGTCCCGCCGACGACGCCCGCAGACCTTTCTATGCGACCACAGGCCTGACCGTGAACGGAAAAATCTACACCTCGCCTGCAGTGCAGCCCTGGTTCGGAGCATACGGCACAGAATAACATTACGGAGAACTGTCATGAAAAGAACACTATACCTTCTGTCGCTTGCCGCCCTCATACTCACCGGATGCACTTCCGCCGGCAGGCAGCCGGAGACCGATATGGCCGGGACATGGAAGGCGCTCGAAAAGCCGCTCAACTTCTACATTGTCAATGACCTCGGGCGCAACGGCTACTATGAGCAGAAGACCGTGGCCGCCACGATGGGCAGCATGGCCGAGACCGTGGACATAGAGTTCGTGGTCGCAGCCGGGGACATACACCACTTCGAAGGAGTGCGCAGCACCTCCGACCCGCTCTGGCTGACCAACTACGAGTTCATCTACAGCCATCCCGACCTCATGATTCCCTGGTACCCCATTTGCGGCAACCATGAATACAGGGGCGACACGGACGCAGTGGTCGCGTATTCCGACGTCAGCGCGAGGTGGCAGATGCCCGACAAATACTACAGTTTCACCGCAGAGGAGGACGGCACCGACATACGCATAGTGATGCTCGACACCTCTCCCCTGCTGGACAAGTACCGCGAGGACACGGAGAAATATCCCGACGCGTCCGAGACCGACATGGAAGCCGAGCTGGAATGGCTCGACGCGACTCTCGCCTCGGCCGACGAGGACTGGGTGCTCGTGGTCGGACACCACCCCGTCTACGCCTTCACCGACAAGGAGGAGAGCGAACGCGCCGACATGCAGCAGAGGGTGAACTCCATCCTGCTGAAGCACGACAATGTCGACATGTATGTCTGCGGACACATCCACAATTTCCAGCATATCCGCAAGCCTGACTGCGACATCGACTATGTGGTGAACTCCTCCGGCTCGCTGAGCCGCGAGGTGGAGCCGACAGACGGTACGGTATTCTGCAGCTCCGAGGAGGGATACTCGCTGGTGACTGTGGACTCCGCCGAGCTGAACCTCCACATGCTCGACGCGCAGGGCAATATCCTGCACACCATCACCCGGCGGAAGTAGTCGTATCCGTCGCATAATGTTGCTGTTGCGGAACCGTCAACGCACCGGCAGGCGAGGAATCGGGAAAAGCCTGCCGGTGCGTTGACGGTTCCGCTGCCATAAGGCAAACGCGCCCGGGCATTGCAATTCCGCGCGGAAAGCCGTATTTTTGGCTTCAGACACAAACCGCATGATAAAATGAGACGACTGATTGCCACTATCATCGCAGCGGCGGCGATTCTCACGGCCGCAAACGCCCAGCCGAAATACGGCACCTACACGCTCGACCAGATCCACTGGCGCGACAACTGCGTGCTCGCCGACCCCGTATCGCACGAGTACATAATGGTCGGTCCCGGAGGGCGCAGCGTCCTGAGCTACCGCAGCAAGGATCTGATCCACTGGACGGGGCCGAACGTCATCTACACCACACCGGACGATGTCTGGGGCGACATCAGGATCAACAGCATCTGGGCTCCCGAGCTGCACTACTACAAAGGGAAATACTACCTCTTCCAGACCTTCGACACCAGCGAGAAATTCGGCGAGCAGTGGCGCAACTGGCACAGCGCCGGCAGAGTGATGCGTGGTTCGCAAATACTCGTGTCCGACTCGCCCGACGGCCCCTTCCGCACCTTCGCGCCTCACTCTACAATGCCTGCGGACATGATGACCATCGACGGCACGCTCTGGGTCGAGGACGGAGTACCTTATATGATATACTGCCACGAATGGGTGCAGGTCACCGACGGCGCCGTGGGCTATGTGAGGCTCAAGGACGACCTTTCGGCCATCGACGGGGAGCCGAAGAACCTTTTCCGCGCCAGCTATGTGAACCACAGCTGGGGGAAGCCCATCCCGCCCGACGGCAGCGGCTACGTGACCGACGGCCCGTATGTCTACAAGGGAAAGACGGGAAAGCTCTACATGGTCTGGACCACCAACAACAGCTGCGGCATCGCGATCTCCGATTCAGGGAAGATAGCCGGGCCGTGGAGACAGCAGGACGAAGCCCTATATGTGAACGGAGGGCATGCGATGATATTCACCACCTTCGAAGGCGAACCGATGCTCGTGCTGCACGCTCCCTACTGGGGCGACACGCATCCGAAGATCTTCCGCCTCGAAGACACGGGAGAGACCCTGAAGATCATCGGGGAGGTCAGGGCCGACTAGTTCACCCTGATCTTCTGGCCTATCCTTATCCTGTTGGCGTTCAGCCCGGGATTCAGCGAGACTATCTGCCTCTGGGACTTGCCGTATTTCGCGGCTATGCCGGAAACGGTCTCCCCCGAGCGCACGGTATGCCATTTCATCGCGGCCTTTTCGGCCGCGATTCTCATCTCCTCGGCGATTATCTGCTCGTCGGTGGCATAGACATCCTCCTCCTCGTCTATCGAGCTGGGCACATAGCGGGACGCCGGATCCATATGGCTGCGCCTGAGCACGAGCACATTGGCGCGGAGCTCACCGGTCTCGAAATCGAAGATGCGCTGGGGATCGAAGGCGAAGCCCAGATACCGGGTCTCGAAATGGAGGTGAGGCCCCGAAGACCTGCCTGTGGAACCGCCGAGACCTATCTCCTGCCCGGCGGAAATCCAGTCCCCGGCCTTGACAAGCCTCTTCGACAGATGGCCGTAGAAAGTCTCAAGCCCGTTCTCATGCCTGATTATCACCAGATTGCCATATCCGGACACATAGCGGGAAAGCCTCACCCGTCCGTCGAAGGCCGCCTTGACCGGCGTACCCATGGCGAGAGGCAGGTCGACCCCCTGATGCCTGCGCCCGTGCCGATAGCCGAACCTGGAATACACCTTCGTGACATAGGGGCACACGAAAGTGCTGACCGAATCCACGAGACATATCGAACTCCTGTAGGGCAAGTCCTTCTCCCGGATGTCGTCATAGGGATTCACCACATTCTCCGACCAATGGCCGGCGAAGACCTCGGACTGCGACATCTTCGCAAAGTTCTTGATATAATACCAGGTGTGGTCGTCCCTGAGGACTATCTGCAGAAAGCCGTCGCCGATGTCGAGCGTATCCACTCCGACACCTTCCCCGGACCTGAAGAACTCGGGCTCGGACACGAAATTCTCCGGCACCATCGAGGCCGACACCGGAGGTATGTCAGGTATCACCACCTCCTTTGATTCGGGAGACGTCAGCGCAGGGCGGCTTTCCGGCTGTATGGCATGGAGCTCAGGGCCCATGAGCAGGACCGCGGACGCGACGGTCACGATTGAAATTTTCATTACCTTCAAATTAAATACACTACTGATAACGAACGGCGCGGACCGCACGAGCGCCGCGCCGTCCTCATGTCAGGAACGGACCGCTCCGAAACGGTTTTCGAGCAGTTCCTGAGTCTCCTTTATCTTCTGCTGCAGCACCGCGTCGTCATGAGCCTCGCAGATGAAGCGCAGATAAGGTTCCGTGTTGGAAGGGCGGATGTTGAACCACCAGTCCCCGAACTCCATCCTGTAGCCGTCGAAGTCCATGACTTTCAGAGGCTTCTCCTGGGAGCTGAAATGCTCGCACACGGCCTTCATCGCGGCCGCCTTGTCTTCGAGCCTGAAGTTGATCTCCCCCGAGTTGCGGTACTTGACCATAGCGTCCATCTGATCGCTGAAACGGACGCCCTTCTTCTTCAGGGCTGAAACTATGCGGAGAACTATGAGCGACGACAGCAGTCCGCTGTCGGAATAGAAGAAGTCCTTGAAATAATAGTGCCCGGCCAGCTCACCGCCCCAGAGCCCGTCTATCTCGCGGAGCTTGGGAGCCGCGAAGGCGCGGCCGACCCTCCAGGTATGGAGCTCGGCGCCGTAGCCTTCAAGAAATTCCCCGACGGCCTTGGAACTGCGTATCTCCTGAAGCACCCTCGGATTCTTCTCTCCCCTCTCGTCACAGAAATACAGCGCCATGAGGGCTATCACAAGGTCGGGTGCCACGAAACGGGCCTTGTCGTCGACGAACATCACGCGGTCGGCGTCGCCGTCATATATGACTCCTATGTCGGCGCCCGTCTTCCTCACGAGTTCCTTGAGCGGCTCGACGTTCCCGGGCACGAGCGGATTCGGGTCGTGATTGGGAAAACGGCCGTCGAGGGTGTCGAAGATATATGAAGGCTCCTCGCCGAACACCTCGTGGGCGAAGAGACAGGACATTCCGTTCGAGAGGTCGAAGGCTATCCTGAGATTGCCGTAGTCGCCCTTGAAGCGGTTCATGAATTCGATATAGTCCTTGTGGATGTCGAGGGTATGCACCTCGCCCCGCCTCGCGGCCGCAGGCGTCGGCTCCCCGGCCTCGATCCAGTCGCGTATCTGTCCCAGTCCGGTATCCAGCCCCACGGGCAGCGCATTCTCGCGGCTGACCTTCATGCCGTTGTACTGCGCGGGATTGTGGCTAGCGGTAATCTGCACCGATGCGCCGAAGCCGTAGTTCACGGTGCTGAAATAGACCATGGGGGTGCTGCTCAGCCCTATGTCCCATACATCGGCGCCCGCATCGCGGATGCCCTCCGAAAGGGCGTCATGGATCTCCCCGGACGATACGCGGCAGTCGCGGCCGACCAGCACCTTGTCCACGCCGAGCAGGCGCGGGATGAAATAACCTATCTTGTAGACTGTCTCCCGGGTGAAGTCCGTTCCGTAGACTCCCCTGATGTCGTATGCGTGAAATGCTCCCATAAATTATTTTATTTTCGCCTTATAGGCTGTGTGTACCTTCCCGTGGGAGATGTTCTGGAGCTTGCGCGCCAGCATCTTGCGGCGTATCGGCGCGAGCAGGTCGGTGAAGAGCACGCCGTCGAGGTGGGAGAATTCGTGCTGGACCATCCTCGCCGCGAACTTGTCGAAGCTCTCGCGCTTCTTCTCCAGGTTCTCGTCATAATATTCCACCTCCAGGGACTCCGGCCGGCGCACGTCGGCATAGATGCCCGGAACGCTGAGGCAGCCTTCGTTGTATTCGCAGGTCCTTCCGCTCTCGCTCAGGACGACCGGATTCACGAAGGTGCGGCGGAAGCCCTTGAGATACGGGTACACGTCAGACATTATGTCGCCGTCCACGACGACGACCCTCAGGCTCACGCCTATCTGCGGGGCCGCGAGGCCGCAGCCGTCGGAAGCCTTGAGCGTGTCCCACAGGTCCTCCACGAGGGCCGCGATCTCCTCCTTCCTTCCGAGGTCGGCAGGCTGCGCCGTCTCGCGCAGGACCTCCGAACCGTATAGATAAATAGGTCTAACCATCGCTTTTCTTGTCCAGATAACTTTGCAGGATTATCGCCGCGCTTATCCTGTCCACGGAATTCTTGTCGCGGCGCTCGCTTTTCTTCATGCCTCCGTCTATCATCGCGCGATGCGCCAGAACCGAGGTGAAGCGCTCGTCCTCGAGTGTGACGGGCACTTCGGGGAAGGCTTTCTTCAGCTGCCTGAGGAAAGTCTCCACATCGGGGGCGGCCTGCGCCGGAGCGCCGTTCATGTTCAGCGGCCAGCCGACCACGAAGCGCTCTATGGTTTCGGAAAGGGCATATTTCTTCAGATATTCTATTATCTTTGCAGACGGAACAGTCTCGACGGGAGAGGCAAAAATCCGCAGCGGGTCGCTGACTGCAACCCCGACTCTTGCCCTGCCGTAGTCAATGCCGACGATTCTGTTCATGGTCCGCAAAATTAACTAAAAAGTATGGTAAGACAAAATAAGCCGGCGAAGCAGAAGCTGTACAGGCTGTCGCTCGTGGAGAACAGCACGCACCGCAGCATCAGATCGATACGCTTCACCAGGACCCGCGCCGTCTGCGCCGTGGCCGCCGCCTTAGTCTTATTCATCCTTCTGATATACTGCGTCATAGCGTTCACTCCGCTGCGCAGGGCCATCCCGGGTTATCCCAACGCCCATTCCAAGAAGATCGCGATCGAGAACGCCATAAAGATAGACTCGCTCGAAAGCGCGATGCTGCGCTGGAACCTCTACGCCACCAACCTGAGCCGCGTGCTGGCGGGAGAAGCGACGGTGGATTTCGACAGCCTGATGCGCCAGTCCGGCGAAGTGCGATATCTCTCGTCAAAATCCGAGGAGGAGCTGCGCGCCAGCGATTCGCTGCTGCGCGAGACCGTGATCAACGAAGAACGCTTCGGAGTCAGCGCGGCCGCCCAGCGCTCGCTGCCCGTCGAAGGCATGCACTTCTTCCCTCCGGTCAAGGGCGTCGCCGCACGCGGGTTCGACAGCGCCGAGCATCCGGCGGTCGACATACCGGCCTCCGCCGGCACGATAATAAGCGCGGCCCTGGACGGCACGGTGGTATACTCCGGCCGCAGCGAGATGCAGGGACATGTGATCGTGATACAGCATGAAGACAATGTGGTCAGCATCTACGCCAACAACGGAGAGGCCCTGGTCGCCGGAGGCGAGACCGTCAAGGCGGGCAGCCCCGTGGCGATAGTCGGCAGCAGGCCGGGAGACCCCGGCAGACCGTACCTGCATTTCGAGCTGTGGCACAACGGGCATCCGCTCGACCCTTCAAAATACATCAATTTCTGACGTGGAAAAACGAAGAACAGCAATACTCGGCTCCACCGGATCGATAGGCACGCAGACTCTGGACGTGATACGCCGGCATCCCGAAATGTTCGAGGTGGAGCTCCTTTCGGCAAGGCGCAGCGTGGACCTGCTGATCAGCCAGGCAATCGAGTTCAACGCAGCTAACGTAGTCATATGCGACGAGTCCCGCTACCGCGAGGTGGCCGATGCGCTCCAGCCCCGCGGAATCAAGGTATGGGCGGGGATAGACAGCATCTGCGACCTGGTGAGGCAGCCGTCGGTGGACATAGTCGTCGGTGCCATGGTGGGATTCAGCGGCCTCCGGCCGACCCTGGCGGCTCTGGAAGCCGGGAAGGTCGTCGCGCTCGCGAACAAGGAGACGCTCGTGGCGGCTGGCGGCATAGTCACCGAAACGATGCGCAGGCACGGCGCGGCGATACTGCCCGTGGACTCCGAGCACTCGGCCATATTCCAGTGCCTGCTCTCCGCGCAGGGCAACGAAGTGGAAAGGATACACCTGACAGCTTCGGGAGGCCCTTTCCGCGAATGGGACCGGAACCGCATAGCCTCGGCGAAAGCCGCGCAGGCGCTCAGACATCCCAACTGGAGCATGGGGGCCAAAGTCACCATAGACTCCGCCACGATGATGAACAAGGGCTTCGAGGTCATCGAGGCGCACTGGCTGTTCGACATCGCCCCCGAGCGCATCAACGTGGTCGTCCATCCGGAATCGCTGATACATTCGATGGTGGAGTTCACGGACGGCGCGGTAATAGCCCAGATGGGGTGCCCGGACATGCGCCAGCCGATAGCCTTCGCGCTGGGATTCCCGCACCGGCTGACCACCGGAGGCAGGAAGATGGATTTCAGCAGCATAGGGAGAATGAGCTTCGAAGCCCCCGACCTCAGGCGCTTCCCCTGCCTGCAGCTGGCCTACGAGGCTCTGAAGATGGGTGGCAACGCGCCGTGCGCCCTCAACGCGGCCAACGAGATAGCCGTCGCGGCCTACCTCAAGGACATGATCTCGTTCTACGACATAGCCCGGATAGACGAAAAATGCCTCAGGGGTCTGAATTTTGCAAAGAATCCGACTCTCGACGACATTTTCGAAACAAACAGGGAAATAGCTTCCATAGCCGATGGTTATATTGATTAAGACGCTGCAGGTGATACTCGCCCTGTCCCTGCTCATCATCATACATGAGTTCGGGCATTATATCTGGGCCCGCATCTTCGGGATACGGGTGGAGAAGTTCTACCTGTTCTTCGACGTGGGAGGCAAGGCTGTCGCAAGATGGAAATGGGGAGAGACCGAATTCGGCATAGGCTGGCTGCCGTTCGGAGGCTATTGCAAGATCGCCGGAATGATAGACGAGTCGCTCGACACCGACCAGCTCAAGTCTCCGCCGCAGAAATGGGAATTCAGGACCCGGCCGGCATGGCAGAGACTTTTCGTGATGGCGGGAGGCGTGGTCAACAACTTCATCTTCGCGGTCCTCGTCTACATCGCCGTCATGGCGATCTGGGGGCAGGCCTACATCGACAACAAGGACAGCAGCATCTATGTCAACGACCTCGCCTACGAGATGGGCTTCCGCAACGGGGACCGCATCCTCAGCTTCGACGACTATGTCCCCGAGAACTTCGGCATGCTCCAGGCGGACCTCGCGCGGCGTGACGTCCACAGCGCCACGGTGCTGCGCGGCGGCGACACCCTGCGGCTCTACATGGACCAGGCGATGATAGGCGATGTGCTCAACTCGCCGATGATGTTCGACCTCGCGGTACCCTTCGTCATAGACTCGGTGGCCGCGGACGGACCCAACACCGGAGCCGGACTGTTGCGGGGCGACAGGATAATCGCCTTCGACGGACAGAGAGTCGAGTTCGTGCAGGATTCGAGACCTCTGCTCGCGGAGTTGCGAGGCCGCAGCGTCACGGCCTCGGTGCTGAGGGGCGCCGACACCCTGCAGCTGCCGGTGAAGGTCGACACAGCCGGACGAATAGGCGTGTTCATGCAGACGCCGGGAATCAAGGTCGAGCATTACGACGTGCTGAGAGCCGTACCCGCCGGGATAAAGCATACGGGAGAGACGATCGCCGGCTACCTCAGGGACCTGAAGCTGCTCGTCACGCCCTCTACGGGAGCCTACAAGTCGATGGGAAGCTTCATAGCCATAGGGCAGGTGTTCCCCGCAGTCTGGGACTGGTACAGCTTCCTCAACATAATCGCGCTGCTGTCCATCATGCTCGCGGTGATAAATCTCGTGCCCATACCCGGCCTGGACGGAGGGCACATACTGTTCACTCTGTACGAGATGGTGTCGGGGCGCAAGCCGGGAGAGAGGTTCCTGATAGCCGCGCAGCTGATCGGGATGGTACTGATATTCGGCCTGATGATACTGGCCATAGGGAACGACATCGGAAGAATAATCTGACAAAAACGCATAATCATGAGAAGATTTATTGGATCCAACCTGCTTATGACCCTGGCCGCGGTGCTGATTCTCGCGGGCACCGCAGGATGCAAGGGCACTAAGACGCTGCTGCCGAACGTGAGCGGCAAGGCCGGCGAGGTCATGGTGGTCATCGACAGAGACTTCTGGGAAGGGGCTTTAGGCGACGAAGTCCGCCTTCTTCTGACCGACGAAGTCCCGTACCTGCCGCAGAAAGAGCCGCTGTTCAATCTGAGCAACGTCCCCCTCGCGGGGTTCACCGACCTGTTCAGGGTGCACCGCAACATTCTGCTGCTTCAGGTCGACCCGCAGGTCGACAGCACCGGGATATATTTCCACAAGGATGTCTGGGCGTCGCC
Source organism: uncultured Bacteroidales bacterium (assembly GCA_944325495.1). GTDB lineage: Bacteria > Bacteroidota > Bacteroidia > Bacteroidales > UBA932 > Cryptobacteroides. Next base: position 794 of record CALVAD010000020.1, on the reverse strand, counting down.
GCAGAGCGTCGTGCAGGTGAGCTCCTACACGGCCGAAGACGCCATCGGACTGCTGAAGGACAGCGGTCCGCTGATAGTCTCGTTCTTCGAGCAGGCCGAGCGTGACAGGGTGATAGGCAACGCGCTGCTGTACGAGGAGCACAGTCTCGCGGACACCGTCTCCGTGATCTTCGGAGGCTCGCCGCACTTCCCTACCGGATACAAGCTGCGCAAGGCCACCTCCGATTTCGCATGGATCGCATACGACAGGGAGTTCGTCTATCAGGATGTCCTGATATACAAGTACCCCATCACCGAGAAGGACCCCTTCTCGGCCGAGAACATAATCAGGCACCGCAACGAAGTCATGAAGAAGAACGTGCCCGGCATGTTCGAGGACTCCTACATGACCACGAGTCCGGCGCTGGAGCCTATCGTAGAGCATGTAAAGTACAGGGGCATGGACTTCATGCAGACCAGAGGGCTCTGGGAAGTGGAGAACGACTATATGGGCGGCCCCTTCGTATCTCATTCCTTCTACAGTCCCGACGGAAAGGACATGATAGTGGCCGAGGCCTTCGTGTACGCCCCCCGCTACGACAAGCGCCAGTACATGCTGCAGGTGGAGGCTCTGCTATACTCCTGGGAATGGGCCCCGAAGAACGAAAAGGACAAAAATTAATTTGCCATATCTAAAAATATTCCTATATTTGCACTCCCTGCCGGGGTGATTCCGTCAGGGAGGAGTTTGGTGGGTTCGTATAACGGCTAGTACTCAAGATTTTCATTCTTGCAATAGGAGTTCGATTCTCCTA
>CALVAD010000019.1 GCA_944325495.1 uncultured Bacteroidales bacterium | reverse complement strand
GCCGAGGCCCACGATCAGAATCTTCTTGTCAGGAGTAAGGAATTCCATACGCCGCAGGATTAGGGAGCGAGCCAGTCCGTGCCGAAGCGCAGCGCGAGCTGGTCGCAGAGCACCACGGCCGTCAGACATGTCACGACGGGACAGATGCGCCGGACTATCGCCGGATCGTGCCTGCCTCTGATTTCGATATCTGCATCTTCTCCGCGGACGAAATCCACGCTTCTCTGGCGCAGGGATATCGAAGGGGTCGGCCTCACGGCCATGTTGAAGACTACGGGCATGCCGTTGCTGATGCCGCCGTTGACGCCTCCGCTGTTGTTGGTCTCGGTGACGACCCTGCCCTCCCTCATGCGGAAAGCGTCGTTCGCCTCCGAGCCGCGCATGATACCGAAAGCGAAACCGCTGCCGAACTCTATGCCCTTTATGCCGCCTATCGCGAACACGGCGCGGGAGATCACGCCCTCCAACGAGTCGAACCAGGGCTCGCCCACTCCGGCGGGCATCCCGGCAACCGCAGTCTGGATTATGCCGCCCAATGAGTCTCCGGCGGCCCGCGCCGCGGCGATTTCCGCCTCCATTGCCTCCCCGACATCGGCGATCACGGGAAATGTCTTCCCTTCGAGCAGCCTTATCTGCGGGACGCAGTCGTCGGAGAACGGCGCGTCGCAGACTCCGCCACATTTCAGGATATGCGTGCCGACAATGATTCCGCGAGCCTCCAGAGCCTTCAGGCATATAGCTCCCGCCGCAACGATACCGGCAGTCACGCGACCCGAAAAATGGCCGCCTCCGCTCCTGTCCTGGAAACCGTGATATTTGGCCTGGGCAGTGAAATCGGCATGTGAGGGTCTGGCGATGTTCTCCAGTTCCGCATAGTCGGATGCGTGCACGTCGGAATTGGGAATCACGATGGTCAGCGGACTTCCGGACGTGCGGCCGTCGCGCACCCCGCTCAGGATGCGGAAATCGTCCTTCTCCGCGCGTGCGGTGTCAGTCCTTCCGCATGGTCTTCTGCGCGAGAGCCATCCGGCGACATACGCCTCATCCACCGGAATGCCAGGAGCAAGCCCGTCCAGCACGACTCCGACTGCGGGGCCGTGGCTTTCTCCGAATACGGTGAGCTGCACGCTGGTTCCTATGGTATTCTTCATGGCGGACGGTCAGAAGGAGCCGGCGAGCTTGAAACGCTCGCAGAGAGAGCCCAGCTCGACTATCATGCTGCGCCCCTCCTCGGTATATACGTTGCCGTCAAGCTCTATATAGAAATAATAGTTCCACTTCAAGTCCTTCATCGGCCGGCTGCGCAGGCTGCACATGTTGTAGCCGTGCGCTCCTATGATATTGAGAACCTTGGCCAGCGAACCCGCCTCGTTCCTCGCCGTGAAGGTCAGTATGAAATGCCTTCCCATGCGGCGCTTTCCGCTGTCGGTGGACAGCACGCGGGAGAACGCCCCGAAGCGCGTGGTGTTGACGCCGCTGGTGTTGATGTTGCGCTCTATGACCTTGAGTCCGTACAGTTCGGCGCAATCGGAGCTCGCTATCGCGGCTATGGAAGGGTCACGCCTCTCCGCGACCATCTGCGCGGCCAGGGCCGTGTTCGGATACTCGTGCGTAAGGAATTTGTGCTCGTGAATATAGGCGGCGCACTGCGACAGGGCCTGCTGGTGGCTGACCACCTCCTTGACGCTTTCAGGCGTCGCGCCTTCGCAGGCCAGCAGATTCTGGACGGCCTCTATTTCAAGAACCTGGTTCACGAACAGGTCGCCGGAGAACAGCAGGTCGGTCACGGCGCCGACTTCGCCCGCCGAACTGTTCTCAAGAGGCAGCACCGCGACATCCGTCTCGCCGGACGAGCACGACGAATACGCCTGCTCGAAGTCCATGCATGGAACGAACACGGCGCCGGGGAACATCTTCGCGGCGGCGGTAGCCGAAAAGGCGCCGGGGACCCCGGCATAGGCCACTTTCAGCCCGTTCATCACCCGTTGCTGGTAGCGCCGGGACAGGGCCATCATATCCTTTTCGAAGTTGATGTAGTATTCGCGCACCGTGTCATCGGAGACCAGCTCCGAATTCTTTCTGACGAGCTCCGCCTCCCTGACAGGGTCATGGACCGCCATTCCGCGCTTCATCTTGTACTCGACGATCTCACGGCTTGCGAGCATCCTCCGTTCAAACAGACCGGCGATCTGCGCATCTATGCCGTCGATGCGCTTCCTTATCTCCTTGAGTTCGTCCATCACGGGAAAGGTAAGAATTTGATTTGTACCCCCTAGGCGAATCGAACGCCTATCGTAGGAACCGGAATCCTAAATTTTATCCATTAAACTAAGGGGGCGTGAACTGCAAAGATAGTAATTTTTTGTGATTATGAAGTTACGAATTTTTGCGGTAATTTAGCGGCGGAATTACTAAAACCAAATTGACATGAAGACTGCATACGTATTTCCCGGACAGGGAGCCCAGTTCTCAGGAATGGGCAAGGATCTCTACCAGAACAGCGCCAGGGCCCGCGAGCTCATGGACAAGGCAAACGAGATACTCGGATTCAGGATCACCGACATAATGTTCGAAGGCAGCGACGAGGATCTGCGCGCCACCAAGGTCACGCAGCCGGCCGTGTTCCTGCACTCGGTCTGCGCCGCTGCGGCAGCCGAAGGCCTTCCCGCCGCCGACATGGTCGGAGGCCACTCGCTCGGCGAATTCTCCGCGCTCGTGGCCTGCGGAGCCGTAGCCTTCGAGGACGCGCTGAGGCTCGTGGCAGTGCGCGCCGAGGAAATGCAGAAATGCTGCGAAATCAAGCCCGGAATCATGGCCGCCATCATAGGACTTCCCGACAGCAAGGTCGAGGAGGTCTGCAGCTCGGTCGACGGACTTGTGATACCCGCCAACTACAACAGCGACGGACAGGTCGTAATCTCGGGCGAAAAGGAGGCCGTGGAGAAAGCCTGTGAGCTCCTCAAGGCCGCGGGAGCGAAGAGAGCGCTGCCCCTGAGCGTGAGCGGAGCATTCCACTCCCCTCTCATGGAGCCTGCACGCATCAAACTGGCCGAAGCCATCGAGAAGACTGAAGTGAAGGCCCCTGCGTGCCCCATCTACCAGAACGTCACCGCGCTTCCCGAGACCGACCCCGTGAAAATCAAGGACAATCTGCTCAGGCAGCTGACCTCTCCGGTCAGGTGGACCCAGACCGTCAAGAACATGATCGCGGACGGAGCCGTGAACTTCAAAGAATTCGGCCCCGGAGCGGTGCTCCAGGGCCTGATAAAGAGAATCGCTCCCTCCACCGGAGTGGAGGTCAGCATACTCTAGACTCCTCCGAATGCGCTGTATCCGCCGTCCACTGGGATGACGATACCGGTGACGAACGAAGAAATGTCACTGAGCAGATAAAGCATGGTGCCTACCAGATCCTCCGGCTCACCGAACTTGTGGGTCGGAGTATTTGCTATTATCTTCCTGCCTCTGGGCTTGAGCTCGCCGGTCTGCTCGTCGGTGAGCAGGAAGCGGTTCTGGTCCGTGAGGAAGAAGCCGGGAGCGATAGCGTTGCACCTGATGCCGAGCTCGGCCACATGGACCGCATACCACTGGGTGAAGTTGTTGATGGAACCCTTGGCGGCGGAATATGCGGGAATCTTGGTCAGCGGGCGGATTGCGTTCATCGAGGAGATGTTGAGCACATTGCCCTTTCCGGCCTCGATCATGTCGGTCGTAAAGACCATCGTGGCGAGCAGGGTGCCCTTGAAATTGAGGTCGTACACCTGCTGGAATCCCTCGATGTCCAGTCCGTAGAAGGTGTCGGCGAGATCGTCGTCCTTGGTCATCTGCTCCACCTGGCAGGTCGCCTTGGGCGAATTTCCTCCGGCGCAGTTGATGAGGATGTCTATCTTGCCGAGCTTCTCGTGGATCTCGTCGCGCGCCGCTTCGAGCGCGGCCTTGTCGAGCGTGCTGGCGGAGATGCCCAGGCACTTCACGCCGAACTCCTTTGCTATAGCCTCCCCTCTTGCGGGATTGTCCTTGCTGCGGCTGATTACGGCAAGGTTGACACCGGCCTCGGCCAGGCCTCTGGTGAGAGCCATGCCGAGAATTCCGAATCCTCCGGTGATGACGCAGTTGCGTCCCTTGAGATCGTCAAATGAATATTTCATTCCCCTCCCTCCTCTATTTGTCAAACAGTCTCTTTATGTGCCTGTCGCAGATGTTCTCGATGACCTCGCGCGCAATCACGTCGCTGTGCCTCTCGAGAGCGGGGTAATACTCGTCTCCGAGCTCGGCCGCGATCTTGTAGCTCACATGGATGAGCTGGCGGAACGAAGGATTGTAGAGAGGGTCGTCCTGGTTGTGGCGCATGGTGCGGGCGTAGGTGTCGGCGTCCCACTTCTCGACGGTCTCGGGAGAAGGCAGGGCGTTCACGTCGACATCGATTACGGTGGCATAGGGAACGGTGAGCTCCTCCATGCGGCCGAGCGCGTTCACATAGATCTTCTTGGCGAGCTTCAGCGCCTCGGGATCGGCGACCGCTAGGCCGATGTTCTCCTCAAGCCAGGTGGTGCCGGCGGTCTTGATGTGGATGCCCTTGTCGTACTTCCTGATCAGGCGGCCCATGATGGGGTAGATGGAGAACTTGTCGGAGCCGGAGTGGATGCTGAGCTTGAGGTTGTCCATGAGGCCGAACTCCTTGACGGCGTAGTCGATCACGAGCAGGTCCTCCTCGAACTCCTTCTCGAACTGGCGGATGTCTCCGCGATAGTCCACGCCCTTGTTGAAGCGGCCCGTGAACTTGGGCGCGAAAGTCTGGGCGGGAACCTTCTCCTGCGCGAGGGCGCTCAGGATGAACAGAATCTCGACGGGAGTCTGGGGGTCGTTGACCTCGTCCATCGAAACCTCGGTCACGAAGTTGTCGGCGCCCTTCTTCTCCGCGATGTGGCGGTAGATGCGTCCGGCCTCCTGGCATGCGAAGAGATAGCGGCCGGCGATGGCGCGCACCTGCTCCTCGGTCACCTCGAAAGGCTCGATTCCGGGAATGGTGACGGTGCCGATGTACTTCCTGTTGGACTCCACGAAGGCGTCGATGTCCTCCTTTGAGGCGGGCTTGCCGATATAGTCGGCCACGTCGAGGGTGAAGAAGTCCGAAGCTTCGATGAACCTGTCGACATTGGTCAGGTTGATGTGGTCGGCGTCGACGAAATACTGTCCGGTGTAGCCGAGAGCCTTGACGGCGGCGTCGGCCTCGCGACGGGTCTCCATGGGTTCGGTATGCACTATCTGGTGCTCGCGGTTGGACTTGTTCCATACGGGAACGAAGCTCACGCCGAATTCCTTCTCGGCCTTGAGAAGGGCCTGGAGCTGGGCGACACCCTCATGGGAGAAGCGGTCGCCGACTCCGAATGAATATTTTCCGATTTTCATATCTGTTGATGGTTTTATTTCAATGATGGAATCCGGCGGCACCGCCACTGGAGCGGCACCGCCGGAGCTATTTTACGCAATATAGGTGCCTGCCACGGTATCTCCGCCGTGTCCAGTCCAGTTGGTGTGGAAGAACTCTCCGCGGGGACGGTCGGTGCGCTCGTAGGTATGGGCGCCGAAGTAGTCGCGCTGGGCCTGGAGCATGTTGGCGGGCAGACGCTCGCTCCTGTAGCCGTCATAATACTCGAGGGCCGAGCTCAGGGTGGGCGCGGGAACGCCGTTCATGATGGCCTGTGCGACCACGTTCCTCCATCCCTGCTGGGCTTCGGCGAGCTTGCCGCAGAAATAAGGGTCGAGCAGGATGTTGGCGATGTCGGGATTCTTGTCGAACGCCTCCTTGATCTTGCCGAGGAACACGCTGCGGATGATGCAGCCGCCTCTCCACATCAGGGCGATTCCGCCGTAGTTGAGATTCCAGCCGTACTCCTTGGCGGCGGCGCGCATCAGGGTGTAGCCCTGGGCGTAGGAAACCACCTTGGAGGCGAACAGAGCCTTGTGCAGGTCTTCGAGGAAGGCCTTGCGGTCGCCGGTGAACCTGACGGGTGAAGGTCCCTGGAGAATCCTGGAAGCGGCCACGCGCTCCTCCTTCTGGGCGGACAGGCAGCGTGCGAACACGGCCTCGCCGATCAGCGTGAGGGGAACTCCGTTGTCGAGAGCGGCGATGGCGGTCCACTTGCCCGTTCCCTTCTGGCCGGCGGTGTCGAGAATATAGTCGAGCACGTACTTTCCGTCCTCGTCCTTCTTGGCGAGGATGTCGCGGGTGATTTCGATGAGATAGCTGTCGAGGTCGCCCTTGTTCCACTCGGCGAAGACTTCGTGCATCTCCTCGTTGGTCATTCCGAGCACGTCCTTCATGATCTGGTAGCATTCGCAGATGAGCTGGATGTCACCGTACTCGATTCCGTTGTGGACCATCTTCACAAAGTGGCCCGCTCCGCCTTCGCCAACCCAGTCGCAGCAGGGGGTGCCGTCCTCGACCTTGGCGCAGATGCCCTGGAAGATGGGCTTGACATAAGGCCACGCCGCGGGAGAGCCGCCGGGCATCATCGAAGGTCCGTTGAGGGCTCCCTCCTCGCCGCCGGAGACTCCGGTGCCCACATAGAGAAGGCCCTTGCTCTCCACATACGCGGTGCGGCGGGTCGTGTCGGGGAAATGGGTGTTTCCGCCGTCAATGATGATGTCGCCCTTGTCGAGCAGGGGGATCAGCTTCTCGATGAAGTCGTCGACGGCCTGGCCGGCCTTGACCATCAGGAAGACCTTGCGGGGGCTCTTGAGCGAAGCCACGAAATCCTCGAGGCTGTGCGCTCCGTAGATGTTCTTGCCCTTGCCGCGTCCTTCGACGAATCTGTCGACCTTTTCTACGGTGCGGTTGAATACGCTTACGTGGAAGCCTTTGCTTTCCATATTGAGGACCAGGTTCTCGCCCATGACGGCAAGACCGATGAGTCCGATGTCTGAAACTGCTTTCATATTTTTATTTGTTCATTAAGTTAAAACCGATCTTGGTGAGGATTTCCGCCTCCTCCGGCGTACCGCCTTCAAGCCTGACGCTGAATGCGGTGAATTCCCTGCGCACGGGATAGTCGCCGCGCAGCTTCTCGAACAGCTCGGGATGCTCGCGCAGGACCCTGTCGTCGTCCAGCACATCATAGGTGTGCAGGACAGCCTCGGACAGCACCTGCTGGCGCGTCTTCCCCGCCGCGTCGAGAGTGAATTCCAGCGGCTGCGCGGGCAGAGGCATCTCCGCGGGAGACCACTCCGTCAGGGGCAGGCCGAGATATTCCGCGACGGTGCGCACGCTCGCCGTGGTCCCGTTGGCCTTGCCGTCGGCGCTGTAGCCGGCTATATGCGGCGTGGCGATGTCCAGCAGACCCATGAGCTCCCTGTCTATGTCGGGCTCATGTTCCCAAACATCGAGCACGGCGCCCTTGAGCGCACGGCGCTTCAGAGCTTCCTTCAGCGCGGCGTTGTCGACGACCGGGCCGCGGGAGGAATTCATCAGGATCTGCCCGTCGTTCAGGCGCGAGATCCGCGCCTCGTCGAACAGATGCCAGGTGGCGTCGCAGCCTTCGCGAGTCAGCGGCACATGCAGGGTGATGATGTCGCTCCTGTCCACGATCTCGTCGAGAGAGACGAAGCCGCCGGAACCTTCCCGGCGGGCGCGCGGAGGGTCGTTGAGCAGCACCTTCATGCCGAGCAGTGAGGCGATCTCCGCCACCTTGGAACCGACATTGCCCACTCCGACCACTCCGAGAGTCATTCCGGACAGATCGAAGCCGTGCTTCCGCGCGAGAGTCACCAGCACGGAGCCCATGTACTGCTTGACCGACCACGAATTGCAGCCGGGCGCGTTCTTCCACACGATTCCGTGCGCTTCGCACCAGGCGGTGTCGATATGGTCAAAACCGATGGTCGCGGTGGCGATCACCTTGACCGACGAACCTTCGAGCAGAGCCGCGTCGCACTTGGTGCGGGTGCGGGTGATTATGGCGTCGGCATCGCGCACGACTTCGGGCGTCGTCTCCCTGCCGGGCAGATAGACGACCTCGGCATAAGGCTCAAGCACTCCCTTGAGAAAGGGTATCTTGTTGTCGCAGACTATCTTCATGTCAGTCCTTGAATCTTCCCGGATAAGCCCATAGGCCGAGAGCCGGATTCGAAATGTAATATACCTCCTCGCCGTCGGGCATGGTGTTCCACCCGTCCTTGAGCCTGTCGAGAGGATAGCGCGCGAGCACCTCGTCGAGGACGCCGTAATTGAATCCGACCCCTTCGATCTCCTCGCGGGTCATTTCCGGTCCGGGGCAGTAGGTGATCGTGAAACGGCCCTCGGACGAGCCGTGGATCAGGTGGGCGGACGCCCCGAGATTCTCCTGCAGGTCCTTGTTGGCCGCGGTGGCTTCGAGGGTATGGGGAGTCCCCTTGTAGCCGTACTTGCGTATCAGGGTGTCGATGGTCTTGTCCTCGCCGAACTCCTTCAGCGCCGGGGCGACCACTATGAGCTCGGCTCCGTCGGCAAGCGCCATCCTCGTGCGGTAGACGCTCTTGTTGCCGAGCCAGGTGCTCTTGAACTCCTCGGGGTCGAGGTAGACTATGCACTTCTTTATCTCGTGGTCGACCATTATGAAGTTGGTCTCGAGCGAAAGTTCGGAAGCCTTCTGGAAGCACTCGAAGTCGTCGCCTATGAACAGGCCCTTGAGCTCCATCTGCCCGGTCTCCTCGTTCTTGGCACGGACCGTGAGCACGTACACTATGGGAAGCCGGCTGATGAAGTGCTCCCTCGCATACTCGAACACCTTGCGCACCGGGCTCATCGCGCGGCCCATGATGCGCTCGAGGCCGTAGACGGCTCCGATGTAGTGGCTCTTGTTGATGAAATCCGAGCCGCCCACGCCCACGAAGATGTTCTTCGTGTAGTTGGCCATGCCTATGACCTCGTGGGGCACGACCTGGCCTATCGAGAGAATCAGGTCGACCGAAGGTTCGAGCAGCAGCTTGTTGACCTGGGCCTTGAGGCTGTAGTCCAGCTTGCCCTCGCTGACCTCGCTCACGAACCCGGAGGGCACCTCGCCCACGTCGACGACATCGTTCCGCCAGTCATGGACGCGGAACCTGTCGGGCGGCACATGGCCGAACATCTCCTTTATCTGCCACTCGGGCATCGGGGAATGCGTGCCGAGGGCCGGCATCACATCGGTGAGAGCGTCGCCGTAGTAGTCATAGATCATCTCCGTGATCGGTCCGGCGTAGGAATTGAGCCTGGTGAAATCAGGCGGCAGAGCCACCACCCTGTTCTTCTTCCCGAGCTTCCCCAGGACCTCCGACAATATCGCCCTGACCTCGTCAGGAGTGATGTTGTCGGTCTTGGAACCTCTTGCGTAATACAGCATGGCCTATCTCTTTACGCGCGCGTTGCCCTGCCAGATGCTCCATATCTGGTCCTCGTCGGCAGGCTGGCCGTAGTCGGTGAGGAAAGTGGTCGCGAGAGCGCCGCTGGCCCAGCCGAACTGGATCCACTTCTCGGGCTCCCATCCCCTGAGGACCGCATAGAGCAGTCCGCCCACGAAACCGTCGCCGCCACCTATGCGGTCGAGCACATGGATCTCGCGGGGTTCCACGACATGCCAGGTGTCACCTTCGAGCATGATGGCGCCCCAGTTGTGGCTGTTGGTGTTGTTGACCTGACGCAGCGTGGTGGCGAACACCTGCGCGGCGGGATACTCCTTCTTCACGCGGCGTATCATCTCCTTGAATCCGTCGATCTTGGACGCGATGTCCTTTCCTCCGGCCTCGGGGCCTTCGATTCCCAGACAGAGCTGGAAGTCCTCCTCGTTGCCGATGAGGATGTCGGCAATGCTGCATATCTCCGAGAAAATGTCGTGCAGCTCCTTCTCGCGGCCGATCCAGAAGGAGGCGCGATAGTTGAGGTCGAAGCTGATGCGCGTGCCGTACTTCTTCGCGGCGCGCGCGATTTCGAGGCAGAAGCGGCTGGTCTCGGGGCTCAGGGCGGCTATAAGACCTGAAAGGTGGACTATCTGGACTCCCTCCTGGCCGAAGATGCGGTCAAGGTCGAAATCCTTGACATTGAGCGTGCGGCCGACCTCTCCGGCGCGGTCGTTCCAGACGCGGGGTCCGCGCGAGCCGTATCCGCTGTCGGCTATGTTGATCTGATGCCTATATCCCCACGGGCCGCCCTGGGGCACTTCGGGTCCCTCGAAATCCATTCCGCGGGCGCGCAGGTTGGACTTGATGAAGGCCGCGAACGGACTGTCCTTGACGAAGGCGGTGAGGACCTTGACCGGCAGTCCGAGATATGACGAAACGCTCGCCACGTTGGTCTCGGCGCTGGTGGCCTGAAGGTGGAACACATCGCTGCTGTGGACGGGCTGTCCGTTCTCCGGAGTGATGCGAAGCCCCATGCTGGTGGGGACAAGAAGGGCATATTTGCAGCCCTCTTTAAGTTTGATGTCCATATCGATCTTGGTTTTTGTGTCTTATTTCGAATCGGGAGTGCCGGTGGGAAGCTGCCAGTCCTCCTTCTGCGGAGCGGCATCCGGCGCGCCGGTCTCGATGATCTCGTTGTCCTCTATCACTATGTCGGAAAGCAGGTACTGGTCGGGCTGCTCGGTCACGGCTTTCGCCTTCTCGCAGGTCATGCGGCAGCCGCGCATGGTCACATGCGAGCCGTAGGACATGAGATAGCCGTCGTGGCCCTTGAGGTCGAAGAACTGGGTCCAGGGAGCCACATAGAAGAAATATCTCGACTCGCCGGTGATGTTCTCGACCAATACGTACTCATAGTTCTGGGGAGTGTCGGGGCGCATCTTGAACTGGAGCACGCGGGTCGCGCCGTGGACTTCGGAGTCACGCAGAATCACGTTGCGCGCGCCTATGCACTCGCTGCCGAAGGTCAGCACGCCGGGGCCGCGTCCGAACCAGCAGTCCTCGACAAGAATGTTGGAATTGGTGCCGTTGTCGGGGTCCTGGTCGGCCCAGGGGCCCTTGCCGCCCTTGAGGCAGACGATGTCGTCGTTTACGGAGATGCGGCAGCCGCTTATATGCACGTTGTTGCAGGCGTCAAGGTCTATCGCGTCGGAGCTCGGGGCGGGGACGGGTTCGTTCGGGGCGAATATCGTCACGTCCTTGATGCGCACATAGTCGCATTTGTACAGATGGGTGGTCCAGAAGCCGGAGTTCCGCAGGGTCACGCCTTCGATGAATATGTCCTCGCTCTGCGCGACATAGATCATCCTCGGGCGCAGGGCCTCGAGATTGGTGCAGGCCGGATTCACGCGGCGGCGCGTCCAGAAATCCCTCCAGTAGCGCAGTCCGTTGCCGTCGATGACGCCCTCCCCGGTGATGGAGAAGCCGTCGACCCCGTAGGCGTTCACGAGCGCCGCGATGTACGGCTGTATCACGCCCTCGATGTGGACCTCGCGGACCTCATAATCGGAGACGTCGTCGCTGCCCTTGAGCACCGCCCCCTTTTCAAGATGAAGGTGCGTGCCGGGCTTGAAGAACAGTGAGCTCGTGAGATACACCCCATCGGGTATCACAACGGTCCCGCCGCCGTCCTCCGCCGCCATGTCGATGACTTTCTGTATCGTCTCAGTCTGGAGCAGGGTGCTGTCCCTTACCGCGCCGTAGTCGGTAATGACGAAGCGCCGGGCCTCGCGCCCGCTGATCTCCGCCGGGGCGGAAGTGAACCATTCCTCCATTTCAGTGCCGTCAGGCCAGACTTCCGCAGCCGTGAGCGCTGCACCGGAAAGAAGGGAGATGAACATCGCGGAAAGTAAACTTTTCATTGTCGTCGATTGGTTTGTTGTTCAGCGTCTGGTTAATCGTACAAATATAGTTATTTTTGCAAGGATAAAAAAACCGCATATGTACGAGAAGCTACTGATGACCATCACGGCCGCACTGCTTGCCGGAGCGGCCGCGGGCGCACAGACCGTCGTCACGGCGCCTGAAGCCCCGTTCGAGTTCGCGCCGCTCGAAATGTACGATTTCCCCGACAGGGAGTTCCCCATCACCCGCTACGGAGCGAAGAAAAACGACGCCGGGGCCACCACGAAAGCCTTCTCCAAGGCCATGGAAGCCTGCAGCAGGGCGGGCGGCGGCAAGGTTGTGGTTCCCGAAGGCGAATGGCTGACCGGCCCCGTGCATTTCAGCAGCAACTGCCTGCTGCGGCTCGAAGAAGGTTCGGTGCTCGTGTTCGAGGACGACCCGCAGCTCTACCTTCCGGCCGTCAGGACTTCATGGGAAGGCACGGAATGCATGAACTACTCTCCACTCATATACGCCTACGGCTGCGAGAACGTGGGGATAGAAGGCCCGGGCACCATAGCCCCGGAAATGGACTTCTGGAGAACCTGGTTCGACCGGCCGGAAGCGCACATACAGGCCACGAGGCAGCTCTACGCGATGTGCTCCACCGGAGTCCCCGTCGAGCACCGCAGGATGGAAGAGGGCGAGGCCAACATGAGGCCGCACCTGATACAGTTCAACCGCTGCACCAACGTCAGGCTGGACGGCTTCAGCATACGGGAAAGCCCGTTCTGGACGATACACCTATATTTATGCAGTGACGTCTGGGCGCGCGGGCTCGACGTCTACGCCCACGGGCACAACAATGACGGAATAGACATCGAGATGACGCGCCACGTCGTCGTGGAGGACTGCCGCTTCGACCAGGGCGACGACGCCGTGGTCATCAAGGCCGGCCGCAACCAGGACGCCTGGAGGCTCGCGCAGCCCACGGAGGACATAGTCGTGCGCAACTGCGAGGTGGTGAAAGGGCACTGCCTGCTCGGCATAGGCAGCGAGATGTCCGCCGGCGTGCGCAGGGTATACATGCACGACTGCCATACGACCGATTCCGTGTTCCGACTGTTCTACATCAAGACCAACCACAGGCGCGGAGGTTTCATCGAGGACATCACCGTGGAGAACGTTTCCGCGGCCAGCACGCAGCGGGTCTTCGAGATAGACACCGACGTGATGTACCAGTGGAGGGACATTGTGCCCACCTTCGAGACGGCGGTGACGCGCATACGGAACATCAGCATACGCGACGCGAGCTGCGGGCAGGCGGACGCGGTCTACGAGCTGCGCGGTGACGAGCGCGACCCGATAAGCGGCGTACATATAGAGAACGTGCATGTCGACAGCCTCACACAGTTCATAAACAACACCGAATTCGTCCGCAACCTCACAGTCGAAAACATAAGCTGGGACCATTACGCTCCGGCTGAAACCTCGGAATGACAATGACACACTCACTGACTCTGCTTGCAGCCTACATCTTCTCGTTCTTCGTCGGAGAGTCCGACGGGCTGCACCTCGCATGGAGCCGCGACGGCTACAGCTGGACTCCGATTGCCTGCAACGCTCCGCTGCTGAAGCCTGAAATCGGCAAGGACAGGCTCATGAGGGACCCCAGCATCTGCCAGGGCCCCGACGGGACCTTCCACCTTGTATGGACATCGAGCTGGACCGACAGGATCATAGGCTACGCCTCCTCCCCCGACCTCATACACTGGAGCGCCCAGAAGGCGATACCGGTAATGGAGCACGAACCTTCAGCCCGCAACTGCTGGGCCCCGGAAGTGTTCTACGACGAGGCTTCGGAGCTGTTCTACATCTTCTGGGCGACCACGATTCCGGGAAGGCATTCCAACCAGGATGAGGCCGGCTCCGAAGACGGCTACAACCACCGCATCTACTACACCACCACGAAGGATTTCGAGGATTTCTCCCCAACCGAGATATACTTCGACCCCGGTTTCAACGTGATTGACGCCGCGGTGGCCGAGAATCCCGGGAACGGGGAATATGTGATGGTCCTCAAGAACGAGAACCTCCTCCCGCCCGAGAAGAATCTGCGGGTGACCTTCAGCCGTTCGCTCTCCGAAGGCTTCCCCGCCGCGGTGTCCGCGCCCATCCACGGCGACTTCTGGGCCGAGGGACCGTCGCCGCTATTCCTTGAAGACGGCTCTCTGATAGTATATTTCGACAAATACCGCAACCACGAATACGGAGCCGTGCGCAGCACCGACGGAGGGCGCAGCTGGACGGAAGTGCCCGCGGAGAAGCTGCATCTGCCCGAGGGGATGAGGCACGGAACGGCGTTCAAGGTGAGCGACGAGGTGCTCGGCCGCCTGCTGGAACACTACAGCCTCGCGGCGCCGAAACCGCTCTACCGCGACCCCGTCCATGACGGAGCGGCCGACCCTTCGATCGTGCGCGACCGCTCGACCGGAAAATGGTACATGTTCTACACGAACCGCAGGGCCGACCTGGAGGACGCCGGCGGGGTCGAATGGGTGCACGGGACGCCTATAGGAATAGCCGTATCCGACGACCTCGCGCACTGGAGCTACCTCGGACAGGCTTCGATAGGCTATGCTCCCGACGCCGAACCGACCTACTGGGCGCCGTCAGTCATCGACGACGGTAAGCTCTACCACATGTATCTGACCTATGTGCCCGGCGTCTTCTCCGACTGGGAGCATCCGCGCGACATAATCCACCTGACGAGCGGGAACCTGCTCGACTGGAAATACGAAAGCACCCTGGAGCTCATTTCGCACAAGGTGATCGACGCCGAAGTGGAAAGGATGCCCGACGGCAGCTGGCGGATGTGGTACAACCAGGAGCCCGGAGGCAAGCTGATAGCCAGCGCGGACAGCCGCGACCTCTACGACTGGAAGGACAACGGACTGGTCCCGGGCATAGGCAACTGCGAGGGACCGAGCGTATTCTTCTGGAAGGAGCACTGGTGGATGATCACCGATGAATGGAAAGGTTTCGCCGTCTACCGCAGCGAGGACGCGGAGCATTGGGAGCGCCAGCCCGGCAATCTGCTCCAGAAGCCCGGCAAGGGCGCGGACGACGGCGTCGCGGGCAACCACTGCGACGTGGTGGTTGTGGACGGCCGCGCGTTCATCTTCTATTTCACGCATCCGGAACGCGACCGCCGCAAGTCGAACGCCGACGGCAGCCCCCTGAATCCCAGACGCTCTCTGATCCAGGTCGCCGAACTGCAATGCTCGGACGACCTGGTCATCAGCTGCGACCGCGACGCGGTTACCGTGCTGCCGCGGACGGACTGACATCCAGCACGCCGGGCGGCATTGCGGCCTGAGCGGGACAGCCTTCCGGCTTCTTGGGCTGAATTGACTTGAGGCCTGAGCGGGGAACAGCCTCGCAGCAGTAGGGACCGGCGCACAACCCTATACTGCTGCGAGGCTGTTCCCCGCTCAGGCCTGTCAGTTCACGCGAAGCATAAGGACATCCGCAGCATCAGCGTCCGTCGCCCGCGCGGTCGTCCTTCTCCAGCACCTGCGGAGCAAGGTCGCGCCACGGCGACGCAGGCCAGTTGAAACTCTCCACGGGGTCGGGGCGACAAGGACTGTAGCCGCTGAAGTTCACGATATGCGCGGCGAGCGGCAGCCCCATGTTCTGCACCGCGCCCACCACGCATTTCGCGAGCTCGAAGGCACCATAGGGGTTGAAATGCGTGTTGTCCTCGACATCGCGCGGCATGCCGGGAAACGATCCGGCCTTGTAATGCACGAAGGCCGACTTCGAGCCCTCGACGCCGAGCGACTCGTAGAGCACGGCGGACATCGCGTTCAGGTCGATGAAAGGCACATCCTCCCTTTCGGCGACCCAGCGCATCGCGTCGGGATAATCGAGATGCGTGTTCTGAATCCTGCCGGCGTCATCGAAACTGCGCCGGCTCGTGGGGGAAATGAACACGGGCACTCCTCCGCCGGCCCGGACCTCGTCGACGAATGTCTTGAGCTGCGTAGCGAAGAAATAATATGCTCCCTTGCCGGGCTGCGAGTCAATCTTCTGGTCGTTGTGGCCGAACTCCACGAACACATAGTCGCCCGGCCGCATCACGGAGAGTATCTTCTCCAGACGGCCCGCGGCTATGAAGCTGTCGGCTCTCTCTCCGCTCTCCGCATAGTTGGCCACCGCCACGGTACTGTCGAAGAACCACGGGAACATCTGGCCCCAGCTCGCCCACGGCTCGTTGTCCTGGTCGACGACGGTGGAATCTCCGCAGAGGAACACCGTGGTCACGCCGGCGGCCGGCTCGATGCATATCGACTCCACCACCGGAGCCTCTCCGGAAACCTCTATGTTCAGGCAGTCGTCCCAGTCGAGCTTGCCGTGCTCGCGCGACTTGAGCCGCACCCTGCCGGTCTCCTGCCCGTCCTCGCGTATCACCGGATCCCTCTTGTTGACCACGAAGCTGACCGTCTCGAACTCACCGCGCTCCGTGCGCAGGTCGTTGACGAAAAGCCTGCGCGACTCGGCCTTCACGAATGTCGCCCCGGCCTGCCTGCGGCTGCCGATCTTCATGGTCACGAGCCAGTTGCCGTCCGGAAGCGGGACATTCAGGTCGAAGGCCTGCTGGTCCTTTGTGTCATAGGTGTAGACGAGGGGGAAATCCTGCGCCCGGAGCATGAAGACTCCGCAGAGCAGGGCGAGACAGAGGAAAATTGACTTTTTCATCGTGCGGAAATTTTTCTCAAAATTACCGTATAAAATCCGTCCTGACAATATTTTTCAGCACAAAATCGGAGGTAATAAGAAATATTTTAACAAATCGTGCTGAATTTAAAAATAAAATTATAAATTTGGGGCTACATAAGTATAACCTCAATATTAACCACATGAGATCTATTTTCTCTTTGAAATCAGCTCTCGCTGCCCTGCTGCTATGGGGGGGGTGGATTCCTGCTTGCCGGAACCACAGCCTCGGCCCAGGACCTTACCTGCTCAGGTACGGTAATTGACGAGAGCGGCCTGCCCGTAATCGGAGCGGCCATCGTAGAACAAGGAAGCAGCACCAACGGCGTCATCAGCGATGTCGACGGAACCTTCAGAATCACGGTTCCGAGCGGTGCCTCGCTTGAAGTCTCCTGTATCGGCTATGTGACGCAGACCGTCACCGCCGCCCCCAATCTCACAGTCGTCCTCACCACCGACTCCGAAATGCTTGAAGGAGCCATCTCCGTGGGTTACGGTACCATGAAGAAGGAGGACGTCACAGGAGCAATGGTCTCCGTCACTTCGGAGGATCTCGTGCAGCTGCCCGTGAACAACGCGGTCGAAGCCCTTCAGGGCAAGGCTGCCGGAGTCGTGATCTCCACCGCAGGCACCCGTCCCGGTGAAGTCGGACAGATCTCCGTGCGCGGAACCAATTCCATCAGCGCCGACCAGTCACCCCTCGTGGTAATCGACGGAATAGTCGGCCAGAGCGTCGGTCTCGACATGCTCAACCCCCAGGATATCGAATCCATAGAAATCCTCAAGGACGCTTCGGCGACAGCCATCTACGGTGCGCGCGGAGGCAACGGAGTCATCCTCGTCAACACCAAGAAGGGAAAGGAAGGACGCTTCACGCTGAACTACAGCGGAACGGCGACCTTCGAGAAAATCTACGACAGGGTGCCCATGATGAACGCGCAGGAATATATCGAATGGCGCCGCTGGGGATACTACTACGCCGGTCACGGACCCAGCGCCAACGAGCCTAACATCGTGAACGACAGGGCGCTCTTCACCGCATACGGAAACGACGAGACCGCATGGGGCAACATCCTGCGCGGATGGGGTCTGACATGGGACGAGTGGAACGCCATGAGCGCGGACGAACTTGCGTCCTTCAACGGAACATGGGACGGCTCCAAAGTGCAGTCCACCGACTGGACCCAGTACACCGACAGGGTCGGCATCACCCAGGAGCACAGCATCAGCGCATCCGGCGGAACCGACAAGATGAACGCCTATGTATCCTTCGGCTATCTCGACCAGCAGGGAACCAACATAGGCCAGGACTTCACGCGCTACACCCTGCGCACCAGCGTGGACATCAACCCCGTGCCCTGGTTCAGGATGGGAGGCTCGATGAACGGAAGGGTCTCTGACCAGGAATACGGAATCGACGCCTCCGGCGGCATCTCCGGCAACATACCCGGCTCGCTGCACGACAAGGCACGCAACATCTTCTCCTACGCCCTGCCCTATGACTCCGACGGCAACCGCATCATCTATCCCGGCGGCGACACCACCATACCCACGGTGGTGGACGAAGTGGGCAAGTCAGCCTACTCAAGGCTCAACTACAACCTCTCCGCCAACCTCTACGCCGACATCGATTTCGGCAAGATCTGGGCTCCCCTCAAGGGCCTGTCGTTCAGGACCACCTTCGGACCCCAGTTCAGTCTCAACCAGAACTACAGGTACATGTCGGCCGAGTGCGTGAACCGTGTTTCCCAGGGACAGGACTACGTCAGCTCCGACGCCACCAAGCGTTTCTCGTGGCTGCTCGACAACATGATCACCTATGTGCGCGACTTCGGCGACCACTCGCTGAATGTCACCCTGCTCCAGGAAGCCTCCAGCTACCTCAAGACCGACCTCTACAAGATGCGCGGCAACAACGTGGCGCTCGGAATGACCCAGAAATGGTGGGGCCTCAACTGGGAGACGGTGGGGACCATAGACACCGGGGCCGACAGGACCCTGTTCAACAGCCTGACCGAATCCAGCATGGCTTCCTACATGGCCCGCGTGAACTACAGCTACAAGGGCAAGTATTCCATCACGGCATCCTACCGCTACGACGGTGCCTCCCAGCTCGGCGAAGGCCGCAAATGGGCCGGCTTCCCTTCAGTGGCCCTCGCATGGAACATGCACGAAGAGGAATTCATGAAGAGCATAGGCTGGCTCGACCAGCTCAAGCTGCGCGCCGGATGGGGCCTGACCGGAAACTATTCCGTCGACATCTACTCCACCAAGAACCTGCTTGAGACGGGCACCACCGTGCACGGCTCACAGGGAAGCACCGAGTATTTCACTCCCACAAAGCTCTCCAACAGCGGCATCGGCTGGGAGATGACGACCCAGTACAACGTCGGCCTCGACTTCTCCGTGCTCAAGGGACGCATCTCCGGAGTCCTCGACGTCTATCAGAACTTCACCGACGGACTGATATTCGAGGTCAGCCTGCCCACGGTCTCCGGATATGACAGCACCGACGACAATGTCGGAAAGACGAGGAACTACGGCTTCGACCTGACCATCAACTCGGTCAACATCTCCAACAGGGACTTCTCATGGAACAGCACCCTGAACCTCTCATACAACGACAACAGGATACTCGAGCTCCAGAACGGCAAGGTGGACATGCCCGACGACGGACTGTTCATCGGCCAGCCCATCAACGTGCTCTACGGCTATGAGAGCGCAGGCCTCTGGACCGACTCGCCCGAGGACCTCGCCGAGATAGAGAAGTTCAACGCCAACGGCCAGAACTTCGCGCCCGGCATGGTACGCCCCGTCGACCAGAACGGCGACTACAAGATCGACCCCAACTACGACCGCGTGGTGCTCGGCAACACGGTGCCCAACTGGAACCTCGGATTCAACAACGTGCTGCGCTGGAAGAACCTCGAGCTCTCCATCTTCATCTACGGCGCCTTCGACTTCATAGCCCAGACCGGACAGTACCAGGGAGGCCGTGAGCCCGTCATCTCGATGAACTACTACAACGAGAACAACAAGGTGGGCGCCGAATACCAGAGGCCCTACTTCAACACCGCCGGCGGCGACTCCTTCTCCGGCATACTGCTCCAGAAGGACGCCTCCTTCCTCAAGGTGCGCCAGATATCCCTCGGCTACACCCTGCCCGAGAAATGGGTGAAGTCCATAGGCCTGAGCAACGTGAAGTTCACGGCCCAGCTCAAGAACCCCTTCTCCATCTACCAGGGAACTTCATGGATGGACAGCGACTACTACATGCACAGCACCAAGAACAGCAACACCTCCTATGCGGGAACTTCCTACCTCAGAGGTTTCGTGTTCGGAGTCAACATAGGATTCTAATTCAAGATCAGACACAATGAAAAACATTATAAGAACCACAGTTTTGGCGCTCGCCTTCGGCGGGCTGATGCTGGGAACGTCATGCACCGACGCCTTCCTCGACGAGCAGAAGGTCGACCAGGCTTCTTCCGACTATCTCAACGAGCCCGAGGGGCTGGCCTCACTGGCAAACAGCCTCTATCAGGAGTTCAACTACTTCTTCAGCAACGAGTCGAGCTACTGCTACACCAACTACGGCACCGACGAGTTCATGGTCGCGGGCGACAACTCCAACCAGATGTGGAACGACTACGACGCCCGCCTCGGCTCCGTGGTCACCCCCGCTGTGAATTCCAACACCCAGGCCATCGACACCTACTGGAACACGCTCTACGAATGGATAGGACGCTGCAACACCATTCTGTCCAAGGCTTCCGTAGTGGAAGGCACGGCCTTCGAGAACGAGACCCTCGGACTCGCCTACTTCGTCAGGGGCTTCAACCATCTGTTCCTGACCATGCAGTTCGGCGACATCCCCCTCGTGACCGAAGCCTACAGCACCCCTCAGAGGGAATTCAGCCGCACTCCGCAGAAGGACGTCTACGAACGCATAATCCTCGACCTTGAGGAGGCATACAAGCGCCTCACCTCCGACGCCTCGCAGGCGAAGAACAACTATGTGACCAAATGGGCGGCCGCCCACTACCTGGCGCAGGCCCATCTCTGGAGAGCTTCCGAGATCAACGACGGCTGGAACGCCGAGTACAAGACGGCCGACCTCGAAGCCGTGATCAAGTACGCCGACGAGGTCATCGCCGCCCACCCGCTGGTATCGGAGTACAATGACCTGTTCAACAACTTCACGGCCTACGACACCTCGATCACCGAGACCAACACCGAGATAGTGCTGTCTTCCGGAAGCTCCGGTGCCGAGGTCAACAACCGCAAGAGCAACTGGGGTCTCGCATTGTTCACCGCATGGTATCAGGGCTTCCCCCTCATGAAGAGAGACGTGGCCGGAGCGCGCGAGTACCAGAGAATGAAGACCACTCCCTCATACGCCTACTATCTCTACGACCTCGAGAACGATTCGCGCTTCTGGAAGTCATTCAAGACCACCTATGCGGTGAACAACGCGACCGACGCCACCATCACCGTGGACGGCCAGACAGTCCCGGCGAACGAGTATTTCCCGAGCAACTTCGGAGAATACCTGAGCACGATGTACATCATCAACCGCCAGGACTACGGAGAGAAATACTACAGGAGCGAGGTGAACGTGGACAAGACCGTGACGTCTCCCTCATACACGAGGACGGACTACAGGACCGGCAAGAAGATCCCCGCCATCAACGCCCTCATCATCTATGACGACGAGACGGATGCCGTGGTCGGCACCTCGATGACCCCCGACTACAACACCCTGCTCGCGCCGCTCTGCAAGTATCTCGACGGAGCCACGAACACCAACAACCTCGGTGGCGGCTACCGCGACGGACTGCTCGCACGCTCCGCCGAGGACTACTTCTTCAAGGCCGAGGCGCTCATACGCCAGGGCAAGATCGATGAAGGAATCGCGGTGCTCCAGCCGCTACGCGACCGCGCGGAATACAAGGCCGGAGAGGAGAGGGACGC
Source organism: uncultured Bacteroidales bacterium (assembly GCA_944325495.1). Classification (GTDB taxonomy): domain Bacteria; phylum Bacteroidota; class Bacteroidia; order Bacteroidales; family UBA932; genus Cryptobacteroides. The sequence goes on along the minus strand of CALVAD010000019.1, from coordinate 8,421 downwards.
CTACATGGACGGAGGCATGGCCTATCTGACCAGCATCTACAGGACCAGCATCAAAGGTTTCGAAGAGAGCTGCGCCTTCTACCCCATGAACAGCTACTACTACTCGCTCGGAGGCTGGGACGACGCCGACTACCGCGCCCGGACCAACGCCCAGGCATCGGAGCTCCCCGCAGTGACTTCAAGCAACTATCCCGAAGAGGACCTGTACATAATGGACAGGCTCGCGGAAAACAATTCCGCCTACGCCTCCGACCAGTACACCCGCGCGATGTGCTACCTGCTCAACGAGAAGTCACGCGAGATGTACGGCGAGTACAAGCGCTGGATGGACCTCGCCCGCACCAAGACCCTCGAGGACAGGCTCGTCTTCAACGACCAGGCCTGGTCAACGGAGCTCACCGACATCACCGGAAGCAAAACCGCGGTCAACGGCGTGACCTACGCCACCAACAACACCGGCGGCAGCTTCAGGGCCGAGAAGCACTACTACAGGCCTATACCGCAGACATTCCTGGACAACATCACCGCTGGCGGCGCGGCGCTCGACGCCGACCAGAAAGCTGCGATGCAGAATCCCGGATATTAAAAACAATAGTCATTCATCAGTGCTGCACGGGGCCTCCGCGAGGAAGCCCCGTGTTTTTTGTCAAATAAAATCGCTATTTTTACGGAACACTACAATTCAGAACGAAATGGCAAGAAGAGAAGCTTTCAAAATGTACCTCAAGCCTGGATTCGAGGACGAATACCAGCGCAGGCACGCGGCCATCTGGCCCGAACTCAAGAAGATGCTGTCCGACAGCGGAGTGCGCAACTACTCGATCTACTGGGACAAGGAGACCAACATCCTCTTCGCATATCAGGAGGTCGAGGGCGACCAGGGCTCGCAGGATCTCGGCGGCAATGAAGTGGTCCAGAAATGGTGGGACTACATGGCGGACATCATGGAGGTCAACCCCGACAACTCCCCCGTCTCCATCCCGCTCGACGAGCGTTTCCACATGGACTGACGCATTGATTCATAAAGTTTTCAAAGCCGGATCGCAAGACCCGGCTTTTATCGTTTCCGGGCCGGATTATTAAAGAATTTCAGAAAAAGATGGGAAAAGAAGAAAAATTGTGTAAATTTGCGCCCTGTTTATAAACCACATCATCAGCACTTATGAATCTATTTTTTCATTCTAACCGGAAGCTGCTCACGGCGGTTCTTGCCGTAGCGTGCCTTCTCGCCCCTCCCGCTCTGGCAAACGCCCAGACGGCGGTCGGCAAAGGTCAGGTAGTTGATGCAAATGGAATCCCCGTAATCGGAGCGACAGTGCTCGAAGTCGGAAGCACCACCAACGGTGTGATCACCGACATCGACGGAAACTTCGAAATCACGGTTCCCGCATCGGCTCAGATCGAAATCTCATGCATCGGCTATATCTCCCAGACCGTAGCCCCTGCCGAGAATCTTCTCATCGTTCTTCAGGAAGACAACACCCTCCTCGAAGAGACAGTGGTCATCGGTTACGGTTCCGTAAAGAAGAGCGACCTTACTTCAGCGGTCGCCTCGATGGACGATTCCGCGATCCAGGACCGTACCATGGCACGTGCCGAGCAGGCCCTCCAGGGACAGCTCGCCGGTGTAACCGTGAACATCACGAACGCAGAGCCCGGTGCGGACCCTCAGATCCGTGTGCGCGGTGCCGCGTCACTCACCGCAGGTTCAGACCCTCTCTATGTGATTGACGGAGTTCCTTCCAACAACATGCAGGGCATCAACCCCCAGGATATCGAGAGCATCGAAGTCCTCAAGGATGCGGCTTCAGCGGCGATCTACGGTTCACGCGGCTCCAACGGCGTAGTGCTCATCACCACCAAGTCCGGAACCAAGGGAACTCCCAAGGTGACCTTCAGCGCAAGCTACGGTCTCGCAACCCTTGAGCGCAAGGTGGATGTCCTGAGTTCAGTGGAATGGATGGAGCACTATATCAAGTATGCCGACTCCAACTATCTCACGCTCTATCCCCAGGGATCCATCACCGACGACAACGCGACACGTCTTGCCAATGTAGGCCAGTCATCTCCCACTTACAGCGGAAACAAGGTCGTCGCACTGGATTCACGCTGGTTCAACTATGTGAGCCAGGAGCTGCGCGACAGTCACGAGGGCGCATACACCCCGACTGACGAAGGGCTCAGCCTTCTCGACTGGCAGGACTACATGTACCAGCCGGCCGGCACCCAGAACTACAATGTAAGCGTTTCCGGCGCCACCGACAACACCAAGTACATGTACTCTCTCGGATACCTCGACCAGAACGGTCTGTTCCCGGCATCCAACTACAAGAGAATCAACCTCAGGGCCAATCTCGAGACCAAGATCAACGACTGGATCGCAGTAGGTCTCAACCTCGCCCCGAGCTACATCATCAACACCGGTTCAGGACGGGCCAACGGTAAGGACACCCAGGGACACAGAGTGCTTTCTTCAGCCCCTGTATCCGAGGAGGGCGTCGGCTACGATGTAGCATACTACCCCAACCTCAAGTACAACTGGGCCGGCACATCCGCATATCCCAAGCAGTACAGCGAGCAGATCGCTCCCCGTACCAACCGCTTCATCATGCAGGGCAACGCCTTCCTGCGCATCACTCCGTTCGACGGATTCCAGATCGAAGGAATGGCTGCTGCAACCTATATCTCATCCAACACCCACTCCTTCACCAACAACACCATCATCAATGGTAACTGGTTGGTACAAAACGAAGGAGCGCTGTCAACCGCAACTTATGACACTGACTGGAGCCTCAGGACCCTCGCTCAGGTTGTCGCCAACTACAACAAGACTTTCGGCAAGCACACCGTAGACCTCATGCTCGGTGCGTCAGTTGAAAGCCAGAACTACGGCTTCGGCACGGAGCAGGACTTCAAGAACCTCGCGAACGACACCATCACCGGCAACTTCAACGGTTCGAACAGCACCACGACCCCTACGGTCTCCAAGTCAAGCGTACAGGAGAAGACTCTCGCGAACCTCGCATCATTCTTCGGACGTGCCTCATATAACTACGGCGACAGGTACATGATTTCCGCCTCCCTGCGTTACGACGGCTACTCACGCTTCGGTTCAAGGAACAAGTGGGGTCTCTTCCCCGCCGTGTCAGGAGGCTGGATGGTATCCAACGAGAAATTCTTCAAGAACTGGAACATCAACTGGTGGGACAGCTTCAAGATCCGTGCAAGCTACGGTCAGACCGGTAACAACGGCATCGGAGAAAGTGCGGCATACTCCACTCTGACTCTCAACAACTACGCCGGCGGCGTAGCCTACTATCTCGGATCCTTCGGTAACACGGAGCTCGGATGGGAAAAGACTCATTCCACCGACATCGCGGCCGACTTCGCATTCCTGAACAACAGGATACAGCTCTCACTCGACTGGTACACCAAGACCACCACGGATCTGCTCTATGCAGTGCCCACTCTGGCTGTGATGGGTACGACCGAAATCACCGGAAACCTCGGTTCAGTCTACAACGAGGGTTTCGAAATCGAGCTCAACACCCACAACATCGACCACGAGAACTTCCAGTGGGACACCAAGTTCAACATGTCCTACAACCAGAACAAGGTGCTCCAGCTCGGAACCGAGAACACCACTGTGATCAACAAGTGGAACGGAGGATACTATGTTCTCGAGGTAGGAAAGCCCATGTACTACTTCTACGGACTCAAGTGCCTCGGAGTATGGGAGAACCAGGCTGAGATTGACGCATATATCGAGGAGACAGGACTCACCCCTGCCTACAACGGCGCAAACATCAAGCCCGGTGATCTCAGGCATGAGGACCTCGACGGTGACGGAAACATCACCGACGCCGACCGCCAGTACCTCGGCAAGCCTCAGGCTGACTTCGTATTCGGTATGACCAACAGCTTCACCTGGGGCAACTGGGACGCTTCAATCCTCTTTACCGCACAGACCGGCGGCAGCATCTACGGACTCCTCGGACGCGCGATCGACCGTGCGCAGATGGGTCCTCAGACCAATGCCATGGGCTGGTGGAGAGACGCCTGGTGGAGCGAGGAAGACCCCGGTAACGGCTGGGTGCCTTCAGTCCAGAGCGCGGTCAAGCCCGACGGCGACTCACGTTTCGTAGAGTCATCCAACTACTTCCGTATCAAGAACCTCACCATAGGATACAACATTCCCTTCAAGAGCGTGATCAGCTCCGCAAGAGTATATCTCTCAATCGAGAACCTTCTGCTGCTCACCAACTACTATCATGGATACAGCCCCGAGACATCCAACGGAGGCGGTCAGGCGCTCGGCTTCGACTATGGCGGATATCCTTCGGCGCGCACCTTCACTCTTGGTGTAAACATCAACTTCTAATCGAAGAAAGCCATGTTAAAGAACATCAAATATATTTTAGCTTCTGCCGCGGCAGTATTCATGCTCGGCTCATGTCAGGACTTCCTGAACACGCCTCCCGTGGGCTCGCTCCCCGGCGACGGCTTCTATAATACCCCCGCCCACATCGAGCAGGGAATACGCGGAGCCTACTATCTTCTCGGCACCGACGAAATCGAGGAGAACCAGTACCTCACCTTCTCAGAAGACCGCTCCGACAACGTATGGGTAGACCCCTTGGCCAACGGTATCCGCGACTGCTGCGAATCTTCATACTGGAGAATCACCTACACCTATGGTGCAGTCGAAGCTCTCTGGGCGAAGTGGTACGAACTCATCAATAATGTGAACACCGTGATCGCAGGTCTCAATGACACTGACTACGGCGAGGACACGGCATTGAAGAACCAGCACAGGGGAGAGCTTCTCTTCCTCAGAGGCTACGCTCATTTCGAGCTTGTCAGGACTTTCTACAATGTTCCCATCGTAGACAAGGTCCTCTCGAACTCCGAAGCCAACGCACTCAAGCAGTCGCCCGCCATTGACGTAATCAACAACAGGGTTCTCGTCGATCTCAAGGAGGCTGAAAACCTGCTGCCCTACGAGGAGGGAATGACCGACGCCAACGGAAATCTCTTCGCTACGGACGAGGGCCGTGTCGACAAGGTCGGCGTCCAGGCAATGCTCGCAAGGGTATACATGACACTCAAGGGCTATCCTTTCAACGACGCCAACGCCAAGACCGAGGCGCAGTCATATCTCGACAAGGTGCTTCAGTACTCCTCCGAGAACGGTGACAAATACTGGGCTCCTTCCATTACCGAATGGAAGAAGCAGTTCATGACCGACAACACCACTTCAAACAGGTATCAGATCTTCGCCATCCAGCACGACATGAGCCAGGGCAACGCATTCAGCGGCTACCATGGAATGGGCCTCAGCGGAGAGTTCTTCCCTGACGGAGGCAACAATTCCGAGACCAACGGCGGTGAGATGTCGCCTGTATATCCCGAGGCTCTGATAGTTCATGAGTATGACAGATACAACGATCCCCGAGGAGAAGGCTTCGCCTATGTAAAGGGCTACGATGAGTATGGTCAGACACCCGCCTACGGAACCAGAACCACAGAGTTCACATGGGACGGCGAGACTTTCGACGCAGTAGAGAACGCCATCAACACCAAGTGGATTCCCTTTAAGACAAAGCGAGAGGCGGTAGGAGTCGAGTTCGATGACTCGCAGCTCGGACAGTGGCCCGTGAACTTCCCCATCCTCAGGCTTGAGGACATGATGCTTCTCAGGGCCGAGCTCTATGCCGAAGACGGAGACGTCACCAAAGCCCTCGCCCTGGTCAACAAGATCCGCGCACGCGCCGGCGTAGAGGAGAGAACAACTTCCGACGCTACAGAAGCTCTCGAGTATGTAAGGCTCGAAAGGAAGCTCGAACTCTACATGGAAGGCATACGCTGGTTCGACGAGGTCCGCTATGGAATCTGGTCTGATGCTACCCTTGCGAAGTACAACCGCTACAAAACTGACGGGGCATACCGTCAGGGTGTCGCCCCCGAGAACATCTACGGAGAAAGGTGGACACTTCCCATCCCATTCGAAGAAATGGAGGCAGTTCCCGGTCTCTACGAGCAGAATCAGGACTGGTAGTTCAGTCTGACTCAATAATCAAAGCCGGCCCTCTCGGACCGGCTTTGTTGTTGAGTTACATAAATACTGATTTTCCTTTCGTAATAAAAAAGAGAAAATTCAGATAAGATTCTTCAAAATCTGCGCGGAGCCAGTCACAGAAGCTTGACTTTCCGGAATCCGCTGCGCATCTTTGCCTCTGCCTCAAAACTTATGGCTATGAAGAATCTTGACGAGACGATCATCCGGCGCTATGTGGACATCCTGTCCGATGCCGGATTCAAGGCGGTGTTCGGCGACGGACGCAACAAGGATGTGCTGGCGGACATGCTGAATGTCCTGCTGCCGGCGCACGCGCGGGAAACGGAGGTGTATACGACATCCCTCCCGTCTATTTCATCGGCCTGCTGTCAGGCGAGCGCCAGGGATTCGAACTTGACGACCCGGAACGCTTCATCTCCGAGTACGCCTTCCGTGAGAAAGTCACCGGGAAAGTGCCCGATGAGACGATAAATTTCGTATTTTTGGAGTTGAACCGCTTCGGGAGGAAACTGGAGGAGTGCGAAGGGCTGGTGGAGCAGTGGTGCTATGCACTGAAGCACATAGGGACGCTGGACAGGCTGCCGGAGGAGTTGAGAACGAAGGCGTTCGAACGGCTTTTCCGTGCCTGTGAGGTGGCGAAGTTCAGCCCGGAGGTGAAACTCAAATATGAAAGCGACATGATAACCGAGAGAGACTACTACAACATCATCGGCACCGCAGAGGAGAGAGGTGAGGCCAGAGGTCGCGAATCCGGCAGGGCCGAGGTCGCGCGGAAGATGCTCGCCGCCGGCATGCCGGCAAGCCAGATCACGGCTTTCACAGGTCTGACCTCAGATCAGTTGAAAGAGCTCTGACGGGAACTCCGCCGGACAGCGCTTCCGTATCGATTCCATACCGAAGTGCCGCGGCATCCTACAGCCTGCGGCATCGATTTTCGCTTTTGCTGATTATTCTTCGTAACTTTGATGCATTATGCGAAAATTTCTGTATCTGACCGTACTCGCGGCGGCTGCGATTCTGCAGAGCTGCGCGGCGAATCCGCCTCTGCCGAGGATGCCATGGAGAAGGAGTGCGCTGGTTCGATGAGGTACGCTACGGCGAATGGGAAGAAGCCACCAAAGCCAAGTTCAACCGGGGCTATATGTACAGAATCCCGACTACGCAGTCGATTAGATTCTCTGTGATTCTTCCTTTCGTGATAAAAAGGGGCACCTGGAGATTTTGTAAAAAGTCAAGCGCGGAGCGAACCTCTCCAGCGGGCTCGGCGCAGTGCCTGACCTTTAGCCGTCGGAGGCCGTATATTCCGGCGGCGGTGCCGGCGCCACTCCCAGGCTGAAGATCGAGGAAGGGTGCTGGTGGCGGTGTCGCGGGCCCGATATGGTGGGTGGCGGAAGCTGGAAATAGTGCGGTGCGTGAATCGTCGGGCTTTGGATGCCGTTGGTGGTGTGCTGGCAATATCTGATGAGTGTCCCATGGTGTGCCTGAACTTCGGATGTGAACAGCTGCGAAGTTGGAAAGAGGTGCGGTCAGCAAGCTGTTGGAATTTGGGCATTGCCGGAGGCGTGCATTGAAAAATGCCTGTGCGATGGTGATTGCCAAACAGCTGATTGTCAGCCGATTGCGCATTTAACCTGCACAATGGTAGGGTTCTGGAAGGCGACCGGTGTGCAGTGCCGTTCCGGAAATCGGCCTTCTGAGGCCCTGCAAGGCCGATTCATGATATTCCAGCGCACAGGCTATTTTCAACGCCGGTTTTCAGGTGGCTCCCGGCGCGACAAGTTGCTGGCTATCACCTCCAAATGTCGACTATGCGGCGGGGTGGACATTCGGGGTACGGCATATGACTTGTCGCACCAGGGGTCATCTAAAAATCAGCGGCGCCAATCCTTGCATTCATATTGTTGTTTCATGCTTTTCAAGCCATTTCTGACCTCATGTGCAGACCCAAAGAAATAGCATTATTTGTATGTATCGGCGACAATCTCTGCAAATATATCAAAATCAATATATTGCGGAGATTTCATCCTGAATTTTGTCGAATAGGCCGAAATTTTTTAGGCTCTTATCATCCTACCAAATGTCCACCCCGCCGAAAAAAGGAAAAACCCTGATAAAATGAATACAGGTGGACTTTGCATTTGTTTATAAATTGAGATTACCGCATAATTATGCAAATAAAATTTTGAGATTCATGCATAATTATCGAATAAATTGAGATTAGTGGTAATCTTCACTAAATACATTTTGAGATTAGTGCCAAGTATATTACCTTTGCCTTCAATGGAAGCCAATCTATGATATTCAAAAGAAAAATTTACGATGATCTTCTGCGGTGGAAGCGG
>CALVAD010000018.1 GCA_944325495.1 uncultured Bacteroidales bacterium | reverse complement strand
CACACACGTGCCCGGAACGCTCAACAGTCAGCGCCCCGCGGGCCGCTGACTGTTGCACTTCGGTCTTGAATCCACAGAAAATTACTCCCGTCGCGAGAACTCGCAGCCGCACCAGGTCTGATTGTAGAAATTCTGCTCACGGATGATTTCGCCGCGGCGGGGCTGGAGACCGCCCTTGCGCCAGTTCATGGGCCAGAAGACCGGGGCGGACACAGAGGAAGAAGCCTCATGCGCCGAAGCGGGCATTAGCGGGCCGTTGTCCGGAAAAGCGGCGGAGTCCGGCCGCAGAATCCCCGCGCGGAGCTCTTCCGCCACCATCGCGCACGCCTGCTCCCCGGCCTCGTTCACCTGTTCCAGGTCCTTCCAGCGCGAGGACGCCAGCGTGGTGGTGAGCACGGCAAACCCGTGCGCGGCGGCGTATCGCGCCGAACGCAGAAGCCTGAAGCGGAAACAGGCGGAGCAGCGCGCTCCCCTCTCCGGCTCGTTCTCCAGCCCGCGCACCGACGAGAGCCAGGCGGCATGGTCATATTCATCGTCCACCGCCTCAACCCCGAGATACTCACAATAACGCCGCAGTTCCGACCTTCGCAGCCCGTACTCTCCGGGCGGTACGATATTGGAGTTGCTGAAGAACACCGTCGGGTGCAGGCCGTTCTGCACCATGCACTCCAGCACTGCGCCGGAACATGGAGCGCAGCAGGAATGAAGCAGTATTTTTCCGGAAACCGGAGGATTGACAATCAAAGCCATGAGCGATAAAACACATTCCTGAGCACCCACCAGAGCAGCACCGCCGCAAGAACCGACCAGGACAGCACCGGGCTGACGCTCGCCCTGTAAAGCCGGGGACATCTTTTCCTGAGAAGGTCCGCGATGATGAGAAACGCCAGCAGGGGCAGAGCCGCGACCATCATCGCATTATACTCGAGCGCTTCGCGCAGACGCAGATGCAACAGCTGGTGCAGGGCCCTCTGGGTACCGCAGCCCGGACACTGGAGACCGGTCAGCAGCAGAAACGGACATTTCGGGAAAAAGGCCGAGACGGAGGGGTCGAACAGACCCAGGACCAGCAGGGCGACCGTTCCGCCCGCCGCAAGAGCCAGCCTCGGGACGCGCATCAGGACATTGCGAGCAGTCCGGCGAAAATGCCCAGCGACCAGAGAACCAGAAACGCTATCAGATAGATGCAGCCGAAGATTATGCTCACCGTTATCCATGTCTGCGCCGTCTTGTTCTTCTTCTCGGACTCATAGTACAGGTTCTGCCTGGTCTGGTCATTGAGAGTCAGCAGTGCGGAATTATACAGGCTGTTGGATTCGGCGGAATACACAATCGCGACGATTCCCCCTATGAGGCAGCAGAAAAGCGTACACAATACAGCCCACACCATCTTGTTGTTGTGCGGCGGCAGCACCACATTAGGCTGGGAATCGTAACCGAACTGATTGTTGTCCATATCTCGAAACAGATTTCTACACTGTTCCAAATATAGCACAAGCACAAATCTTATCCAAGAACTTACTCAACATCCTTGATGTCTATCAGGTCGTTGAGAATCGCATACACGGTCAGGCCGGGGATGGAGCGGATACCTATTTTCCGCGTGATGTTGCGCCTGTGGGTTATGACGGTATTGACGGAGATGTTCAACCTGTCGGCTATCTCCTTATTGATCATGCCTTTCGCGACGCAGACCAGAATCTCCTTCTCCCTGCCGGAGAGTTCCGAACCCTCATCCTCCCCGCTCATGGCCTCCACATGCCTGTCGCCGAATCCGTGAGCGCTCTCCAGTATCCTCGCCATGGGGACGAGGATATGATCTTCTATGCAGGTATGGGAGCGCAGGTCGTCCTGAAGCGCATACAGATCCTGAATCAGACTCTGGCGCAGAGAGTCGTCGCACTCGTGAGGCAGCGACTTCATCACGATGTTCTTGAGATCCGAGAGTTTCTCATCTATGTTGGTGTGGTGCTCCTCGAAATAGTGGATGTTGAAATTCTGATTCCGCCGCCCCTCGAGCAGGCTTCCTATGTATGGAATCACCTCATCCTCCTCAAACGCGAAATGCCGCAGCAGTTCGTCCTTGTAGCCGGCAAAGAAATCGCGCACGACCTGCTGCTGCGGAACCTGGCACGGCTCTATCAGCTTCTCGATGGCTCTGTCGATTGACTCTATGGCGTTCTTCAGATAGAAGTCATGCGAGCGCCTCACATACCTTATCACATCCTCCACCCTGCATTTCCGGACCTCCCTGGCCGAAGGTCTGAACTCCGATGAAGAATAGACCCTGCATATCAGGAGCACCGTGTCCGTGTCCAGGCCGTTCTTCTGACAGATCTCCGCGACGGTCTTCTCTCCGAAACTGCCCGCGACGCCCAGACGGGAAAGCACGAGAAGCAGCCTGCAATTGCAGTCCGCAAGCTCCGACACCTTCATGTTCCCCGAAAGAATTTCCATATATAAAACCGATTCCGCCGGCCCGGCGTCATTGTCTGTCATCCTCGCCGCCGGAGGAGGGGCATCCGTCCTTTCTGCCGCAAGAGGCGCAGGAACCGTCGCACCCGTTTCCGGACGGATGCCTGCGGAGATACCTCAACGCCAGGGCAAGTGCGGCGATGACGACCACTATGACGATTATGTCGGCGATATTCATATCATCCTCATAGAAAAAATCCGGCAACCAGATAGGAAAGACATGCGCATACCCAGGCCACGGCGCATTGGAAAAGAACCATGAGCAGCGCCCACCTTCCCCCGAGCTCCCTGCGGACGGCGGCGACGGCGGCCACACAGGGCGTGTACAGCAGGCAGAAAGCCAGAAGCGGAACGGCCGTCAGCGGCGTCAGCACGGAAGAGACGCCCAGGACCTGCAAGGTGGACACCACACTCTCCTTGGCCAGGAATCCGCTGATCAGCGCGGTCACTATGCGCCAGTCTCCGAGCCCCGCCGGTGCGAAGATCGGAGCTATCACGCCGGCTATGGCGGCCAGCATGCTGTCCTGGCTGTCGACGAGGTTGAGCCGGAAGTCGAACGACTGCAGGAACCATATCACGATCGACGCCACGAATATCACCGTGAACGCCCTCTGCAGGAAGTCCTTTGTCTTGTCCCACATCAGCCGGAGCACGTTCTTCGCCCCCGGAAGACGGTAATTCGGAAGTTCCATGACGAAAGGAGCGGCCTCGGCATGAGAGCCGGCCTTTGCGCACAGGGCAACGACCAGACCGACCAGAATCGCTGAAAGATAGAGTATCACCAGAACCAGGCCGCCGTGACCGGGGAAGAACATGCTGGTCAGGAAGGCGTATATCGGAATCTTCGCCGAACAGCTGATGAACGGCGTAAGGAGTATGGTCATCTTCCTGTCCCTCGCCGACGGCAGCGTCCTCGTGGACATGACCGCGGGGACCGTGCAGCCGAAGCCTATGAGCAGCGGCACTATGCTGCGGCCGCTGAGCCCGAGCTTGCGGAACAATTTGTCGAACACGAACGCCACTCTGGCCATATATCCGCTGTCTTCGAGCAGCGAGAGGAAGAAATACATGAAGATGATTATCGGAACGAAGCTGATGACCGTGCCGACCCCTCCGAAAATTCCTACGCTGACCAGCGACCGCACCGCGGGGGACACTCCCCAGCCGTCAAGGGCATTGTCGCAGACACCGGCAAGCCAGGTCATGCCGGATTCTATCCAGCCCTGCACCGGCGCCCCGAGCACATCTATCGACAGCCATATCACGAGCGAAATCACCACCGCGAAGATAGGCAGCGCGGTATATTTCCCCGTCAGAACCTTGTCCATGTTGAGGCTGCGCCGGTACTCCCTGCTCTCCCGGGGCTTCACCACCGTGCGCGCGCAAAGCCTCTTGATGAAGGTGAAGCGCATGTCCGCCATTGCGGCACACCTGTCAAGGCCGCGTTCCTCCTCCATCTGGCGTATGATATGCTCGACCATCTCCTTCTCGTTTTCGGAAAGGTCAAGCTTCGCCATCACCTCGCCGTCACCCTCGATTAGCCTGCCGGCGGCAAAACGGACAGGAAGGCCGGCACGTCTGGCATGATCCTCCACAAGATGCATTATACCGTGGATGCAGCGGTGCACGGCCCCGCCGTAGTCATCCACGCCGCAGAAATCCTGACGCAGAGGCAGTTCCTGATATTTCGCTATATGCAGGGCATGCTGTATCAGTTCGTCCACGCCCTCGTTCTTCGCCGCGGAGACGGGCACCACCGGTATCCCGAGCAGCCTCTCCATCTCGTTCACGCGGACGGAGCCTCCGTTGCCCTCCACCTCGTCCATCATGTTCAAAGCCAGGACCATGGGCACATTGAGCTCCAGCAGCTGCATGGTCAGATAGAGATTCCTCTCGATATTGCCGGCGTCGACGATGTTTATGATGGCTTTGGGCTTCTCCTCAAGGATGAAACGCCTGGAGACTATTTCCTCCGAAGTATAGGGGGACAGCGAGTAGATGCCCGGAAGGTCCGTGACGAGCGTGTCCTGATGTCCGCGAATCATCCCGTCCTTGCGGTCCACGGTAACCCCCGGGAAATTGCCCACATGCTGGTTCGCTCCGGTGAGCTGGTTGAAAAGAGTCGTCTTGCCGCAGTTCTGGTTGCCGGCCAGCGCAAAAGTCAGCACGGTTCCCTTCGGCAGAGGATTCTCGTCCTTCTTGGAATGGTAGCGGCCCTCCTCGCCGAAGCCCGGATGTTCCCGGATCTCCTCGATTGACACCTCGGCATCGTCCGGAACGGCCGCAGACTCGTGTCCCACCGTCTCTATCTCAATCCGGGCGGCATCGGCCAGCCTCAATGTCAGGGAATATCCGTTTATCAGCAATTCCATAGGATCCCCGAGCGGGGCGAATTTGGTCAGCCTGACAATCTGGCCGGGAATCACTCCCATGTCGAGAAAATGCTGGCGCAGCGCACCTTCTCCCCCCACCTTGACAATCATGGCCGACTGTCCTATGCCGAGTTTGTCCAAAGTCATCGCAAATTCAATTTATCCTGCAAATATCATCATTTATGCGCACTCGGTCAATCATAATAAATGATGATTTGGGGAAGACAAGACGGAATTTTGTAGATTCCGGAGCGAAATTCCTAAAAAATTTTGCGATTCCCAGAATATTGCATACATTTGCAGTCCCAAAGTATGCGGACGTGGTGAAATGGTAGACACGCTACTTTGAGGGGGTAGTGGGCATTTACGCCTGTATGAGTTCGAGTCTCATCGTCCGCACGAAGGACCAGCCTTTTCGGCCGGTCCTTTTCTTTTGTGCTCCCTGCGCCGATGGGGGTATAATTGCCAAAAATGGTTGGTGGAATCTCAATAACTTGCTAAGCTTTTGCAATATAAAGAAATTAGATGAAACGCGTTTCATCTAATGAGTGATAATCGAAAAATAAGAAGGCGCCAACGCTGCCCGGAATGCGGGTCTTTGGACGTCATCAAATGGGGAGTGCGGAACGAGACTCAGAGGTTCAGGTGCAGAAATTTCAAGTCTTTCCATTGTGGTTGATATGCAATCTGCAACCCGGATGCCGAACAAGCGGCGGGTAGCTCCACGAAAGGCTCTCTTCGTGCGTGCCCGGCGCATCGGCGCCTCGCAGAAGGACCCCGGCAAGAAGATGTTCACATTCTCCAGGCCGGGCATTCCGGCGGAAACCGTCACGGGACAGCCGTAGAATACTCGTGAAATTCATCGGCTACAGCGACGGGCTCTTAATGGCGCTGTGCGCAGGGTAACTGCGCCTGATGGACAGGAATCCCTTCCATTTGGCTCACCCTGCCGCCTCTGGCGCATCTCAGCCGGGCCTGACCGTTCCCGATGAATTTCACGAAGTAAGTCGGATTGCAAATCACGCCGTAGCACCGAAGTCAGCTGCGGCGGAGCCCGGCCTCCGACAGTAGGAACCACCGCGCAACCCTATACTGCCGTAGGCCGGCTTCGCCGCAGCGGCTGCTTCTCACCAACCATTTTTGGCAATTATACCTCCTTTTCTTTTGTGCTCCCTGCGCCGACGGGGGATGATTAGGTATAATTGGCGGCATAGTCGACATTTGGGGTGATAGCCAGCAACTTATCACGCCGGAAGTCACCTGAAAACCGGCGTTGAAAATAGCCTGTGCGCCGGAATCTCATGAATCGGCCTTGCAGGGTCTCAGGAGGCCGATTTCCGGAACGGCACTGCACACCGGTCGCCTTCCGGAACCCTACCGTTGTGCAGGCCGAACGCGCAATCGGCTGACAATCAGCTACTTGATAATCACCATCGCACAGGCATTTTTCAATGCACGCCTACGGCAATGCCTAAATTCCGACAGCTTGCTGACCGCACCATTTTCCAGCTTCCGCCGTTGTCCATATCCATATCGCCACAGCGACATTGCCTGTCAAGCATTTTCACCGCGCACCTCCGGCAACACCCGAAGCTCCGGCAACACACCACCAGCTGCTTCCAATGCCTGACGACTCACCCACCGCACTATTTCCAGCTTCCACCACCAACCATATCGGTCCCACGCCACCAGCACCTCTCCTCGATCGTCAGCCTGGGAGTGGCGTCGGCACCGCCGCCGGAATATATGACCTTCGGCGGCTAAAGTTCAAGCACTGCGCCGAGCCCTTGAGAGGCTCGCTCCGTGCTTGACTTTTGCCTTTCCATCCTGCTTTTTGTCCATTAGAAATTTTTTAGGCTCACGTAATCCTACCAAATGTCCACCCCCTCCGGATTCTGCAATATATAGAAATTGGATGAAGCGCATTTCATTCAATGAGTGATAATCGAAATGTAAGGTGGCGCCCACGCTGCCCGGAATGCGACCTCCGCAATGACCAGCATTCACTCAAAGCGGCCCCGCCGGTTATACTGCCAAGCTATCCGAATGAGCGGAGCAGTCATGTCATGGCGGATGAAATTATCTGGGAGCAATATATTTTGGAAAAACGTCCTTGCAGGGCTACAGGAAGCCGTTTTTCTGAAACCTAATGCTCCCAGGTCGGTATCTTTGTGGCGACTTGGGTGCAATATGTTTTGGATTATCGGCGATACAGACCGTCGTAGGGCCGATTTTGCATAACTCATCGCTCCCAGGTTTTTCCATCTGCCAAAACTGGCGGCTCCACACTCCAGCAGTCTTGGTCATATCTACCATGTAGGCATTATCCGGATTAGAGCACTTGAAGACGATCTCAGGCAGCCATTCAAACATATCAGGCACCTGTCGCCGCAACCAATGTTTTGCACGAACCGTGAAGCCGGCGGCCGGACTGCCCCGAGGGAGGCTGCTTCCGAATCCCCCGCCTCACGAGGGGCAGCTGCGGCCGACGCGCACTTCGCAGGCAGAAAACAAACCAATATATTGACTATCAAGCGGACAATTGACGCCTCAACCACAACCAATGTTTTGCACGAACCATAAAGCCGGCGGCCGGACTGCCCCGAGGGAGGCTGCTTCCGAATCCCCCGCCTCACGAGGGGCAGCTGCGGCCGACGCGCACTTCGCAGGCAGAAAACAAACCAATATATTGACTATCAAGCGGACAATTGACGCCTCAACCACAACCAATGTTTTGCACGAACCATAAAGCCGGCGGCCGGACTGCTCCGAGGGAGGCTGCTCCCGAATCCCCCGCCTCACGAGGGGCAGCGCAGCCGACGGCGCACATTACAGACTGCAAACAAACCAATATGCCCGACGGCAACGCTATGTCCGGCAGCAGCGACCGCCATCCTATGCCTCATCCGTCAGCAGGGACTCCCCCGTTTCCACGAGTCCGAGATCCTGAATGAGCTGAAGAATTTCGAGATTGCTGATCCTTTCCATAATAGTTCCTCCTTCTTTTGATATTGCAAAACTATATATGGAGAGTGTAGAAAAATGGCACTGAAATAAAGCGAACAAAAAATCACCGGATATCCGCCTCAACGGAAGCATCATCGCCCGGAAACTGCCGACCGCCGGCATAGAAAGCGTTCATATCAGCCACTTTCCCGGCCACGAGGCTGCGCAGAGGCTCCGGGGAGAGAACTTCGAGGGCATCGCCATGCGACAGCAGCTCCTGGATGAAGTCGAAAGTGGGAATGAGGCGGTAGGCATAGACCGAAAAACCGCGGCTGCGCTCCACGAGCGACTGGCTGTGATGCAGCGGCAGGCTGTCGAAATATCTGTCCTGCCCCTCGCTCACCTTTATAAGAATCCGCTGCGGCTTCACGTTCTCCAGGGTGTATATTCCGAAACTGTCGCTGAAATACTCTTCCGCATCGAAATCCGCCGGCAACACGAACTTCTCCCCCGTCTCCTCGAACTTGACGATGCGGTCGAGAGCGTATGTGCGCATGCCTTTCGCGGTACGCCCGAGCACATACCAGCGCTGCTTCGAAACCTTGACGCAGTAAGGTTCCAGCACGAAAGGGGCATGGTCCGGCCGGCGGAAATTGTCGTAGACAAGCCGCACGCTGACCGAATCCCGCATCGCCTCGATCAGCGGCATCAGATATTTCTCACCTGACGGAATGTTCTCGAAGATGATGCGGCGGCGCAGACCGGCGCTCTCCTGGATGGCATTGCTGACGGAAATCGTGCTGAGCAGCCAGTCCGCAAGTCCGCTGTCGCCTCCGTCTCCGTCGTCCTCGATCTCATACACCCCTCCCGCCGCGCGGTTGCAGCGTATGCGCAGGTTGAAGATCTCCTCGATAGCGTCGATATGGTTGTGGAAGGTCTTCTCCGGCATCGGCAGATGCCTGTCGTTCTCGGCGGCATCCGCCCAGCGCGCAAGTATCTCCGAACGCGTCAGTCTGTAGCGCCGCACGGTGTTGATAAGCCAGACATAGCGCCTGAAAAGTGTCCCCGAATTGCTCACGACGCCGAATTAAGAAAATTTCCCGCGGAATTCAAAGAAAGGCCCCGGGAGATTTGGACCGCTCGCGCAGTCGTTTCAGCTCCGGATAGCGCCTCAACAGCTCCGGCAGAAACTTCAGCGGATACGCCGAAAGGTTCTTCACGCTCATCGCCACAAGCTCCAGAGGTTCCAGTATACGGCGCAGCGGCAGACAGCAGGAGGGATCGCTGAGCTTGACCACCGGAGCCACGCATTTGAGCCGCATTCTCGCGGGTTTCGCAAGCGCACGCCCTCCACGGTCGTGCACCGCCTTCGCCTCCGGAACCACCCCGCAGCCGAAGCCGTGCCAGTGCAGCCTGTCGATGAAATTGTCATCCTCTCCGTACTGCCGGAATGCGGGGGAAAAGCCTCCTACGGCCTCCAGGGCCTCGCGGCTCACAAGCCAGTGCGCAGCCATCACGAAAGGGACCTCGACAATCACAGGAAGTTCCTCCGCCCGGCCGTCATACGCCGGAGAAGCCATGTCCGCGAAGAAGCCGGCCCGCTCCAGACGGCGGCCGCATTTTCTGCGGAAACCTTCGTCCATATTGCCGTCCGCGGCGTTCTGCAGCGGGCTGAGCACTCCGAATTCCCTCCGGTGCGCGGCGGTCAGCAGCGCCAGCGTATCCTCGTCCACCCATGCGTCCTGATTCATGAGATACACGAAATCGTAGCCTTCCGCAAGCGCTTTGCGCAGCCCGATGTTGTTCGCGGCTCCGAATCCAAGATTCTTTTCCGTACAGACGAGCATGACCTCCGGAAATGCGTCTGCAAGATGTTCGCGCGTTCCGTCGGACGACCCGTTGTCGACCGCAAGGACATCCGGCTTCAGCGAAGAGGCCAGCAGGCTGCCGAAACAACGGTCAGCCCAGCGCATCGCGTTGTAGGTCACGACAACGGCAAGCACGCGCGGTGCAGGCGCGGCCTTGGCATTCACAGCAGTTCCCATCGTCCGGCTGAATCTTTGAATATCTCCTTGGGGGTCCTGCGGCTGAACACCGCCCTGAAGTTCTCCCGGAAAGTGCGCATCTTCACCATGTTCTCCTCCGAAGGACGCATCCCGCAGCGCAGGGCGGACTTGAGGAATTTGGAAAACTCGGCGAGCCACACGGGAACGGCAAGCAGAATATATTTCAGGTGCGATCCGTGGCTGAAGAATATCAGGGAGCCCCTTATTGCCGCCGGGCGCACGGCCTGCGACATGCGCGATGCCGTCGCCTTCCATTTGTGCACGATTTCGGCAGCCCTGTCCACATATACCCCGAAGCCCATCCGGCGCACCTGCTCCGACAGGGCGATGTCCTCCGGCGTGAAGAAATACCGCTCGTCGAACCATCCGGCGGCCCGGAAAACGTCAGTCTTTATAAGAAAAGCCGCCCCGGAAATGTTGGAAGTAGGGAAAACCTCGTCAAACAGCGGCTGCCGGCCGGCCGTATCGTCCTTCGGCTCGCTATGGAGATGCCACTGCTGAAGCACATAATAGCGCGGAGGATAGGGCGGGCGGCCGCAGAGCTGGAGACTTCCGTCGGCGTTGACCAGCCTGGGAGTCACGATGGCGGCGTTGTCCGGCAGGCGCCTGAAATCCTCGAGCAGCCGGCCCGGCACATCGGAACGCATCTCCGTATCATCGTTGAGCACGAAACAGAAACGACCGCGCGCGAGCCTGAGCGCGAGATTGTTGTTTTCGGAGAAACCTCTGAGTTCGCGGCTCTCTATGAAGCGCACATGCGGATAGTCGGCTTTCGCGCGGGCGAGGTTCTCATCAGTAAAAAGATAGGCGACCACCAGAACTTCATGGCTGACACGGCAATGGCGGGCGATGCTGTCGAGACAGGGGTACAGATTGTCCGGCCTGTTCATGCAGACTATGACCACGCTCACCTCGGGAGCCTTCGTATCCTGTCCGGGCGTTTCCATGTCAGTCGCCGAGAAGTCCTTCCGGAAGGTCGAGATCGAGAACCCGGGACGCCGGGTCACAGGAAAGCACGAAATCCTCGTGAAGCGGCACGAGCCAGTCGCCTACATAAAGACATAGGTTGCCGGGAATGGGCTCCATGCCCGTGATTTCCCCGACCCGCTCTCCCCTGTTCAGCAGAGTCCAGCCCGTGAAGTCGAGCTCCTCCTCATCTTCAGACTCGCCTTCAATGCATATCTCCCGCCCGACAAGCTCCTCCGCATCCTTGAGGTTGAAGACATCGTTGAGACGCAGCACCGCCTTCGAAGCGCCTTTCTGCTCGGCGGACAGCACAAAAAAAGGAACCGGAAGTCCATCGAACTCGATGAACACCGGTTTCCCTGGATCGATTTCTTCCGTCCCGACGCCGCGCAGCCCCACGAGGATGCCGCCGTCAGTGCCATTGGACTTGAGAATCTTGGCTATGACCCGCATCAGGCCTCTGCCTGAGTCTCCTCAGCTGCAGGTGCCTCTTCGGCAGTCTCGGCGGCCGCAGCCTCAGCCTCGGCGGCCTGCTGCTTGGCGGCGAGTTCCGCCGCTCTCTTGGCAAGAGCCTCCGCACGGGCCTCGTTCACTTTGACCTCAGCCTCCTTGGCAGCCTTCTTCGCCTCGATGGCGGTATTCCTGAGGGCTGACTTCTTGGCCTCGATCTTCGCATCGCGCTGAACCTTCCAGTCATTCCATTTCTTGTCGGCTTCAGCCTGGGTCAATGCGCCCTTGGCTACGCCTCCGTCAAGATGGTGACGGAGCAGCACTCCCTCGTATGAGAGAATGCGGCGTGCGGTGATGGTAGGTTCCGCTCCGACCTTGATCCAGGCGAGAGCGCGCTCTGAATTCAGAACGATGGTAGCAGGGTTGGTGTTGGGGTTGTAGGTTCCCAACTGCTCGATGTAACGACCGTCACGGGGTGAGCGTGAGTCGGCCACGACAATGTGGAAGAATGCGAAATTCTTCTTTCCGTGGCGCTGCAGACGAATTTTAACAGCCATTGTGAATCTGTTTTTAAAAGTTAAACCTGTGCTTCCTTCTCGAGAAAGCCTGCAAATATACTCAATTTATCTTATAATCAATACCATCGCGGCAACTAACTTGCCACGGCGGGGTCACAGGGAGGGGTGACCAGGGCAGACTCACGGCGGGGTCATGGCAGACTCTCAGCAGGCTCGCGGCAGAATCATGGTGTGCTCACGGAAGGTTCGCGGAGGGCCCAACCCGCCTCTCTCCGTCACAGCCCGTCGGCGCGACTGACCCTCTTGATGGAATCCAGTGTCGGAAATGTCTGCCGTAAGAAAACACCGTCCATCGCCAAATGCCCAGAGCCTCGTACAAGGCTCTTTTACTTGGACGGTCGCACATGTTCAGTCTAACCATCCAACACCAACCCGACGGGAAGCCACCGAAGCCCATATCGCCTTGGAAGATGAATTTACGATGA
The DNA here is from genome assembly GCA_944325495.1 of uncultured Bacteroidales bacterium. Lineage (GTDB taxonomy): Bacteria > Bacteroidota > Bacteroidia > Bacteroidales > UBA932 > Cryptobacteroides. Next base: position 19,736 of record CALVAD010000018.1, on the reverse strand, counting down.
CGCGCGCCCTGAGCCAGCGGTCAGATAACCGCCGAGCAAACGGGCCAAGCTCACGGAATCAGCCCTGCGGTGTCAGAGAAAAATCCTTGCGTCCGAACCATATCACTATTGCAATCTACCGGGATATTTGATATTTTGGCAGAAAACTCAAACTATGAAAATTCCGGACGAACTTCTCGGCAAATTAGAAACCGATCTGTGTTTGAACGCTCCCTTTGTCAAGGGAGAGAACTTCCACATCAAAAATTGCTGGCATTTCTGCACTGACGGCAATGCCGTCGACGCTTTGTTCCATGACGAGCAGGATTTTATCGACGGAATGAACAGGCTGTACGTGGTGTCCCGTAAATTCGATATCGCAATCCTTGCATTCGTGCTGATGGACACGCACATTCATATGATAGTCTTCGGCGACAGTTCGGAATGCCGGTCGTTCGTACATGAATATCTGCGCAGGACATCCATGCATCTCTCCAGAAAACATCTGCGAACCAATATGTTGAAAAGAATTCCTGTCACCGTTCAGGAAATCAAAGACGACTTCTATCTCAAGAAAGCCATCTGCTATGTGATAAAGAATCCCGTTTCCGCCGGCCTGCCGTTCATGCCCTACGACTATCCGTGGTCAAGCGGAGCGTTGTATTTCAGAACTCAAGGATTCTGGAATTCGGTCGGGACTTCTTTTTCCCGCGGTCTTGAAAAGATGAGCATACCCGAAAGAAGGGCGCGCCTGAAGACCAGGAACACTGCCGGCCTTAATCCCTTGATGAACGGGAATCTGGTTTTCCCGGGAGAATATGTAGCGGTGAAAATTGTGGAAAGAATCTTCAGATCCTGTCGCAGCTACAGTTATTTCATGTGGAACAGCCGGGAAGACGACTTGAATCCGCTCGGACAGGCGGCATCAAGAATGTCCATACCATTTAGCGAAATGCGACAACTCCGCGATGAAACAAGTCAGGAGCTTTTCAACAAGAAAGGTCTCAAGAATCTCAATATGACACAGAGGATAAAGCTCGCCAGGACCCTGCGATTTCGCTATAACTGCTCGGCAAAACAGGTAATTCGGATCTGCGGGCTGATATATGAAGAAGCCAGGGATATGATCTGACATTCACCGTCCAACAACTTCCACCTCATGCGGTAGTCATAAGCATCACCAAATGGACGGTCGGACAGAACCTGTGCGACCGTCCAACACCAACCCGACGGGAAGCCATCGAAACCCATCTCGCCTTGGAAGGTGAATCGCGGGACAGAACGCCACGATGACGCGTATCGGGAAACCATGTCCGGCTTCCGGCCGACAGACAAGGCTCACGGAATCAACCTTTACGGGATTCGGAAGTTGTTTTGAAATTTTTCCAAAAATCCTCCTCGGAAATCTCCTAAAAAATTTCAAAACAATTCATTTATGCAGCATATAGCGGAAGCCGGGGTCGTTGCGGGTGTTCAGGCCGTCCGGGAGGAAGGACGTGAAGGGCACGCCGCATTCACGGAGGCACCAGGGGAAAGAGAGCTGATCGCGCCGGGCGACACGGAAAAGCATTGACCACCAGAGCTCATCAAGACGCACCACAGACGAGTCCAGATGGCGGCGGAAGATCAGGTTGTTCTCAAGAAGGCCCCCGTGCCGCCTCTGCCCATGCAGAACCAGAAAAGCGCAGGCACGCAGATACTCGATGACACTCAGCCGCCCCATCTTGAGGCACATCCACGCCTCGGCATACAGACAATCCCTGCTGGGATGGCGCACCCCGGCATAGACCGACCCGTCCGCCATCCTGGCCCGCGCCGCCTCATAGATCGTCCCGTCCATGATGCGGACATTGCCGTCTATCCACACGCTCGCCTCGTACTCCGGAAGCAGCACATGCGGGTGCATCTTGGGATAGCGCGACACCAGCCGCGGATCATCCAGACCGCAGTCGAACTCGCGTATCTCCCAGACCCCGACCCTGTCAGCCGGCTTCTCCCCCTTGCCGACGAAGCACACGAAATCGAAGTCCGGATCAATGACCGCAGGCTGCTGCAGCTCGTCATACGAGCCGATGATGCAGGTATATATCACGCATTTCTTCATTTTCCTGGGAGCTTGAACATTTCGCCCATCATGAAATCCGCGCTGTCGGGGTCGAAAGGCACGAAACCGCCCATATGATAGAAAGTGTATTCTCCGAACAGCGCTTTACCGTCCACTTCGTAGAAATCCACCCGCACCTGCGGGATACCCTTCGAAAGTTCCGCCGCCAGACGCTTCATCTCCTCGAAGCAGGCCGGTCTCTCCGGCGGCACGGCGGCGTTCGGATGTCCGTTACGGATGTCCAGATGGTTCCATTCCATGTCAAAGAAGTCAAATTTCGTCTCCTCGTCCGCATTGAAACGGTCGCTGGCCACATACAAGAATCCCGGCACACCCCCAAAGCAGAAGAACTTGTAGTCATTGATCTCCCCCTCCAGATACCGCTCGGCGATGACCCTCGGCTTCACCCCTTTGTACGCCCACTCCCGCATAGGCTTGTAATAGTCTTTCCGCAAACCCGCGATCAGCCTCCGGCACGCCGCATCCCTGTCGAACGAAGCCTTGTCCCGGCAGATTATCGTGCTTCCGCTGTCATGCGTGCACTTGAGCACGAAGCGGTCCGGCAGTGCGTCCCAGTCTATCTCCGCAGGCGAGTCCCAGACTCCGAGCGTCGGCACCATATGCTCCTCTCCGATGATTGCGGCGACATACGGCTTGACGGCCGCCTTGTCCACGAGCTTGTGATACAGAGGATTGCGGTCATGGAGCTTCAGCCACTGCAACTTTTCCGTATATCTGAGCGGATTCCCGAGATCGGGCACCCGGCCGAAAGTCCGCCAGTACATCAGCTCGAGATACAGCCTGTCAGGCATCCACGGCTGCGGCTTGCGCAGCAGCAGAACCCTCTCCCCGGGAGTCAGCACGAAACCGAAAGCGCAGACCGCGACGGAAATCCACGACAGCCCGCACACGAGGACCAGACGCAACGCCCCCTCCGCCATCAGCACCCTGACAAGCAGGGGCAGGACGGATGACAACGCGGTCAGGACTATCAGCCTCAGCATCACCTCCCGCAGGAAGCGTCCGACCGGGAAACCGGCATCCCTGCGGGCGAACTCCAGCCGCAGCGCGAGCACCGCAAGATACACGGCCGTAAGGCAGACATACGCCCACTCCGCACCTGCACCCAGACGGAAGGCCAGCCACACCGCCGGCAGGCACAGCAGCGAGAGCAAACCCGTCAGAAGATAATACCGCCTGACCTTTCCCGTCGCAAGCTGGAGAGTCAGCAGAGGATTGCCGGTCATGTCCACAAGCAGCGCAAGCATCGTCAGCCTCACAAAAAGCACGGCCCCGTCAGGCACGTCGACGAGCCAAAGGCGCAGCAGCATGTCGGCCTCCAGCACCACGGGCAGCAGGAAGAGCAGAATCGCAAGATATGCGAATTTCGCCCCCTTGGCCACCAGACTCCAGCAATATTCCCTGTCGCCGGCGGCCCAGGACTTGGTGATCTGCGGGTTGAGCGCGGTAAGGAAATTCGTCGCGAACTGCTTGACCACCAGCTCCACCTGCGCGGCCACGCCTCTCGCCGCATTGACGGCGACGCCGAAGAACAAGTTCACCAGCAGATTGGAGCCTTGAACATTGAGCACATTGGTGCCGGAACCCAGGAAATTCCAGCCCGCGAAACCCGCCATCTCCCTGAACAGCGGCCGGTCGAACTTCGGACGGGCGCCGCATTCCTCGAAATTCCTGCGGCAGTAGATTCCGTAGGTCACGCGTACCAGCAGCGCCACCGCGAGCATCAGCAGAGCATAGGTCTCCAGCTTGTCGAACGCCGAGACGCCGAGCAGCACGGCTGTCAGCAGTTTGAGCAGCGCCTCGCCGACGCTGATATAGGCGAACGCCGACATGCGCTCATGAGCGATGATGGCCGCATTGAACGGGACCGAGAGCATGTTCAGCACCAATACGCCGAGGGAGCAGTGCAGCACGAAGCGCGCGGCTCCGGCACGCGGCTCCGGTATCACCATCTTCGCGTCCACCATCCAGAGCCCCACGGTCTCGACGAGCACCGCCAGCACCAGACAAAGCAGCAGCTGCACCATGAGACCGGTCGAAAACACCCTGCGGAGCTTTTCCCTGTCCGAGCGGCCGAGCTCGTATGCAAGGTAACGACTGATGGCCGATGAAATCGCCGTGGTAACAAAGGTGAACATGGTCACCACGCCCCCGACGGCGTTCCATATTCCGTAATCCTCCACTCCAAGCTCCCGCAGCACGACGCGGGAGGTGAACAGGCCGATGAACATCAGCAGGAACATACGGCAATACAGCATCGCGGCATTGCGAGCCACGCGCCTCCCGTTCTTCATGTTCCTGTCAGTCTCCATCCCCGTAAACCTATTTTCTGAATATTCCGAAAACCGCGGACCCCGAACCGGACATGGACGCATAGACGGCGCCTTCGTCATAGAGCCGCCTCTTCTCCTCCCCGACCTGCGGCCACGCGGCGAACACCGAGGGCTCGAAATCGTTCACCATGACATCCTTCCAGCGTTCGACCGGAAGCGACAGCGCCTCGCGCAGCGGCATGCGCCCGGGGGAATATTCCCGCGGAACCACCTTCGAATAGGCATCCCGGGTGCTGACATGCACACCTTCCGGGATACGGAGCTCTATTCTGAAATCCTCCAGATCGATGTCGCATTCCGACAGGATCTCACCGCGGCCTTCGCCGAACATCGGCCTGTCGTACACGAAGAAAGCGCAGTCGGAGCCGAGCCTTGAGGCATAGCAGGCAAGCGCTTCGTCATCCAGCCCGAGAGCGAACATGTCGTTGACGATGCGCAGAGCGAAAGCCGCATCGGCAGAACCGCCTCCCAGCCCCGCACCGGCAGGGACATGCTTGACGAGCCGTATGTCCACCGCGGGAAAGTCGAAATCCTCCCTGAGCATCCGCACCGCCCTGAAACTCAGATCGGTACGCGCATCCCAGTCTCCTCCTTCAAGATATATCCTGTCCTCCGGAGCATCCGAGACCAGTATCTCCAGCTCGTCCCGCAGGCCGTGGTACGGCACGAAAAGCGTCTCGATGTCGTGAAATCCGTCGGGACGCCTCCTGAGTATGCTCAAGCCGAGATTGATCTTGACGTTAGGATATGCTTTCATACAATTCCAGGCTAAGGTCTTCAGGCAGCCGCCGCATCACGGGAGCGAGGAACGCAAGCTTCTGGAGCCGCCTGGCCACCTCCTCGGGTATGCCGCGCGAACGCATGTAGAATTCCTCCTCGGCGTTCAGGAAACCGGAGGTGCAGCCGTGCGAGCATATCACGTCGTCGGCGTATATTTCCAGCTGAGGACGTGCCTCCACCTTTGCGGAAGGCGACAGAAGAATGCTGTGGCTCTCCTGATGGGCCTCGGTCTTCTGCGCGCCCGGAGCTATGTAAATCAGGCCGTCGAACTCCACGCGGGCCTCGCCGCCGGCAAGCCCCTTGAACAGCTGTCTGGAAGTGCTGCCGCCGACACTGTGCCTGACGAGCAGGTTCATACGGAGGTCGTCGCTGCCGGAGCAGACATAAGCGCCCGCTATGTCCACATCGCAGCCCGGTCCGGCGATCTCCACCTCGAGCGCGAGCCGGGCAGTCGTGCCGGGAAGCGCCACGAAGGTCATCCGGAGCTGCTCACCGGCCTCCAACCGCAGGAACTGCGGTATCGCGTCCCGCCCTATCACATAAACCTTATCCATTCAGACTCTCGTATCCTTCGTTCTCTATCCTGTCGGCAAGCTCCTTGCCCGCAGTCTCGACAATGCGTCCGTCCTTGAGCACATGCACGACGTCGGGGACTATGTAGTCCAGCAGCTTGCGGTAATGCGTTATCACGATAGCCGAGGTCTGCGGCGTGCGCAGCGCCCCGACGCCGTCGGCCACTATCTTGAGGGCGTCCACGTCGAGACCCGAATCGGTCTCGTCGAGTATGCTGAACTTCGGCTCCAGCATGGCCATCTGGAATATCTCGTTGCGCTTCTTCTCGCCGCCTGAGAATCCCACATTGACCTCACGCTTCGCAAATTCGCCCTTCATGCCCACCAGGGCCATCTTTTCCTTAAGCAGTTTCAGGAATTCGGCCGGCTTTATTTCAGGCAGCCCGTGCGCCTTGCGCTTCGCGTTGACCGCGGCCTTCATGAAATTGGTTATGCTGACCCCGGGAATCTCCACGGGATACTGGAAGCTCAGGAACACGCCGGCCCATGAACGCTCCTCCGGGCTCATCGCCAGCAGGTCCTGTCCGTCGAAGACGACGCTTCCCTGCGAGACCTCATATCCCGGACGGCCGGCGAGCACGCCTCCGAGAGTGCTCTTTCCGGCTCCGTTGGGGCCCATGACGGCATGCACCTCGCCTTCGCGGATGGTGAGATCTATGCCTTTCAGGATCTCCTTGCCCTCGACCCCGGCATGCAGGTTCTTTATTTCAAGCAGTATCTTACTCATTGTTCTTGTACATTTTTCTCCATGAAACCAGCGACCAGACGCCGTTGGCTATATAAAGCGCGCTCACCACGGGCATGATGTAGAGGCCCGAGAGTATATAGAGCGTGGCGTTGCCGACATTGACCAGCAGCCAGACTATCCAGCACTCCCAATACTTGCGGGCGCTAAGGTACTGCGCACAGAGCGTGAGCATCAGCATCAGGGAGTCGAGACAGGGGTTCGTGGGGTCGTCGAACACGAATTTCAGCACTAAGGCCCAGGCGACGGCGGCGCCGAGCACGGCCAGCACATAGAGGGCCAGGTGATGCGGGGGTATGTTGCCCACCTTCAGCCTGCCGCTGTCGGCCACGCTGCGCTCGTCCTCCTTGGGGTGCGTCCAGCGCCAGTGGCCGTAGGCGTTGATCGCCAAGGATATGGGCTGGAGTATCATCGCCGAATAGAGATGCTGATGCAGAAACAGCACGAAGAGGAATGCGTTGTAGACATATCCCACATAGAAGTTGTACTTCGAGTTGCGTCCCGCGAGGAACACGCACGAAAGTCCGAGAACAGCCGATATTATCTCAACCCAGGTCATCCTATCGCTCCTTCAAGTGAAACCGAAAGCAGTCTCTGCGCCTCTATGGCGAACTCCATGGGCAGGCGTGCAAGCACCTCCCTGGCATAGCCGCCGACTATCAGGCCTGCCGCGTCTTCGGGCGAAATGCCTCTCTGCCCGCAGTAGAAGAGCTGGTCATCGCTTATCTTCGAGGTCGTGGCCTCGTGTTCCACGACGGCCGTGGGATTCTGGTTCCTTATGACCGGAAAGGTATGCGCGCCGCAGCTGCTTCCTATGAGCAGCGAGTCGCACTGCGAATAGTTGCGGGCGTTCTGCGCTCCGGGGGCGATGTGGACCAGACCGCGGTAGCTGTTCTCGCTGTATCCGGACGAGATTCCCTTGGAGACGATGCGGCTGCGGGTGTTGCGTCCGAGATGTATCATCTTGGTGCCGGTGTCCGCCTGCTGGCGGTGTCCGGTCATCGCGACGCTGTAGAACTCCGACGATGAATTGTCGCCCTTGAGTATGGTGCTCGGGTACTTCCAGGTGATCGCGGAGCCGGTTTCGACCTGGGTCCAGCTCAGATGGGAGCCGCTGCCCCGGCAGACGCCGCGCTTGGTCACGAGATTCAGGATGCCTCCGCGGCCCTCGGAGTCGCCGGGGTACCAGTTCTGCACGGTGCTGTATTTCACGTTCGCGTCCTTCTCGACTATTATCTCCACCACGGCGGCATGCAGCTGGTGCTCGTCGCGCATGGGTGCGGTGCATCCTTCCATGTAGCTGAGTTCCGAACCCTCGTCGGCCACGATGAGCGTGCGCTCGAACTGTCCGGTGCCGAGCGCGTTGATGCGGAAGTAGCTCGAAAGATCCATAGGGCACTTCACGCCCTTGGGTATGTAGCAGAAGGAACCGTCGGAGAACACCGCCGAATTGAGGGCGGCGTAGAAATTGTCGCCCGGAGGCACCACGGTCGCGAGGTACTTGCGCACCAGCTCCGGGTAGTCGAGCACCGCCTCGGAGAAGGAGCAGAAGATTATGCCCTTCTCGGCGAGGGTCTTGCGGAAAGTCGTGGCCACGCTCACGGAATCGAACACCGCGTCGACGGCCACATTGCCTTTCGGCTTCACTCCGGCGAGCGCCTCCCTCTCGTGGAGCGGGATGCCGAGCTTGTCGAAAGTCTCCATCAGCGCGGGGTCGATCTCGGTCGGCCTGTCCTCGTCGCGTCTGGGCGCGGCCCAATATATGATGTCCTGGAAATCTATCTTCGGAAGTTTCAGATGGCCCCATGCCGGAGGCGTCATCTTCTGCCACTTGCGGTAGGCGTCCAGACGGAAGTCCAGCAGCCACTGAGGCTCGTCCTTCTTCGCCGAGATGAGCCGTATTATATCTTCGTTCAGACCTTTCGGCACATACTCCTGCTCGACCTCCGTGACGAAGCCGTCCTTGTATTCCTGCTGCGAAAGTTCCCTGATAATATCATCCATAGCAAACTGCAAAGGTAGGGAAAATTTGTCATTTGCTTTTCGTTACAGGATATACACGGTCTCATCACCGCAGATATTGCGTATTTTGAGACGGAGAGGCTTCTGTCCGCTGCAAATGCATGCATCCCAGCGATTTTCTGTCTTTTTGCCGTTCTTGACAGCATACCCATACCTGTCTATCTTTATCTCGCTGTCGCTATGCCACACGGCATTCTTATCCGCCTCGGTACAGTCCAGACTCAGCCATTCTATGGTCTCAAGCTCATTCTCGCTTAATTCAACAGCTGAATACTTCCGTTCCCTGCCCTTGGCATTTCTGTTTTTTGCCTGCAGAAGGTTATTCTGATTCAACTTGTCAATCTTCTGGTTGACTCGGTCGCTATGGAAACTCAATATCTCGACTCTCCAACCGCTGAAGATTTCGTCATGCGTCTCCGAGACCCTCCACTCGGCGGAATCTTCTTCCACCACATCGTCAAGCACCTGCTTGAGATCCCGGAGCTCTATCTCCATCAGTGTATTGTTCTGCTCCGTGATGAATTTTTCAAGCTCTTCGCGATTGTCTATGTCAATATAATAGATTATGACTCTTTTAGTGTCGCCTGGAAGGTCCGGCATGGCCTCATGTATAACCCGGTTCATCATAGGCTTGTCAAGCACGCGGGTCGTCCCGTCCATCAAATTCGGCAGATAAACTGGAGTCCGGCCGTACTTCGTATCGACAATCGCTCCCTCCCAGAACTTATCAAGGGCATCTTCATTCCGCAGGCCGGGAATCAAAGTCTTGAGTTTCTCCATGGTCTGTACGGGATTGCGGTATAACGAAACACCATCCCTTACCTCAAGGATGTCGAATCCGGCGTTCAACGCAATCAGGCGGTCGCGCGCGGTCTGGATACTGTTCAGGTTGACATCTGCATGGATGAAGCGGCGGCCCGTCCTGGCGGCCACGGCGGCTGTCACGCCGCTACCTCCGAAGAAATCAGCCACAAGCATACCTTCGTTGCTGCTCGCCTTGATTATGCGCTCCAAGAGGGCTTCGGGCTTCTGGGTGGCGTAATCCACACGTTCAGAAGCCTGTGCAGGAATGGCCATAAAGTCTGTCCATAAATTCTGTACCGGATTCCCTTCCATCTCATCCATATATTGCTTATATCGCGGAACTCCCGTTGAGGAGAAGAATATTTTAGGCGGATTGGAAGCCATCGCCGCATTGATTCTTTCCTGAGACCAACGCCAATGTGTCCCCGGAGGCGGCAACAGATAGTTGTCACCAAAATATCTACCTTCACCGCTGCCGGCTGCGTTCATTGACACAGACTTATATCTTCTGCCGGTTTCAGGCTCCACCATATTATATGTCTTAGAGTCCATATCATAGTATTGCCTGTTATATACGGCTGTTTCGGACTTTGAGTAATAAAAGATGCTTTCCGTTATGCACCCGAACCTGTTCCCGTCATTGTGGCTGTTGGATTTTCTCCATACAATCTCATTCCTGAAATTGTCCTCCCCGAAAATCTCATCCATCAGAATTTTGACATAATGCCCGATATGCCAGTCCAAATGCACATAGATGCTGGCAGTGTCGCTCATCACGGATTTGATGGCCATCAGATTCTCGTACATCCAGTTCAGGTAGCTCTCCTTGTTCCAGATGTCTCCATACATCTTTTCTTCGAAAGATTTCAGTTCTTCGATTTCCAGCTCATTCTCGGCCTGCCGTATTGCATCGGCCACCTTTGGATTGCGCCGCAGATATACTTTCTTCGCATAGTCGGCTCCGCTGGCGAAAGGCGGATCGATATACACCAAATCGACTGTAATTCCTTTTTCCTTCAAGTATGCACATGCGGACAGACATTCTCCTCGGATGACAAGATTGCCGTCCTCGTTCTCCCCGACCCTCTCGCGCAACTCGGTCTCATAATACGGCATCCCGCGCCTGATACGTTCTTCCGCGCGGTCGCTGTCGCGATAATACAACATCCGCCTCGACCTCGTGAAATTGTCCAGCAGAGCCTGCCCTTCGAGGACGTCCGGATTGTACGGTATATATTTTACAGCCATCGTAAGTATTTTTAATCCTTGAAAAAGTCTTCAATCAAATCAATTGTCTTCTGGAGAAAAACGGCTTCTCCGCAGCTGTCTTCAAGATACAGGAAGCTGAAACGCCGATACCCGAACTTCTCATTGTTCTTGCTGATGAATTCGGTCTCCATGAAATTCCTACGGTCTTTGAAATTCGCCGCAAACCCCTTACCTTTCGTCTCAATTATGGCAATTCTATTTATGGAACCGTCCGGCTTGCGGTCAAGCAACAGAAAATCTGGTACGTATTTCCCTATATAACTCCAGCCTGCTCCATTCTTTCTGTAACAGTCTATCTTGAACTCCGTCAGATTGTCATCTCCGTTGAAATACAATTCCAAGCCCTTATCTTTAAATAGGTTCAGCGCAAGAACATCCCTGAAGTACTTTACCTCGAAACCGCTGTCAAACCAATATGGCAGATAATGATATGTCTTGTCATGTGCCGGATTGTCGTTGATGGAAATGGTCATTCCAAGTTTCCGCAGGCGTTCTACTGCCGCCCTATCTTCCGCTGAAAGCTCCGATATCGGTGTGCTGCCATCCATCTCGATTATCCTATGCACTTCCTTTTGCTCCGGCCAGAACATGGAATCGTCCTCCACAAGGACAGGAGATGTCAGCCGCTCTATCTGAAGCAGTTGAGACTGACATAGCACAGTCTCCTCCTTGACGGAGAAATCTCTCTTAGGGACAAAGGCGGAGCGTATGCGAGAACGTATCTCCTTATGGTCGTATTTGGGAGACAGATAGCTTTCTCCGTTATCAATCTCCATAGTGATATTGGAAAAGATTGCCCTCAGTTCCTCTTCGTACCGTCTCAGGTCAGTCAGGCTCAATGAATGGAAACTCTCCTTTGAAATCATGCGCAGCCATCCTGTGAAGTTGCACCGTTCCGCCTGACGCTGTTCAGACTCGATTCCGAGCAATTGTCCGGACAGGTTCTGGCTAAATATGAGACTTCCGTCTTTTTCACAGATCATGTCCGGAGATGACAGACACCGGCCCGTATCGGACTCCTTCTCCACGAGCGTCTGAAAAGATACCTTCAGCTGATAGAAATCGATGGGAGGCACCTTCACTCTGTCCATCCTTGAGAAACGCTCTATTTTCTTCTCCGTTTTCCTGCCACCGTCGTTTAATTCGCGTATAGAGATGTTCTGCTGCTGTTTCAGCTGCTTGTTTAGGATGTCTGCGTTATACTTGTTCAGCCATATCAAAGCTGTTTCATTATCTCCTTTCGTCACCTGACGCAGGCACCTGCAGCTGGTCTGCAATACCATATTCGTAGGACAGACGCCTTTATGAGGCAAAATCACGCCTGTGAGGCTCTTGCAGTCCCAACCTTCTTTCCCGATCTGGACAAGCAATATTATCCGCTTTTTAGAAATCTCCGTATCGAGCGATGCGAATTCGATTTCCGCCCCTTCCGGTTGAGGCCATGTTTGATTGCCTCCATGATATTTCAGTACTGATTCTGCGGGATTCAGTCCGTAGTCGGCCATAAGCCCGCATACCTGGGGGAATATCCTCTCTTCGAGGGTCTCAATCTGTCCGCAATATATTGCAAGCTTAGCGCAAGTTCCGTCGGCATATACCGTATCCTTATACAAATCCATGAATTCTCGCACCCCGTTACGCACTATCTCCTCCATCCCCCCGTCTGAATATTTGACCTCCGGAATCTTGAGAAAATTGCCCACTCCTTCTATCAAAGGATAATGATATACGACATTCGGGAGTTCGGTATTCTTTATCGTAAACGAGGTCTCGATTAAAGAACTCTCGGCCTTTTCCAGATACGGGGTTCCGGAGAAACCCAGCACTCCGTTGAATGAATCATTTCCGGACCATCCGGTCACAACCTTGCGGAGCTTTATCTCGCTGTCCGAAGCATGATGAACCTCATCGATATATACCGCCAGATGCGGAATCCTACCGATCAAATCCCGCAATTCGTTTGCCTGCCTTATTCTGGCAAGTTCTTCTCTGCCGAACAGCGGATTATCAAGGTTCTCATCCGCACGATCAAGGATGACCTTCTCCGCATTGGTTACGGCGACAAGGCCAATTAGATCTTCCAGCGGCTGATGGACATTGATTTTCTGCGCATTGGGATTCTTCACCAAGTTGCTTCTTCTGGCCGTCTTCTGTTCATCCAGCACTTCGAACTTGACAAGTCTCTTCAGATCACCTGCTGCAGGTTCCGGAATCACCCACGATGGATCAAATTCCTTGATATGCCTGAGGCTCGGGACTATCGAAGATTTCAACCCTGATGGAGCCAATATCATGAAATTATGAGCAAAACAAGGATTGTCCGGTTCATTTTGCGCAAAATACAGGTCAAGATAGATGAAAGCCGCCATCAGGTAGGTCTTCCCAGCCCCCATAGGAAGACTGAAAAGATAGTCTGGATAATCTATTCCATTGAAAATTGTCCTGAAAGCCGCTTCGTAATCAATCCGGTCGGCATACATGGAAATGAATTTGTCCAGTTCCGGGGCCAATTGTCTGCCGTTCCTGTCTGTCAGCCTGGAATATTCCAGCAAGGCCGCAGCAGCCTTGTCGGACTTGAGAACGGCACGCGATGCGGATGAAAGAGGTGAATCATCCAAGTCAAGGCTATTGAACTTCCCTTCCGAAAACATCCGCCACAAAGGCTCATTGCCGCAGGCTATCTTCAGATACAGCCATGTCTTTATAGCCTCGACCTGGGCATCCCGCATCTTACCTCCGGCCTCAATATATTCAATTATTCCCCTGACCGTACAATCAGGTGATTCAAACCATTCGTCTCTCTTCTTCTCTATCAGTTTATAGAACATGTCGTCTCTGTCCGTCTTTATCGTGTAAAGATACGAATTTTCTTGCAGCCCAAGCTTGCCAGCCAGAGCCCGAGCATGGTCAGCGCGCAGTTTATCAGCAGCAGCTCGAAGCCTATGCGCCAGCCGCCGAACCACTGCTCGCTATGGGCTTTCAGCAGCATGCAGAGCAAAGGGGAGGCGACGCAGATGAACGGCACCCAGGCTTCGCGCGGACGGCGGCGGGTGAAGATTCCGAACAGGAAAAGCCCCAGCAGCGGGCCGTAGGTGTAGCCCGATATCGTGTAGACCGCGTTTATCACGCTTTCGTCGCCTATCGCCCGGAAAGCGCATATCACCGCGCCCATGACCACGGCGGCGCCGGCGTGCACCCTGCCGCGCGTCTTCACGAGTGCGGCCTCATCCTGCCTCAGCCCCGCCTTGAGTATGTCGAGCGTGAATGTCGTCGTGATGGAGGTCAGGGAGGAGCCGGAACTGCTGAACGCCGCCGACACGAGCCCGATCACGAACAGCAAGCCGACAACCGGAGGCATGAACGGTCTTCCGGAGAGGTCGGCGCCGCAGGCCACCGTCGGGAAAAGGTCGTCGGGTTTCGCCACCGCGATACCGCTGCCGGAGGCGAAGCCGGACAGCAGCACTCCGAGCGAGAGGAAGAGCAGATTCACCGGGATGAAGGCCACGCCGTAGGAGAGCACGTTCCTGCGGCTTTCCCTGAGACTGCGGCAGGAAAGGTTCTTCTGCATCATGTCCTGGTCGAGCCCGGTCATGGCTATGGTGGTGAACATGCCCGCGAGGAACTGCTTCCAGAAATATCGGGTATCCCGCGCGTCGTCGAAAAACCAGATGCGGCTCATCGGGCTGTCGGCTATGCTGCGGCAGCCTTCGGTGATGCTCATGCCCATGGCGCGGCAGACAAACACTATGCAAAGAACCACGCAGCCCAGCATGCAGAGAGTCTGGAGCATGTCGGTCCAGACAAGGGAGCGCACGCCGCCCCGGAAGGTATAGAGCCAGACGAGCAGCATGGTGAGGCAGACATTGGTCCAGAAAGGCACTCCGAGCGGATCGAATAGCACAAGCTGCAGCACGATGGCCGTCAGGTACATCTTCACCCCCGCTCCGAGCACCTTCGATAGCAGGAAAAACGCAGCCCCTGTCTTGTAGCTGCGCAGCCCGAAACGCCGGTCGAGATACTCATAGAGGCTCGTGAGATTCAGCCGGTAGTAGAGCGGCAGCAGCAGATACGCAATCACGACATAGCCGGCCACGAAACCCAGGGCCATCTGAAGATAGGAAAACGCCGAGGCCTCCACCATGCCCGGCACGGAGATGAAGGTGACCCCGGAGATGGAGGTGCCCACCATCGCCACGGCGACCACAGGCCACGGGGAGCGCCTGCCGCCTTTGAAGAAATCGGCGCTGCTGCGGTTCTTTCCGGCCGCCAGAAGACTCAGGGCGATCAGGATGATGAAATATATGGCGATAGCCGCAGCTGTTACAGTAAGATTCATATTGAGCGTCCGGAACAAAAAAGCCTGCCGGAAAACTGACGGCAGGCAAGCTTGTGTGCCCGAGGCCGGACTCGAACCGGCACGTCTTTAAGGGACAATGGATTTTGAGTCCATCGCGTCTACCATTCCGCCACTCGGGCCTTTGTTGGGCGGCGCAATGCGCGAAGGATTGCAAAGGTATCCAAAAATCACGATTTATCAAATATTTGCATTATCTTCGTCTTCGCCGCCGTATCGTATCCGACGGCGAAACCAGCTGACAACATGGACAAGGAAATCTTCGTGGTCTGCGACCGCAATGTAGAAACCCTCGCCGCCGGCATCGCCGAAGGGCGCCCGATGCTCCCCATCACCGCCGACGAGGATCACAAGACCATGGACACCGTGGTGCGGATATGCCGCTGGCTCATGGAACAGGGAGCCGACAGGAGCGCCGTCGTATATGCGGTCGGAGGCGGAGTGACCACCGATCTCGTCGGTTTCGCCGCCAGCATATACAAGCGCGGCGTGCGATATGTCAACTACCCGACCACGCTGCTCTGCCAGGTCGACGCCGGAATAGGCGGCAAGACCGGAGTGAACCTCGACGGCTACAAGAATATGATCGGAGTGACCCGTTTCCCCGCAGCTACCAGGATACTGCCGGAGGCCCTGAAGACCCTCCCCGCGAGGGAGCTGCGCTCCGGAGCGGCAGAGCTGCTCAAGACCTTCATAATCGAGGACAACGGCAACTATGACCGCGCCGTGAAGGTGCTTTCCGCCCCCGTGACCGATTTCGACGCGCTGCACAAGCTCGTGCTTGAAGCCGCTGAAGTCAAATACAGGATAGTGGAGCAGGACCCCTTCGAAGAAGGCCCGCGGCGCAAGCTCAACCTCGGACACACCTACGGACACGCCATAGAATGGTATCAGCACACTCATGGCGTCTCCGGACCTCTCTCCCACGGGGAGGCCGTCGCGATAGGCATGATCCGCGCGGCGGAGATTTCCGAACGGCTCGGCATTGCAAAAGCCGGCCTGAGCTCCAGGCTTCGCGCGGATTTCTCCGCCTGCGGCCTGCCCACGGAGCTTCCCTGCCCCGAGGAGGAGCTGGAACAGGCCATCCGGAAGGACAAGAAGGTCGAAAACGGAAGGATACATTTCGTGCTGATAAGAAAAATCGGGAAAGTCATAATAGAAGAACTGGATGATCTGCACAAGTTTACAGAATAAGGACTACGGCGAGCTGCTTGAAATCCTCTCGTCGCCAGTCATCGAGATGGCCGAGATCAGGCTGGACAGCTGCCGGCTCTCCGATGAGGAGATCAGGGACATCTTCGGAAACTCCGACACCCCTCTGGTCGCGACCTGCCGGATCTCGGAGAACCTCGATGCGGCGGAATGCGAGCGCCGGCTCCGGCTGGCGGCCGAGTCCGGAGCCCGCTTCGCCGATCTGGAGATAGAAGCTCCGGTGCAGATGAGCAAGAACTTCCAGAAGTTCTGCCGCCAGAACGGGACCGAGATCATACGCTCGTACCACGATTTCAACGGCACTCCTGACATGGAGATGCTGCAGAAGGTCCTCGCCCGCTGTTTCCGCTACGGAGCCGATGTGGCCAAGATCGCCTGCATGTGCAACTCCGACGAAGACGCGGCCAGGCTGGAATCGCTCTATTCAATCGTGCTGGAGGATGTGCCGAGCATGCAGGGACGGCTCATGGCATTCGGCATGGGGGAGAAGGGCAGGCGGAGCCGGATGGAATGCCTGAAGCGCGGAGCCCCGTTCAGCTATGCGGCCCTCAGCGGCGACGAAGCGACGGCCCCGGGCCAGTGGACCACGGAGGAGATGCGGGACGAACTTTACGGCGGACATTTCCGTTACGACGGACACGAGCTCAGGATGCCGGCGTCCAAGAGTTTCGCACAGCGCGCAATCATAGCGGCGGCGCTCGCCGGCGGCAAGTCCAGACTCGGTGGATACAGCCCTTGCGGAGATTCCGAAGCGGCCATAGAAGCCGCAAGGGCCATGGGCGCGACTGTCATCAAGGAAAACGGAGGCCGCACGCTCGTGATTACGGGCATCGACGCCGCCGCAAACGGCATAGAAGCCGAAAACATGGACGCAGGAGAATCCGGGCTGCTGGCCAGGCTGCTGATTCCGATTATGGCCGCGGCCGGCCGGGGAGACTGTCTGGTGACCGGCCGGGGCACACTGCTGCGCAGGCCCCTCAATTCAGCCCCCGACATCATGGCCGCATTCGGCGTTCTGCTGTCGAACGCGGAAGCAAGAAAGGACAAGGAAATCTTCGTTCCTCTCCGGGTGAAGGGGAAGCTTGTCCCGGGAACGGCCGACGTGCCGGGCGGCGGAGGCTCCCAGCTTATCTCCGGCCTGCTGACCGCCCTGCCCCTATGCGACAAGGATTCCACCCTTCATGTAAGCGAGCCCAGGAGCATACCCTACATTTACATCACGCTGGACGTGCTCCGGCATTTCGGAATAAGGACGCGCAGCGAGATGGAGGGGGACGCGGAACTGCTCGAAGCGACGGACTGGTCAGGCTGCACCGGCATCAGTTTCAGGATAAAGGGAGGCCAGCGCTACAAGGCGGCGGATTTCGACATCGAGGGCGACTGGAGCGCGGCCGCAAACTTCCTCGTTGCCGGGGCGATTTTCGGCAGTGCGGAGATCCGCGGACTCGACACCGGCTCCCTGCAGGCCGACCTGACCATCATGGACATTCTGGTGGAAGCCGGAGCCGTCGTCTCGCAACTCGACGACGGCATGACCGTATGCGTCAGAAAAGCGCCCCTCGAAGCCTTCGAGATGGACCTGAACAACGCTCCGGACCTCTTTCCGATCTCCGCCGTGCTCGCCGCATTCTGCGCCGGAGAGAGCCGGATCGCCGGAGTCGGCAGGCTGGCTTCGAAAGAGTCCGACCGCGCATCCGCGATACTCACGATGCTCCGCAAAATGGGTGTGGAAGCCGAAATTGACGGGGATGTCCTCTCGGTATGCGGAGAGAGCCTGAGTTCAAGAATATGCTCCGGACGCCTGCTTGAAGGCGGCGAATACAGCTCCTGCCACGACCACAGGATGGCCATGGCTCTCAAAGTCGCCTCCCTGGGAGCAAAAAGCCCCATCGTCATCGACGATGAGGCTTGCGTAGGGAAATCCTTCCCTGAATTTTTCAGACTGTTTACTCAGCCTTCTTAGGCTCCTCTGCGGCAGCAGGCTCGGCAGCAGCGTCGGCTTCCGGCTCGGCGGGTGCCGGAGCGGCCTCGGTCTTGGGAGCTTCGGCGGCGGGAGCAGTCTCGGCCTTCTTTCCGCTGCGGCTGCGGCGGGTCGTCTTCTTCGCAGTCTTGGTTGCAGAAGCAAGAGCGGCCTCGTTGAAGTCCACAAGCTCGATAAGCGCCATCTCGGCCGCGTCACCCTGACGGAAACCTACATGAAGCACGCGGGTATATCCGCCCGGACGATCAGCGATCTTGGGAGCGATGGTGCGGAAGAGCTCGGTAACGGCCTCCTTCGACTTGAGATAACTGAAGACGATACGACGGTTGTGGGTCGTATCCTCCTTGCTCTTGGTGATGAGGGGCTCCACATAGGACCTCAGCGCCTTGGCCTTCGCCACGGTCGTGGTGATTCTCTTATGCATGATAAGAGAAACTGCGAGATTGGAAAGGAGGGCCTTGCGGTGTCCGCTCTTGCGACCAAGATGATTTACTGCTTTATTGTGTCTCATCTTTCAATGTTCTTTTTCTTGGGTTCAATATTGTACTTTCTGACATCCATTCCGAACGAAAGCTTCATCTTCTCGATCAGAAGCTCGATTTCGTTGAGCGACTTGCGTCCGAAATTGCGGAACTTCATCAGTTCGGCGCGCGAGTAGGACACGAGGTCTGCGAAAGTGTCGATATCAGCGGCCTTGAGGCAGTTGAAGGCCCTGACCGACAGACCCACGTCCGAAAGCTTGGTCAGGAGCAGGTGCCTCATGCGCAGTGACTCTTCGTCGAGCTCCTTGCTGTCAGGCTCCACGGTGTTCTCCAGCGACATCTTCTTGTCGTCGGTGAACAGCTTGAAGTGATAGATGAGGATGCTCGCCGCCTCGTGCAGGGCTGCGTTGGGAGAGATTGAACCGTCGGTCACAATCTCGAGGTTGAGCTTTTCGTAGTCGGTCTTCTGCTCGACACGATAGTTCTCCACGCTCCAGTTCACCTTGCGGATGGGAGTATAGATCGCATCCACGGGAATCGTACCGATGGGCGTATTCTCATCCCTGCTCTCCTCCGCCGGAACGAAGCCGCGCCCCTTGGTGATGGTGAGCGAGATCTCAAGCTTCACCGAAGGTTCAAGGGAGCAGATGTGAAGTTCAGGATTCAACACCATAAAAGAAGACAATCCTTTGGAGATATCCTCTGCCGTGAACTCCTGCTTGCCGCTGATTACGATGTTTGCCGTCTCAGTATCCACGGATTCAACCATGCGGCGGAAGCGAACCTGCTTGAGATTCAGGATGATGTCCTGCATCCCTTCGATTACGCCAGGAATCGTTGCGAACTCCTGGTCCACGCCGGTTATCCTTATCTGGCTGATGGCAAAACCTTCCAGAGAGGCCAGCAGGATGCGACGAAGAGCATTGCCGATAGTCTGACCGTAGCCGGGCTCCAGAGGACGGAACTCGAAACGGCCGACAGTATCGGTGCTTTCAAGCATAATGACCTTGTCAGGTTTCTGAAATGCTAAGATTGCCATATTGCTACGGTGTTAAATTTTACTTGGAATAGAGGTCGA
>CALVAD010000017.1 GCA_944325495.1 uncultured Bacteroidales bacterium | reverse complement strand
ACCGCAGGCAGAACGCCATGCTCGACGGCATGCTAAAGCAGATTGACGAGCTCATAAGATAACCCTGCCGGCGCGGCGCACGCCCGGCTGGACAGCAGGCGGCAAAGCCGCCCGGGCGTGCGGACATCCGGAAACGACTCCGGACTGACTTCGGGAAAAACAGAACCGCAATGGAGCCGGACCTCACTTGTCAGCCGGTCTCCATTGCGGTCTCCGCATGCCTGACGGCGTAAATTACTGCAGGCCCAGCCTCTCGGAAGATATGGCCTCCGCAAGGCCTGAGTCCGCGCCGCCTCACTCGATTCCGAGCAGCTTGTAGCCTGCGTCCTCCTCGATCGCCTTCTTGAAGTCGGCGTCGGAGACTTCGCTGTCAAGATCGACTGACGCGCTTCCCGCCACGTGGTCAGCAGTGGCGGATACGACTCCGGGCAGAGCCTCAAGAGCCTTCACGACGTGCCTTTCACAGTTGGGGCACGTCATTCCTTCGATTTTGAGTGTCTTTTTCATAACTGTCTTTTTTTGTGTCATGACTTCATCTGATTCCGAGTCTGTCCTCTCCGTGGCAGCCGGCTGCGCCTCGCGCCTGCTGCGTCCCCGCACCATGGCGGACGGAACATCACCTGCAGGCGCGGCAGTCGGGGCCGGAGATGAGGATCTGCGTCCCGGATATATTTTTACAAAATTCAGCCTCAGGGCATTGGAGACCACGCAGAAGCTCGAAAGCCCCATCGCGGCCGCGCAGAACATAGGGCTCAGGCTCAACCCTGTCAGCGAAAGCAGGACTCCTGATGCCAGCGGGATTCCGCAGACATTGTAGAAGAAAGCCCAGAAGAGGTTCTCCTTTATGTTGATAAGCACCTTCCGCCCGAGCCGTATGGCAGCAGGCACGTCCGACAGACGGCTCTTCATGAGCACCACGTCGGCGGCGTCCACCGCCGCATCGAGTCCGGAACCGATGGCTATGCCCACATCGGCCGCAGTCAGAGCCGGCGCGTCGTTGACGCCGTCACCCACCATGGCCACAAGCCCGTTTCCGCGCATTTCGCGGATACGGCTCTCCTTACCCTCAGGGAGCAGACCGGACACAAGCTCATCGACACCGGCGGCCTCGGCTATAGCCTTGGCCGTGCGCTCGTTGTCACCCGTCAACATTACCACACGGACTCCCATCTCCCTGAGTTCTGCAACCGCTTCCCGACTGTCGGGACGGAGCACGTCCGCAACCGCCATCATGCCTATGAAGCGGCCGGCGTAGCAGAAGAACAGTGGCATCCTGCCGGAATCGGCCAGCTCCTCCGCCTTCATGCGCGCCTCTTCGGGGACTCGTGACCACGCCTGAACGAACTTCAGATTGCCGGCTGCGAGCAGCTTGCCTCCCGAAACGACTCCGGCTATTCCTCCGCCCGGAAATATCTCGAACTCCTCAATGTCCAGGGCCTTGAGCCCTTCGGCCGACGCCCTCGCCACCACGGCCTTCGCCAGCGGATGTCCGCTCTTCAGTTCGAGCGAATACGCGAGACGCAGCAGCCTGTTGGCGGAGAAGCCCTTGTGAGGCAGTATTTCGGTAACCTCGGGGGTACCGGAAGTCAGAGTCCCGGTCTTGTCGAGAACCACCGTCTTTATCTTCCCCGTCTGCTCGAGAGCGGTCGCGGTCTTGAACAGTATGCCGTTGCGCGCGCCTGTACCGCTTCCCGTGACGATCGCCACCGGAGTCGCGAGCCCGAGAGCGCAGGGGCAGCTGACCACGAGCACCGCCACCGCGTGGGAGAGAGCGGCTCCGACGGTCTCGCCTGCCATCAGCCAGCCGGCAAAGGTCACGAACGCGATAAGTATCACGGCAGGAACGAACACCGAAGACACCTTGTCGGCTATCCTCGCTATCGGAGCCTTGGTCGCCGACGCGTCGCTGACCATCCTTATTATCTTCGCAAAGGTCGTATCCTCACCGACGCGGCTGGCCCTGCAGCGCAGGAAACCGGAGACATTGATCGTAGCGGCCGAAACCGCATCGCCCTCCGACTTGTCCACCGGGATGCTCTCGCCGGTGAGCGCCGACTCGTTCACGGCGCTGCTTCCCTCGAGCACCGTTCCGTCCACGGGAATGCTGCAGCCGGGCCGCACCACGAATATGTCACCCTCCGCGACCTGCTCCACCGGCACTTCGGCCTCCTTACCGTCCCTGACCACCACGGCGGTCCTTGGAGAAAGTCTCGCAAGCGCCTTCAGCGCATCGGTAGTCTTTCCCATCGAGCGCGCCTCAAGCATCTTTCCGACAGAAATCAGCACGAGAATCATCGCCGAGCTGTCGAAATACAGCTTGTCCATATACGCCGCCGCGGCCGCGTTCCCGCCGTCCGCCGCGGCACCGCTCATCAGAAACAGCGCGACGAGACTATAGGCGAACGCTGCTCCTGAGCCCAGGGCGACAAGGGTGTCCATGTTCGGAGAGCCGTGCATCAGCGACTTGAAACCGCTGATGAAGAACTCCGAATTGACGGCTATGACCACGAGCGCGAGAAGCAGCTGGAGCAACCCGTTCCCGACGCAGTTGAGCTCGAAGAAGCGCGGCTGCGGCCAGTCCCACAGCATCACGCCCATGGAGACATACACCAGAGGCAGAAGGAAGATCAGCGAAACGGCGAGCCTGCGCGCCAGAAGCTTGTGGCGCGGCAGCGCGGATTGGCCGGCGGACGCCGGAGCACCCTTCGGAGACGCATGATACCCGGCCCTGCCTACCGCAGCGACTATCGCCTCGTCCGTCGCTGACCCTTCGACATTCATCGAATTGGTGACAAGACTGACCGAGCAGGTCTTCACTCCCTCGACTTTGGATACCGCCTTCTCGACATGCGCCACGCAGGCCGAGCAGGTCATTCCGCTGACATCAAACTGCCTCATCTGCGCCTATTCCCAGCTAAAGTTCTCTACATCCTTCAGATAAATCTTCTCCCTCTCGTCCGGCTGCATCAGCTCCATCTCGACATTCTTGAAGCTGATGTTGCGGGCATGCTGCATCGACAGCCCCCAGGCCGGCTGGATTCCGTGGGCGGAAGGCTCGGGATATCCGTTGTTGCGCCCGAAGAAGAAAGGATTCGAACCGCGCTGCTCACGCACGTCGTCCTTGGTGAGCCCGCCCTTGTACTGTATGCTGATGTTCTTGAGGCTCACATTCTCGACAGGGCTGTCGGGAAGCCCGACTATCAGCAGCGCATAGCGGCTGTCACAGTTCGTGACGCGGACATCGGAGATCTCGATGTTGCGCGCCGCAGACGCGGGCAGCCCTTCGGGCCCTCTCATGCGGTCGCCTACGCGGATATATATAGGTGAATTCCAGATGTCGTCCATGACTATGCCCTTGACGCTGATATTCTCTATCAGACCGCCGTCGACGGTCTCGAAGGCGAGGCCGCGGCAGCGCTTGAACTCGCAGTTCCTGATGACGATGTTCTTGAAGCCTCCGTTGCTCTCGGTTCCGAACTTGATGCGTCCGGTGGGGCCGTCGCGGTCGGGAGCCGCCGTGATGCTGGTGCCGAAGGTGCCGTCCATCACGGTGCCCGGGTCATATCCGCTCACCAGACAGTTCTTGATCAGCACGTTCTCGGTAGGCTTGGCCCAGCCGAGGCCGTAGGAGCTCTTGAGCACTATCGCATCGTCGTTGAGCGTGTTCACCACGCAGTCCGTTATCTTCACGTTCGCGCAGCAGTCTATGTCGAGGGCGTCGCGGTTGGTGTCCACGAGCACTCCGTCTATCTCAAGCCAGTCCACGCCCGTGAGCAGCATCGCGAAATGCCCGCACTGGAGCATGCGTATGTCCTTTATCTTCACGTTCCGGCAGTTCTTCAGCGCGATGGCCTTGTTGGCCTCGGCGAAAGAGCCCTTGCGGGGCACTCCCCTGGACAGCACTCCCGTGCCGTCGATCAGGCCGCGTCCCTCTATCGTGATGTTCTCGAGATCCATGCCCCATATCAGGGAGTTCTTCCAGTGGCTGTGGCCGAAATCCTGATATGCGTCCCACTCGTTCGGCTCGGGAAGGTCATAGCCCTGCTCCGCTGTGGGGGCGGCGGCCTTTATCACGGCCCCGGCGGCCAGCCTCAGGGTGATGTCGTCCTTGAGGCGTATGGAATAGCAGCTGTAGACTCCGTCGGGGAAATACACGACGCCTCCTCCGTCGGTGAACGCGGCGTCGATGGCCTCGTTGACCGCCGGGGAGTCGATCTGAACGCCGTCTCCGGCCGCTCCGAAATCACGTACATTGTAGACTTTCGCCTGGGCGGCGACACCCGCGAAAACCAGGATCAGAAAAATTAACTTCTTCATCGATATGCGGTTAATGGTTATTTGAGTTCATCGAAGCCGGAAGGATATCCGAGAAGCTGATACGCGAGCGCCCAGGCCATGCGCAGATGGCCCGGAGTGTTCGGATGCAGGCGGTCGGTGTCCTTGTTGCGGAAATAGGGGGCCTGTTCGTCGGCCACCGGGTAGAGTCCGCTTATGCTGTTCAAATCTATCACGGGGACAGCCCAGACATTGCCGAGTTCCTTCACCGCCTGCACATAATCGTCTATGAAGAAGCCGCAGGCGTTCGCATACGCCTCGGGCGGCTGTATGTTGCCTTCGCTGAATTTCGCGTATCCTCTGTGCAGCGGGGTCAGGAAGATGATCTGCTTGTCGGGATAGTGGCTCTTGAGCCAGCGCATCGTGATATTGGCGCGGCCCCTGAAGGTGGAGTCATCGTAGATCAGCTCCCGGTGGCGCCGCAGCACGTCGGTCGGACCGTCGACTTCGACCACCTCGTAGTCATAGCTGTACCATTCTCCCAGAGGGATGCTGCTGTTGAAGTCGTTCGTGCCTATGAAAACCATTATCGCATCCACTTCCTGCCCGTGCTCGGCCTCCAGCTTTTCGGCCTGGCCGACGATATGGCTCATCTGGTGGCCGCTGATGCCGTAGACATACGCCTCGATGCCCAGAATGTCCCTGAGGTTGTTCCAGTAGACGTCGTTGGACGTGCCTATCTGGCGCGCGTCGGTGATCGAATCTCCGAGGAACGCCACCCTGGCGCCCTCCCACTGGCTCCGGATCTGCGGCTGTGCCGCCGCCAGCTGCAAGGCCGCGAGAAGCGCGGCGCAAATTGAAATGATCTTCATAAAACGGTTCATGTTTTCAGGACATTTTCAAAGTCCGATTACGAAAGTACGAAATATCCCGCAGATTCAGGAGAACCTGCGGCAAAATTCGCAACCGGGTTGCATGACGGGGCCGCTACAGGAATTTCCCGAGCCTCTCCCGGATCACGCCTTCCGAATAGCCGGCCCAGCTGTCCACTATGACGCCGTCGGGGGAGATTATGAAATATGAGGGGATGCCGCTGACATCGTAGGTCAGCTTGAAGGCCAGGTCGCCGCCGTAGTTGAAATTGTTCCAGCTGATGCCGTGCTCCTCGCTCGCCTCCCTCCATTGCTCGTCCGGATCCTCGCTCAGGCTTATGAAGTTCACGCTGTCGCCGTACTGCTCCGCGAGAGACTTGAGTTCGGGCATCGACATGCGGCAGGGGCCGCACCAGAACGCCCAGAAGTCAAGCAGGATATATTTCCCGAGATAGTCGGACAGCCTGTGGGTCCCGCCGTCGAGATCCCTGAACTCACCGTCGAAGAACCTGTCGCCGACCTTGACTCTGTCGGTCACCGACAGAAGGGCCTTCATGTCCCTTCCTTCCGGGGAGGCCTTCACCTCATCTGACAGCCGTTCGTACTGCTCCGCCGCCCTGTCCCTGAACTCTCCGTATTTCGCTGGATAATACCCTATCATTGTAATGATGTCAGAGAGTTCTTCGGCGAATATGCGGCTGACCTCAGACACCGCCAGCAGGTCGAGCGTCTTTCCGTACCTGACTTTCACCACGCTGTCCTCCTGCTCCCTGAGCTTGAGGACGAGGCTCTGCAGCTCCTTCGCCTCATCCGTGCCGCGGTCATCCATGCCGTACAGCATGTTGCGAAGAGAATCGCTTTCTTCACGCAGTCCCGCCTGCTCCTCCATCTCCGTCCACACGTTTTCCAGATACCTGTTGTACTCGCGCTGCCCGGGCACGCGGCTTCTGACCTTCCAGAGCATCACATTCCCCGCGTCTCCGCTGATTCCGGCCTTTTCCCCCGGGGCGGCATAGACGGTCAGCAGCGACGAGCCGAGACTCCGGGCTACTATGGAAAGTTCCTGCGCGGAATCCAGCGGGTGCTCGAGAACGAACTTCCCTCGTTCCGACAATGCCGTGTCGACGACCTGCATCAGACCGTCATCACGGACGGCGTACAGCAGGATCTCGGTACTGTCGGGCAGAGCCTGGATATTGCCGCTGATTACGAAGACATTGCGCACGGGGGCGCATGATGCCAGAAGCGCCGCGGCGGCGAACATGGCGATTTTATGCATATAAATTGAATCCGATTTTCAGTAAAGATAAGCATTTTTTAGTAACTTTGCTTGGATATAGACAGATAACCACAATGAAACACTCAATCCTAATCGCGGCCTCCGCCGCAATGCTCATGTCGGCCGCCGGAGCCGCGGCGCAGACGGCCACCAGCCTCTTCTGGCGCGCGGACAGCATCCAGGTCAAGGAGATAGTCTCCGAACAGGCGGTCCAGTACACCTTCGTAGGACATCACGGTCCGGCGGTCGAGAATTCGCACTGCGCACTGCGCATCTATTTCAACGACAGCGGGGCCATCGACGTGTATTCCAAGAGCGGAAAGCAGATGGAACTGCGCAAATACCTCTGGTATCCCACCGAAGCCCAGCAGGCTGAGGAGGGCGCCGGCTGCGATGAGTATCTGGTCGGGAGGACGGTCGGACTCGGAGGCATCGCTCTCTGGGACGGGAGCGGGGAGGTCAAGCTCAAGGCAACCAAGGGCCGCACCGCCCGCGTCGGAGAAATGCGCGGAGGCTCTTTCGCCGAGATGATAGCCTACGGAGTGCCCTACAAGGACGAGTTCGTGGACATCTCGATACGCGTGGAGATGAAGGACGGCAGCCGCGTGGCCAAGGTCATAGCCACCGAACTTAACGGCAGGAAGGTTCAGTTCCTGACCGGCGTCAACTTCCAGAAGGACGAGCAGGTCGAGTACGGACGCAAGTACATAGCCGTCTGGGGAGTACATCCCGCCGACGTCTCCCAGGACCCCAGCCCCATCGGCGCGGGAATGTGGTTCAAGCCGGGCAAGTTCGTGATGGTCGAGCAGACCGCCGACATGGTGCGCATAGTGTCGAAGCCCGCATCGCAGATCAGCACCGAAGTGGTGGCCGCGTCGGTCAAGGAGGACGAGCTGAACACCGCCGAGAAGTTTTTCGAGTACATGAGGAAATAATTTTCATATCTTTGTACGATAACACGTAATTAAACACCTATACCAATATTATGACATCCATCAGAACTTATCTGGCAGTCGACCTCGGAGCCACGAGCGGAAGAACGATCATCGCCTCGTATGACGGAAATAAGGTCGACATGCGCGAACTCACCCGTTTCAAGCATCCCATGATTCCTCTGGGAGGACATCTTTTCTGGGATCTTCCCTACCTTTACAACGAGATTGTCAAGGCCATCGCCATGACCGTCAAGGAAGGAATCAAGATCGAGTCCATAGGCATCGACTCCTGGGGCTGCGACTTCGCCTTCTTCGGCAAGGACGGAGAGCTCCTCGGACTCCCCTACTGCTACCGCGATCCGCACACCGACGGCGCCATCGAGCGCTATATGAAGATGCACGACAAGCGGGAGATCTACGAGATGACGGGCATACAGTTCATGGAGTTCAACTCCCTGTTCCAGCTCGACACCCTGCGCCACAACAGATGCAGCGCCCTCGAAGACGCCGACAAGATACTCTTCATCCCGGACGCTCTGATCTACATGCTGACCGGCAAGGCCATATGCGAGTACACCATAGCGTCCACCTCTCAGATGCTCGACCCCAACACCAGGGACCTCGACAAGAGCCTGCTCAAGAGCATAGGCCTGCAGCGCGAACAGTTCGGCGAGATGACCGAGCCGGGTACCGTGATAGGCCCCCTGACCAAGCAGCTTCAGGAAGTGACCGGACTCGGTCCGGAGGTCAACGTGGTGGCCATAGCGTCACACGACACGGCTTCGGCCGTCGCCGCCGTGCCTGCAAAGGATCCGAACTTCGCCTACCTCAGCTGCGGCACATGGTCGCTGATGGGAATCGAGTCCCCCCGTCCGATAATCACCGACGAAAGCTACAAGCAGAACTTCACGAACGAAGGCGGAATCGAAGGCACGACCCGCTTCCTCAAGAACATCTGCGGACTCTGGCTGTTCGAGCAGTGCCGCCCGGAATTCAAGGATGTGCCTGAAGACATCACCGAGCTGACGGCACTCTGCGAGACGACGAGGTTCGCATCGATAATCAACCCCGACGACCCCTCATTCGCACATCCCGCTTCAATGACCAAGGCCATAGACGACTACTGCGAGAAGACCGGACAGATCGCTCCGAGAACTCCCGCCGAATACATCAGATGCATCTACAAGAGTCTGGCCCACCGCTACACGGCGATCATCGAGCTGCTCCGCCAGATGTCCCCCGTGGACATCAAGTGCCTGCATGTGATAGGCGGCGGTTCCAAGAACAGGCACCTGATGCAGTTCACCGCCGACGCCCTCCAGATGCCCGTGATCTGCGGCCCCACCGAAGGCACGGCTCTCGGAAACGTGCTCATGCAGATAAAGGCCCAGGGTCTGGTACGCACTTTGCCTGAAATGCGCGAAATCGTCGCACATTCGGTAGAACTGAAAGAATATCTTCCAAACAACTAATAACATCATCTCAACCAACATGAAAGAATCAGTCAACAAAGCTTATGCTATCGCCAGGGAGCGCTACGCCGAACTTGGCGTGGACACCGAGAAAGTTCTCGCCCAGATGCAGGATTTCCACCTTTCAATGCACTGCTGGCAGGCGGACGACGTGAAGGGATTCGAGGTTCAGGCCGGAGCCCTCTCCGGAGGAATCCAGTCCACCGGAAACTATCCCGGAGCCGCACGCAATATCGACGAGCTCCGCGCCGACATACTCAAGGCCAAGTCCCTGATTCCCGGAACCCACCGTCTCAACCTCCACGAGATATACGGAGATTTCAAGGGCAAGGTGGTGGACCGCAACGAGGTCACCGTCGACTACTTCCAGAGCTGGATCGACTGGGCCAAGGAGAATGACACCAAGCTCGACTTCAACTCGACCTCATTCTCTCACCCCAAGAGCGGGAACCTCTCGCTCGCCAACCCGGACAAGGACATCCGCAACTTCTGGATCGAGCACACCAAGCGCTGCCGCGACATCGCGGATGCGATGGGAAAGGCCCAGAACGACCCCTGTATCATGAACGTATGGGTTCACGACGGATGCAAGGACGTTTCGGTGAACCACATGCTCTACCGCTCCCTTCTCAAGGAGTCCCTCGACGAGATCTTCGCAGAGAAGAAGGACTGGATGAAGGACTGCATCGAGGGCAAGGTTTTCGGAATCGGTCTCGAAAGCTTCACCGTAGGCTCACATGACTTCTACACCGCATACGCCGCGAAGAACAACAAGATCCTGACCATCGACACCGGACACTATCATCCCACCGAGATCCCCGGCGACAAGGTCAGCGCGGTGCTCAACTTCGTTCCCGAGCTCATGCTCCATGTAAGCCGCCCCATACGCTGGGACTCCGACCATGTGACCATCATGGACGACAACACCCAGGATCTCTTCTACGAAATCGTGCGCGCGAACGCTCTTGACAGGGTTCACTACGGACTCGACTTCTTCGACGGCTCCATCAACAGAATCGGCGCCTACGTAATCGGAAGCCGCTCCGCCCAGAAGTGCATGATCAAGGCCCTGCTCGAACCCAAGGAGATGATTTCCAAGCTCGAGCTCGAAGGACGCACGTTCGAGGTGCTCCAGCTCGTCGAGGAAGAGAAGGCGATGCCCTGGAACGCCGTCTATGACGAGTTCTGCGTGAGGAACAACGTTCCCGTAGGAAACGAAGTCATCGGCGTGATCGAGCAGTATGAGAAGGATGTAACCTCAAAGAGGTAGTCTGGCCCATGCAGTCTTCAATCTTTCTGGGATTGCTTATCATTGCGGTCGGCGCGTTCTGCCAGTCGAGCAGCTACGTGCCGATCAACAAGATAAAGAAGTGGAGCTGGGAGAGCTACTGGCTGATCCAGGGAGTTTTCGCCTGGCTGGTGTTCCCTCTGCTCGGCGCCCTGCTGGCGGTTCCTTCAGGCCACAGCCTGTTCGAGATCTACGCCCAGTATCCCAAGGAGAGCCTGCTGACCATGGTGTTCGGCGTGCTCTGGGGCATCGGAGGACTGACCTTCGGACTTTCGATGAGATACCTCGGCGTGGCCCTCGGCCAGAGCATAGCCCTCGGCACCTGCGCGGGACTCGGCGCCATCCTCGGCCCCCTGTTCACGGGCCAGGCTGACACTCTGACCGCAGCCGTATGGGTCGGCGTGGTCGTGACGCTCGTCGGAATAGCGATCATCGGCATCGCCGGCGGCATGAAGTCCGCTTCGCTACCGGAGGAGGAGAAGAAGAAGGCCGTCAAGGACTTCAATTTCGGCAAGGGCATGATAATCGCCCTGCTCTGCGGCTTCATGAGCGCGTGCTTCAACATCGGCCTCAACTTCGGCGCCCCGCTGCGCTGGGCCGAGACCAGGGAGATCTTCGCGACTCTGCCCGCCACCTTCCTCGTGACCATCGGAGGCTTCATCACCAACGCGGTCTACTGTCTCTACCAGAATTCGAAGAACAAGACCTTCTCCGACTACAGGCAGGGCTCGCTGTGGGGCAACAACATCGTGTTCTGCGCCCTCGCCGGCCTGCTCTGGTACAGCCAGTTCTTCGGACTCAGCCTCGGAAAGGGCTTCCTGACCGACTTCCCCGTGCTCATCACCTTCAGCTGGTGCATACTCATGGCACTCAACGTGACCTTCTCCAATGTCTGGGGCATCATCCTCAAGGAGTGGAAGGGTTGCAGCGGCAAGACCATCGCGGTGCTTGTCGGAGGCCTCGCGGTGCTTATCTTCAGCACCTTCCTGCCTCAGCTGATGGCATAGCCGCCTTAGGAATATCTCTGTTGAAGGCCGCTCCGGGCAATCGGGGCGGCCTTTTTGCGTCATGTCATACACAGATGTTTTTCTCTTCAACTCGGACATTCAGCAGATTCAGTTCCTCGCCATACCATCCTCGGGAGAGTCTACGCGCATCCGTCACCGGTTCACTCAGCGCCACGAGTCAGATCAGTTTCCTCGGAAGCACTGACAAGACATGACAAACATGCCCGTCGGCAATACCGCAATAATGAAAGACGCCATCCAAGCCAGTTGCCTGCCCGATGCGATGCGGAGTCACTGAAGTTGGACAGCGAGACCGGTTCCGTGCGACCATCCATGCCGATGCCGCCTGCAGTCTGTTCCGCACAGTCCAGACATGGAAGGTTCATGGCCGTTAGCTGCGGAATGTCATGATGCAGTCCGTCGTGCAAAACACCGGTTGCAATCATTGGCATTATATTAGGTTCCATGGTCTGGAGCTGCAACTGGTCACACGGAATCAGGGAGACCGTTTGCAGCCTGCGGCAATGTACGCATGTCAGAGGGCTGCCGGCGCGACAGGCGTTTTGCACGAAGCGCGAAAAGAAGGAGGTCAAATTATATCCGGCCGTATCAAGCGCCAGACGCCTATATCAGCAGCACAGACAAGGAACGGCTATTATCCCAAACTGTACGGCCTATATGAGCAGACTAATGCGACAGCGCCGGACAGGTATATGTCTCCGGAGGGTCTGGCCACCCGCGGCCGATAGCGGGTGTCACGAGTGCAGCGAGTGACGGGATGAGCGCGAAGCGCGAAACCCTCCGGAGACATATACCTGTCCGGCGCTCAAACCTATGGACGCCGATAGCTACAAAATATTTTCAAATAATTTGCTTTTATCGAAAATATTTTTATTAACTTTAGAGTGGACAGTAAAAATATTTGCTTATGAAAAGGTGCATTCCGACATTTATAGCTAT
Organism: uncultured Bacteroidales bacterium; assembly: GCA_944325495.1. GTDB lineage: Bacteria > Bacteroidota > Bacteroidia > Bacteroidales > UBA932 > Cryptobacteroides. Next base: position 21,796 of record CALVAD010000017.1, on the reverse strand, counting down.
CCTGTCCGCCATCCTGACATGCAAGGCACAGGAAGCCATATTCACGAGAGCGCAGGTCGACAGCTTGATCGAAAGCGCCGCCGCCAGCTATGAAGCACCTGTCATCAACGGCGTCACGCTCGAAGGAACGGTCGAGAAAGTCGCCGCCAGACTCAAGCAGCATGGCTGGAGCAACCCCTTCGACAGATTCCCCGAAGACAGACTGGAGAAAGCCGGACTACCGAAAGACAAACGATATCTCAACGGCGTGCTGCTCGAAGGCATGTTCATGAGAAGAAAAGCCAATCTTGTCCTATATCCAGTCTCCGTGGAGGACAGGAATATCGCATACGCCGCAATCTCATTCACGGTACGCGGAGACAACCTGAACAAATTCGTCGAGAAAAGCGTGATGCCAGTGGTTCACCGCTATGCGCGGAAATACGGCGAATACAGAATCACGCACATCGACAGACGCTATGAGCAGGCTGACAGGAAGACCACGGGACAGGAATACGGACGCAACAGGCATATCATCAGCTTCGAGTTCGAAGACCCCGAGATCCTGCTGCGGGCGCAGACCGACAGGGACTGCAGGTTCAACATCGTGATCCAGTACATCAACACGGTGAACCTCGCCAGGCAGCTGCTCGAAAGCCCGCACGATTACCACTACTGCCCCAATCCGCCTCCTCCACCTCCGCATCACAGGAGACATCACCGCCGCTGACAGGGCAGATTCCCGGCACGATCCGGCCACACACGACAACGTTTCTTGACCCGTCAGCGGGCAGGACAGCCGCAAGGGAGGCTTTCCCTCCTTTGCGGCTGTCCTGTCCGCTGTCAGACATAAAACAGAACGAAATGTATGAAGATCGATAAACATGCCATGCCTGCCGGGATAGATTCGAAAACAAGTCGACTGGACTAACTGTCCGTTGCCGCGTCCGGCGGTTTGTGCGAATCACGGGAAACGGCGGCCGCAGCCTGCCCCTCGCGAGGCGGGTGATTGGGGGGGGGGGGAAAAGCCTCCCTCGTGTCAGCTGCGGCCGCCGGAACTGTCAGATTTTCGGCAAGACCTGGTACCAAAAAATAAGGGACCGCCCCGACACCGGCAGCAGTCCCTCCTGAAGAATATGGAAGTTAAAAAATCATCGTCCGTCAGGGCAGCGGCTTGAGCCCCTCCCAGCGCACGTCCCAGGTACCGTCCTTGGGGAAGCCGGGATTCTCGACCTCGCAGCCGTCCCAGCCGGCGCACATCAGGGCCACGGCAGTGAGCAGTCCGCCGTTGCCGGGCAGATAGCAGCGCAGGCGGCCGTCCTGATAGTTGTGGCCGTTAGGCAGATAGGTGTTGGTCCTCTGGTCCATAAGTATCGCGTTCACGGCCTTCTCGGGCTCTCCGACCCTCACCGCGTTCATGCAGGTCGTGGGGAAATCCCAGCCCCAGGTCTTGTCCCAGTTCCAGTTGTCATAGACCCAGTCGAAGGTGTTCTTCATGATCTCGGGGTCGGACTGCGGAGTCTGGGGCAGCACTCCGACGGCGGCCAGCACGGCCATGTGGTCGGAATACATGCGTATGTCGGAATAGGTGTCAGGCTCGCTCTCGGCAGCCAAATAAAGTCCGTCGCGGGATGCGAAGTGCGAAAGCTTCGCGATTATCCCATCCCACTCGGGATCGCGTTCCAATCCCTTGCGCTCCCTCCAGAGCTGGGCGGTCGAGAGACCGAAATGCCAATAGGACAGCTCGTAGGGCGGGTTGACCGTCTTGTCGGCCTTGAGGGTCTCCTGGGCAGCGATGCAGCCTTTGATTATGTATCTGTCGTTCGCCTCGTCGTAGGTCACGAAGTCGGCCATGAACTCGGCGGTCGCCTGGATCAGGTCGAAATACTCGTCGATTATCTCCTGCGAAGGATTCGCCCTGTAGAGCAGTTCGGCGAGATAAATGAGGTGAGGCTGCTGCCATATCAGGAAGGAACCGACATTCGAGGGAGCCTCGATTCCTGAAGGATCGGTCATCTTCATCCAGCGAACGCCCTTGAATCCCTGGCGCTCCGCAATCTCCCGGGCAACCGGCTCGACCTTGCCGTACCAAGGCAGGGTGCGGGCCAGCAGGTCCTCGTGACCCCATAGGGGGAAATGGGCCTGATGCCACCATATCATCTCCATGTGGTGCTTGCCGAACCAGGAATTGTAGGTCAGTCCGGTCTCCTGCGGAGGGATGTCGCCGCAGCACTGTATCGCGAGCAGATACTGGCTCAGCACCACCCTGCGCTCGAACTCCGCGGCCCTGGGATCGGTGCAATGGCTGAAGTCCACGACTCCGCCGTCCTGCCAGTAGCTCTGCCAGTATGCGGCCGAACGCTCCCTCGAAGAAGCGGCGTCGTCGGATTCCAGAGAGGGCATGTCCTCGCAGAACTCGGCAGTGAAGCTCCAGTCGTCGGAAGAAGGCGTCAGAGTCACAACATTGCGCCCGGTCGACGCGATATCGGCATCCGTGAAGGAGACTTTCACATAATATGTCGTCTCGTCGTCGTAGAGCGTATGCCTGATGACGGCCACGCCGTCGCCCTGAGACTCGACAACGGTCTCATGCAGTTCGTCCTTCGTCCAGTCGCAGGCGTCGTCGGAATGCTGCCCTGTAGGATAGGGGAAGCGGAAGGCCACTGGAAGACGCGCGGGGCTTGCGATGTTCACGGCGACCATGTCCCTTTCGGGGTCGCATGAGGTGGTCACGGATACCGGCTCGCCTCCGGTCACGAACGAAGACTTGATGACGCCGTTCCACATGTCGAGAGTCTGGTCGATATTCCCGACATCGGAAGGCTCAAGCCCGGCGAAGCCTATGACGCCGAGATGCAGGCGGTGGGGATTCACACGGTACCAGTCGGACGCGGCCTTTCCCCTGCCCTCCTTGAGCTGGCAGGCATAGAGCTCCTCATGCCCGCGGCCGAAATCGTAGGCCTTGAGAGTCTCCGCGAAACGCAGGTTCTCGGGATTGGAGAATGAATGCCAGCCCCACTGGGACTGAGTTCCGAGAGGCACGCCTCCGGAATAGAGTTCGGGAAAGGTCTGGAGTCCGGTCACATCGACGGTGAACGCGAAGCGGCCGTTCCCTACGGAGAGCGACGCAAGCGTGTCGATCGCGGTCACATGCGGGTTGTTGCGCTCCACGAGAGCGGGCCTGTCAATCCTGGTGCCGCAGGATACGGCTGCAAGAGCAATTGCTGCAATGAATGCTGTTCCTTTCATCATCATCGGTTTTTTGAAGCTTCGAGCCCTTTGTGCCAGAAACGGGAAGTTATGTCATCTCCATGATAATAGAGCCTCTGGTTGGTGGCAGGCTCGTTGAGCGGGCCAAGCTCGCTGACATACGGGCCGACCTTCACGAAATCGAAGGCCTCGAAGATTTCAGGCTCCACTTCCTGCCGTCCGGAATACAGAGCCAGCTCCAGCCTCGGGAAACGCTCCCTGACATGCGCGGCCAGTGACAGCAGGGCCTTGCGGTCATTGCCTTCGCCGAGCAGCAGGAAGCAGTTGATTCCGAAATTGTCCTCGATGAGCCTGTCCGCCTCGTCCGGAGTGAGCTCCTTCCCTATGTCCAGTTTCAGGAAGGAGGAGTGGCAGCCCGGACATGAACCCTGGCAGTTCGGAATCTCCAGCGCCAGGGTCACTCTGTCGGGTATTTCTTCGAGCACCACGTCGGTGAGCTCGGGGATGTACTTTATCATATGCGCCCGTCCTTCTTCGCATAGAAACGGTGCTGGGCCTCGACCTGGCGCGGTTCGGCGAAAGAGGAGACCCTCTTGAGATAGCCTATGACGCGTGTAAGATAGTCGATGTTCCGGCTTCCGCACTTCGGGCATTCGGTCAGCGTGTCCTTGCTGATGTGCCCGCAGTCGTTGCATACCGTATTGCGCACGTTGAATGTGAAATAGTTGGTGCCGTAATGGGCCGCCACGTTGAGCAGCTGGCGGTACTGCTCCTTGGTCAGGTGCTCCTGTAGATTCATGTGCAGAGCCGAACCGCCGTCGAGATACTTGACGAAGTTCTCGCCGTGGAGCTTGAACTTGTCGATTACGGACACGTTCACGTCCTCGGGATTGTAGAAATAGGAGCTGTAGAGGTTGTGCTTCGAAGACACGAAGTAGCCGTCCTTCTTGTCCCATTTGTAGTTCTTGGCCGCGAGGTTCTCGGCGGGCACGAACTCCGTGTTGAACATGGCTTCCGGAGTGCGGTCCTTCCTGTTGCAGACGTTGATCGTCTCGAGTATGCTGTTCACGAAGTCGTTGTACTCCTTGTTGGGGCTGATTTCGAGCCCGAGGAACTCGGCGGCCTCGGTCAGGCCGTTGACGCCCACGGTCAGGTACTGCTTCTTCATGTCGATGAAGCCGGCGCTGTAGACGTCGAGCATGTCGGCCTTGAAGAAGTCCTTGATTATCTCGTTGAAGGCCATCTGGTACTTGTGCACCCTCTCCGTCATCTCGGTGAGATCCTTGCAGATATAGTTGTGGTAGAGATCCTCCTTGTCATAGAACTGGGAGCGGGGGTCGAGCGGCTTTCCCGCGGAAAGGGTCACTCCCCTGCGTTCCAGGAAGTACCTGCGCACGGAATCCTGGATAAGGCGGTTGAGGTTGATGGTCATAACCGACTTGGAGCCGGTAGCCACGGACGCGGTGCCCATCGAGTACTGGTGGGTGGTGTGGTTGTGCTCGGAGTCCTCCCTGTCCTGCAGGTCCTTGAGGCTGTTGCGCAGACGGCAGCAGCTCGACAGCGAGTCGGGGCTGTTGGAGATATAGCAGAAGAAGCTGTGCCCCTTGGACCACATCTCCGCCGTGAAGTCGGCGTAGTCCTTGTCGAGGTAGTCGTCCCCGCCGTCGGTCAGCAGGGCCATGGTCTCCACGGGGAAGGTCAGGATGTAGTTGTTCCTCTCCTCGTTGAACCAGTTCATGAAATGCCTCTGGAGCCAGTCGAGGGTCTCCCACTTCGGAGCGCTGCCGTCGGGGAAGCGGAAGTCGCCGAACACGCCCTGGAAGTAGTTCCGGTCGAAGTAGCTGATGTTCCAGAACACGGTCTGGTAGCCCCTGTTGCCGGCAGGCATGTTCATCGAGTGCACCACCTGCTGGAAATAGTTGTCGATGACCTTGACGAGAGTGCGCTTCTTGGCGTTGAGCTCAACGACGTCATTGAGATGCTCGAGGTAGTCGTCTCCGTAGTCCTTGCGGATGAAGTAGTCGAGATACATCAGGAACTCGGGAGTCGCGACAGCGCCCATGAACTGCGAGGATATCGAGTACACGAGATTGATGAACTCCCCGCAGAAGGACTTGAGGTCGGTGGGCGCGATGGACACTCCGCCGAGCTCCTTGAGCCCGCTGACGAGGAAGGGGTACATCGTTATTGCCACGCAGTAGGGGAAGCCGGGCGTGCCGCTCTCGTCATGCTTGTAGAGCACATGTGAATTGAGGTCGGCGAGATACTGGTCGGCAAGCGAACGGTCGTACATCGTCTTGATCTTGTCGCACATGATGTAGCGGTTCTGCTTGATGTTGTTCTCCTTGTAGAGCTCGTTGCCCAGGGTCACGATGTTCTTGCGTGTCACGTTCGCGTTGGAATCGAACTTCGAGCCGGTGGCGGCGTTGGACGCCGCTATGTAGTCCTTGATGAAGTCGCGCTTCTTGCGGAGGTCGATGCCGGCGTCGAAGGTCTCGATGTAGGCGTGGGCGACCTTCTTGTTGATCGACATCAGCGACTCCTCCACCTGACGGCGGATCTCGGCGCTCGTGATGCCCTCGTAGATGTAGAGATTATTGATTATGGACACGACTATCGCGTCGTCGCAATACTCGTGCGCAGTCTTGTAGGCCTGGTGAATTCCTCTGGCCAGTTTGGCCTTGTCGTACTCCTCGACAGAGCCGTTCGTTTTACGAACATCCATAGTATCTCGTTAGTTATCAATCAGTTAAACTCAATGAAAACGATGTGGTCCTATTTAGAAATATTCTAAAATCAATTTGCAAAACCTCACAAATTTAAACATAAATCCCCCAGCAGGGAAAGCAATGTCAGCGCCGGTGGCGGAAGTTTTCAACAAAGTTTTGAACAATGTTTGTAAATTTGCATCCCGATGGCCGACGGAAAGGAAATATTGCTCGCGAAACTGAGGACGGGAGCGGAGATGAACGGCAGGGAGCAGTTCAGGCTGACCATGTACCTGGCGTTTCCCTCCATAATGGCGCAGCTGTCCATGTGCCTGATGAGCTACATCGACGCCGCGATGGTCGGGCGGCTCGGCTCCGAGGAGGCCGCCGCGATAGGCCTCGTGAGCACCTCCACATGGATACTCGGCAGTTTCTGCTATGCGAACAGCTCGGGCTTCAGCGTGCAGATCGCCCACCGCTGCGGAGCGAGGGACTTCAGGGGCGCGGCGGGCATCTTCCGCCAGGGTCTGGCCAGCGTGCTGGCCGCAAGCGTGCTGCTCTCCCTGCTCGGGATATCGTTGAGCGGGGCGCTGCCCGGCTGGCTCGGGGGATCCAGCGAAATACTGGAAGACGCGTCGGCGTACTTCCGCATATACTCGATGTTCCTGCCGGCGTATCAGCTCGCCGTGTTCTGCCAGGGCTCGCTGGTGGCAAGCGGCAACACCAAGATTCCCGGCATCACCAGCATGTCCATGTGCGTGCTCGACGTCATCTTCAACTACCTGTTCATCTTCAGGCTTGGGATGGGCGTTCCCGGCGCGGCGATCGGAACGGGGCTGTCCATGCTCTGCGCCGGACTTTTCCTGCTCGCATACATCTTCGCTTCCAGCCGGGAGCTCGGCGGGCATAGGCTGATGACCGAAGAGGACAGGGCCGAGCCGCTGAGGCCGTGCAGCCGCAGGGAGATATTCACCAACGCTTTCGGCATAAGCTGGCCGCTATGGCTGCAGAACCTTGTCTCGAGGGGCGCATACATAGCCGCGACGGTGATAGTCGCACCGCTCGGGACCATTGCCATAGCCGCCAATTCCTTCGCAATCATCGCGGAAGGTTTCTGCTACCTGCCGGGCTACGGCATGCAGGACGCGGCAACGGCGCTGATAGGGCAGAGCCTCGGGGCCGGAAGGAAGAAGACCGCGCGCAGCTTCGCCAGGATCACGATAGCTTCGGGAGCCGCCATGATGACCTTCCTCGCGGTGCTCATGTGGCTGTTCGCCTACGAGATCATGGGTATGATGAGCCACGACCCAGAAGTCATAGAGCTCGGAGCGAAATGCCTGAGGATCGAGGCCTGGGCCGAACTGCTCTACGGAGTCAGCATCGTCGCCTACGGCTGCTGCGTCGGAGCAGGAGACACCCTTCTGCCTTCCCTGATCAACCTCCTCAGCATGTGGGTCATCAGGCTCGGGCTGGCCCTGATCCTGATTCCGCACATGGGCCTTCTCGGCTACTGGACGGCGATGGCCGTGGAGCTCGGCATAAAGGGCGTCATATTCGCGGTGCGCATACGCGGCGACAGATGGATGCACACGCGGCTCACGGAGGGACGGGAGACCGCCTGACCCTTCGCGCCCGGGGAGGCCGGCCGGAAAAACCGTTGTCCTTTCGGATTATTTCCTTATCTTTAGAGTTTGGAACGCAGCGGCCGCGTTCCGCCGGAAACGGTGAAATCTCATACCTTATTATATAGAAAATGAAGAAACTCGACGTAGTGCTCGGACTCCAATGGGGAGACGAGGGAAAAGGAAAGGTCGTCGACGTGCTCACGCCCGACTACAAGGTCATAGCCCGGTTCCAGGGAGGACCGAACGCCGGACATTCGCTCAAGTTCGACGGTGACGGTTTCGTGCTCCACACTGTCCCTTCCGGAATCTTCCGCAGTGATTCGATGAACATAATCGGCAACGGAGTCGTTGTCGACCCCGTGATACTGGCGGAGGAGATACACAGCATCGAAGAGAAGGCCGGCCCCATCACGGGCAGGCTGAAGATCTCCAAGAGGGCGCAGCTGATCCTGCCCACGCACAGGATGCTCGACGCCGCCAGCGAAGCCGCCAAGGGCAAGGCCAAGATAGGCTCGACGCTCAAGGGCATAGGCCCGGCCTACATGGACAAGACCGGCAGGAACGGCCTGCGCATAGGCGACATACTCTCCCCCGAATTCAGGCGGCGCTACGAGGCGCTCAAGACCAAGCATCTGGGAATGCTGGCGCAGTATGACTTCCAGTTCGACATCAGCGACTACGAACGGAAATGGCTGGCCGCCGTCGAGGAGCTCAGGCGCTTCGAATTCATCGACAGCGAAATCGAAGTGAACCGCTGCCTCGACGATGACATGCCGGTGCTCGCGGAAGGAGCCCAGGGCTCGATGCTCGACATCGACTTCGGCACCTACCCTTTCGTGACCTCGTCCAACACCATGGCGGCAGGGGTATGCACCGGACTCGGCGTGGCACCGGGCCGCGTGGGCAAGGTCATCGGAATCTTCAAGGCATACTGCACGCGCGTGGGCGGCGGGCCCTTCCCCACAGAACTGTCCGATGAGACCGGCGAGGAGCTCAGGCGCATAGGCAATGAATACGGAGCCACCACCGGAAGACCCCGCCGCTGCGGCTGGCTCGACATGGTGGCTCTCAAATACGCCGTGATGATGAGCGGGGTCACCGAGCTCATAATGATGAAGGCCGACGTGCTGGGCGGCTTCAAGACCATAAAGGTCGCCACCGCATACGAGATCGGGGGCAGGAAGGTGGAACACTTCCCCTTCGAATGCGGAGAGGACCTCACTCCGGTGTACCGGGAGTTCAAGGGCTGGGACTGCGACATCTGCAAAGTGCGCAGCTACGAGGACTTCCCCGCCGAGCTCAAGGACTACATCTCCTTCATAGAGCAGGAGACCGGCTGCCCCGTGAAGATCATCTCGACCGGCCCCGACCGCAGCGAAATCGTAATCAGATAGGCGGCGCGGCGGCCGCGGACGGAGAGGGTGACCAGGACACGGCATCTGGTCACCCTCTTCATTTGCGGATAATCATTCAAAAATGCTAATTTTGCAGTTTATGGACAGAACCGAGGCCAAGAACAGAATCGAAGAACTGCGCCGTACTCTCGAGGAGAACAGCCGACGCTATTATGTGGACAACGCGCCCGTCATATCCGACTTCGAGTTCGACTCGCTGATGCACGAACTTGAAAGGCTGGAGGCCGAATATCCCGAATTCGACGCGCCGGACTCCCCCACCCACAAGGTAGGCTCCGATCTCGACGCGCCGGCGGGCGGGAATGCGGAGCCGCTCGCCAGGACGGGGTTCGTGCAGAGGCCTCACCGCTATCCCATGCTGTCGCTGGGCAATACATATTCCATCTCGGAAATAGAAGATTTCACCGCACGCGCCGAGAAGACCCTTGACGGAGCCAGGTTCAGCTACAGCTGCGAGCTCAAGTTCGACGGGACCGCGATATGCCTGACCTACCGCGGAGGCCGTCTGGTCCAGGCCCTGACACGCGGCGACGGAGTCTACGGCGACGACGTCACGGAGAACGCCATGCGCATAGGCAACATCCCCAGGCAGCTGCACGGCGACTACCCTGCGGAGTTCGAGATACGCGGCGAGATTCTGATGCCCTACGAGGCCTTCGATGCGCTGAACCGCGAACGCGAGGACAATGAAGACCCGCCGTTCGCCAATCCGCGCAACGCCGCGTCCGGCTCCCTGAAGCTGGCCGATCCCGAAGAAGTCGCCCACAGGGGGCTCATATGCACGCTATACCATATTCCCGCCGAATCCGTGACCTTCGGCTCGCATTGGGAGGCGCTCGACGCCGCCGCGAGCTGGGGCTTGCCGGTATCGGACAAGCGCAGGCTCTGCCACGGCATCTCCGAGATACGCGAATACATAGACTACTGGGACAGGCAGAGGAAGTTCCTGCCTTTCGCCACCGACGGCATAGTCATAAAGATCAACGAACTCGACTGCCAGCGCACCTTGGGATACACGGCGAAATTCCCGAGATGGGCAGTGGCCTTCAAGTTCAAGGCGGAGCAGGCATGCACCAGGCTTCTGAGCATAGACTATCAGGTCGGGCGCACCGGAGCGATAACCCCGGTGGCCAACCTCGAACCCGTGCAGCTCAGCGGCACGGTGGTCAGGAGAGCCACTCTCAACAACGCCGACGTGATGGCGGGGCTCGACATACGCGACGGCGACTGGGTGTTCGTCGAAAAGGGAGGGGAGATCATCCCGAAGATCACCGGCGTCGACATGTCAAGACGCGAAGCCGGCGCGCAGAGACCGGAATTTCCGTCAGTCTGTCCGGACTGCGGCACTCCGCTCGTGCGCAGCGAGGACGAAGCCAGATGGTTCTGCCCCAACGGAGACGGCTGCCCCATGCAGATAAAGGGCAGGCTGCTGCATTTCATGAGCCGCAGGGCCATGGACATCCTCGCAGGGGAAGTCACTGTGGAGCAGCTCTATGACCGCGGGCTCGCACGCAGGCCCTCCGACCTCTACAGCCTCAACAAGTGGCAGCTCACCTCGCTGGACGGATGGAAGGACAGGTCCGCCCAGCGCTTCCTCGACAGCCTCGAAGCCTCGAAGAAGGTGCCTTTCGAAAGAGTGCTGTTCGCCATGGGGATACGCTATGTCGGCGAAGCTACCGCCAAGGGAATCGCAAGGCACTTCGGCAGCATCGACGCCATCGCGGCGGCCGGCATGGAGGAGCTGCTCAAAGTGGACGACGTCGGGGAGGTCATCGCCGCAAGCGTCTACGACTTCATGCGCGACCCGGTGCAGCTCGAGGAGATATCACGGCTCAAGGCCGCGGGGCTGCGCTTCTCCGCCGAAAGCCCCCGGACGGCTATGTCGGCAGCCCTGGAAGGCAGGACCATAGTCATCTCCGGCACTTTCAGCATAAGCCGCGAAGCCATGAAGGAGCTGATAGCGGCCCACGGGGGCAAGGCCGGCTCCTCCGTGAGCGGCAAGACGGCGTTCCTGCTGGCCGGAAGCAAGCCCGGACCGGAGAAGCTGAAGCAGTGCGAAAAGCTGGGCGTCCCCGTAATCTCCGAGGAGGAGTTCATGAAAATGCTGCCGTCCGGAAACCAGGGGGCCGGCGACGTGACGGAACTCTCGTTATTCTGATGCGCCGATGAGATTTGCCGACAGGATATTCGACCTGTTCACCGACAGGATATGGACCATCGACACCTCGGCGTGCTCGAAGGGCTACGCCTCCTTGGTCAGGCACATAAAGGTCATACGCGTGACCATTGACACCTTCACGCAGAACCGCATGGGCTTCCAGTGCGTGGCCCTCAGCTACTTCGTGACGCTTGCCATAATACCGCTGATAGCGTTCATCTTCGCCGTCACGGGCGACCTCGGGCTGTCCGACAGGATCTCGGAAATCCTGCATGGCTTCTTCGCCAACAATCCCGAGTACATCGACATCATAATGGACAAGGCCAACGAACTGCTCGAATCGGCCAAGGGCGGAGGTCTGGGGCTGGCTTCGGCCCTGACCCTGATATGGACCGTGCTGTGGATGATGTTCCAGGTCGAGCGGGTGTTCAACAATGTCTGGGGCATACGCAAGATTCCCCGCAACCTGTTCAAGCGTTTCGGGTTCTACATGCTGGTGCTCGGGCTCACGCCTTTCCTGATTCTGCTGTTCGGTACCGGAATCGCCTATTACACGAACATCACGAACCTCATAGGCCTCGACCTCTCCGAGCTCCGCTTCCTCCCGAAGATACTCGGATACACGGGTTTCTATGCGGTGAGCGTCCTGACCCTGTCGGTGATGTACAAGTTCATCCCGGCCGCGAAGGTAAGATTCAGGTATGCGCTCAAATCCGCGGCTGTGACGGCTGTATTTTTCGTAATCTTTCAGTATATTTACCTCGAAACCCAGATGTTCGTGGGACGGCTGGGCAGCGTCTATGGCGTCATAGCCGCCATACCGCTGTTCCTCGTATGGCTGAACCTGAGCTGGCAGATAATAATCCTGGGGGCCGAGCTGTGCTACGGATACCATAATGTTGACCGATATAAAGTCCTCGAATGGGACAGTGAGAACAAATAGATGAGCTTTTCAGAATTTACAAAAGACGATTTCAGGATCATCGACGAGGCCTACGCCTCCCTGCTCGAGATCGCGCGGCGCCGCTGTCGCAACGAGGAGGAGATAGACTGCGTGCAGAAATCCTTCGAATTCGCGAACCAGGCCCACAAGAATGTCCGCAGGCGCTCCGGCGAGCCTTACATCCTGCATCCCATCGAGGTGGCGAAGATAGTGGTCAGCGAGATAGGACTCGGCTACAAGTCCATCTGCGCCGCACTGCTCCACGACGTCGTCGAGGACACAGGCTACACCGTAGACGACATACGCAGCCTGTTCGGCGACAAGATAGCCTCGCTCGTCGACGGACTCACCAAGATCAAGACCGTGCTCGACAACGAGGACAGGAAAGGGGCGACCGCAAGCACCGAAAGCCTGCAGGCCGAGAACTTCAAGCGCATACTGCTCACCCTCAACGACGACATACGGGTGGTGCTCATCAAGCTCGCCGACCGGCTTCACAACTGCCGCACCATAGAGTTCATGCCCGAACACAAGAGGGACAAGATCCTGTCGGAGACCATGTACATATTCATCCCGCTGGCCCACAGGCTCGGGCTCTATGGAGTGAAGTCCGAAATGGAGAACATCTGGCTCAAATACAAGGAGCCCGAGGACTACCGCGACATCACCGAACGCATAAGCCGCAACATAGCTACGAGGGACAAGGACATCGACGATTTCATAGCGCCTATCGACAAGGCCCTTTCGGAAGCCGGGTTCAGGTTCACAATCAAGAAACGCATCAAGACACCCTATTCCATCTGGTACAAGATGCACACGAAGCATGTGCCCTTCGAACAGATCTTCGACCTGTACGCGGTGCGCATAGTCTTCGACCCCGAGGCGAACAGCCAGCAGAGCGAAAAAAGCCAGGCATACCTGATCTTCTCGCTGATAACCAACCTGTACAGCGAGAACTTCAGCAGGCGCCGCGACTGGATCTCCAGGCCCAAGAACAACGGGTACGAGGCATTGCACTGCACCCTCATGAGCCACGCCGGCGTGTGGATAGAGGTGCAGATACGCTCACGGCGCATGGACGACATCGCCGAGAAGGGCATCGCCGCCCACTGGGCCTACAAGAACGACGGCTACATCTCGGAGAACGATTCCGAGGTCGACAACTGGCTGGGGCAGATCCAGGAGATACTGCTGAGCAACGACGTGAGCGCCCTGGAGCTGCTGGACATCATACACAAGGACCTCGTAAGCACGGAGATAGTGGTGTTCACCCCGAAAGGCGACCAGAAGTCCATAATCAACGGAGCCACGGCGCTGGACTTCGCCTACATGATACACACCCACATTGGGAACTCGGCGATAGCGGCCAAGGTCAACATGAAGCTGGTGCCGCTCTCATGCGTGCTCAAGTCCGGAGACCAGGTCGAAATCATCACGGCCGCCAATGCCGCGCCGAAAATGGAATGGCTGCAGTTCCTGCAGACGCGCACCGCAAAGTCCAAGGTCATGGAATACTTCCGCGGCGACAAGGACAGAATCGCAAGGCAGGGCCGGAAGATCTTCGAGGAAAGGGTCAGGATGCTGGGCCACAAGAACAGCGACAGGCTTCTCGGCCGCTTCATGGACTACTGCCAGCTGAAGGACGTCGACGAGTTCTACTTCCGCATAGGGCTCGGGGTCCTCGACCAGGAGCAGTTCCAGACCATAATCGACGAGGACAAGATGTCCACGGGCGGAAAACGGAAGTATGTGCTCGACTCGGACCATGCCGACAACATCAGCTACAAGATCGCCGAATGCTGCAACCCCATTCCGGGCGAGCCGCTGATCGGTTTCTTCATCGACGAGCACACGATAATGGTCCACAAGAAATCCTGTCCCGTCGCCGAGAGGCTTGCCAGCCGCTACGGCAACCGCATGGTCGTGCCGCAGTGGTCGGCCTTCGACAGGGAATATCCCGTCCAGATTTCGCTCAAGGGCATAGACAGGGTCGGCCTGCTCAACGAGATCTCCGGATTCATCTCCAAGACGCTCGGCATAAATATGCGCAAGCTGCACCTTTCCACCGAAGGCGGAGTGTTCGAAGGCTTCATAGAACTCCTCGTGAAGGACAAGCGCATTCTCACCCGGATGGGAGAAGGCCTGAAGAAGATAGACGGCATCCAGGACGTTGTAAGAACCGACATCTGACATGAAGAAGTTCATCCCGCTGATAATAGCAGTATGCGCGGTGCTCGGGCCGCTGATGTTCATGAATTCCTGCGCCAACACCACGGAAGCCCCGTCCGGCGGCGACAAGGACACCATCCCGCCCTACATCGTCGCCATCAACCCTCTGCCCGGAGCCACGGGCGTGCCCGTCAGGGGCGCCTCGATAGTGTTCAGCTTCAACGAATACGTGACCATAAAGAACAACGCGAACATCCTTCTCTCCCCTCCCCAGCAGAAGAGGCCGGTCGCCAGGCTCAGGGGCCGGAACCTCGTGGTCAGCTTCGAGGAGGACCTCAGGCCGAACACCACCTACACCCTCAGCTTCACCGACGCGATAGCCGACGCCAACGAAGGCAACATGTTCGCAGGCTACTCCTACGCATTCTCCACCGGAGAGAAGATAGATTCGATGATGATCACCGGAACCGTCCGCGACTGCAACACCCTGGCTCCCGTGAAAGGCGCCACCGTGCTGCTCCACAAGGACGCCTCGGACTCCGCGGTCTTCAAGACCCTTCCGTATGCCGTGGCGAAGACCGACGACTGGGGCTTCTTCGTGATACCTTTCATCCAGGACACCGTCTACCGGCTCTATGCCCTCAAGGACGCCAACAACGACAACCTGCTGAACCCCGACACCGAGTTCATAGGCTTCAACGACTCGCTGGTAAGGCCTGTCATGACGGCCTCGGACACGACGAGGGAGATGCTCAGGTACGACATGCTCGACACATTGTCCTGCCTGGCCAGGCATAGCGAATACGAGCTCAAGCTTTTCAGGGAAATACCTTCAAAGCAGTATCTGGTCAACAGGGAAAGAACAGCGGAGAGGGCGGCCTACATAACTTTCATGGCCCACGACGCCGTCATCAACTCCATAGGCATCAATGACTACAGGCCCAACCAGATCATCAGCCAGTTCAACCTGCAGCGCGACAGCCTGGAACTCTGGATCAACAGCCGGCGCGCCGCCCCCGACACCATGAAGATATCGGTCGACTATTACAAGACCGACTCCACCGGAGTGCTCAGGCCGGAAGTCGAGGAGATAAAGCTGCCCATGGAGAATGACAAGCGCACCTATTCCAAAAGATCGAGGAGGGACATAACGCAGGAGGACACCACCTGCACCTTCACCCTCACGGCCAATCCCGAGACCATCGAGCAGACAGGATATATCATCGAATTCAAATACCCCATAATCTACGAGAACTTCGACTCCCTGGTCTTCAGCTACGTAACCCCCAGGCAGAGCATCGACACAGCCACCTTCCATGTGGTGCGCGACAGCCTCAACCTCCGGAGGTATTCGATAATACCCGACATAGCCCTGCAGCAGGGTTATGAATACCGCCTGAAGGTGCCTCACAGAGCCTTCCGTGACATAAACGGCTTCTATTCCGACAGCTCCGAAGTCAAATGCAGTCTGCCGTCGGACGACAAGCTCAGCGTGATGAAGATCAATTTCACCGGAGTGGACCGCAAGCTCATCATCGACCTGCTCGACGAAAAGCGCGACAAGGTCCTGCGGAACTATGTTATCGACTCCGACGCAAGCCTGAGCTTCCCCTATCTCAAGGAAGGCAGGTACTGCGTGCGCATAACGGAGGACGCCAACCGCAACTCCTTCGTGGACACAGGCTCGATACTCGAGAGGAGACAGCCCGAGAAGGTCATGTTCTACGAGATAGACGGCGAGGAGTACATCGACATTCCTCCTTCCACCGAGCTCGAACAGACCATAGACATCGCCGAAATGTTCAAAGACTGACCCGGAATGAAAAGACTTCTGATCCTCATATCCCTGCTGCTGCCCGCCGCGACGGCCTGGGCCCAGAACGACAGCACCGGCGTCGACACCGCGCCGTCCCTGATAAACGACTACTCCCTGATAGGCGTGAACTACGGCGTGACCTTCTCCAACATGTACTTCAGCCCTTCCAGGCACAACCGCATCTATGTCTTCGCCCCCAACTATGTCTCGGTGACCTGGACCAAGCACTGCAAGATGTTCGACACCCTGCCATACTTCGCCGTGGTGCTGGGCGCGGCGATGGGCAACGAAGGTTTCGGCTTCGAAGCCGACAAGGAGACCGGCGAGACCAATGATTTCGACGGGGCCACATGGTGCTCCATGAAGGTGTTCGAAGTTCCGGCCATGGCCCAGATACACATAGACTCCGAGCCTTTCAAGTTCATGGTCAACGCCGGCGTCTACGGCGGATGGAGGCAGAGCATAGTCAGAAGGGGGCCGAATCTGGACCCGCAGTGGAGCGACAGCTTCCGGGACTACGAGAACCGCATTGACTACGGCTTCCTCGGAGGGGCCGGCTTCGCCCTGATGTTCGACCCGGTGGAGATTCACTTCAACTGCCTGGTCAGGTGGTCCTGGTCCACCCTCTGCCAGCCGGACTATGCGAGCCGCTATTACTACAACTACGCCTATCCTATAGACATCATAGCCTCCGTCGGACTGCATTTCCAGCTGACCAAGCGCAGCGGCAAGACCAGAAGACAGATACGGCAGGAGGCATACGACACCGTATATGGAACGACTCAGGACAATTCCGGTAAGAATAGGTGATTCCCTGATCATAGGAGGGGACGCACCCATAGCCGTACAGACGATGTGCGACACGCACACTTCCGACGTGGAGGCCACGACGGCGCAGTGCCTGCGTCTGGCCGCCGCGGGAGCGCAGCTGATACGCATCACGGTTCCAGGGCTCAACGACGTGGCGCATGTCAGGGAGATACGCCGCCGGCTGCGTGAAAGCGGCTGCAAAGTCCCCCTGGCCGCCGACATCCACTTCTCGTCCGAAACCGCGATAGCCGTGGCCCCGGAGGTGGAGAAGGTCAGGATCAATCCCGGCAACTTCCACGCAGACCACGACAAGGCGCGCGCCCAGTTCTCCAGACTCATAGAGGTCTGCCGCGACAACGGCACCGCGATACGCATCGGACTGAACCACGGCTCTCTTGGCCGCTACATCACCGAACAGTACGGCAACACGCCCTTCGCCATGGCCACCGCCGCGATGGAATGGGTCAGGATGTGCATGGACGCAGATTTCATGAATGTCGTGGTCTCCCTCAAGGCCAGCAACACGGTGGTCATGACCCGGGCCTACAGGGAGCTTGCGGGCATGATGCGGCAGGAAGGATGCGTCTTTCCGCTGCACCTCGGGGTCACGGAGGCCGGAGGCGGCGACAGCGGCCGAATCAAGTCATGCATCGGCATCGCATCCCTGCTTCAGGAAGGCATAGGCGACACCATCCGGGTCTCGCTTACTGAACCGCCCGAGAACGAACTGCCGGTCGCCCGCTACCTCGCCGAAGGTCGCAAGGGCGACCCTATGCTCGACGCGGCGATAGAATGGGGGCCAAAACTGCTCAAACATGAAATCGACGGGATTCCGGCAGAGGCCGGAGTGTCGGAATATCTGGCAAACGAGATAATGCAGGCCGCGCGGCGCCGTTTCTACAAGGCCGAGTACATAGCCTGCCCGGGCTGCGGCCGCACGATGTACGACCTCCAGAAGACCTTCGCCGAAGTCAAGGCGCGCACTTCGCATCTCAAGGGAGTTGTGATAGCCGTGATGGGCTGCATCGTGAACGGTCCCGGCGAGATGGCCGACGCCGACTGGGGCTATGTCGGAGAAGGCGGAGGCAAGGTGGCCATCTACCGCAAGGGCGAGCCCGTCCTGCGCCACATCCCCGACTCCGAAGCCATCGACAGGCTCCTGGAACTGATAGAATCGGAAAAGACCGTTTAATGCGGGAGAGGCTGACTGCCTCCGGAGAGGCTTGCCGCCCGCGGCAGTGAGCGGGCGATGCGCAGCATCGATGGAGCGCAGCGGAACCTCTCCGGAGGCAGTCAGCCTCTCCCGCATCGTAACCGCTTACTCCACGTAGAGCAGCAGTCCCTTGAGATATTCGCCTTCGGGGTGATAGATGCTCACGGGATGGTCGGCCCCCTGACAGAAACGGTCCAGGATGCGCACGCTGCGTCCGGTCTGAGCGGCAGCCGAGAACACCGTGTTCGCGAAAGTAATCTTGTCGACGACCTGCGAGCAGCTGAAAGTGAACACCAGCCCGCCCTCCGCGACTTTGGAAATCGCCGCGGCATTCAGTCTCTGATAAGCCCTCAAGGCATTCTTAAGCGCCCCTCTGTGCTTGGCGAAAGCCGGAGGGTCCACCACCATCAGATCGTATGCACCCTCCCCCGCCGCGGACAGGAAATCCATGGCGTCCGTGCAGAAGCTGCGGCATGCGGCGGAACGGCCTGCGGAGTTCAGCGCGATGTTTCTGTCAAGCATCTCCACGGCGCGTGCGGAAGAGTCCACCGAATCCACCGACAGAGCGCCGCCCGCCATGGCATAGACGCTGAAGCCTCCGGTATAGCAGAACAGGTTGAGCACCCTCCTGCCGGAAGCATATCTCCCTACGAGAGCGCGGTTGTCGCGCTGGTCGAGGAAGAAGCCGGTCTTCTGGCCATGCTCCCAGTCGACCATGAAACGGTTTCCGTTCTCAAGCACGGCATGCTCCCTGCCGTCAAAACCTTCCCTGAGGTAAAGGTATCCGTCCACCGGGTCCAGACCGGCCTTGAAAGGCACCGTCCCCGAGCTCTTGTCGTAGACCGCGAGCAGCGAATCTCCGAGCAGCTGTTTCAGAGCCTCGCATATCTGGGACTTGGCCCTGAACATGCCGGCCGAATGGGCCTGCAGCACGCACACTCCGTCATACCAGTCGACTATCAGGCCCGGAAGACCGTCACCTTCGCCATGCACGAGGCGGAAGCAGTTCGTCGGTCCGTTTCCGGAAATGTCGAGTCCCGCGCTGCGGCGCACATCCATGGCGCAGCCCAGACGCTTCAGCCAGAAATCGGGCGCGAGGGGATCTGCATCGAAGGAAAGCACCCTGACCGCGATGGATCCGATCTGATAATGACCGGCGGCGAGATATTCGCCTTCGCTGCTGTATACAGCAACGATGTCCCCCTCCGCGGGAGAGCCCTGTATCTGCGCTATCGCTCCGCTGAACACCCAGGGGTGAAAGCGCCTGAGCGATTCGTCACGACCTCTCTTGAGTATTATCCGTATCATTCTGCTGAGGATTTGGTGCCAGCTGCTCCGGGGTAAGCGGATTCTTCTCCGAGCCCAGCAGCTTCATATACATCTCGCGGCATATCCACGCGTCGGTGGCCGCATACATTTTCTGGGCTCCCGACAGTTCGTCCGCCTCCCAGTTCGAGAGCTGCTGAGTCTTGGAAATCCTGCAGCCGAGGATTATGGCCGACATCTTCTTGACGCTCTTGTCCTTTATGCCCCATTCGCAGACGATCTTCTGGAGGTCCACGAAATTCTTCGCCTCGAACTTGCTGTGGTACTGCAGCCCGCGCACATCGTCATGGACCGCGGCGCCGACCTTCATTATATTCGGGTTGGAGAGCACGGCGCACATAAGCCTGCGCATGCCCATCTTGTTGATTCTGAAAAGATACGCCTTGTCGGGCCCGGACAGCTGGAGCAGGGCGACATGATGATGGGGATGTCCCGGAGTGAACACAGGGCGGGTCTCAGTGTCGAAACCTATGATCTTCTGGCCCATCAGGTACGCGATAGCGCGCGCATAGTCGAGCCCGACCTTGTCAATCACATGAATCTCTCCGGGAAAGGCTCCCAGAGGCATCTTCTCTATTTCTTCCGGCTGTATGCTAATTTTGAACATATAAATCAGGTACCAGTATTATCTCACCTTCTTCGGAACCTGGATTCGGAACCGGCCGGAACAGTTCAATCTCCGGGAAGGCGATGTCGTGGGTAAAGAGATTGCGGCTTCTCAGAAAGTCGTAGGCATAGTCGGCGAGCGCGTCGCAGCAGTGCAGCATCCTGAAATCCGGCGCAAGCATGCGCCCGTAGGTCAGGGAACTCGCATTCATGACCGACAGCATGTCGGCCAGCTCGGTCTTCACGCTGTCAGGCTCCACTCCGGGGTCATCGACTATCACCGCGTCCAGCGGCCTGAGCCCTCCGGCGGAAGCATAGCCTCCCACGAGCCTGTGCAGCAGACTGTCGGCGCTTCCCGAAGGAAAGACGATGCAGGTCGATCCGGGGACTCCGTTCCTCTCGGCAGCCCTGCGGAAACGCGTCAGATACACTTCCTGCGGCACGAGCTCAGGATCATGGACTATCCCTATGTTCAGGCTTGCTCCTCCGCGGCCGCCGAGGACCGTATCGAGCATCAGGTCGAGCGGAGAGACCACCGGCACGGAATTTCCCGAAACCTTCTTCAGGGTGTCGATGTCGAACATGCCGTATTCGCACATGCATGGATCGGCGAAGACGACCAGCTTGGACGTCCGCTTGCCCCCGAAACCGTCAGGATCATAGGGAGAGATGTGCACGAGCGTATCCAGCGCGCAGATATACCTCATGACCGCCTGCCTGCGCAGTTCAAGAGTGTCGCCGCTCCCGGGAGCCGGCAAGCGCCCTCCGGCTATGCAGGCTATCGTCTCGCCGGCGAAATCCGGCAGTCCGTCGGACTGTCGGGAACCGTCCACATTGTCCCTGCGGTCATAGGCGGCAAGGTAATCCGCATAGGCATAGCAGACATCCGAACTGCCGATCATGCAGATGCCGCCGGAGGGGACGGGCACGGCGTAATCCTCCAGCAGCGAACGCTCGCGGGCGCGGCTGCCGTCGAGGATTTCCTCTACATAAGGTATGGTCGGACGGAGGCCGGTCTCCCGCGGTCCGCAGGAAACCGCAGCGGCGGCAAGCGCAGCGAATGCGCAGACATAAGCCTGTATCTTCATACTCGGAAAATTGCGGAAATCACATTCATCAGCACATACACGACGAAAACCAGCAGCACCGCCATCGACCAGGTAAGGCCGAATACGGGGCAGGAAACCGCCGCAAGCAGCGACAGCAGCAGGAACACGAGACGCTTCATCTTGAGCGCCCGGCCGTCGTCGGCATGGAATTTCATCGAGAACATCGGTATCCCGCATACCAGCAGGGCGCACAGGCAGACTGACAGCAGCGGGATGAAAACGGGTCCCGACGCCCAGGCCGCCAGGAGGCCGGAGGGATTCATGTGGACATAATGGCACAATGCCGCGCATATCATCGCGCAGGCAGGAGTCGGCAGACCGATGAACGAGGCACGCTGCCGCTCGTCCACATTGAACTTCGCGAGCCTCAGGGCGCTGAACACCGCTATGAGCAGCGGCAGCCAGCAGCTCCAGTCCTGAATCCCGGCAGACTTCATCTGCATATGCATCAGCACCGCAGGAAGCACTCCGAAACTCACGAGGTCGCACAGAGAATCCAGTTCCTTGCCCATGTCCGAATATGCGTGGAGGGCGCGGGCGGCGAAGCCGTCGGAGAAATCGAACACGGCAGCGGCCAGCATCAGGCAGAAAGCGATGTCGGGCCGGCCGCCGAAAGCATGGACAAGAGCGACGAGTCCGCATACGAGATTCATCGCCGTAAGAAAATCAGGAATGTACTTCCTCAAGCTCATCTGATTCCGAGCTTCTT
>CALVAD010000016.1 GCA_944325495.1 uncultured Bacteroidales bacterium | reverse complement strand
CCGCCTTGTATGGGCCCATCGTATGGCTGCTGGACGGCCCGCGGCCTATCTTGTAGAGTTCCTTGAGGGATTTCATGTTATTTGATTTCTCCGCAAAGTTAGCAAATTCGAAGACTACTCGGTCTCCACATCTATGCTCCAGTACGCATTGGCCGTGGTGGAACTTGAGCCCTGCCCCATGCGGGTGCCATACATGCACACGCGCAGCAGCCGCGCGCGCACGCCCTCGGGAAAAACAAAAGTCTCGTAGTCTTCTTCCGAATTTCCGGCCCCCGGAGATACCAGCTGTCCCATGACATGGCCTTTTCCGAGGTTGTCCTCCCTCCAGCCGTCACCGGCTATCTTCGTCCAGTCATATCCGTTGTCAGACACATAAAAATCAAAATAATACTGCCTGCGGCTCTGAGTGTTACGGCAATATCCCAAAGAGACGGATTTCACCGTCACCGGGGAGTCTCCGAGATAGAACTGCACATACGGAGAACCCGAACGCGACCATGAGGTACGAACATCGTTATCCGTCAAATTGGCGAGTCCGCCGCTTCCGGCATCCGAGAAGATCGCGTCCTTGGACACTTTCCCGAACTTTACATGAGGAGCTGCGCGAAGGGCTGGAAACCATCTGGTCATCCTCCCGGGGACTGCTCAGGTTCGTGGAATCCTACCGCAGCCTGATGCATGTCCCGGAGCCTGTACGCAAGGTCGTCTGGCTCAAGGACATCATCGCGAGAGTGATGCAGCTGACCGGCAGCCTGAGCGGAGCGGAAGGCATAAAGACCGACTATACCGAGCTCAACGACGACATCATGCTCTACGCCGACGAGGACCAGATCTCGCAGATTTTCGTAAACCTGTTCAGGAACGCCGTCCAGGCCGGCGCCTCACGCATTTCCGTCACGGCATCGGTCTCCGACGAAGGCTGCATCTCCATAGATGTCGCCAACGACGGCAGGCCCGTCCCTCCCGAACGCCGCGAGGAAATCTTCATCCCCTTCTTCACGACCAAGTCCGACGGCTCCGGCATCGGCCTGAGCCTTTCACGTCAGATCATGAGGATGCACAACGGCAGCCTGACCCTGGCCCGCAGCGACGAGCGCGAGACAGTGTTCTCCCTGAAGTTCCGATAAACCTCGGTGCTGCCCGAAGCCTCGCCTGAACCAGACGGCTAAAGAGCTTGCCCTTACGGAAAACAATGAAAAAGGGGATGACTTTCACTTTCGCGCCTGAACCAGACAAACGGACAGCCTCCGGACAGGCGGGAAAAGCCTGTCCGGAGGCTGTCTGTTTGTCGGCAACACTGCGGTCGCCGGCACTGCGACGGCATGCCGCAGCTTATATGCGCCGGAAACTATTTCAGCTCCCTGAACTTCGCCGAACTTATCTTAGTCGCCTTGAGCGTGATCTCGGACTTGAGCTTCTCAAGCACCTTCCTGTCCTCGACCTGCTCGGCGAGACGGTCGATCTGACGGCGGTCATGCAGCATGTTCACCACAGCCTCGTCGACAATCTCCTTGGGCACGTTGGCGATGCCGTACATCGCATACTGATACTGCACCATGCCCTCGGCCGCCTCGCGAAGATCGTTCTCGTCGACCTTGAAATCATATTTGCGCATCAGGAAACCGCGCACGAGCTGCCACTTGAAGTCCGCGGCGAAGCCGGGGAAGTCCTTCTCAACATCCTCCGCGGTCACCTTGCCTCCGTTGGCCACGACCAGCCAGCGCTTGAGGAAGGCCTCGGGCAGCTCGACCGCCGCCTTGTTCACGAAATAGTCGCGGATATCCTTGTTGAGCCTCCATTCAGCCTCGTTCTTGTACTGCGAGGAAAGACGCTCGTCAACCTCCTTGGCGATGTCCTCGTCGGACTTCTCCTCTTTCTTCTCCTCATAGTATTTCCTGAGGCTCTCGGCCATCTTGTTCTTCTCGTCGGCTGAGACCGTGACGGTATAGGAAGGCACGGTATCCTTCTTCTCCACCTCGAAATTCACTTCCGGAGAGAGGGCCACGTCAAAGACGAAAGTGAAGCCGTTGCCGTCGACCCACTCGATTTCCGGCTGCTTCTCGGAAGAAAGAGGCTCGCCGAGAATGTGGAGACCGTTTTCGCTGATATGCTTGTCCAGAGCCTCGGAAATCACCTGATTGACTGACTCGGCGAGACACTGCTCGCCGTAGACCCTCTTGATCATGGTCATAGGGACCATTCCTTTGCGGAAGCCCTTGAAATCGGCGTTGCGCTTGCGCTCTGCGAGTTTCTTCCTTTCAATTTCTGCGTAGTCCGCAGCCTCGATCTCTACTGTGAGCTCGAGGTTCAGATCGTCGATCTTGTTCTGTGATACTTTCATAACTATTTTTTGTTCGTTTTGGTCTTCGGATATACCACGCGCTCGTGGTTCAGCTGGGCGAGATACTGCTTCAGAGTCTCCTTGACCCTGTTCAGCTCGCTGATGGTGATGTCGGCGTCGTCAAACTGCCCCTCGGCCAGCTTGCCGGCGACTATGCGCTCGACAAAGTCGGAATAGGCCTGCTGGGTGTTGGATTTCAGGGTGCGCGACGCCGCCTCTATGCTGTCGCAGAGCATGAGTATTATCTGCGCCCTGGTCTTCGGCTTCACGCCGGGATAGCAGAACTCCGCCTTCCTCGAAGGGTCACCCCCTTCCTTGAGGAACTTGTCGTAGAAGAAGCTGACCGTCGTGGTGCCGTGATGCGTCTCGATGAAATCCATCACCGCCCTGGGCAGCCGGTTCTTCCTGGCTATCTCCAGTCCGTCGCTGACATGCCTTATGATGTCATGGGCGCTCTGCAGCGGAGAAAGTCCGCTGTGATATTTATGTTCCTCGTCATCCTTGGGGACAATGAACTCGTTCTCCACGAAGCACAGCGGATTGTTCATCTTGCCTATGTCGTGATACAGGGCGCCGACGCGCACCAGTTCCGGATTGACCCCCACGGCCCGCGCCACGAAATCGGCCATGTTCATGACCTGCAGGGAATGCTGGAACGTGCCGGGAGCCTTCTGTTCAAGTTCGCGTATCAGGGAGTTGGAAGTGTCGCTGAGCTCTATGAGACGCGAGTCGGACACGAGATTGAAAAGCTTCTCGAACAGATAGGTCAGGGGATATCCCGCCACGGTGAGCATCGAGCCTGCGAACAGACTGAGCAGCGACGACCACACGCTGCCCGCCACGAGGTCCGCACCCCTGAAGCCCAGATACAGCAGCGCCAGCACTCCGAAGGTGATTGACGCGGCTATGAACTGCCTCCAGCCCTGCTGGAAATACTTGAACAGATGCAGCACCACAAGCCCCGCCACGAAGAACATCGCGAAAAGAACCGCGCCGTCATGGCTGAAAAGCAGCAGCGGCGACAGCATCGCGACATACAGCGGCACCACCTTCCTCGGCGGGAGGAAAGTCTGCATCATCAACAGGGACAGCGTGTAGGGGACGGCATATATCAAACGCTCGTTGGCCTTGAGCATCAGGAGCGTGAGCAGCGAGAACAGCAGAAAGAGCAGAAGTATGTACGGATAGCGCGAATCCGAGAAGATTTCCGGACAAGCGAACACAATCACGAAATACAGCAGTGCGACGAGCGCGGCGGCTATGACCAGATTGCCCAGGACAATGAGAACCGGCGGTCCGAGATAGCCCACGTTCGCCTCGAACTCCCGCTTGTAGGAATCGAGCATCTGCTCTATCTCCGCTGTGACTATCTCCCCTTCCGAAACGATGAGCTGGCCGGCGGTCACATAGCCGGAAGTAGGAGAGAATCCCCCTCCCGACTCCTCGTGCACCAGTTCCGTCGTCTGCTGGTCGTAGACGAGATTGGGGGCGATAAGTTCATAGACCCCGTTCTTCCGCAGCAGGGAGTCCACATTCAGCCTCGTCATGCCGCTCAGGTCGGAAAGCAGCTTGTCCCTGGCGTCCGAAAGGCTGTACACTTCGGTGACGGGATACTTGACGGCTCTCTTGTCCTTCTGGACATAGATGACATCGGATTCCGGGACATTGTCCTGCCTGTGGTTCCTGTCATCCATGACCCCCTTGTCGTAGATGGAGCGGACTTCCGCAACCACTGCGCGCCTCAGGCTCCCCAGAGGCAGCCTCTCTATCGAACTTATAGCCCTCGCGGCGGTCTCCTCCGAATATTTGTAATACGGAATCATGGAGCCGGACGAACTGTTCCTCTCCTCCCTTATCTGGTCTTCGGTCTTGTAGATGGGGAAATCGAACTGCGCGAACAGCGTCTCGTACTTCCATTCCCTTCCCTTGCGGTAGTCGTAGGGGAACTTGGAATTTCTGGGCATCAGAAAGACGATGACAAGGAATATGGCTGCCAGAGGAACTATTCTGGCCACGAGTTCTCTTTTCATGGCTCTGCTATTTGAAGGGACTTCCGGCCTCGCGGGCGATATAGGAATATGTCAGTCTGTCGGTAAGTCTCGGGAAAAGCCTGTGCGCCAGCACCGTGACCTTTCCGAGAGCGGTCAGTATGACCTCGGACCTGCGCCTGCGCAAAGCCTTCGCGAGCCTTGCGGCGACCTCCTCCGCGCTCATGAGCTTCCCCTCCTCCAGAGGCGTCTCCCCCTGGGGCGAGCCGTCGGCGGTAAGGGCCGCATTGCGCACGTTGGACGAGGTGTAGCCCGGGGCGAACACCAGCACGTTGAGCCCGTCCTTCAGATGCTCTATCCTCAAGGTGTCGAGGAAGCCGCGCACCGCATACTTCGAAGCGCTGTATCCCGTGCGGGCGGGCAGGGCTGAATATCCTGCTATGGAAATGACCCCCACCACCGACCCGCGGCTCTTCAGCAGCCAGGGCAGCGCATATTTGGTGCAGTTGACCGTACCCCAGAAATTCACGTCCATGAGCGAATGTATCACCTTGAGGTCCAGGTCATTGAACATGGCCCTCATCGAGATGCCGGCATTGTTGACGAGTATGTTGATGCGGCCGAAGCGCTCCACGGTCTTCTCCACGAGCGCGCGGCATTCCTCCTCTCGGGACACATCGCATTTCACGCACAGGACCCTGTCCTCCGGAGCGACGCCTCCAGCCAGGGCCTCAAGCCTGTCCAGAGAGCGCGCGGCCATGACGACCTTCGCCCCCTCGCGGCCGAAAAGGCGGGCGGAAGCCAGTCCGATTCCGGAACTGGCTCCCGTCACTATTATGACCTTGTCCGCGAAGAAACTCATTCTATCGTCATTCCGGCTATGTCGTCGCCGTCATACATTCCGGCGTCGAGCTTGGCCCTGATTTCCTTGAAAGCGTTGAGCGTATATTCCACGTCCTCCATGGTGTGCGCCGCGGTCGAGACGATGCGGAAGATGACCATACCCTTCGGAATCACGGGATAGATGACTATCGAGCAGAAAATCCTGTAGTTCTCCCTGAGGTCCTTCGCCATCTTTGTCGCCTGGGCGACGCCGCCCTTGATGTGGACCGGAGTCACGCAGGCCTGCGCCTCCCCGATGTCGAAGCCCTCCCTGCGGAATCCGTCCTGGATAGCATGGGTGATGGCCCAGCACTGCTTCCTGCGCTCGTCGCCCTTGGGAGAGTCGATGATCTCCATGCGCTTGATGTTGCCTTCGACGAGGGCCATGGGCAGGGACTTCGCGTACATCTGCGAACGCAGGTTCGCGCGCAGATAGTTTATGATATAGTGAGGTCCGGCCACGAAGCCTCCGATGGAGGCCATTGACTTCGCGAACGCGCCGATATAGAGGTCGACCTCGTCCATGCATCCGAGCTGCTCGGAAGTTCCGCGTCCGTGCTCGCCGAGAAGGCCGAAGCCGTGGGCGTCATCTATCATGATGCGGAAGCTGTATTTCTTCTTGAGCGCGGCGATCTGGTCGATGATGCCCATCGCGCCGGTCATCCCGAACACGCCCTCGGTGATCAGCAGCACCCCTCCGCCGTTCTCCTCGGCGGTCCTGCAGGCGCGTGCGAGCACCTTCTCGCAGTCGGCGATGTCGTTGTGGCGGTACTTGTATTTCTCGCCGATATGCAGACGGATACCGTCCATCAGGCAGGCATGGCACTCGGCGTCATAGACTATCACGTCGTGGCGTGCCGTCAGAGCGTCGATCGTCGAGAATATTCCCTGATAGCCGAAGTTGAACAGGAAGGCGTCCTCCTTCTTCTCGAACTCGGCGAACATGCGCTCGAGCTTCTCGTGAAGACGGGTGTGGCCGGTCATCATGCGGGCGCCCATGGGATATGCAAGGCCCCACTTCGCCGCAGCCTCGGCGTCGGCCTTGCGCACCTCTGGGTCGTTGGCCAGGCCGAGGTAGTTGTTGAGGCTCCAGTTGAGCACCGGAATGCAGTTGAAAGTCATGTGCGGGCCGAGCTCGCCTTCGAGACGGGGGTACATGTAGTAGCCGAAGCCCTGGTTGAAGTACTGCCCTATGGGGCCGCCGCTGTCCTTCTTTATTCTGTCAAAAATGTCCAACATATCAGTAAAATATATTAAGCGTCGATCTTTGCGTAGTGCGCGTTCTCCTCGATGAACTGCCTGCGGGGCGGAACGTCGTCGCCCATGAGCATGGAGAAGGTGCGCTCGGCCTGGGCCGCGTTCTCAATGGTGATTTTCCTGAGACGCCGCTTGGCGGGGTTCATGGTGGTCTCCCAGAGCTGGTCCTCGGACATCTCGCCGAGACCCTTGTAGCGCTGCACGGTGTAGCCGCTGTCGGAGCCCTTTCCGAGCTTTAGGGCGGCCTCCTCGCGCTGCTCCTCGGTCCAGCAGTAGATTTCCTCCTTGCCCTTCTTCACGAGATAGAGGGGCGGGGTCGCAAGATACACATACCCGTTCTTTATCAGGTCGAACATGTAGCGGAAGAAGAAGGTCAGGATCAGACAGGCTATATGGGAGCCGTCGACATCGGCATCGGTCATTATCACGACCTTGTGATACCTGAGCTTGCTGAGGTCCATGTGCTTCTCGCCCGTCTCGTCCTCCTGGGCCACGGTCACGCCGAGGGCCGTGTAGATATTGCGTATCTCTTCTGAATCGAAGGCCCTGTCGCCGGAAGCCTTCTCGACATTGAGGATCTTTCCCCTCAGAGGGAGTATGGCCTGGGTGTTGCGGTCGCGGCCCTGCTTGGCGGTTCCGCCCGCGGAATCTCCCTCGACGAGGAACAGTTCGCATTTCTCGGGGTCCCTGTTGGAGCAGTCGGCCAGTTTGCCTGGCATTCCGCCTCCGGTCATGTAGCCCTTGCGCTGGACCATCTCGCGGGCCTTGCGCGCAGCGTTCCTGGCCGTAGCCGCGAGAACTATCTTCTCGATTATGAGCTTGGCCTCCTTGGGATGCTCCTCAAGATAGGCCTCCATGGCGGCCGAAGTGGCCTGCGAGACAGCGGAGGTGACTTCGGGATTGCCGAGCTTGGTCTTGGTCTGACCCTCGAACTGAGGCTCGGCTACCTTGACCGAAATCACGGCCGTGAGGCCTTCGCGGAAATCCTCGGGAGCCAGGTCGCCCT
Organism: uncultured Bacteroidales bacterium; assembly: GCA_944325495.1. Lineage (GTDB taxonomy): Bacteria > Bacteroidota > Bacteroidia > Bacteroidales > UBA932 > Cryptobacteroides. The sequence goes on along the minus strand of CALVAD010000016.1, from coordinate 30,183 downwards.
TGAACTTGTCGAGCAGCTTGTTCTTCTCGGCATACTGCTTGAGCGAGCGGCTGAGGCCCATCTTGAAGCCCTGGAGATGGGTTCCGCCTTCTATGGTGTTGATGTTGTTGACATAGGAATATATCTTCTCGGAATAGCCGTTGTTGTACTGCAGGGCTATGTCGATGGGGATGACCTTGTCGGAGGTCACGCAGACGGGGTCCGGAATCAATGTCTGGGCCCCCGCGTCGAGATATTCGATGAACTGGCTCAGGCCTTCGGTGGAATAGAACACGTCGGAGCGGTATATCTTCCTGCCGGTGGCCTTGGACTCGCCCGAAACGGGGTCGGTCACGAACTCGTCCACCATCTCCCTCCTGTCGGTCAGGACGATTCTGATGCCCTTGTTCAGGAACGAAAGCTCTCGCAGGCGCGCCGCAAGAGTGTCGTATTTGTACACCGTGCTCTGGGTGAATATGGTCGGGTCGGGATGGAAGGTTATGGTGGTTCCCGAATCCGCAGCCTCGCCGACCACCTCGACCGGTCCGAGCGGCTTTCCCTTGGAATACTTCTGCACGAAGACCTTCCCTTCGCGGTGCACTTCCGCGATCAGGCTGTCCGAAAGGGCGTTCACGCAGGAGACGCCCACGCCGTGAAGGCCTCCGGACACCTTGTAGCTCGACTTGCTGAACTTGCCTCCGGCATGCAGCACGGTGAGCACCACTTCCAGAGCGGAACGATGCTCCTTCTCGTGCATGCCCGTGGGGATGCCTCGGCCGTTGTCCCTGACCTTTATCGAATTGTCCTCGAGAATCTCCACGTCGATGCGGTCGCAGAAGCCTGCCATGGCTTCGTCGATGCTGTTGTCGACCACCTCGTAGACGAGATGGTGGAGACCTCTTTCCGAAACGTCTCCGATATACATGGACGGGCGCTTGCGCACCGCCTCAAGACCTTCGAGAACCTGTATACTGTCAGCGGAATACTGTTCTTCCGCCCTTCTCATCACTTCTTCTTTCTCTGTCATTTCTCAAATGAATAATCTTGCGAAGATACGAAAAATCTTACAATTTAAGGAGGATTCCGGCCGTAAAGTACTGCCCCGATATCACGAATCCGGGATGTCTCTCTATCCTCATGCCGAGCAGATTCCCGAATTTGATCCAGCCCCCGAGCTTCCGGCTGAACCGGTATTCGCAGTAGAGGTCGAGATCCGCGAATCCGGGGACTGACGCGGCGGAGCCGTCCAGCAGGGTCCTCGACGTCGAGCCGAAGACGCCCACTCCCGCACGGATGCGATCCATCCAGCAATAGCCCGCGCGCACGTCGGCGGTGAATTCCGCAGGCGCGAAAGCCTTGGTGACCGCACTGGCGACCGGATGCCTCCAGTTCAGGCTGCCGTCGAAGTCGAGACGGTCGGAAATCCATTCGAAGTCCAGATTGGCATATACGAGGTCCAGGTCACCGAAGCCCACCAGCTGGACATAGTCGAGGGCCATGTTCTCGACCGAAGTGTATCCGCCCCTGAGGTCATACTGGAAACGGCGTCCGAGCCGGCCCTCGATGCCGAGATGCGCCCCGAATTTCTCGCGGGTGAAATTCTCCGTGCCTACGGCGCCCCTGTGGAAATGGTTGAAACTCTTGAGCCCGTACATGGTCAGAAGCCTGCGGCCGCCCGTAAGTCCGGCATACGCACGCGTGCTCCCGGAGAACAAGTCCACAGAAGCGTCGACAGCGGGGGCGAACACGAAGCCGCCCGAGCCGGAATGCAGATAGTCCACCCTGACGCCGGCGTCAAGGTCGAAAGCGCCTAGGCTGAAGCTCACATGAGGGGTCAGCGCCGCATGGTTGGCCGCGACGTCGGCTGCGCCCGACGGCCGGTCGAGGCTCTCGGACTCGAAGAAGAAATCCAGCAGGAACGCGAACTTGCCGTTGATCACCGGACCTATGGAACCTTGCAGCCTGAAATTGTTCTCCGAAGCCACGGCCGGGCCGATCAGGTCGGCCGCATACCGGTAATCGGCCGCGATGTCATAGGAGAAGAATGTCCGGCTCTTCTCGGAAGAAGTCAGCCTCAGTCCGGCATATGCGGAATGCATGGCCGTAGCGGAGACTTCGTCGCCGGAGAAGATTCCGTCGTAGCCCGCCTTGAAGCGCAGATCGGCCCCGCGCATCATGTAGCGGCCTCCCACACCGAAGCTGTCGCTGAAATCATGGCCGTCGAACGCGTCTATGACCTTGGGAGGATATGAGGTCAGGGGATGGCTCTCATAGCGTCCGGCATAGCCGCTGCCGGTGTTGAACAGGCCGAGCGTGAAATTGTCCTTCACCACCGGGCTCCAGTACATGTCCAGCACCGGATGGAAGCCGTATCCCGCGCCGGCCCGGAGCATGAAGCTGCTTCCGTCGTAGGCCATGGGCTCGGGCGTGATGCGTATCTCGTAGGGGGTGAATTCGTATGAGCCCCTGTACGGGGAGTCGAACACCGAATAGTCGAAGCTGTAGTCGAACTCATAGAGCGAGTCGGGCGTTTCGGAATCCACGCCGAGCTTCTGGAAATCGGCGAACTTGGTCTCATACTCGTTCGTCACCTGGACGCTCTGGCTGATGCTCTGGGAGAAGGCCGGCAGGCAGCATGCGAGCAGCGCCGGCAATATGGCTTTGATTCTTCTCATTTTCACTCGGCAATTAGGGTTTCAAGTCTTTCGAGCCTCATCCTGACATTGTCAGGCACGTCGTCGCCGGCTCCGGACGGCTGATAGCCGTCGCGTATGCTCTCGTATGTAGCCTTGGCCTGGGCGTAGTTGCCTCTCTCGGCAAAGGAGTCCCCGAGCACCAGGTAAGCCTTGGCGAGCCAGTATGACTGGCTGCCGGCAACCTGGGAGAACGTGTAGACCGCCTTCTCGACCCCGTCGAAATCGCCGGTGTCGAAACAGTTCTGCACCAGCATGTAGCTGGCTTCCGCCCCTTCGGGGGTCGAAGCCTCGGCGGCAAGGGCGGCGAACATCTCCATGGCCTCGTCCCTTCGCGACAGGGCCAGGCAGGACTTCGCCATCACATAGCGGGCCTCCCTCTTGAGGTCATCGCCCGCCGACGCGTCCCCGGAGACCATACCCCCGGCCGCGACGGCCGCGTCATAATTCTTGCAGCGATACGCCGAGCGCATCATTCCTGTTTCGGCGGCAGCCCGGTTCGTCTCTATCCTTGTCATTTCCCGGAGCGCCGAATAGCCTTCGTAGGCATTCTGGTAGCGTTCCAGCTCGTATGAAAGCTCAGCATAGCGCAGCGTGGACATCTCGGCGAACGCAGGTTCGGAAACGGCGCCCCTGGCCTCGGCATACCAGTCGCACGCCTTCTCCTTCTGGCCGAGAGCCCTGTACGACTCGGCCAGATAGAACTTGACCTGAGCCGCGTTGCCGCTGTCGGGGAAGCTGTCGAGATATTTCAGTGCGGAATTGACGGTCTCGCCATAGCTTCCCGCAAGATACAGCTGCTCGGCCGTATTGAAATATATCTTCTCCTTGTCGTCTCCGCCGAGCTCCCCGGCCAGAGAATGCTTCTCCATGTACTCCAGGAACTTCTCCGGCTCCTTGCGCGTCTGGAAGATCGACTCGATGGCCAGCATCGCCTCTTCCGCATATTCGCTGCCCGGCATCAGATGCGCGAGCTCGTCGTAGTACTCCAGGGCCTTGTCGTACTGGGACATGTTCCTGTAGACCAGCCCGAGCCCGGAGAGCGCCTTCGCCACGAAGACGCTGTCTTTGGTCGTGGCGCGAAGCCTGGAGAAACTCTGCACCGCCTCGTCGTTCATCTTGAGCTCCAGCTGCGTGCGGCCGAGCTCGTAGAGAGCTTCGGAATACAGCCAGGCGTCGGGTGACGCGCCTCCCACCTGCATCAGCGTGGTCATCTTGCGCTTGAGGTCGCCGTCGAGGCCGTAGGAGATGGCCTGCTGATAGTATGGATATATGTCGTCGGGGCCGAAGAATTCGTCCAGCACCTTCCTGTAGGAATCCGCCGCGGCCTTGTAGTCATGCCGGCCGAAATCGCAGTCGGCCCGCCGGTTCATCGCGTCCTCCCTGTGCGTGGGGTCGCCAGAGAAGATATAGGTGTCGAACCAGCGCGCCGCGGTCTCATAGTCCTGAAGCTTGAAATGGCAGTAGCCTATGTTGTAAGGCAGGATGCGGCCCTCCTCGCGGTTGTAGAGCGCGGAGCCGTTGTGCAGTTCCGTGAACACCGAGGCCGCCTCTTCATAGCTGCCGCTGCGGTAATAGGTCTCCGCGAGCCAGTAGCGCGCATACTGGTTGAGCCTGTCGGTCTTCGGAAGATAATAGGCCGTCGCCCGGAAATAGGGGGCCGCGTCGCGGTAGGACCCGCTCTCGAAGAGCTGCCGCCCGCGCAGGAAATTGGCCTTGGTGTAGTTGTTCCGCATGTCCGGCGAGAGCTCGTCTATGTTGTCGTAGGCGTCTATCGCGGCCGCATAGTCCCTGTCGTAGAGCGCCGCGAGGGCCATGTACCCATAGATCTGCACTCCCCTCGTCCTTGTCGAATAGCGCTTTATGTAGTCGGCGAAACCGGAGGTGTCCTTGTTGAGGTCGAAAGCGAGCTTGGCGTAATTGAAAGCCGCGTCCTCGGTCATGCGCGCGTCGTAGTTCACGGAGGCAGCCTCCCTGAACGCCTCCATCGCGGCCACCTGGTTCCGCGTGCGTATGTAGGCGTTGCCGAGATGATAGTTCGCTATCTGGCCGAGCGAGTCGCTGCGGTCGCTCATCTTGCTGTAGTTGTCGATAGCCCCCTGATAGTCGTGCACCGAATACAGCACCGTGCCCGCGTAGAACAGGTCCTTGCGGTTCATGGCGTTCTTCTGCGAAAGCCGCTCGTAATAGGCGCGGGCGCTCTCCACGTCGCCCAGTATGAGATACGATTCGGAGATTATCCTCGCCAGCCTGTCCTTGCGCTCCTCGGGCGCGTCCTCATAGATCATCACGCCCTGATCGACCACATACTCGTAGTTCTTGCGGTTGAACTCGCAGTCGACGATATAGAAGTTGGTGAGCGCGGTGAAGCGCGGGTCGGAAGCGGCCTTCGAGAAGCAGCTCTCCGCTTCGGCGAAACGCCCGGCGTTGTAGTGTATCACTCCCGAGACATACTGCCCGGGCGCGGTGAATTCCGAATGATCCAGCGCGTCCAGTATCGTGAAGAACTGCAGCGCCTCCGGATCACGCCCGACCGAGAAGGCGCTGTAGCCGCACTTGAACATGTATTCCGGCGTCTCCGCATCCGCGAGCGCGGTGGCGGGCACCTTCGAAAGTTCGAGCGACGCCTCTCCGTATTTCCCCTCGTCGAAAAGTATGCGGGCGTTCTCGAACCTTATCCGGCCCGTCAGAGCCGTGGAAGGATAGCGCCTGTCGTATTCCGCCATGACCTCGCCGCAGTCGTCGGACCGCATCTTCAGCGCGCACAGCACAGCGTAGCCTTCGGATGCCGCGTCCGGGGCGATACTCTCGAAAATGGCTCTCGCCCTCTCATACATTCCTCCGCGATACAGCTCGAGGGCCTCGCGCCAGCCTTCGTTCCTGTCGGACGGGGCGGCTGACGCCGCGGACGGAAGCAGCATCAGCACCAGCAGTGCGAGCGCCGTCTTTCTGATTCTCATATCGTCAAACTAATTACCATTAATTTACAAATCTACTCAATTTTTTCTATATTTGTCCTGTCAGCCAAATATCCGGCTGCGCCAAAATTTTCCTGCCCATGAGCAACGACAGTTCCCCCATAATCTCATTCTCCGGAGCGGACATACTGAACGGTGAGAACCCCGTGGTGTACGGGCTGGACATGAACGTCCTTGCCGGCCAGACCGTCTACATAGTGGGCAAGGTGGGCACCGGGAAGACCTCCATAATCCGCACGATGACGGCGGAGAACCGGCTGCTGAAAGGCAAGGGCGAGGTCTGCGGATTCAATCTCCGCACCATCAGGGAGAAGGACATACCCTTCCTGCGCAGGAAGCTCGGGGTCGTGTTCCAGGACTTCCAGCTGCTGATGGACAGGACGGTGCACGACAACCTGTCGTTCGTGCTCAACGCCACGGGATGGAAGGACGCCAGAAGCATGGAGGCGCGCATACAGCAGGTGCTCGAAGCCGTGGGCATGCAGACCAAGGCCCACAAGATGCCTCACCAGCTCTCCGGAGGGGAACAGCAGAGAATAGCCATCGCGCGCGCCATACTGAACGAACCTGAAGTCATACTGGCCGACGAACCCACCGGCAATCTCGACGAGGAGACGGCCGAGGAGATTCTGCAGCTGCTGCAGAAGATAAACTCGTCCAAAGGGACCGCGATAGTCATGGTCACGCACAACCGCAGCATCTGCGGGCGCTATCCGGGACGCGTCTTCGAGACCAGGGACGAAGCATGCCTGGAGATCAAATGACCACGGAGCAGAGATACGACGCCATCATAGGCTACTTCCGCGACAATGTGCCCGTCGCCGAGTCGGAGCTGCATTTCGACTCCCCGTTCCAGCTTCTCATAGCCGTCATGCTGTCCGCGCAGTGCACCGACAGGCGCGTGAACATGGTGACCCCCGCACTGTTCAAGGCATATCCCGGACCGGAGGAGCTCGCCGCGGCCAGTCCGGAGGAAGTCCTGCCGTACATAAAGTCCGTCACCTATCCCAACAGCAAGGCCGCGCACCTGGTCGGTACGGCCCGGAAGCTGGTTTCGGAATTCGGAGGAGAGGTCCCCTCGGACATAGACCGGCTGATGAGCCTGCCCGGCGTCGGACGCAAGACGGCCAACGTGGTGGCGTCCATAACCTGGGGCGAGCCGGTCATAGCGGTGGACACCCATGTGTTCCGCGTGGCGAGAAGGCTCGGGCTCTCGGACGGCAAGAACGTGCGCGAAGTGGAGCTCGACCTGGAGAGGCACATCCCCGAGGAGCTGCGCCCCATCGCGCACCACTGGCTGATCCTGCACGGCCGCTATACCTGCACGGCCGCTAGACCGAAATGCCAGGGATGTCCGCTCGCGCCCTGGTGCAGGGAGGCGGGGAACTGATTTCAGACAATCCTTTCCGTCAGCAGCAGCACATTCCCCGAGCAGGCGGTGGAACAGCCGAAAACATGCAGGCTTCCGGAGACGCAGCCGAGCCTGCGGGCCAGTTCCGCGCTGTCCATGCGGATGTTGCGCGCGCTCACATCGGCCCTGAGCCGTCTGGACTTCAGTTCCCGGAGCGAGGCGGCGTTCAGCGGAAGAATCTCCTTTATCATGAATCTCCGGAAAAGCCCTGCCGGAGGCAGCCCCGAAGATTCCGCGATATAGAGATGCGTCGACGGAGCCAGTTTCCCGAGGCCGTAACGGACGCACGGAAGCCTGAAAGCGCCGGATTTCAGCATGCAGGAGACGGGCTCCAGCAGCACCTGGCCGGGAGACAGGCCCCCGGCGAGAAGAAGCGGCGCGGACTGTTCCTCCCGGGGTCGGAAAAAGAAGATTTCGTCACCGCCGCCTTCCGCGGCGCCGAGCTCCGCGGCGAATATGCCGTCGAAGGACCGGTTGCCGCGCTGCAGCAGGCACAGCAGTTCCTTGACCTCACCGCCCAGCCCCACGACATGGATTTCCCTCAGGACTGAGCCGAAACTCCCGAGCAGTACGGAAATGTCGGCCATGGGAGAAAGCTTGACCATGAGCATCGGCGACCTGTCCAGCAGAAACGGGGCGAGAGTGCCGATGTCCGGAGAGCAGTCCTCCAGCCGGAAGAGCTTGCGGCCGGTGTCGCCGCGCCGGGCCGGGTCGGCGTAGATCAGCCCGCATTCCGGCAGTTCGCTCTCCGGACCGACCTCCTCGCAGCGGAATTCGACATTGCGGAGCCCCAGCGCACGGAAGTTCTTCCTTGCGGCCTCGACGAGCCGGGGATTCCTTTCCACATACAGGAGCCTTCCCGCTTCGGCAGCGAAAGCCGCGCTGTCGGAACCGAGGCCTCCGGTGATGTCGCAGACGCAGTCCAGACGGCCGCCGGCCCTCTCCTTGGCGAGACCGGCCTTATAGGCCGCGGCCGCCGAAGACGAACATTGCTCGAGCGCGAGCGAGCCCGGAAGGTCGATGTCGATGCCCGACCAGGCCGGCAGCTTTCCCGCCACCTTGCGCGCCGCGGCGTCCTCAAGGGACACGAGTATTTCCGAAAAGCTCTTTTTCTGCTTCACGCCGGCAAATATCGGTACAATTTTCCTGAATTTTTCGTATTTTTGAGAGATACGTGAATGTGTCACCTAACATAAAACCACATACCGATGAAAGAATTTGAAACCAGAGCCAGGGCATGGCTCGAAGGAGATTTCGATCAGGAAACCAAGATGAAAGTCCGCCAGATGCTCGGAGGCGACCCCGCGGAGCTCGAGGACGCGTTCGGCAAGAATCTTGAGTTCGGCACCGGAGGCCTGCGCGGCATCATGGGAGTCGGCACCAACAGGATGAACAGATACACTGTCGGGATGGCCACCCAGGGACTCGCGAACTACATTCTCTCGCACTACGACGGCGACGACCCCAAGGTCTGCATTTCCTATGATTCGCGCAACAACAGCAAGGAGTTCGCCAAAATCGCCGCGGAAGTCCTGTCCGCCAACGGAATCCATGTCTACATCTTCGACAATATCCGCCCCACGCCCGAGATGAGCTATGCGGTGCGCCTCAAGAAGGCCGTCGCCGGCATAATGATAACCGCCTCTCACAACCCCAAGGAATACAACGGCTACAAGGTAAGCTGGTCCGACGGCGGCCAGGTCACTTCGCCGGTCGACAAGGAGATCGTCGCCGAGGTGGCCAAGATAAGCGACCCGTCCATGGTCAGGTTCAAGGCCGGACTCCGCTGCGGGGAGATCGAGGCCATGGGCGCCGATGTCGACGAATGCTATGTGCGCGACCTGCTCTCGCTGAGTCTCAGCCCCGAAGCCTGCCGCAGGCACGGGGACCTCAAGATAGTCTACACTCCACTTCACGGCTGCGGAGTGCGCCTCGTGCCCGAGATTCTCGGAAAGCTCGGATTCAGGAACATCATCCATGTGCCCGAGCAGGACATCTCCGACGGCAACTTCCCGACCGTGATATCCCCTAATCCGGAAGAGCCCGCGGCTCTCAAGCTCGCGCTCGAAAAGGCCGAGGAGACCGGAGCCGACCTCGTCATGGGCACCGACCCCGACGCCGACAGGCTCGGAATCGCCGTGCGCGACGACCAGGGGAAGATGGTTCTGATGAATGGCAACCAGACCGCATCCATGCTCACCTATTACATATTGAGCCGCCGCAAGGAACTCGGAACGCTGGGAGAGGGCAAATATGTCGTCAAGACCATAGTCACCACCGAACTCATTACCGAAATATGCAGAAGTTTCGGAGTGCCCGTGTACAATGTGCTCACAGGCTTCAAATACATAGCCGAAGTCGTCAAGCGCAACGAAGCCACAGGCGAGTTCATCTGCGGAGGCGAGGAGAGTTACGGCTTCAACGTCGGGCAGTTCGTGCGCGACAAGGACGCCCAGGTCAGCGCCATGATGGTCGCCGAATGCGCCGCATGGGCGGCGGACCAGGGTCTCACGCTCTACGGCCTGCTGCAGAAGATATACCGCGAGTACGGCTACCGCAAGGAAGGTCTCGTGTCAGTGGTGCGCAAGGGCGTCTCCGGCGCACGCGAGATCCAGCAGATGATGGCGGAACTCCGCGCGAACCCTCCCAGGGAGCTCTGCGGCTCTCCGGTAACAAAGGTAGTCGACTATCTCGAACCCGAGAAGACCGGGCAGCCTTCGTCCAATGTGCTGCAGTTCTTCGATGAAGCGGGGGACGTAGTCTCCGTCCGTCCTTCGGGCACCGAGCCCAAGATAAAGTTCTACTTCGGGGCCAAGGGCGCCGACGCCGACGCCAAGATCGAGGCTCTGAAGCAGCAGTTCTGCAAATAGCAAGTACTACCAGGTCAGCTCCAGCCGTTCGATGTCCTCTTCGACGAGCCTGGTGCCGATCTGGACTTCAATCAGATTCAAGGGTGTCAGGGCCTTGAGACCGTGCAGTTCGCCCCGGCGTATGTGCACCACGTCTCCGGCCCTGACTTCCTTTTCTCCCCCTTCGAACCTTACGGAACCGCAGCCGCTGACGAAAGTCCACACCTCCTCGCGGAAATTATGGCGCTGGTAGCTTATGTTGCAGCCGGCCTTGAGGAAAAGGTTCTTGGTCAGGGATTCGACCCCGTCCGGTCCCTTGGTCCTGTCCAGCACCCGGTAGGTGCCCCAGCGACGCTCCTCGTACATCGGTCTGTCGACAAGATGCTCCACATAGGACTTGATGTTCTCCGAAGTCTTCTTGGCCGACACCAGGATGCCGTCGGGGCTTGCCGCGACTATCGCGTCCTCTATCCCCTCGCAGAAGATCGGGACGGACAGCTCGTTGACTATGCTGGTGCCGCGGGCTCCCGGCCCGAGCAGCCCGTTGCCGGTCACGGGCTCCGGAAGCTCCTCGCAGAGAGCGTTCCAGGTGCCGAGGTCCTTCCATTTCCCTTCGTAGGCGACGACGGCCACGGACTCCGCCTTCTCGACCACCTCATAGTCGAAACTTATCTTCGGCAGTTCCGAGTACCTTCCGCGCAGCTCCTCGAAAGTTTCCGCCGCGACATAGCGGGAGACTATGTCCGTCAGATAGCCCAGCCTGAACGCGAATACGCCTCCGTTCCACCATGCCCCCTCCTCAAGCAGCCGCACGGCGGTGGCGGCGTCGGGTTTCTCGGTGAAACGCGAGACTCTGTGCCATGGACAACCCGCCTCCGCCGGCTCGGGGACCACATAGCCGTAGCGCGTCGAAGGGTTCGCCGGCTTTATGCCCATCAGTACGAGCTCGGCCGCACCCTCGCGCACGCAGTCCGCCATGCGGGCTATGGTCGAGAAATACCCGCTCTCCGTATAGGGGTCGCAGGGCATCACCACCACCACCTCGTCAGCGGGGCAGGATTTCCCGAGAGAGAGCCATGTGCAGGACAGAGCTATGGCGGGGAAAGTGTCGCGGCGTTCGGGTTCGGCGACTATGCCGACCCTGTCCCCGAGCTGGTTGATTATTATGTCACGCTGCGCCGCGTTGGTCGCCACGGTGAGTTCGGCGTCGATTCCGGCCTCGCCGAGCTGGCGCACCACCCTCTGCACCATGGACTCCTTGCCGCCTGAAGGTGAAGCCAGAAGCGGAAGGAACTGTTTGGAACGGGCCTCATTGGAGAGCGGCCACAGTCTTTTCCCGGAACCGCCGGAAAGCAATATTATCTGCATCTATCTGTCGTATTTTTCAAATTCCGAGTTACGGCTCTTGAATTCCGGCACCACCTCCTTCATGAGGCGCACCATAGCCGGGATGTCCACCTTGCGGGCGAGTTCCTCAAGCCGATCGGCATAGTCCCTGGCCTCGTTGTAGTCATAATCCCTGACCTTGGCTATGCGTATGCGGTCGTGCGAGGTTGGCAGCGTGTTCTCGGCGTTGGAAAGGACCTCCTCGTACAGCTTCTCGCCGGGACGCAGGCCGGTATATTCTATCTTTATGTCCTTGTCCGGCACGAATCCGGCAAGCTCTATCATGCGCCTCGCGAGATGGTCGATCTTGACCGAAGCCCCCATGTCGAACACGCAGATGCGGTTTCCGGTGGACATGGTCGCGGCCTCCATCACGAGACGGCAGGCCTCGGGGATGGTCATGAAGAAGCGCGTGATGTTCCTGTCCGTCACGGTCACAGGGCCTCCGCTCTCTATCTGCTCGCGGAAACGCGGTATCACCGAACCGTTGGAGCCGAGCACGTTGCCGAAACGCGTGGTGACGAACTTCGTGGCGCCCTTGACCTCGCCCTTCTCCACGGCTATGCCCAGACTCTGCACATATATCTCGGCGAGACGCTTGGTGCAGCCCATGATGTTCGTGGGATTTACGGCCTTGTCAGTGGAAATCATGACCATCTTCTCGACCCCGTACTCTATGCATTTGTCGGCCACGTTCCTCGTGCCCGCGACATTGGCTATCACGGCTTCGCAGGGGTTCTCCTCCATCAGGGGCACATGCTTGTAGGCCGCCGCGTGGAACACCACCTGGGGCTTCCATGAGCGGAAGGCGAAGTCGAGCCTGTTAGGCATACGCACATCCCCGATGACGGGCACGAACTTGAGCTCCGGGAATCTTTCCTCAAGTTCGAGACGCAGATTGTGCATGGGGGTCTCGGCGTTGTCGTAGAGCACCAGCATCCTGACCCCGAATCCGGCGAGCTGCCGGCAGAGTTCGGAACCTATGGAACCGGCGGCCCCGGTGACCATCACGGTCTTGCCGCGGAAGTTCTCGACAATCTCGTCCATGGATATCCTGATCTCCTCACGTCCGAGCAAATCCTCTATCTTGATCTCCCTGACCCGGTTGTGCATGAGCCTGCCGCCCACCATCTCGTCTATTGTGGGCGAAAGCAGCACCTTGACCTTGTTCCTTACGGCGAACTGTATCAGGCTGTCCTGACAGTTGCGGGCATCCTTCTCCGTGGCGAACAGCAGTCCGCCTATGCTGTGGTCCCTGACGAAAAGCTCGAACGCCCTGGCGTCAGCGCAGTGGAACACGGGGAAATCCGACAGCATCATGTGGCCCGGGCCGTCGGTGCCGGCCAGGAAGCCCACCACCCGGTAATGCGGAGAATTGGAGAGCCGCGTCGCGATGGCTACAGACTTGTCGGAAGTCCCGAACACCAGGACGTTGATGCAGTTGCGGCGCCTTATGCTGTTCTTCTTCATCTGGTCGTAGACCATTATCATGAGCAACCTGACCATGAACAGCAGGAAGAGTCCGATGAAGAAATCCAGCATGAGCAGCAGGAACAATATGTCCGATGCCCCGAACAGGAGGGAGAGAGCCGCATACATGACGGCGTCCTTGGCAATTATGGCCAGCGTGTACCTCCCGAGGTCCCGCATCGTGGAGTGGCGGATGATCACCCGGTAGCTTCGGGTCAGATAGAACACCACCATGGACGTCAGGGCGGAGGAAGCCAGCCACCACAGGATGAAGTCGGACGGAAAGACGTGGTCGAAAAAGACGATGGCTATAAGTATCACGATACCCGACGCTGCCACCGAAAGGAACACGTCCATGAGATATATGACCGTCGTGTTCAGATATTCGGAGACATATTTGCCGAGCCATTTTCTGAATATTTTGTTCATAAGCAATAAGTTCGATTAGATGATCCTCTCAGTCACGGGAGGCATGGGCCGCGAGCGAGGCCGTGCACTTCCTCACGCCTTCGGGCCACCATTGCAGTTCGAGCCCGAAAGTCTCCTTGATCCTGGTCTTGTCCAGCACCGAATACGCCGGCCGCACCACCTTGCTCGGGAACTCGCCGCTGTGGCAGGGCAGTATCCGGCATGAGTCATGTCCCGCGAACGCCGCCACGGCCTTCGCGAAATCATACCAGCTGCACACTCCCTCGTCCGAGAAATTGTATATTCCGGATTTATGATATGTCACGCCTGTCGTTCCGGCGCTCCTGTAGTCGTCCAGCACCGCAAGCACCGCATGGGCGAGGCCGGCGGCGTAGGTGGGAGTCCCCGCCTGGTCGAAGACAACCCTGATCTCCGGCTTCAACGCAGTGAGCGCCAGCATGGTCTTGAGGAAATTCTTCCCGAATTCGCTGTAAAGCCACGCAGTGCGCATTATCACGTATTTGCAACCAGATGCGATGACGGCCTGCTCGCCATGAAGTTTCGTGAGGCCGTAGACCCCGCTGGGCGTGCCTTTCCGATCCTCGGAGCACGGAGTGTTGTAGGGGTCGGCGCCGAACACGTAGTCGGTGCTTATGTGCACCAGCAGAGCGTTCCTCTCGCGCGCTACGGCCGCGAGATTCCCGACGGCGGCGGCATTGAGGGCTTCCGCCAGTTCCGGCCTGTCCTCGGCGGCATCGACATTGGTGAAGGCCGCGCAATTGACTATCGCGTCTATGCCATGGGCTTCTGCGGTCTGTCTTATGCCGTCGATGTCGGTGATATCCAGCGCAGAGCAACCGAGGGGCACATTGCCGCCTCCGAGCCTCCTGAGCATTTCAAGCTGCTCCTCCCCGGCCTGCGCAACGTCGGTGAACACAAAACGGTCGGAGGCAGCCGAAGCCAGAATCCTGAGCCAGCTGCCAAGCTGTCCCCAGGCGCCTGTTACCAGTATATTCATAGATAGAGGTCCTCGTTATAGTCAAACAGACAGTCCGCGTCCGCGAGCCTGGGATGTTCCATGTCCTTGGCGCTCAGGACCGCCTTGCCGGTGGGAATGCGCCAGTCTATACCCAGTTCGGGGTCGTCCCACGCGATAGCCCCTTCCGATGCCGGATCGTAGAAATTGTCGCACTTGTACTGGAACACCACTTCGTCGCTCAGCACGCTGAATCCGTGGGCGAAGCCGCGCGGAATGAAGAGCTGGCGATGGTTCTCCCCGCTCAGTTCGACCGCCACATGCTTCCCGAAGGTGGGGCTGCCGCGCCTTATGTCCACCGCGATGTCGAGCACCGAGCCGCTTACGACCCGCACGAGCTTGCCCTGCGAACTGCGGCCCTTCTGGAAATGCAGGCCGCGCACCACGCCGTAGGTGCTTCTGCTCTCATTGTCCTGGACGAAAGCCACGGGCCTGACCTTCAGGTCGAACTCCCGCTGGGACCAGGACTCGAAAAAATAACCCCTGCTGTCGCGGAACACGCGCGGCTCTATGATCTCCACTCCGGGTATTTCCGTATGAATCACTTCCATCTCGTCAGAATTCGTCCGCTCCCCAGATGTTGTTTCTCTCGAAGTCGTCGGCCGTCTTCAGAAGATACTGCCCGTACTGGTTCTTGAGCATCGGCCGCGCCAGCTCGCGCACCTTGTCCGGACCTATCCAGCCTTTGCGGAGGGCTATTCCTTCGAGACATGCGACCTTGAGCCCCTGACGCTTCTCTATGGTCTCTATGTATGCCGTGGCCTCGGCGAGCGAGTCATGGGTTCCGGTGTCGAGCCACGCAAACCCCCTTCCGAGCGTCTGGACCTTGAGCTGACCCTTGGCCAGGAATTCCTGGTTGACGGTAGTGATCTCGAGCTCCCCGCGCGCCGACGGCCTGATATGCGCAGCCACGTCCACGACCCTGTTGGGGTAGAAATAGAGTCCCACCACCGCATAGTTTGACTTGGGTTCCGCAGGCTTCTCCTCGATCGAAAGGCAGTTGCCGTCCTTGTCGAACTCCGCGACTCCGTAGCGCTCGGGATCGCTGACCCAGTAGCCGAACACCGTCGCCTTCGCATCGTTCTCGGCAGTATGCACGGCGTTCTTGAGCAGGGTCGAGAAGCCGGATCCGTGGAAGATGTTGTCGCCGAGCACGAGGCAGACCGAATCTCCGCCTATGAACTTCTCGCCTATTATGAACGCCTGCGCGAGGCCGTCGGGCGAAGGCTGCTCGGCATATTCGAAACGCACTCCGTAATCGCTCCCGTCACCCAGCAGCCTGCGGAAACCCGGGAGATCGTAGGGGGTGGAGATGATCAGTATATCCCGTATGCCCGCAAGCATGAGGACCGACAGCGGATAGTAGATCATAGGCTTGTCATAGATGGGCAGAAGCTGCTTGCTCACGCCCTTCGTGATCGGATACAGTCTCGTACCCGACCCTCCGGCCAGAACTATACCTTTCATAGCTGTCTCGTTTTACTGCTGCACCGTATCGTCCTTCACCTCATCGAAATACTCGCTTGAAGCATGGCATACCGGGCACTCCTTCGGGGGTTTCGGTCCAACGAATTTATAGCCGCATACGGAACATATCCAAACCTTTTCTTCTTTAGCCATAATCGAATGCAGATTTTTTTCAAAGTTAGCGAAAAGCCGGGAGAAATACAAATCCGCCCCGTCCCGGACATGCGGGCGGAGGCGGTAGCGGAAGTCGGCGGGAACGGCCGCCTGAGCCCCCGTGGAGCAGAAGCTATTTAAGGTCCTTCAGAGTGAAACGGAAGCCGAGACCCCCGCCGGGCACGCGGTACGCCCTGATGCTCCCCTTGTGGAACAGCACGGCGTTGCGGACTATCGAAAGCCCAAGACCGGAGCCGCCCACAGGCTTGCCGCGGTCCGCGTCGAGCCTGTAGAAACGCTCGAATATCTTGTCCAGCTCGTCGTCGGCCACTCCCCTTCCCGTATCGTAATAGTCGATGCAATGGGCGCCGTCCTGGGAGCGGCTGTAGGAGACATGCACGCAGGAGCCGTCGCCGGCATATTTCATGGTGTTCTCGATGAGGTTGCGGAAGATCGAATATATGAGACTGTAGTTGCCCCTGACGCAGAGCGGCTGCAGATTGTTCTCCACCTGTATGCCGTGGGAGGCTACCGCGTCGGACATTTCCTCGAGCACCTCCTCGAACACGACCTTGATGTTGACGGGCATGACCTTGAACTGCTCGGGAGCCTCCTCCAGCTTGGTGATCGTGGAGATGTCCGTGATCATGTCGGAAAGCCGCAGGGACTGGAGGTACGAGCGTTCGATGAAGAGCCTGCGCCTGTCCTCGCTCAACTCCGGATGGTTGACTATGGTCTCGAGATAGCCCTGTATGCTGCTCACCGGCGTCTTGAGCTCGTGCGAGATGTTGCCGGTCATCTCGTGCTTGAGCCTGCGGGTCTCTATGTCCGCCCGCTCCTCCTCCTTCCGTCCGTAGCGTTCGGTCATGAAGTACAGCAGGAACAGGGAGAACAGCAGCAGCAGGAACTCGAAGAGCAGGAACATCCAGTCTGTGCTCAGGAAATCGTCCAGGTCGACGTCGAAGTTCTGGGCCACGCGGACTATGTTCCCGTCGTCCTCCCTGGCATAATAGAAATACCGGCCGCCAGAGGTGTCGGAGCGGCGCAGCGCCGTACCCTCCCCTCTGCGCAGGCACTCCCTGATCTCCGGACGGTCAAGGTGATTCTCCATTTCGTCCGTCCGGTTCTCCGAATCATAGACGACATCCCCGTCGGCGGCGATGATCGTGACCCTCAGGTCATCCGGGAAATATTCCGTCACAGAGACGGCGTCGGCGTCGGCATCAGCCACCATCTGCGCATAGCCGGACAGCCTCGACTTCATGACGGACTGCTTGTAGCGCTCTCCGTTGGCCAGGCCGACAAGCAGGGATATCAGCGCGAAGACCGTGAAGACCGCCGCGACATAGAGCACGAGCCTATTCCTGTACGACATAGTGGGAATCCACGTAATACCCGAAGCCCGTCTTGTTCTTTATCAGATCGCGGTACTTGCCCAGCTTGCCGCGGATTCTCGCGATATGCACGTCCACCGTCCTGTCAAGCACATACGGGGCGTCCTTCCAGAGGCTGGAGATGAGCACCGCGCGCGAGAAATATGTGTCGGGATGCTTCGCGAGCAGGGCCAGGAGGTCGAATTCCTTGCGCGAGAGCGACAGCGGCTTTCCGTCGAGCTCGGCCGTCTCGGACGACAGGTCCATGTGCAGGCCGCCGAAGTCCAGCAGGTCACCGCCGGCATGCTCTCCGCCGCTGCGCCTGAGCACGGCCTTCACCCTCGCCAGCACCTCGTTTATCGAAAACGGCTTGGCTATATAGTCGTCCCCTCCGGCGGAGAAGCCCGTCAGTATGTCGTTCTCGGTGCCTCTCGCCGTCAGGAATATTATGGGCACATGGCTGCGGTTCTCCTTGCGGAGCTGCCTGGCCATCTGGAAGCCGGACATTCCCGGAAGCATCACGTCGAGCAGTATCAGCGCGGTGTCGGGACCAAGAAGCTTGATCCCTTCCTCTGCGGATGACGCCGCCAGCACCTTGTAGCCGGCATTCTCGAGATTGAACGAAAGGATATCCAGGATATCCGCCTCGTCCTCCACTATCAGCACCTCTGTCATGTATGTCGATCTTTATGTCTGACTGACGGCAAAGTTAGGACATCGCCGAATGATTTTCAACCTAATTGTTAAAATTATGCTACATTTGCAATATCATTCTGTTAAATCGTGATTTTAACCAGCTGATATGTTCATAAGCATAATCACCCTGCTCGGAGCGCTGGGCATGTTCCTCTATGGAATGAACATGATGAGCGCCGGCCTCCAGAAGACGGCCGGCGACGGACTTAGGAAGTTCGTGGCCTCCATGACGTCCAACCCCCTCAAGGGAGTGGCGACCGGTCTCGGCGTCACCGCGGTCATCCAGTCCTCCAGCGCGACCACCGTCATGGTCGTCAGCTTCGTGAATGCGGGGATACTCACGCTCACCCAGGCCATAGGCGTCATAATGGGAGCCAACATAGGGACCACTTTCACCGCATGGATAATCGCCCTGTTCGGCTTCTCCGCCGACATTTCCATCCTTGCGGTGCCGCTCATGGCAATTGGCTTCATAATGAGCCTCTCCAAGAAGGGACGCACGCGCGACATCAGCGAGATCATCGTTGGATTCAGCCTCCTGTTCCTCGGACTTTCGTTCATGAAGAACTCCGTACCGGACCTGCAGTCCACACCCGAAGTCCTGTCGTTCATCCAGTCATGGTCCGGGCACGGCGTATGGTCGGTGCTTCTCTTCATAATGGTCGGCACTATCCTCACCCTCGTGCTTCAGTCCTCCAGCGCGACCGTGGCGCTGACGCTCATAATCCTCAACATGGGCTGGATCCAGTTCGACATGGCGGCGGCCATGGTGCTCGGAGAGAACATAGGGACGACGATAACCGCCAACCTCGCGGCGGCCGTCGGCAACACCAACGCAAAGAGGGCGGCGCTCGCACATACCGTTTTCAATGTATTCGGCGTGATCTGGGCGGTATGCTTCTTCAGATACTTCCTCGGCCTGATACATCTGATCATCGACGGAATAGGCCTCGGGAACTCCACGGAGACCCCGCTCTACAGCATCTCGATGCTGCACACCGTGTTCAACCTGATCAACACCGGCATCCTGATATGGTTCATCCCCGTCATCGAGAAAATAGTCAGGACGGCCATAAAGGAAAGGAAGGGCGGCGAAGCGGTGCCCGAGAAGCTGGTCTACATCAACGCCGGGCTCATATCCGCACCCGAGCTCGCCCTGACCGAAGCCAGCAAGGAAGTGATCCATTTCGGGCGCGTGATGCAGAAGGACCTCGAATATATCAGGCTGGCCGTCGAGACTTCGGACTCGGAAGACAAATTCCAGCCCTGGAGGGACAAGCTGGTGAAGTATGAGGAAATCTCCGACCGCATAGAATATGAAGTGGTGAGCTTCCTGAACAAGCTGAACCGCGAGAACCTCAGCGACAGCTCGTCGCTGCTGATCAAGGCGCTCTACCGCATCGTGGGCGAAATGGAGTCGCTCGGCGACAGCGGCGAGGCCATCAGCCGCCTGATAACCCGGGGAATCGACCACGGGCAGAAGCTTTCCGACGAGCACAAGAAGCACATCGGCGAGATGATCGTCCTGGTCGGCCGGGCCTACGACGCGACCATCTACAACCTCGAGCACAGCACCACCATCACCAACATCGACAATGCGGTGGAGGCCGAAGTCCACATCAACCGCATGCGTGACAAGCTGCGCGACATGGAGCTGAAGGAGGTGGAGAACAACGGAGAAGCCTATTTCGAAAGCGTCTACTATCTCGACCTCGTGGAGGATCTCGAGAAGATGGGCGACTTCATAATCAACATCTCCCAGGCCATAATGAGCCTGCGCAAGGGCAAGCCCGGCGTGTCGTCATGGGATGACGACGACCTGGCATGAACCTCTGACCGCAATCAACTACAAGGAAGGCCGCTCAGTTCAGATGAGCGGCCTTCCTTTGATATCCGGTATGTCCCGACTCTACTAGAAGTAGTACTTGAGACCTATGGAAGCTCCGAGATTGAGACCGAGATCCACATTGTTTGTGGTCTCCACCCTGGTCGTACCGCTTTCGCTCTCCTTGGTCGAAGTCAGATTGTACGAGAAGTCTCCGGCATTGAAAGTGACTCCGAGGAAGTCCGCGGGGCGGAACTCGAAAGTCAGCAGTGAGAGGCTCAGGCCGAAGTTCGTGTAGGGAGTCTTCTCCGTCGTGTTCACGTCGATGTCGGAGACATAGCTGCCGAATCCTATCCCGAGGCTGAGGCCGGGCACATACCAGAGCTTGTCGGCAAGCTTGAGATAGTAGTTCACGCCAGGCCTTATGGTGAACAGGTTGTCGTTGTTGTACAGCTTGTTGTTGTCGGCGTCCGTCCTGCGGTAGTCCTTGATCAAATTATAGCCGAGGGCAAGGTTCACCTCGAAGTTGTCGGCCACGAAGTAGCCGAAACTGGGAACGATGCCCAGATTGAAGGTCAAGGGAATGTCGGTCGTGTTGGTCGTCGAGGACACGGTGACCTCCTGCTTGGTGTTGCCTCCCGAGAGCATGACGGAACCCGAGATGTACATGTCGCCCTTCTGCTGGGCGGACATCGTCGCGGCCGTCAGACCGAGCGCGGCGATCAAAAACATGATTTTCTTCATAATGTCGATATTTTGGTTAAAAACTGTCCGTCTGCGGACGCCGGCAAAAATAACAAACTTTCATAAATGCCGCAAGCTGCGCTACTCCCCGAGCATCTTCTCGCTGCGGGCGATGAAGTCGGCGAGGGCCTTGCCCTTGAGCATGCCGTTGCCGAGCAGAGCGAGGTCCACCACCTGATGCAGCAGCTCGCTGCCGGAGGCGAAGTCGGCCGCCGAAGTGTCGGCCGCTTCCTTCTTTCCGTTCCATATCTTCGCCACGACAGGGTTCTGCATGTTCACCATGATATTGTAGGACTCGGGCATGGTGCCGTAGAAATTCATGCCTCCGCCGAGCGCGCTCATCTCGCGGTAGCGGCGCATGAACTCGCTCTGGGTGATCAGCACGGGAGCCGCGTTCTCGCCGAGGTTCCTCGCCTCCACGAGATAGTCGTTCCCCTGAGGCAGCACGGTCTTGAACATCTCTTCGAGCACTTTCTTGTCGTCATCGCTCATCTCCGGCCTGACTTCGTCCTCTTTCGGTATGAGATTGGCCGGGGAGTCGCTGTCGACGCGGGCGAAACGGGTGTGCTCCATCTTGCCTTCGAGCAGGTTGACAAAATGACTGTCGAGCTCGCAGTCCATGAGCAGCACGTCATAGCCCATGTTCTTCGCGGCCTCGATGAAGCTGTACTGCTTCTCGACATCGGTCGCGTAGAGATAGACCACGTTCTTGTCCTTGTCGGTCTGCGCGGGCTCTATGGCCTTGCGGTAGTCGTCGAAGCTGAAATACCTGCCGTCGGTGTTCTTGAGCAGGGCGAACTTCATCGCGCGTTCGCAGAACTTCTCCTCGCTGAGCATGCCGTATTCGATGAAGAGCTTGATGTTGTCCCACTTCTGCTCGTACTGCTCGCGCTGGTCCCTGAAGATCTCCTCCAGGCGGTCGGCCACCTTCTTCGTGATGTAGGTGCTGATCTTCTTCACGTTGGCGTCGCTCTGCAGATAGCTGCGGCTCACGTTCAGGGGGATGTCGGGAGAATCTATGACGCCGTGCAGCAGAGTCAGGAAGTCGGGGACTATGTTGTCGACATGGTCGGTCACGAACATCTGGTTGCAGTAGAGCTGTATCCTGTTCTTGTTGATTGCCATGCGCTCCTTGATCTTGGGGAAGTAGAGCACTCCTGTCAGGGTGAAGGGATAGTCGACATTGAGATGGATCCAGAACATCGGGTCCTCCTCCATCGGATAGAGCTCCCTGTAGAACTTCAGATAGTCCTCGTCCTTGAGGTCGGCGGGAGCCTTGGTCCAGATGGGCTCGATATTGTTGATGACATTGTCCTCGTCGGTCTCGACGCTCTTGCCGTCCTTCCATTCGGTCTTCTTGCCGAACACCACGGGCACCGGCATGAACTTGCAGTATTTGCCGAGCAGCTGTCCGATCCTGCCCTTGGAGGCGTATTCCTCAGAATCCTTGTCGAAATAAATGGTGATGACCGTGCCGCGGTCGCTCCGGTCGCTCTCCTCCATCGCGTACTCGGGAGAACCGTCGCAGGTCCACCTGACGGCCTTGGAGCCTTCCTTCCAGCTCAGGGTGTCGATGGTGACCTTGGACGCCACCATGAAGGCCGAATAGAAGCCGAGGCCGAAATGGCCTATGATGGAGCCGAGCTGCTCCTTGTATTTCGCAAGGAACTCCCCGGCTGACGAGAAGGCTATCTGGTTGATGTATTTCTCGACTTCCTCCTCCGTCATGCCGATGCCGCGGTCCGTGATGCGGAGAATCTTCTTTTCCTCGTCCAGGTCGACACTGACCTTGAGCTCGCCGAGCTCGCCCTTGAAATCCCCGCTGGAGGCGAGAGCCTTCATCTTCTGGGTGGCGTCCACAGCGTTGGCCACGATCTCGCGAAGGAAAATCTCATGATCCGAATAAAGGAACTGTTTGATCACCGGAAAGATGTTCTCGGTGGTCACACCTATTCTGCCTTTCAATAATTTGGTTGACATATCTTTTGCATTTTGAGTCAAAAAAGCCGGCCGGATTCCTCCGGTCGGCTCTATGAAAATCAAAATATGTTCCAGTGACAAAATGTCAATAGTCCGGACCGCCCGTGAAATGGACGTTGCCGGAGCTGTACTGCAGCTGCGCCGAATCTCCGGCCTCGCCTCTCACGAAAGTCGAGAGGAAATATATGCCGGTCTGCCTGAGGAACCAGCTGGGAGTGAGGTTCTCGTAGGAGTCGTACACCCAGTCGAACACCACGTCGTCTTCGGTGGCGAGGACTGCGGCATAGCCGTCGCCCTCGTCGTATTCCAGAGTGAAGGGAAGCACTCTCCATGCATAGCCCGGGCCGCCCGCGCTATCCTCCCTCAGAATCTGGAAACTGGCGTTCATGACATCGCCGCTGATGGTGACGTCCCATACCCCGTCGGACGACCTGACTATGTAATAGTCGATCCGGGAGCCCTGCGCATACTCCAGATAGTCGTATATCCTGAAATCCGGGTCGTTGATCGCGTCCGACGGCTCGGAACGGTCGCAAAGCATGTCCACCGCATAGGCGGATGAAAGCCCGACCAGCCTGACGGAGAAGCTTTCGAGATTCGAGGCGTTCCTGCAGCAGTCGGTGCCGCTATAGACGGTGCACGCCGCGACGGACAGAGAGAGAAGCACGATATGGAATATTCTGTTCATGGCCATGTGATTTTAGAATCTGAAACCTGCTCCCGCACGCACGCCCGTGAACATCGATCCGAGGCCTGTCTCGAAGAAGCCGAAGAACCTGCGCCCCAGTTCGATGCCTATGGGCACGATCTGCCCCGCTCCGAGGAGATCGTCCTCGTCATGGAAATGTATCCCTTCCTCGTCGCGGTAAGGCTCCCGTCCGGAACCGTAGCCGAAATATTTCACGAATCCCGCGCCGATATAGCCGTAGAGCCGCACGCCCGGCCTGTTGAGATAGATGAACCTGGCCTGGGGCATGAACA
Organism: uncultured Bacteroidales bacterium; assembly: GCA_944325495.1. Taxonomy (GTDB): domain Bacteria; phylum Bacteroidota; class Bacteroidia; order Bacteroidales; family UBA932; genus Cryptobacteroides. The sequence continues at coordinate 6,754 of CALVAD010000016.1, read as the reverse complement.
CCAGCGCGGTTCCGACCGCCTGTCCGGTCCGTCTGTCCGTGAAGCCGTCGTACAGGGCATTCCAGAGGCACTCCACGCTCAGGTCGGCCGATACGGCGAACCAACGCGCTACAAGGTACTCGGCCCCTATGCTGTACACCCCGGAGGATTTGACGGGACCGTGATAGCCGCCATAATAGTCCGACAGGCCGAAATCCCCGCTTCCGCGGAATTCCGAAGCGTAGAGGTAGTCGTCAAGGTTGCTTGCGGAAGACATCCCGGCGCCGATCCTGAAGCTCCAGCGCTCCCGGGGCAGAGGCTTTCTTGCGCCATTGCGCCACTCGTCGCTCCTGTCCCTGTAGTAGAAGCGGCGGCTGTCGCCGTCATCTACGATAAGCGTGGTCCGCCGGCTCCGCTCCGCGGTCCCTGCGGAAGCCGCAGGAGCGGAGGACAGAAGCGCAAGGGCCAGCATTGCTCCGATAATAGCTCTCATGATGGAATCTGTTGAAACACCTTCTGGAAGATGCCTTCCGGCGGCGAAATGTTGCAGCCTACTTGTAGAGGAACCTCTTGATGCTCATCTTCGGGGTCTTCTCGAAAGGAGCCAGCACCACCTCGACCTTGGCTATCTGGCTGTATGCCGGCAGCTGGCGGTTGGCGGACACGCGGACCTTCTCGGGGAGATCCGAGACGGCCTCCTCGTCGAGCCCGTCCTTGCGCATCGCCTCGGCGTCGAAATAGACGAGGGCCACGATCCTGCCCGCCCTGTCGACGACCACGGACTCCGACACATAGTTCTGGTTGTTCACCACGGCCTCAAGCTCCTCGGGATAGATGTTCTGGCCGTTGGCCGAGAGTATCATGTTCTTGGAGCGCCCCTTGATGAAGATGTTGCCTTCGGCGTCCATGATGCCGAGGTCACCGGTGCGCAGATAGCCGTCGTCGGTGAACGCGGCGGCGGTCGCCTCCTCGTTCTTGTAGTAGCCTATCATGATGTTGTCGCCCTTGGCCTGTATCTCCCCGGCGATGGTCTGCGGGTCCTCGGAATCTATGCGGACGCTGACGCAGGAGATGCCCTTGCCGCAGGAGCCGGGCACATAGCGCCTCCAGTCCTCATAGGCGAGCAGCGGGGCGGCTTCGGTCATGCCGTAGCCCACGGTATAATGCAGGCCTATGCGCTTGAAGCATTTCTCGACCTCGGGGTTCAGGGCGGCGCCGCCCATGATGTAGTTTCGGACCTTGCCGCCGAACGCGGCGTCAAGCTTCTCGCGCACCTTGTTGAAGATTATCCTGTTGATGCCCGGAATCGCGGTGAGCAGCTTCATGGCGGGCTTGGAGAGCACGGGCTTGAGCGAGGCCTTGTAGATCTTCTCCATGACCAGAGGCACCGTGCAGACCATGTAGGGGCGCACTTCCTGCATCGCCTTGAGCAGCAGTGACGGAGCGGGGGTCTTGCCAAGATAGTAGACGGCGCAGCCGCCCGACAGCGGGTAGAGGAACTCGTAGGCCATTCCGTAGACATGGGCCATAGGAAGCATGGAGACTATGGTGTCGCCGGGGAATATCTTTATGTTGTCGTGGCCGAACTGTATGGACGCGCTGAGGTTGCCGTAGGTCAGCATCACGCCTTTCGGGTCGCTCGTGGTGCCGGAGGTGTAGTTGATCACCGCCAGGTCGTCGAAATTGTCCGTGGACTTGAAGGCGAACTTCTCCTTCGAAATCCCTTCGGGATACTTTTCGGCATACATGCCGTCTCTCGAAGCGAGCAGTTCCTTGAATTCAGGCTTGGCGGCGTACAGGACGGAAAAGTCGTCGATGTTGACCGCTCCGCGCAGCTTCGGCATCTTCGCGGCATCCAGCCTGTCCCATATCTCCTTGTCGGTGAACAGCAGGACGCTGTCGGAATGATCGACCAGATGGGTTATGCTGCCGGGATGGAAATCGGCGAGAATTGGGACGATCACGGCCTCATAGGCGTTGACGGACAGGAAGGATACCGCCCAGCGCGCCACATTCTTCGCGCAGAGGGCGATCTTGTCGCCCTTCCTGATTCCGAGGGCGGAGAATAAGAGATCGAACTTTACTATTTCTGCGGCGAGATCCGCGTTGGTGAACACTTCGCCGTGATAATTGCAGAGCGCCGGCCTGTCCCAACCGGCCTTCATGCTGCTTTCGAGAGTTGCAAGATAATGCTTCATATTCTTTTCCGATAATTGGCTAATTCTTTCAAATATACTTATATCGTTCAATTCAGTCAAGCCGTTGTTTCATCATATCGCGGCGATTTACGATATTTGTGGCGAAAAAATAAAATTTGTGGTGAAATGCCGATGAGAAAGAAACCTATAGCAGCCCTGATCTATGATTTCGACGGGACGCTCTCCCCGGGGAACATGCAGGAGTTCGGATTCATCCAGGCCGTGGGCAAGACCGCCGAGGAGTTCTGGACCATGAGCGACGACATCGCCAAGGGTCAGGACGCCTCGAATGTCCTGTCGTACATGAAACTGATGTTCGACGAGGCCCGCAACTGCGGAATCAAGCTCCGCCGCGACGATTTCAAGAGCTTCGGCAAGGATGTCAGGCTGTTCGAAGGTGTCAGGGAATGGTTCTCCGCGGTCAACGCATACGGGAAGGAGAAGGGCGTGGTCGTGGAGCACTACATCAACTCGTCCGGGCTCAAGGAGATAATCGAAGGCACGCCCATCGCCGGGGAGTTCAAGCACATCTTCGCCGGGACCTTCATCTACGACGAGAACGGCGAGGCCGTATGGCCCGGAATCGCGGTAGACTACACGGCCAAGACCCAGTTCATATTCAAGATCAGCAAGGGCATCTTCAGCGCCAGGGACAACAAGCGCGTCAACGCCTCGATGGCCGAGGACAGGAAGCGCATCCCGTTCACGAACATGATATATTTCGGCGACGGCGACACCGACGTGCCCTGCATGAAGATAGTGGGCATGTTCGGAGGCCACTCGATAGCCGTCTACAACCCCGACAATCCCCACAAGAAAGCCACTGCGGGGAAACTCAAGCGCCAGGGACGCGTGAGCTTCGCCCTTCCGGCCGTCTACACCGCCGACTCCGCCGCATTCAGGGTGGTCACGGCCATCATAGACAAGATAAAGGCGGACCACGAGCTCCAGCTGCTGTCGCTCTGACGGTCCGCCTCCTGAAATCTCATGGAGCCGCCTACTCCCACTCTATGGTTGCAGGCGGTTTTGACGATATGTCATAGACGACGCGGTTGATGCCGCGCACCTTGCGTATTATCTCATTCGACACGTCGGCAAGGAAATCGTAGGGCAGATGCACCCAGTCGGCCGTCATGCCGTCGACGGAAGTCACGGCGCGCAGGGCCACGGTGCTCTCGTAGGTGCGTTCGTCGCCCATGACTCCGACGCTGCGGACGGGCAGCAGTATCGTGCCGGCCTGCCAGATGGAGTCGTAGAGCCCGTATTCGCGGAGCTTGCCCATATAGATGGCGTCCGCCTCCTGCAGCACCCTGACCTTCTCGGCTGTCACCTCTCCGAGTATCCTGATTCCGAGACCGGGCCCCGGGAAGGGATGGCGGCCGAGAATGTCCGGATCGAGTCCGAGAGCCTTCCCGACGCGGCGCACCTCGTCCTTGAACAGCAGCCTCAGGGGTTCCACGACCTTGAGGTTCATCTCCTTGGGAAGTCCGCCGACATTGTGGTGGCTCTTTATGGTCGCCGAAGGGCCCTTGACGGAGCTGGATTCTATGACATCGGGATAGATGGTCCCCTGCGCCAGCCATCGGGCGTTCTCTACCTTCTTCGCCTCGGCGTTGAACACCTCCACGAAGTCGCGGCCTATGATCTTGCGCTTCTTCTCGGGATCGGTCTCCCCTCTGAGGTCATCGAGGAAACGCTCCCCCGCCCTGACTCCGCGCACATTGAGCCCCATGCCCTCGTAGGAGCGCAGCACGCTCTCGAATTCGTTCTTGCGCAGCAGGCCGGAGTCCACGAAGATGCAGTGGAGGTTGCGTCCTATGGCTCTGTGGAGCAGCATCGCGGCGACGCTGGAGTCGACTCCGCCCGAAAGGCCGAGAATCACCCTGTCATCGCCGAGCTTTTCCTGCAGTTCGGCCACTGTAGCCTCTATGAAATTTTCCGGTGTCCAGTCTCCGCTGCATCCGCATATCCCTATGACGAAGTTGCGGAGTATCTGCGGGCCGTATTCGCTGTGGTGCACTTCCGGATGGAACTGTATGCCCCATGTAGGTTCGCCTTTCAGGCGGAAGGCCGCGTTGTCGACGGTGTCCGTCGATCCTATCACCTCGGCGTCCGCCGGGAGACGGGTTATCGTGTCGCCGTGCGACATCCATACCGTGGAGCTGGCGGGGATGCCGGCGAACAGAGGGTCGGAGGTGTCGAGCACCGAAAGTTTAGCCCGGCCGTATTCCCTGGTCCCGGCAGGAGCGACCTCGCCGCCTCCGTTCTGCGCGAGCCACTGGGCGCCATAGCATATACCGAGCAGCGGAAGTTCTCCCCTGAGGCCCTTGAGGTCGGGCTGCGGGGCGTCGGACGCCGTCACCGAAGAGGGGCTGCCCGAAAGAATCACTCCCTTGAGGTCGGCGTCGCGGGCGGGAATCCGGTTGAACGGATGTATCTCGCAGTAGACTCCGGCTTCGCGCACCTTGCGGGCGATGAGCTGGGTGTACTGCGAACCGAAGTCGAGTATAAGTATCTTATTCACCTCTCGAATAGTTGGGGGTTTCCTTGGTAATCGTCACGTCGTGGGGATGGCTTTCCGCCATTCCGCTGGCAGTCACGCGGGTGAAGCGGGCTTTCTTGAGCGCGTCGATGTCCTTCGCGCCGCAGTAGCCCATTCCGGAGCGTATGCCGCCTATGAGCTGGTAGACCGTCTCGGAGAGCGTGCCCTTGTAGGGTACGCGGCCCACGATGCCTTCGGGAACGAGTTTGTTGAGGTCCGTCTTGTCGTCCTGGAAGTAGCGGTCCTTGGAGCCGGCGGCCATCGCGTCGATGGAGCCCATTCCGCGGTAGGACTTGAACTTGCGCCCGTTGTAGATTATGGTCTCTCCGGGAGACTCCTCGGTGCCGGCGAACATCGAGCCGCACATCACGCAGTCGCCTCCGGCGGCCAGGGCCTTGACTATGTCGCCGGAATATCTGAGTCCTCCGTCGGCTATCAAGGATGCACCGGATCCCTTTATGGCCTGCCATGCGTTGAAGATTGCTGTCAGCTGCGGCACTCCTACCCCGGCGACGATACGGGTCGTGCAGATGGAACCGGGTCCTATGCCCACCTTGACTCCGTCAGCTCCGGCTTCGACGAGCGCCCTCGCGCCCTCTTCGGTGGCAACATTTCCGACCACCACGTCCAGCGACGGGAACTGGGTCTTGACTTTCTTAAGCAGATCGATGACCCCCTTGCTGTGGCCGTGTGCGGAATCGAGCACTACCGCGTCGACTCCTTCTGCGGCGAGAGCGGCCACGCGGTCAAGCGCGTCCCTGGTGATGCCGATTCCCGCGGCCACGCGCAGCCTGCCGCGAGCATCCTTGCAGGCGTTGGGATGCAGGCGTTCCTTGAGTATGTCCTTGTAGGTGATCAGGCCGACTATATGCCCCTCGCTGTCGACGACGGGCAGCTTCTCGACCTTGTATTTCTGCAGCACCTCGCGCACATATTCCCTGTCCGTCTTCGCGTCAGGTATCGTGACGAGGTTCTCGGAGGTCATTATGTCCCTGACGAGCACGGACATGTCGTTCTGGAAACGCACGTCGCGGTTGGTCACTATTCCGACGAGATGCCCTTCGCCGTCGGTCACCGGAATGCCGCCGATGTGGTTGTCGTGCATGAGCCTGAGCGCGTCGCCGACCGTCTGGTCCTGGTTGATGGTCACAGGGTCGTTGATCATACCGTTTTCGGAGCGCTTCACCTTGCGCACCTCTGCGGCCTGGGCCTCTATGCCCATGTTCTTATGAATAACGCCGATTCCACCTTCTCTCGCAAGAGCTATGGCCATCGGCGCTTCGGTCACGGTGTCCATCGCGGCGGACACGATCGGGATGTTGAGGGTGATGTTCCGCGAAAAGCGGCTGCTCAGGTTTACTTCTCTCGGGAGGACTTCCGAGTATGACGGAATCAGAAGCACGTCATCGAAAGTAAGACCTTCAAAAGCGATTCTTTCTTCTACAAATGACATTTGGGGCTAACTTTTATTAGCTTGCAAAGTTAGTAAATTTTTCGTATTATTTTTATTCCTGGCATCGGCTGCGCGGACAGCCGAATTGCACCACGCAGGCGGGAAAAGCCTGCTCGGGTGCAACTCGGCAGTTCCGCTGGCGGGGACATGCTGGCTGTGCAGAATCAGCACGGATGGCGGGAAAGACCGCGGGGTCGCAATTCGGCAGTTCCGCTGGCGGAAACATGCTGGCTGTGCAGAATCAGCTCGGATGGCGGGAAAACCTGCCCGGCCGCAATCTGTCGTCGTGCAAAACGCCGGTTGCAGATGTCGTCTCTTTACAAGGCTCCTTGGCAGGGCGACGCGAACGGTCACGCGGATTCCGTGAGACCGGTTGCAACTGGCGGCCAAGTGCGTATGTCAGAGGCTCGCCGCTGCGAACGGTGTTTTGCACGAACCGTGGAAAGGCGGAGACCACCTCGACACAGGTTGAAACTCGCGGAGCGGGCTATTCGCAGGAAAGGCGGGCGCGGGCCTCGTCCGCCTTGCGCTTGCGGTAGAGCTGCCAGGTGTTGTAGCAGTTGTGCCAGATGCTGTAGAAGC